>NZ_AJYQ02000098.1 GCF_000287055.2 Vibrio genomosp. F10 str. ZF-129 | reverse complement strand
TGCTCTACCGACTGAGCTATCCGGGCAACGGAGCGCTATTAAACGGATTTTCTGTTGCTTCGTCAACTGATTTTTATAAAAAAACGCAAAAAATCGTTCAACTGCTGATGATTTAAGCAATTGTGTGATTTATATTTTCCCTGCGTTAAATTCTTTCTTGTAGTTCGTTACTTTTTCTAGATAGCGTCGAGCTTCGGCATTGGGGTGCTTTTTGGTCAGAGCCCAATACACTTGGTTCGGCTGTAACGAGTTAAGGTCACGCATTGCTCGCTTACGATCACTTCGGTTAAAGGTGTTCAGTACTCCACCGGCACCACCGTTGTATGCAGAGATCATACTGTATTCGAGAGACAGAGGGTTATTGACGTCCTTGAGGTAGCGATTTTTTAGAATATAGAAGTAAGCTGTACCCGTATCGATATTTTTCTCTGGATCAAAAAGGTATTCAGGTGAAGGCTCCCCGGATTTTTTCTTAACCAGGGTAAAAACATCTCGCCCTGCTGTTTTGGGGACGACCTGCATTAATCCATAAGCGTTAGCCCAACTTACCGCGTAAGGGTTAAAGCTGCTCTCTGTTTTGATGATCGCGTAGATAAGATCTTCTGGAATGTCGTATTTATTGGAGGCGCGACGGACGATATCTGCGTACTTGTAGCTGCGGATCTCTACCTGATCTTCCACCATCGGGATCTCAACATAATAGGCTTTCTTGAAATCAACATCTTTGACTTTCAGGTGGTTGGCGATGAGATAGTCGGCAAACTGATTCGCTCTCCAAGACCATTGAATGGGCTTTTTATCTTGATCGAGCACTTGTCGATAGAGAAAAGGTCGACCTTCAAGTTTGATGTCCTTAGAAGAAAACAGATCGACATTCATAGGGTCATCAGGGGTGAGTAAAGTCGTAACAATGGCGTTCTTTAGATGCTTTTTGGGATCGGTAGGAGATACCGTTTCTACAATGATCGTTCCTTTGTCAAAGTTAACCTCAGAGCGGCTTAGATAATTATCAATATATTTTACATAATTACTTTTCCCCGCGACTTTGACCTCACGGCTACCCCAGCGTTTCTCTATGTTGCCGTTAAAGCTGCTGATGAGAGCATCTAATGCTCCGATGTCTTTTTCAAATTGACCTGGAAGCTCGGCGAGATTGGTTGCAAAACGATTGGTTGGCTCATAATCTACGGCGTAAATGTTTTCAATGAACTCTCGGCTGCACCCTGTCAGTGTCGTTGAACTAATGAGCGCTGCTGTAAAAAAGTAAGCGAACTTTTTCATAGGGTCCTTATATTTTGCTTCCCAAAATGCCAATGAGAGCATCGATAAATATCATTGATGCTCTCAACTATGCCATAACTTCAACTGTGCCATAACTTCTACTAGCTCATAACACTGTGTGAGTTAGGCGCTTGGTGGAGTATAACCTTCGATATGAACTTCTTTACCTTCAAAAAGAAAATTCACCATTTCTGTTTCCAGCAAGCTCCGGTGTTCTGGATCCATCATATTGAGTTTTTTCTCGTTAATCAGCATCGTTTGTTTACTTTGCCACTGTGCCCAAGCTTCTTTTGAAATATTGTCAAAAATACGCTTACCTAAATCTCCTGGATACAGTTGAAAATCCAATCCTTCCGCGTCTTTATTTAAACGAGCACAAAATACTGTACGGCTCATAGTGATTCCTTTTTTAATGATGATTGAAGTTCATGAGGCAGACTCTCTAGTAACAGTTTTACAGGGGCTGCCAAGCCGACTTCATCGGGTTGAGACAAGTTATACCAAAGACTATTCGTTCCTTCCATTATCATCTCAGGTTGTTTCGACAACTCGACCAATATTGGGGTGATATCGAGGTGATAATGGCTAAAAGTGTGTCTAAATGAGATCAGTGTTTGTTGTTTCACGATGTCTTTATCTTGAATCGCACGCTGATCAAGTAGGTGTGATAATTCGTTATTAGTATGTTCAGGGAAGCAATAAAGACCACCCCATATACCACTTTGTGGGCGCTGCTCTAACCAAACTTGATTCTTGTAATGCAAAATCAAGAACCATGTTTCTTTAACTGGCTTCTCTTTTTTGGGTTTTTTCCCTGGGTAATTGAGTGGGCTATCCTGTTTGTTTGCAACACATAAATCTTCAATTGGGCACAATGTGCACTTAGGCTTGCTGCGTGTGCAGACCATGGCACCCATGTCCATCATTGCTTGATTGTATTTATCGACATTCGTATCGGGCGTGTTTGCTTCAGCAATTTCCCACAATTTATTTTCTACTTTCTTTTGCCCTGGCCAGCCTTCTACTGCGAAGCTACGAGCCAGCGTTCGTTTGACATTGCCATCTAATATGGCGTGCGGTTGTTTATATACTGAAGAAAGTATCGCTGCTGCTGTTGAGCGGCCAATACCGGGTAGGGCGTTCATTTGCTCTATGTTGAGTGGAAATTCACCCTGATATTCGGTAGCCACAATTTGCGCCGCTTTATGGAGATTTCGTGCTCTGGCGTAGTACCCAAGCCCAGTCCAGAGATGCAATACCTCGTCTTGTTTCGCATTGGCCAAATCAATCACGGTAGGGAAGCGTTCTAAAAACCGTTGATAATAAGGAATAACGGTCGCAACTTGCGTTTGCTGCAACATAATTTCAGATAGCCAAACACTGTAGGCCGATTTGTTTTGTTGCCAAGGTAGGCTTTTTCGCCCGTAGGCGTCATACCACTCTAAAATGGCGTTTGCGAAAGGAGTCACGACATGCTCGATGTTTTACTTTTATTAGGGGTAAAATTGCACCACAATTACGGTTGGATGTAAAACAGACAATTTGTGTGGGAATTTATCGTTATAAAGACTTGCACCCGAGGCAATTCTTTGGATAATCCCCGCTTTGATTAATCAATGTGCAGGCAAAGACCAATGAGTGAAGTGACCACTAACGAATATACTGAAGACGGCAAACTGGTTCGAAAGATCCGCAGTTTTGTTCGTCGTGAAGGCCGCTTAACAAAAGGCCAAGAAAATGCGATGAACGAATGCTGGCCAACAATGGGTATTGACTATAGCCCTGAGCTACTTAATTGGAGTGAAGTGTTTGGCAATGACAACCCTGTTGTACTAGAAATTGGCTTTGGTATGGGTGCTTCATTGGTTGAAATGGCGAAAAATGCGCCGGAAAAGAATTTTTTAGGTATTGAAGTACATAGCCCAGGTGTTGGTGCATGTTTAGGTTCAGCACGTGATGCCGGTGTTACTAATTTACGTGTGATGTGCCATGATGCAGTTGAAGTGTTTGAACACATGATTCCAAACGATAGCCTGCATACGCTTCAACTGTTCTTCCCTGACCCTTGGCATAAAGCGCGCCACCATAAGCGCCGCATTGTGAAAGCTGAATTTGCCGAAATGGTCCGAGCTAAATTGCAAATGGAAACGGGTATTTTCCATATGGCGACAGATTGGGAAAACTACGCAGAACACATGATTGATGTTATGAACCTTGCACCTGGTTTTGAGAATATTGCCAAAGACGGGGATTACATTCCGCGTCCGGATGAGCGTCCTTTGACCAAGTTTGAGGCTCGCGGCCACCGTTTAGGTCATGGCGTTTGGGATATTAAGTATCGTCGCACCGCTTGATGTTGATAGCGAGTTGCATCTCGCAATGAGTAAACAATGAAGTAAGAGCCAGCATATCTATGTTGGCTTTTTTGACCTTAGAGCATCTCTTTTCATTCACAGATGCTGTGGCTAATCTCTTATTTGGATTGCAGTATGAAACCGACACCATTGATCTTGGAAGATATTTTACGAGAAGTTCGCCCTTTGATTGGCCAAGGAAAGGTCGCTAATTACATTCCCGCACTGGCAAAAGTAGCCAATGATAAATTGGCGATTGCCGTTTATACCAAAGAAGGTGAAGTGATAAAGGCTGGCGATGCAGACGATGCATTTTCTATTCAATCGATTTCTAAGGCACTCAGTTTAACGCTAGCGATGTCTTTGTATAAACCAGAAGAAATCTGGCAGCGTGTGGGTAAAGAGCCTTCTGGGCAAGCATTTAACTCAATGATTCAACTTGAAATGGAGCAGGGGATACCTCGCAACCCATTTATTAATGCGGGTGCCATTGTAGTGGCTGATTTACTTCATAGCCGTTTGTCTGCCCCTAGACAGCACTTACTCGATTTTGTGCGTCAGTTAGCGGGTGATACGCACATTGTGTACGATAAAGTCGTCGCCGCATCGGAAATGATGCACAGCGATCGCAATGCTGCCATCGCTTATTTGATGCGTTCATTTGGTAATTTTGAAAATGAAGTCATTCCAGTGCTCAATAATTACTTTCACTCTTGTGCGCTGAAAATGAGCTGCGTTGATTTGGTGAAGACGTTTAGTTATTTAGCTAATAAAGGGGTATCGGTGCAAAGTGGTAAACAAATCATTACCCCAACCCAGACAAAACAATTGAATGCTCTGCTGGCAACGTGTGGTCTTTATGACGGAGCGGGCGAGTTTGCTTATCGAGTGGGCATGCCTGGGAAATCAGGTGTTGGCGGAGGCATTGTCGCTATCGTGCCTAATGAGATGAGTATTGCGGTATGGTCCCCTGAACTAGATCAATCTGGCAATTCGTTAGCGGGTACCCAAGCGTTAGAATTATTATCTGGGCGAATTGGCCGCTCAATATTTTAGTCAAAATGTGGAAGAAAAAGAAAAGGAGTCGAGTCTCCTAATTGGTTTTTCTTCCACTTTCTTCATTTCCCTTTTTACTTTGCTTTTTACTTTTTCTTTCTAGTATTACCGCTACGACTCTTCCACCATAAAGGCTTCAAGCAGATCATTGAGAAACAGTTTCCCTTTTTGCGTGATCTGCCAGTGAGTCTCCGTCTCGGTCAAATACTGCTTATCCAATGCCCAATTAATGGTGTCGTTAATCGCACTCAGTGGTAAGCCAGTGGTATTGATAAAGTCTTGTTTTGGGCAGGCTTCTATCAATCGAAAACGGTTCATAAAGAACTCGAATGGCCGATCTTCATTATCGACACAGTTCTCATCGGACAGATAAGGTTTAGTAAGATTTTGATAAGCCGACAAGTACCCCTTTGGGTGTTTGATTTTTGTCGTGCGGACAATGCGTCCATCCGCAAAGCTGAGTTTACCGTGAGATCCACAACCAATCCCTAAATAGTCACCAAAGCGCCAGTAATTTAGGTTGTGCTGACATTGAAACTCAGGTTTGCTGTAGCCCGAAATTTCATATTGAACATAACCCGCATCACTGAGTTTCTTGTGGCCTTGCTCAAAGATATCCCACAAATCATCGTCATCTGGAAGTGTTGGCGTTTTATAGTAAAACAAGGTGTTCGGTTCAATGGTGAGTTGATACCAAGATAGATGCGGAGGATTAAGCTCAATCGCCTTATCGAGATCCGATAGTGCCTGATCGATGCTTTGATCGGGTAAGCCGTGCATTAGATCGAGATTGAAGCTAGTTAGCTGGATGTGATGAGCGAGTTTAGCGGCATCCACCGCCTCTTGCTGGCCATGAATGCGGCCAAGACGTTCCAGCTTCTCCTGTTCAAAGCTTTGAACACCAATCGATATTCGTGTCACTCCAGCGGTCTTGTAGCCCTTAAAACGCTCTACTTCAACCGTACCCGGGTTAGCTTCCATGGTGATCTCAATATCGTGCTTAAATGGAATGCGCGCTTCAATCCCATTGAGCAAAGTTTTAATGCCACTGGCGGAGATCAGGCTTGGCGTAC
This sequence comes from Vibrio genomosp. F10 str. ZF-129, assembly GCF_000287055.2. GTDB lineage: Bacteria > Pseudomonadota > Gammaproteobacteria > Enterobacterales > Vibrionaceae > Vibrio. The sequence continues at coordinate 14,189 of NZ_AJYQ02000098.1, read as the reverse complement.
CACCGCCAATAAATATGGAATGTATTGGACGAGGGTTTGCATTCAATTGATAACGTTCAATGTCGCTATCAAGGTCATCTAACAAGGCTGAGATGTACTCGTCTTCTGGAATGTTGCCTTTCAGCGCGTGAGAATTGAAATCGCAATAAGGGCACTTTTGCACACACCAGGGTATGTGCACATATAGACTGAGTGCTGGAGGGATTAACATGATCGTTATGACTGCTTTTCTAAGGTTGCAAATAAGCTTTTTAGAGCTTTTCCACGATGCGATAACTGCTTTTTGCGTGATGATTCAAGTAATGCTGATGAACAACCTTCTTCAGGGACATAGAAAATCGGGTCATAACCAAAGCCGTTTTCGCCTTCCGCTTGTGTCAGAATATGACCTTCCCACTTACCATGACAAACCACAGGAGTGGGATCGTTTTCATGGCGCATCAGAACTAAGACACAGTGAAAACGAGCGGTTCTTTGTGCTTCTGGAACGTCTTTCAATGCATCAAGCAATTTGTCTAGATTCTGTTGATCGCTTGCGCCTTCGCCAGCATAACGAGCAGAATAAACCCCCGGAGCGCCTTGAAGAAAATCTACTTCTAACCCGGAATCATCAGCAATTGCAGGGAGGCCTGTTTCTTTTGCCGCATGGCGAGCCTTGATGATGGCATTTTCAATAAAGGTGGTGCCTGTTTCTGCTACATCTGACACGTTAAATTCATTTTGTGCCACTACATCAAAACCAAAATCAGACAGAAGATCCGCCATTTCACGAACTTTGCCTTGGTTGCCTGTTGCTAGTACTAATTTTTTCATATCTTTCTCGAATATCGTGGATGAAGAGAACTACTCTTCAACATAAAATTTTTGGCTGAACGTTAACGGACCCGCGCCTGAATTGCCAGCGTGAATATCTAAATTGAAGGTGAGAGTTTCTTCATTGCTGATTGGAAACTCAGCTAGGTAATAGATCGCATTCGCCTCTTTAATTTCGCGAAACGTTAATGTACGAGTTTGTCCGAGTAAGTTTCTGGCGGTTCCTGACACTTTGGCGGTGACGGCGGGTTTTCCAACCAGTGAGTTATCCAGCACGCTGATGTTTAAAACAGCGGAATAGCCATTACGTTTTAATTTGTAACTGGTTGCTACCTGCTTTGTTAAAAACGTCGAGTTAAAGGCCGAGTAATGAACCTCTACATCCTTTATCTTTGTAAACTGACCGGCCCAAGCTGGGCTTGCTAGAATGGCGCTTACGAGTATCAGTATCCATCGGTTCATCTTGTTTCCTTACTTCTGATGTAAATAAAAAGCCATCACAAGATGGCTTTGACGTCACTTGGGCTGATCACCGGTTATTATAGCTGATGCCAGATAGGACCGATTAAATCACCCATTAGGAAATTAGCAAACTGTAGGCCAATAAAGAGAACGAGAACGCTTAAGTCGAAGCCTCCCATCGCAGGCAAAATACGGCGAATGGGTGCCAGCATTGGCTCTGTTAGCTGGTGGAATACAAACTCGATTGGGCTACGGCCTTGGCTCACCCAGCTTAAAATGGCGCGAATCAGTAATACCCAAAACAGTAGACCTCCGGCGGCTTTAAGCAGTGATAATAAGCCTAAGAATAAGAAATCTGCACTGAAGACAAATGATCCACTAGAGCTTACAAGAACTAAAGCGACAAATTTGAGTACACAAAGAACGTACGCAAATAAAACCGTTGCAACGTCTAAGCTACCGATTGAAGGGATCACTCGGCGCAGCGGAGCGACCACAGGTTGAGTCGCTTTAACAATGAACTGGGAAAACGGATTGTAGAAATCGGCGCGAGAAATCTGCAGCCAAATACGCAGCAAGACAACCATGATATACAGGTCAAACAGCGTTGAAATTAAAAAACTCATTGAGCTCATAATGGGTCCTTACGACAAAAAATAATCGTCACTAGTAAAAGTAAAATCGTTTAAACAAACGGTAAAATTAAAATTCTTTTTCCATCTCTTGTGCTCTTGCCACTGCTGATTGCATGGCTTTAGCAACAATACTTGAAAGCTGATGCTGATTAAATGTTTTCAATGCTTCGGCTGTTGTACCGCCTTTTGAGGTGACTTGTTCACGCAAGGTTGATAGCTCTGTTTCTGGATTGGCCACTACCATTGCTGCGGCACCTAGTGCTGATTGCTGAACCAATAGCCGTGCGGTTTCTTGGTCAAAACCTTGAGCTATCGCTTCTGCTTGCATCGCTTCCATGAATAGGAAGAAATAAGCCGGTGCGCTGCCCGCAGCTGCAATCACGCTGTTAATGCCCGATTCTTGCTCAACCCAGCATACCTTACCCACCGCACTCATGAGTTCAGCGGCAAATTTTTTATCCTGCTCTTGTACCTCATCAGCGGCAAATAATCCACTCATGCCCTGACCAACTAAAGAAGGCGTGTTCGGCATAACACGAACAAGCCTTAACGTTGTGTTAAACATTTCATTGAGGCGGGCTGCGTTAATGCCTGCTGCGATCGAGATGACAAGTTTGTTGCTGTAGTCGATGTTTTGGAGTTCTTTCCCAACCGTTTCCATGAGCTGGGGCTTCACCGACAGGACAATGACATCGGCATTTTTTGCGGCCGAAGTGTTGTCTGATTGGGTGTTAATGCCGCACTGTTCACTGAGATAATCAAGTTTAGGCTGACTTGGATTGGTCGCTGTGATTAAAGACGCTGGGTAGCCACTCGCTACAAGGCCCGCAATAATTGAGCGAGTCATGTTCCCTGCACCAATGAAGGCAATCTTCTTATGTTCCATTCTATTTAACCTAAATGTTAATGACCGTTGTCGATATCGAAACTCATGGCGCGAGCCAGCAAAGTTACTCGATCGTTTGTCTCTCGTTTTTATATATTTCGTTCTTATGTCGCCAGTTGGCATATGATAAGAACGCATAAAGCAAAGTGACTACGGTTTGTTGGCGTAGTCCCTAGCACCAAAAATGGCAGTGCCGATACGTACCATAGTACTGCCCGCATGGATCGCTGCTTCCATATCCCCACTCATCCCCATAGACAAAGTATCTATTTGGCTATATTTCTCGCTAAGTTGTTGCTTTAGTAGCGCTAGTTTGTCAAATTCAGCACGCTGGGCTTGGTAATCAGCCACATTAGCAGGAATGGACATCACTCCTCTTAACGTGAGGTTTGGAAGGGTAGAAATCAACTCCGCCAGTGTAAATAACTCGTCACCGCTGATCCCAGACTTACTTTGTTCACCACTGGTGTTGACCTGAATAAGCACTTGAAGTGGCTCCATAGCGTCAGGTCGTTGATCATTGAGCCTTTGTGCTGTTTTTGCTCGGTCAATGGTATGAACCCAGTCAAAATGCTCGGCCACCAAACGGGTTTTATTGGATTGAATTGGGCCAATAAAATGCCATTCGAGGTCGAGTGACGGATGAGATTGATTAAAGTGAATCACTTTATCGACCCCTTCTTGCACGTAATTTTCACCAAACCGTCGCTGCCCGCACTGAGCCGCATCGAGAATGGCTTCAAGAGGCTTAGTCTTACTCACTGCTAAAAGTTGCACGGACTCTCGAGGTCGTCCACACTTTTGTTGTGCGCTTTCTATCTGTGAGGTGATATGTTCAATATTTTGTTCAATACTACTCATAGCTAACTTTTTAAGGATATTTAATGGATATTGCAGAGTTATTGGATTTTAGTGTAAAGCATAATGCGTCAGATCTACACCTTTCTGCAGGGGTGCCTCCAATGGTACGGATAGATGGTGAAGTAAGAAAGCTTGGTGTTCCTGCTTTTAGCCATGCAGAGGTTCATCGACTGGTTTTTGAGATCATGAACGATGCTCAGCGCAGTGAATATGAAGAAAAGCTCGAAGTGGATTTTTCTTTTGAACTGCCGAATGTTGGCCGATTCCGTGTGAATGCGTTTAATCAGACGCGTGGTAGCTCAGCGGTATTTCGTACAATCCCTGTGCATATCCCTACCTTAGAGCAAATTGAAGCCCCTGATATCTTTGAAAAAATAGCAAATTATGAAAAAGGCCTAGTGCTCGTCACTGGGCCTACCGGCTCAGGTAAATCAACAACCTTAGCAGCGATGGTGGATTACATTAACCGTAATCATAATAAACACATTCTAACCATTGAAGATCCGATTGAATTTGTTCATGAGAACAACAAGTGCTTGGTGAATCAACGCGAAGTGCACAAGGATACCCATAGTTTTAAGAATGCCCTCCGTTCTGCACTGCGTGAAGATCCAGACGTGATCTTAGTGGGTGAGCTTCGAGATCAAGAAACCATCAGTCTCGCCTTAACAGCGGCTGAAACGGGGCATCTAGTGTTCGGTACTCTGCATACTAGCTCTGCGGCGAAAACCATCGACCGAATCATTGATGTATTCCCTGGCAGCGACAAAGACATGGTACGCTCGATGCTTTCAGAATCAATGAGAGCGGTTATTGCGCAGAAACTATTGAAACGAGTCGGCGGGGGAAGGGTAGCCTGTCATGAGGTAATGCTTGCGACGCCAGCGATCCGAAACTTGATTCGAGAAGACAAAGTGGCTCAGATGTATTCAATTATTCAAACCGGTGCGGCCCATGGCATGCAAACCATGGAGCAAAATGCGAAACAATTGATCGCAAAAGGTTTGGTTGATCCACAAGAAGTAGCGAAAAAAATCGAAATTGAATCATCGATCTTTTAAATAGAAACAAACGCAGTCATGCATTCTACTTTTTACAAACAGCCCTTTTTGTACAAACGGATTCTATTGTAAGTAGCCAATGTATTTGGAATGAATAATCGAGTGTAAATGAGAAGTGTAAATGGAACTGAATCAGTGTTTGCAAGGCATGATTACGCAGAAAGCTTCGGATGTTTATATTACCGTTGGTGCGCCAATCCTGTTTCGCGTTGACGGCGAGCTTAGAGCGGAAGGTGCCAAGTTAAGTGAAGCCGAGGTTGAGCAATTACTGGGCGCAATGATGGAGCAAGAGCGCGCTTCAGAATACAAGCAAACCCGAGAAGCGAACTTCGCAATTGTGCGAGATATCGGGCGATTTCGGGTCAGTGCGTTTTATCAGCGAGAGTTGCCGGGCGCCGTAATTCGTCGTATTGAAACGCAAATTCCAACCTTTGAGCAGTTGAAACTGCCCGATGTATTGCAAAACCTTTCAATCGCAAAGCGAGGTTTAGTTTTGGTGGTTGGAGCGACAGGCTCAGGGAAGTCAACCACGATGGCCGCGATGACAGGGTACCGCAACGCGAATCGAACAGGGCATATTCTTACCGTTGAAGATCCTATCGAGTTTGTCCATGAGCACCAACGCTGCATAGTAACCCAGCGTGAGGTTGGGTTGGACACTGAAAGTTACGAAGTTGCGTTGAAAAACTCGCTGCGCCAAGCTCCTGACATGATTTTGATCGGTGAGATACGCAGTCGAGAAACCATGGAATACGCGATGACCTTTGCCGAAACGGGGCATTTATGCATGGCAACATTGCATGCTAACAATGCCAATCAAGCACTGGAACGTATTTTACACCTGGTCCCCAAAGAGCAAAAAGAGCAATTCTTGTTTGATCTTTCAATGAACCTTAAAGGGGTGATTGGACAGCAGCTGATCCGTGACAAAAATGGTCAAGGGCGTCATGGTGTGTTTGAAGTACTTTTAAATAGCCCGAGAGTGTCGGATCTGATTCGCCGTGGTGATCTTCATGAACTAAAAACAACGATGGCGAAGTCGAAAGAGATCGGAATGCAGACGTTTGATCAAGCTCTCTACCAGTTGGTGGTTGATGGAAAGATCAGCGAGCAGGATGCACTCCACAGCGCTGATTCTGCCAATGATCTGAGATTGATGTTGAAAACTCAACGTGGGGAAAGCTTCGATACCGGCACGTTGCAGAACGTTAAAATAGATATGGATTAAGTGCAAGAGTTGGTTAGCTTTTATATTCAGAAGTTTCTAAGCGCTCTAATAAGCACGTTCTGATAAGCAATAGAAGCGTAAGTAATATCAATCGCTAACCGAGTTTTTATCGCTGAGTTATTCGCCCCACTGAGACTCAAACCAACTCTCTAAAATCACCACTGCAGATTGGCAATCCACATTGCCTTTGCTGAGCGCTTTATACCCGCCCATATTAAACAAGTCAGATCGAGCTTCTGTTGTAGAAAGGCGTTCATCGTGCAGTTCAACGGGAATGCCATATCGGCCAAACAAACGATTGGCAAACTTTTTGGCTCTGGGGGTAATGGTCGCCAAATCCTTTCCGTGCAAATCTGTGGGTAGCCCTACGATGATGAGATCGGGCTGCCACTCTTTAATCAGTTTTTCAATGTCATCCCACTGTGGGATCCCATCTTTTGCTTTAAATGCCTTTAAAGGAGAGGCAGTACCTGTAATATCTTGGCCAATTGCACTACCAATACTTTTTGTACCGTAGTCAAACGCCATTATTGTGCGAGACATTTCTTATTCCAAAATGAATGTAATCGTTAGCCGGTAATAGAGATAGCCTGTATTCAACTGACCATCGCTTCTTTATCTACATACAACGGTATGATTTGGCAAAGAGTTCAAAAGGTTCAAGCGGGGGAGATTAAGCGTGTCCCGCTTGTGTGGATAGCTGCGCTGCATCTATTCCCAGCATCTGGACTGCTTTTCGCCAGCGTTCATGGATGGGAGTATTAAAGATTACATCGGGATCGGCTTCAATCGTGAGCCAGGTGTTCTCTGCTAATTCAGTTTCTAACTGCCCAGCTTCCCAACCAGAGTAACCTAAAGCGATAACGTAGCTGCTTGGTTCAGCCTCTGTTCCTAATACCGCTAAGATATCCTTAGAGGTGGTGACGGAAATTTGATCGGTCATTTGAATGCTGGATTCATATTCATCCTTGGGTTGGTGGAGGATGAATCCGCGATCTTCAGAAACGGGACCGCCATTGAGAACCGGCTTATCTAAACTGTCTGTGTGGATCTGAGGCTTGCTCGACTCGACATCCACTTTTTTCAGCATGGTACCAACAGTAATATCAATCGGCGCATTGATCACTAATCCCATAGCACCGTCTTGATTATGTTCACAAAGATAGATGACTCGGTCCTTGAAATAGGGATCTTCCATTCCAGGCATCGCAACTAAGAAGTGATTTGTTAGATTCATAACAACTCCAATCAGGATGTGGGCAGAAAAACTGCCCAAATATCATTAGACGTCTCAATATCAGGCTTTTAAACGTCGCTCGATTGCGTCCATTAATTTACCTGTTACCGAAATATCAAAAGCAGCTTCAATCTCACGGATACAAGTAGGGCTGGTTACGTTAATTTCAGTTAGCTTGTCACCGATAACATCAAGTCCGACAAAGATTAAGCCCTTCTCTTTGAGTGAAGGAGCAACGGCTCGTGCGATAGCCCAGTCTGTTTCACTAAGCGGGCGAGCTTCGCCAGTACCGCCTGCCGCTAGGTTGCCTCGTGTTTCCCCTTTGGCAGGAATGCGCGCTAGGCAGTAAGGCATAGGTTCACCGTCAACGACAAGAATACGCTTATCACCATTGCTGATGTCGGGAACAAAGGTTTGCGCCATTGCGTAGTTTTGACCGTGGTTAGTTAATGTTTCAATGATTACGGATACGTTTGGATCGCCTTCCTTTACACGAAATATTGAGGCACCACCCATGCCATCTAATGGTTTTAAAATAATATCGCCGTGTTGCTGTTGGAACTGTTTAATCTTTTCTGCTTTTCGCGTCACAATGGTTGTTGGTGTGAGATCAGGGAACCACGCGGTAAAGAGCTTTTCATTGCAGTCACGTAAGCTTTGTGGCTTGTTGACGATCAATGTTCCTTTTTCTTCGGCTCTTTCTAAAATATAGGTCGCGTAGATATATTCAGTATCAAAAGGTGGATCTTTACGCATCAGTACCGCGTCTAATTCAGATAACTTGATGGTTTGTTCTGATTTAAATTCGTACCAACCGTTTGGATCTTGTTTGAGCTCGACGACTTTTGTGTCTGCAATCGCTTCACCTTGATCTAAGTGTAGATCATTCATTTCCATATAGTGGATTTCATAACCACGACGCTGTGCCTCTAGCATCATCGCAAAGCTAGAGTCTTTTTTAATATTAATGGATGAAATTGGATCCATTACGATGCCAAGTTTGATCATTGTTTTCTCCTAGCCTAGATCGCCAAAACGGACTTGTAAGGCAGTAATTGCGGTTAGAGCGGCTGTCTCGGTACGAAGAACACGTGGACCGAGTAGCGTCTCTTCAAATTTGTATTGTTCTGTCATGCTGATTTCTTCAGCTGACAATCCACCTTCAGGCCCGATCAATAGGCGCACCTTATTGATGGGTTCTGGAAGGGTGTTTATTGAATATTTTGCACGAGGATGAAGGTTTAGCTTTAACGCGTCACTGGGCTCGCTGCACCATTGTTCAAGTTGCATGATTGGGCGAATAACCGGAACCGTATTGCGGCCACACTGCTCACAAGCGCTGATGGCGATCTTTTGCCATTGCGCCAATTTTTTTTCAAATCTTTTTGCGTCAAGTTTGACACCGCAGCGCTCAGAAATCAGAGGGGTAATGGTGTTAACCCCTAACTCGACCGATTTTTGAATCGTAAACTCCATCTTGTCACCGCGAGAGATAACCTGACCAAGATGAAGATCTAAAGGAGATTCACTACTGTGTTCGACTCGTTCAGTGAGTTCAACTGACACTCGTTTTTTGCTTATCTCATGAATAATGGCAGGAAACTCTGCGCCACTGCCATCAAATAGGATTACACCTTGCCCCGCTTTCATTCGTAACACTCGTCCGATGTGGCCTGCGGCATCGTCATCTAAATCAAGTAAACCAAGTTGTAGAATCGGATGTGGGTGAAAGATACGAGGGGTTCTCATTACAAGGTCCTAAGAGAGAAAGAGTTAGACCCTAACATGGATGCTTTTAGGGCAAAAAACAAGGTGTCACAGGGATTAAAGTCGTCATTGGTTTGTATGTCGGCTTTCTCTTTTTATTTTCTTGGTTGGCTTCGATTCTGTGCGTTTAATTCTCTGATTTTTTATTTATGTCCTGCTCTTGCTTACCGCCCTGAATAGGTCAATGTTTTCTGGCAAGATTGGCAACGATAGTTGGCTTGTTGCCTGACTACCTTGTTATGGCGTCGGATCGAGAGTGAATGTTGCGTGCAGCCACAGTTATATTCAAAGGTTTTTCCTTGAACGGAGCGTACTGAAAAGTGATGAGTTGTGTTGGCATTCAATTTAAATACCTGTGTCATCACCGATTGCCACTCTTTCCCGTGCGGTCTAACGCGGCCAAATTGATGGAATGTAACTAGGTGAGCCACTTCATGAGCGATCACATCATCTAAGAAAGCTTGCGGGTTTTCAGCAAAAAGAACCGGATTTAAACGGATTTCCCAGAGTTGCAGATAAGCTTTTCCTGCCGCTTTACCACGAAGCTTATAGCTCAGTGTTGGAAGTTTGAATATGCATTGGAAGTATTGGGAGGCGAGGTCAACACAAGATTTTAACTTGGCTTGGGCACGGTAATGAAGTTCAAAATCTTCCACTGTCTTTCCTTGAAATAACGCACGTTCATAATTGGTATTGTTGGTGAAGCTCTGTTAATGATGCTTTGGATGATAAAAAGCCCCTGCATGAAAGCTGAGGCTAAGATAATAACATTAAATTTTATTATGTAAGTCATGCTATGAAAGCCGTATTTTAAAAAACATGTTTTGAAAGCCATATTTTGAAAACAAGGTTAATTAATACCTAGGCTAGATGTTATGTTTCTTTTTGATGGTTTCATGATAACCATGCCATGTCGCGTAACCTAGAATAGGCATAGTGAAAAACATCCCAATACCAAAAGTGGCAAAGCCGATGAGGATCCCACCCGTAATCACTAGAGCCCAAACGATCATCGCGGGTATATTACTTTTGACAGCATTAAAACTCGAGAAAACTGCGGTCATGACATCCACTCGTTTCTCCATCATTAATGGGATAGAAAAGGCGGAAATACTGAAGATGATCACCGCAAAGACAAAACCAGCCATTGAACCAATGATTAAAAATGGCGCAAATTCAGTCAGTGAAGCCCCTTGTACTGCCGGGTAGAGAGCGTGAATCAAAGCAGCAACACGCATCCAGAATATCATGGCCACGGTGAGTAAAACGGTAAACGCCCACTGTGAAGTCGAGTTTCTAGTGATCGCTTTCATAGAGTGTATCAGACTTGGCTTGTGGCCTTTTTCTCTCTCCCAACTGGCATCGTACATTCCGAGAGCAAGGAAAGGCCCAATCAGCATATACACAATCAGGCTTGGCATGACGACAAGGTGCGTACCTTGCCATTGTACTAGCAATACAATCCCTATAGCAGCAGCCATAAAGCAGACGCCGTAGAACATACTTATGAGAGGCATTCGTATAAAATCATGAAGCCCGAGTGATAGCCAATGAAAGGGTGCTGAAACGCTTAGCTGGTTACAGGGTAGAGTTCGAGCATATTCGCTGTCAGGAATTTTGTTATCTTTTGGTTCAAAATCTGTTGGGTTCACCGTACGAGGCATACACCCTCCTTGATCTATTCTCATGAATCGTAAATGACCTTGGTGGCCGACTGACGGTGTTGGAGTGACTCACTTGCCCGATTCAATATAAAGCGTCGATAGTCGATATAAAACTTCGATAAAGAGCTTCGACCAAGAGAGTACATTTAACACTCTATTAACTATTGGTGTGAATAGAAAAAAACACAAATTATTTGATGAATTTTTAGCCAAAAATAAAAAGCCCCTGCAAAAATGCAAGGGCTTAACGTGTGTTGCGGTTAAACTGTCTATGTCATAACAGCTTATTTAATTCCTGCAAATTCACGCAGTAGGTCTGCTTTATCTGTCGCTTCCCAAGGGAACTCTTCACGACCAAAGTGACCATAAGCAGCAGTTTGCTTGTAGATTGGCTGAAGAAGGTTCAGCATTTCTTGTAGGCCGTATGGACGAAGGTCGAAGTTTTGGCGAACCGCTTCAACAATGATCTCTGGTGATACTTTTTCAGTACCAAACGTTTCAACCATGATAGACGTTGGATCGGCAACACCGATTGCGTAAGACAATTGAATCTCACAACGGTCAGCCATACCAGCTGCAACGATGTTTTTCGCAACATAGCGAGCCGCGTAAGCTGCAGAACGGTCAACTTTCGATGGATCTTTACCAGAGAATGCCCCACCACCGTGACGAGCTGCGCCGCCGTAGGTGTCAACGATGATCTTACGACCTGTTAGACCACAGTCACCCATTGGGCCACCGATTACGAAACGGCCTGTCGGGTTGATGAAAAATTTAGTTTCTTTGTTGATCCACTCAGAAGGTAATACTGGCTTAATGATCTCTTCCATTACCGCTTCACGAAGGTCTGGAGTAGAGACTGAATCGCTGTGCTGAGTTGAAAGAACAACTGCATCGATACCGACAATCTTGCCTTGGTCGTACTGGAAAGTAACTTGAGATTTCGCATCTGGGCGAAGGAAATCAAGCTTGCCGCTCTTACGTACTTCCGCTTGTTTCTTAACAAGAAGGTGAGAGTAAGTGATTGGAGCTGGCATTAGAATTGGCGTTTCGTTCGTCGCGTAACCAAACATGATGCCTTGGTCGCCAGCGCCTTGTTCTTTCGGGTCGGCTTTATCAACGCCTTGGTTGATGTCTGGTGATTGCTTACCGATCGTATTGAGTACGGCACAAGAATCGGCATCAAAGCCCATGTCTGAATGAACGTAGCCAATTTCACGAACGGTTTGGCGAGTAATCTCTTCGATATCAACCCAAGCTGACGTTGTGATTTCACCGCCAACCATCACCATGCCAGTTTTTACATAAGTCTCACAGGCGACGCGGGCTTTTGGATCTTGTTCAATGATGGCATCAAGAACAGCATCAGAAATTTGATCTGCAATTTTATCTGGATGACCTTCTGAAACAGACTCAGAAGTAAATAGGTGCTTAGCCATGAGAGCTCCACTAATTTGATTGTTGATGATGAACGTTAGCATTCACCACAATAATGTTGGATAAATAATTGTAGGTGTTTCTACATCTAGACGTCTATTCTAATTTTGAACGAGTGAATTACAAGTTCTTTTTTGGATATATCATAACTAAACGTTTGCGTCTGAATATTGCTCTTTGATTCGGTGAATGTATGCCGTTGTGAAAATAGTTGTAAATTTGAGCGAAATCTCCAGTAAAACGTTTGCAGTAGCAAGGGGGCTTTGAGAGAATATGGCGCCTGAATTCAACGAATAATTCAGATTCTATTATTTTTTAAATCGCTTACGCACTCAGGAGCAGACATGCCTTCTCGTAAAGATCTAGCCAATGCAATCCGCGCACTTAGTATGGATGGTGTTCAACAAGCAAATTCAGGCCACCCAGGCGCACCTATGGGTATGGCTGACATCGCTGAAGTTCTTTGGCGTGGTCACTTGAACCACAACCCACAAAACCCAGAGTGGGCAGATCGCGACCGTTTTATTCTTTCAAACGGCCACGGTTCAATGCTGATTTACTCTCTGCTTCACCTAGCCGGTTACGAGCTTTCAATTGAAGACTTGAAAAACTTCCGCCAACTTCACTCTAAGACACCTGGCCACCCAGAATACGGTTACGCTCCTGGTATCGAGACAACGACGGGGCCTCTAGGTCAAGGCATCACTAACGCTGTTGGTATGGCGATGGCTGAAAAAGCACTGGCGGCGCAATTCAACAAAGAAGGTCACGACATCGTTGACCATTTTACCTATGCATTCATGGGTGATGGCTGTCTGATGGAAGGTATCTCACACGAAGCTTGTTCTTTGGCGGGTACCCTTGGTCTTGGTAAGCTGGTTGCTTTTTGGGATGACAACGGTATTTCTATCGATGGCGAAGTGGAAGGTTGGTTCTCTGACGATACCCCTAAGCGTTTTGAAGCGTACGGTTGGCATGTCATTCCAGCAGTAGACGGTCACGATCCTGAAGCAATTAACGCAGCTATTGAAGCGGCGAAAGCAGAAACAGGTCGTCCGACACTTATCTGTACTAAAACTATCATTGGTTTTGGTTCGCCAAACAAAGCGGGTTCTCACGATTGTCACGGTGCACCACTTGGCCACGAAGAGATTGCAGCAGCACGTGAATTCCTTGGCTGGAATCACGGTCCTTTCGAAATCCCAGCGGATATCGCAGCAGAATGGGATGCGAAAGAAGCAGGCGCAGCCAAAGAAGCGGCTTGGAATGCTAAGTTTGACGCATACGCAGCAGCATACCCAGAGTTGGCGGCAGAATTTAAACGTCGTACTAACGGCGAGCTTCCAGCGCAGTGGGAAGAGAAAGCAAACGCAATCATTGCTGATCTTCAAGCTAACCCAGCCAATATCGCATCACGTAAAGCATCTCAAAATGCATTAGAAGCGTTCGGTGCTATGCTACCTGAATTTATGGGAGGCTCTGCGGATTTAGCGCCTTCCAACCTAACTATGTGGTCGGGTTCTAAGTCTCTGACGGCGGATGACTTCTCTGGTAACTACATCCACTACGGTGTACGTGAATTCGGCATGACGGCGATCATGAACGGTATCGCTCTGCACGGTGGTTTCGTACCCTACGGCGCAACCTTCCTAATGTTCATGGAATACGCGCGTAACGCGATGCGTATGGCGGCTCTGATGAAAGTGCAGAACATCCAAGTTTACACGCACGATTCTATCGGCCTAGGCGAAGATGGTCCTACTCACCAACCGGTAGAGCAGATCGCTTCTCTACGTTTGACTCCTAACATGAGCACATGGCGTCCATGTGACCAAGTTGAGTCTGCGGTTGCTTGGAAACTGGCAATCGAGCGTAAAGATGGTCCATCATCTTTAATTTTCTCTCGTCAAAACCTTGCACAACAAGATCGTAACGCTGAGCAAGTCGCTAACATCGCTAAGGGTGGTTACATCCTGAAAGATTGTGCTGGCAAGCCAGAACTCATCATCATTGCTACCGGTTCAGAAGTTGAGCTTGCGGTTGAAGCAGCTGCGCAACTAACCGCTGAAGGTAAAGCAGTGCGCGTAGTCTCTATGCCTGCAACTGACGCGTTCGACAAGCAAGATGCGCAGTACCGT
>NZ_AJYQ02000097.1 GCF_000287055.2 Vibrio genomosp. F10 str. ZF-129 | reverse complement strand
CAATCAAAAATTCTAACGCAGTTATCGAGTCTTTTTACCAGCTAGGGTGAACCGTTATTTACTACAATTGGTATAAAACAATGCCCCTGTGAAGTATCTGAGGCATTGCGTGTTTATATCTCTTTCCTAGCGGTAATCAACACACCCATCCGTCACCGTTAAATCTTGTTCGGTATTTTGAGCCTGTGAAAGAGTCGGTATAATACTGGGACCACAATAAGCGTCAATACAGTTGCAAACCCTAGGCCAAACATAATCGTTACTGCCATCGGTTTAAAGAAGATATCTGGCAACAGTGGAACCATGCCCAAGATCGTCGTTACCGCAGCCATACATACAGGCCGTACACGACTGAGCGCCGCATCCACAACAGCAATGTAAGGCTCCTTCCCTGTTTGCATTTCTATCTCGATTTGATCCAGCAATACAATCCCGTTTTTTAATAGCATACCCGACAGACTCAAGAACCCAAGCAGAGCCATGAAACCAAAAGGCGTATTCAAGGCAAGCAATCCCGTTGTTACCCCTATGATCGCTAACGGTACGGTAAGCCAAACAATCAGCGGCTCTTTCACTGAGTTAAACAGGAAGACCGTGATAAGGAACATAAACAAGTAGCCCAATGGCATTGTGGTAAATAATGACTCTTGCGCATCACGAGAAGATTCATACTCCCCTCCCCACTCTAGAAAATACCCTGAAGGCATATCTATCGCTTCGATTTGTGGCATTAATCTTTTTTGTAACGTAGACGCCGTTTCCTCACCTAGGATGTCCGGATCTGCCATGATGGTAAGCACTCGTTTTCGGTCTTTGCGAACGATAATAGGGTCTTCCCAACGCAGCTCGTACCCAAGTGTGATTTGCTGTAAAGGAATGTACTCGCTGAGTACAGGGCTCCACATTTTCATGCCTTCAATATTACGAATATCAACTCGTTCATCTTCCGGTAATCGGGTCACGATGGGCATTAGCGTTGTGCCATCTCGATAGACTCCAACAGATTTACCTGAAAACGACATAGACAAGAAATCGTCAACATCCGACTTTGTGATACCGTAACGTCGAGCTTGGCTTTCGTTAAATTGAGGCTCTAGGACTTTTGTTCGCTCACGCCAATCATGACGTACATTGGTCGCATTTGGATCCGCTGAGATAATCTCTGAAACCTGCGCCGCCAGCCCTCTTAGAACAGTCGGATCTGACCCCACAATTCTCGCTTCAATTTTCGCACCGCCACCAGGACCAAGTTCTATCTGCTTAAGCTTATAATTGATTTCTGGGAAATCCGACTCTACATACTGACGGAACGCTTCCATGAGATTGTGCAAGGCTTGATAATCATCCACCCGAGTGGTGATTTCTCCATAACCTGCATAACTTTTCTCTGGTGCATAAGTCAGCATGAAACGCTGTAAACCTTTACCCGCTGTCGTCGTGACATGTTCAACATGATCTTGCTCTGATAACCAAGACTCTAAAACCTTGAGTTTGGTATTGGTGGCGCGTATATCTGTACCTTCAGGTAACCAGATATCAGCTTGAAACATCGGAGTAGTTGATGAAGGGAAGAAGGATTGCTTCACCATGGTGAAACCATAAAGACTCACACCAAGACCAACAACCAATACGATCACAGTTAACCAAGCGCGATTCATACAAAACTCGAGGAAGTTTTTGTATGCGACAAACACAACCCCATTGTATGGATCACTGGCCTCATCGCCCTCTGGTAGTTTTTGTCCTTTGAAAAACATATCAGCAAAGAATGGCGTCAGTGAAATAGCGGTAAACCAACTGAGCATTAACGAAATCAATAACACGGTAAACAAAGTGCCACAATATTCGCCCGTGGCATCTTCAGAGAGCCCAATCGGCGCAAAGGCCGTCACCGCGATAATAGTAGCACCGAGTAGTGGCCATTTCGTCTGTGTGACAATATCCGTAGCGGCTTGGGTGCGGGTCCGCCCTTTTTGGGTGCCTATGAGTATCCCTTCAACCACCACAATGGCATTGTCCACCAACATCCCTAGTGCAATCACCAACGCACCCAATGAGATACGTTGCAAATCGATCTTGAAATACTGCATGAAGATAAAGGTGCCCAAAACGGTCAACAAGAGAATCAGACCAATCAATAACCCCGATCTTAAGCCCATGAAAAACAGTAGCACGATAATGACGATCGCAACCGCTTGACCAAGACTGACAACAAATCCACTGACCGATTTATCCACTTCTTTCGGCTGACTGTATATCTCTGCGATCTGCACGCCAACTGGCTGCTGGTACTTTAACTCGGCTAAGCGGCGATCAAACCGTTCACCAACTTCAACCACGTTAACACCGGTTGCAAAAGAAACGCCGATATTGAGAGCAACATCGCCGTTATAGTTAATAATATTGCTTGGTACTTCCTGATAACCACGGGTGATTTTGGCAACATCTCGCAGATAAATCAGCCCTGAAGCACCGTTTTCGTTAATGATTAAATCACCGAGTTGATCGACATTTTCGAACTCGCCCGTTGGATGAATTCGAATGTATTCATCGCCGATTCTTATTGCACCCGCGTCTGACACTACGTTCTGTGTTGAAAGTAAGTTGAATACCGTTGCCGGCGCCAAACCAAGGCTACTCATTCGCGTCATCGATATTTCAATGAATACCTGCTCTTGCTGTTGCCCAGAGACGGAAATTTTGCTCACGCCATCAACTAACTCCAGCTCACGTCTTAGGTAATCAACATAATCCAGCAGCTCTTTATAACCGTACCCATCCCCAGTAACCGCGAGCAAAATACCGTAAACGTCACCAAAGTCATCGATGACCTTAGGAGCCCCCACTCCAGGAGGCAATGACCCTTGCAGATCATTGACCTTTCGACGCAACTCATCCCAGATCTGCGGTAAGTCATCAGGACCATAATTGTTCTTCATCGTCACCGTTATTTGTGACAACCCTCGGCTGGAAATCGAATTGACTTCATCCACATAAGTAAGCTGTTGAATGGCTTTTTCTAAGGGATAAGTCACCTCTTCTTCGACTTGCTGAGGAGTCGCACCTGCATACTGGGTCACGACCATCGCGTCTTTGATCGTAAAGGCTGGATCTTCAAGACGACCTAACCCAAAAAAGGCAGACACGCCTCCAATCAAAAAGATCAGTGAAATCATCCAGCTGATTACTTTATTTTTAATAAAATAAACCGCGATTCCTTTCTCTTCTTCATTCGTTTGATCGGGTATCACTTGCTTCAAATCACTCATTAAATGCTACCTCTGAAATCACGTTCACTTTCATTCCCTCTCGCAATTTAGAAAGTCCTGCAACAACGACGACGTTAGTTGTGTCTAACCCATCGAGTACTTTAAATGAGTTTTGCGATGCTTTGCCTAATGTGACTTTTCGTTTCGTTACTGTGTTGTCGCTTTGTAAAACCCACACGTATTTGTTGTCTCTTTCTAAGCCATCACCATCACCATTAAAGATCGCTTCTACTGGGACATAAGCCCCGACGCTGATACTATGCCCGAGGCTTTCCCCTGTGGCCGTGACTTCAACGGCCATACCATCGAGGATATATTCGCTTTCTGGCATTGGCATAGACAATGTTGCAGTGAATGTACCTGTTGCCGGATCCGGTTCGGTAGTAAATTCTTTTACTGATGCCTCATATTCATTACCACTCGGCACTCTGACGATGGTTTGAATCGTATCCACGGCCTGGTGAGTTGGCGAGTTGACATGAAGCCTATCTGGTAGCTGTATGAGTATCTCGACCGTTTCTACACTGTGTATGTTAACGATGTACTGCCCGACTTGAACATTTTCAAACTGGTCAGTATTGACTCGAGAAATAATTCCATCAACCGGGGCTTTAAGCTGAGTAAACGACAGTCTTAATTTCGCTAGCTCTAATTCGGCCAAGGCTATTTGTCTTTGCGCCGCAATCTCATCAAATTGTGACTTAGCTAAAAGCCCTTTGTTAACGAGGGGTTTGGAACGATTAAACTGATTGTTCACAACGGTAAATCGTGCCTGGGCGTTGTCGACATCAAGCTGATAATCGGTAGGATCTAGCTTGGCTATCAATTGCCCTTTCTTAACTCGGTCCCCTTCTTTTACGCTTAATTGGCTGATTTCGCCTGATACTCGAAAGCTCAAATGGGAGCGCTCTGCCGCATTTGCCACAGCAGGAAAGTAAAGCGATTCTCTGGCTTCAGAAATCGATAGGTCAGCAACCCGAACATTAAGAGGAACCATTTCAGTCTTTACGACGTCCTCTTTACATCCTGCCAAAACGATACTGAATGCGAACAAACTAACTGATTTCCATTGTTTCATCATTACAGCCCTCTCTCCTTAACCCACTCTCGGACTTTGATGCCACTTTCAATGCCACTCACGCCAGATACGATGATTTGATCACCATCATTTAGGCCAGAGAGTACTTCTCGCTTATCATTAACTTCAACCGTCGCTTTCTCTGTGAGACCCGATGGTGTCACACGCCATACTCGTGTTTTTCCATCTTCTTCAAAGAGCGCAGATGATGGGATTCGAGTAGTTTGACCAGCATCAACGATGGCGCGGACACTGCCTGCCATTCCAGGAAGGATACCGATATCTTTTGGCCGTTCCATAACCATCGTCACTTTATAGGCGCCCGTGTTTCGGTCTGCTTCTGTGTCTATTTCTTGAAAGAGAAGCGGATAACTCGTATCGGGAAAAGCATCAAACGTCATGGTGACATTAGGGTTAAGATCTTGAGAAAAACGGTTCAACAGATGATCAGGTAACTGATACACCACTTTCAGCAACTGGTTCGTTTGAATGTTCATTACCCCTGTTTTCTCACTCACAAATTCAAAGTTTTGAGCGGGGGAGAGTGAAATGGTGCCGTCATAAGGTGCGATCAGTTTGGTGTATCTAAGATTTGCTTTCGCTTGAGAGAGGATAGCTCGCGCAGAATTGTGATTCGCTTTAGCTTGGTCAAAGTCTTGTTCTGACACTACTTTATCAATATGCAACTTTTTATAACGTTCAAACTGCACATCAGCCAACATAAAATTGGCTTGGGCTTGCTTGGCCAGTAAGGCATATTCATCAGGATTTAAAGAGGCTAACTGCTCACCTTTTTTGACATTTTGTCCGGCTGTTACATCAATCGACTGCAGTTGGCCCGCAACCCTAAAAGTCAATATCGCTTTGTCACCCGCTTCGGTTGTCGCGGGGAAGGTGCGTTCAAACTGGCTATTACCAACCGATACAGTGAATAATTTTGCAGGCCGTGATTCCGGCTCAGGTACAGGAGGAAGATCTTTACCACAACCACTTAAGATTGCGCTAAAGACAATGAGATAAATATACTTTGCCATGGGTAGCATCCAACAGAATCATTTAGTTACAAAGATAGTTGAATACCCTAATGGATACCAGTGAATAATCGGTTAATTCATTGAAATTAAATGAATAGAGAGTGGTATTTGATACCACTCTCATTACTGATTACAGATTTTTAAATTCGCGGTTGACTTTAAATGCATCAGAGGTGACGTACGCTTCCATTTTTCCTAGTTTCCCTCCCAATGTATCAAAATCATTTTCTAACGTTTTTAGCAGTTCACTGGCGCTCTTACCTTGTTGCCAAGGCTTACTTTTTAGCTTGTGCTCTTGTTGAGTTTTGATGTCTTGAGAGTAATTCACCGGCTGTTTTTCTATCATCAGTGTCATCGCGACATAAGCCAGGAGAACCAGAAATCCAGCGCCAAGCAATGCCGCTGATATGACTAAGATTCGAATCAACCAAACCTCGACACTAAAGTAGTTCGCTAAACCGGCACAAACGCCGGTCAGTTTACTATTTTGAACATCTCTGTAGAGTTCGCGCTTAGTCATAAGATGATCTCCAATTAGGGGATTCAGCATCTAGAATTCTCTCTAACGTCACCACTCTAGATTGAAGCTTTTCTGCTTGCTCTGACAAATGCTGGATTCGTTGGTTATCTTCTTTGGATAACCCATTACCGGAATGACGTTTTGCTCGATAATGTAAAAATAGCCATAAGGGAGCCACAAAGATTAAGAAAACCATCAATGGCCCAGCGATCAAAAACGATGACATAGAACTCTCCTATCCTTTATCTTTCATTTGCTGTTTTAGTTTCGCCAGCTCTTGTTCAATTTCATCTTGCGCTTGGAGCTCGGCAAATTCCTGATCTAAGGATTTCGCATTACCACTCTTGGCATAGACATCCGCTTCTGCTTCCAGTTCATCCACTTTACGAGAATACTGCTCAAACTTTGCCATAGCTTCATGAGTACGACTAGTATGAAGATGCTTTTGGACATCACGTCGGCTTGTTGCTGTTTGGTTTCGAATCGCCAGTGTTTGTTGCTTGGCTCGCGTTTCAATAATCTTGCTCTCTAATTTACTGACCTCACCGCTAAGCTTTTCAATCGTATCTTCCACCAATACGTTTTCAGCCTGCAGCCCTTTGAGTACCTCGATGAGTTTTTGCTTCTCGATCAATGCGGCTCTCGCTAACTCTTCGCGCTGCTTGGTAATGGCGAGTGTTGCTTTTTGCTGCCAACCTTCAATTTGGTCTTCCATTGATTCTATTTTGCGGCTCAGATCTTTTTTATCGGCCAACGCTTTAGCGGAGTTAGTTCTTACTTCAACCAGTGTGTCTTCCATTTCCTGTATGATAAGACGAATCATCTTTTCTGGATCCTCTGCCTTATCGAGTAGAGAACTAATATTTGAGTTTACGATATCTGCAAAACGAGAAAAAACACCCATGATATATCTCCTAATTAACGGTAACGATGCGCGGTATATGCGCTGACATTCTTGATGTATGAAAAGAGATAATCAAAATGCATGCCAATTTTTAACTGTTTATAATCATATACTTATATTATCCGTCATTATCCATCACTCTGTGTTATGATGAAATTAACCTACTATTGGTATTTTTAACCAGTTCGTTCTTAACATGGAGTCGACATCATGCGCCAAAACTTGATCGGTGAATCCCCTGCCTTTCTCTCAGTATTAGATAAAGTCTCTCGTTTGGCGCCTATTGAACGGCCCGTCCTCATTATTGGCGAGCGTGGCACGGGGAAAGAACTGATCGCTCAGCGGCTTCATTACCTATCCAAACGCTGGGAAAATACCCTTGTTTCCCTTAACTGCGCCACATTAAGTGATGGCTTAATCGACTCAGAACTGTTTGGGCATGAATCTGGCGCTTTCACCGGGGCTAAAGGTCGTCATCAAGGTCGGTTTGAACGTGCAGAAGGCGGCACTCTGTTTTTAGATGAGCTCGCCACTGCCCCTTTAGCTGTGCAAGAAAAGCTGCTTAGGGTGATTGAATACGGGCAATATGAACGAGTCGGTGGTCAAAAAACACTGAATGCCAATGTTCGTTTGATCTGCGCAACGAATGGAAACTTGCCTCAGCTCGCACAGAAAAATCTATTTCGGGCCGATCTTCTCGACAGGCTCGCATTTGATGTTATTCACTTGCCACCATTAAGAGAACGTCCTGAAGATATTCCACTGCTTGCCGAGCACTACGCGATAAAAATGTGTCAAGAATTAGAGCTGGAGTTGTTCCCTGGTTTCTCTCACAGCGCCATACGTGAACTTCTGGAATACACTTGGCCGGGTAACATCAGAGAACTCAAAAATGTCATTGAACGAGCTATCTACCAGCACAATCGAATTGATGAGCCTATTGATACTCTAGTGTTTGACCCCTTTGGTGGTGCTTGGGGCAACACAACGGTGAACCACGATATTAACGATAGTAAAATGGGGGGGCAGCCTGATTCCCTTCTTTTGAACTCTCAAGATATTGGTTCTGTATCGCCATACTCAGACGATAAATCACTAGAACCGAGTAAACTTAAGTCGTTAGTGTTTCCAATTAACTATAAAGCATGGCAAGAAGAACAAGATATTGCATTACTTAATCTGGCACTCAGTGAAGCACAGTTTAACCAACGAAAAGCCGCTGAGCTTTTGGGCTTGAGCTATCATCAATTAAGAGGCATGGTCAGAAAATACGACTTGATTGCGCAAAACGGCCAATAACCTCATAGATTCAACTGTTTTCAGTTGGTTTGAATGTCCAAACAATGGTAAATTATCGAGATCTGACGGCATGAATATTGGTTTAGTTTTGCCTTATACCCTGACAAAGTTCTTTCTATGAAAGCGTTCTCAAAACTGACATTTGGATTCTTCAGCCTATTGTTTTTGGTTGGCTGTGGTGAAGATATCGATCACGATAAAATCCGACAAAGTGGCTTTATTTTTTGTGGGCAAGGCGGCTTACAAACGTTCAATCCACAACTTGTTGATAGCGGTATTACGTCTGAAGCACTCAGCCCGCAAATCTTCGACACTCTGGTTGTGCTCGACCCAGAAACGCATCAACCTGTACCGAGTGTTGCCACTCAATGGACGGTGAATAAGTCTCGTACCGAATATATTTTCGATCTTAAAGAAGATGTTTCGTTCCATACTACCGAATGGTTTACTCCAACGAGAACCCTTAATGCTGATGATGTTGTATTTAGCTTTCGCCGTATTATAGATTCTAGTCATTCTTATCATTACGTGGGTAATGGCCAGTACCCTTGGTTTACCGGCATTGATTTTCAAAATCTACTGATCGATGTACAGGCTTTAACCGCCCATCAAGTCAAGTTTACGCTCAGTCGCCCTGATAACACATTTTTGTCTAACATCGCGACAAGCCATGCTGTTATTCACTCTTTAGAATACGCAACTCAGCTAGAGATAAACGACCGTAAGCGACAGATTGATACCTTACCAGTGGGATCAGGGCCATTTTATCTAGATGAATATCTGGTCAATGACTTGGTCCGTCTGCGTAAACATAATACCTATTGGAATGGACCGGCGAAACTTCAGCAAGTGGTGTTTGATATTTCTCACCGTGGAACAGGGACTTTCGCGAAGCTTCTTCGAAATGAGTGCGATGTCCTGAACGCACCTCTTTCGAGCCAGATTCCTATTATAGAGCAGCAAGAGTCACTGGTCTTAACCGCAAGACCGGCCATCAATGTTGCGTATATTGCGGTCAATACCATTCACCCAGAGTTAACCGATGTCAGAGTCCGCAAGGCACTCAGCTTTGCCATCAACCGCCAAAATATCCTCGATTCGGTTTATTACGGTACCGGCAGCTTAGCCTATACACTTCTGCCGCCAACGTCATGGGCGTATCAGAAAGACCAAGTACAAATCCGGTACGACCGGAATTACGCGATCGCCTTATTACGAGAAGCTGGCTATGACTCTGATTTAGAATTAACCATGTCTATCCCTTTAGAAAGCAAAGCGTACAACCCGAGCCCTCGCAAAACTGCCGAGCTAATCCAAGCTAATTTTGCTGATGTTGGAATCACACTTCATCTTATTACTGAGGACAGATTGAGTCGTAGCGACGCAAACAACAGGGATAATATCGACTTATTTTTAACCGGTTGGCTTGGTGCGACTGGGGACCCAGACAACTTCTTTAGGCCTCTACTCTCCTGTGATTCTGAAAGAGCGGGGCTTAATATCTCCATGTGGTGTAACTCAGATTTTGATTTTCTACTCGATTTAGCACTGGAAGTCGACAAGCCTCGTTATCGTACCAATTTATATTATCAGGCCCAGAATATCTTGAATGATGAATTCCCAGTCATTCCACTTGCCCATGGCAGACAATTTCAGGTTTACCATAATTCACTGAAAGGGATAGAATTCAATCCCTTTAATTTGCCCCCATTTAACTTAGTAGAACGGAGTCAGTAATGTTTTTATATACGCTTCGTCGTCTGAATCTGTTTTTTATTACTCTATTGCTGCTTACGCTCATTGGATTCAATATTGTTCGCCTTGACGCCCTATCTCCGTGGGCACATCTTGATTTCTGGAGTGGCTGGTTAAGCTATCTTGTCGAGCTTTCTCAGCTTAACTTTGGGGTCAATAATAATGGAGTACCTATCATTGATGAGCTCATCATCGTTTTCCCTGCGACCATTGAATTATGTTTGATCGCTTTCATCATCTCAATGTTTGTCGGTATTCCACTCGGTACGCTAGCAGGAATGAAACAAGGCAAGTGGATCGATAGCATTATCTCGTTCACCTCAATGACGGGTTATTCTGCTCCCATTTTTTGGGTCGCATTACTATTGATCATGGTGTTTTCTTTAGAATATCAAGTATTACCTATTGCGGGTCGGTACGATTTTCTTTACCAGGTAGAGCACGTGACTGGGTTTGCTTTGATCGATGCCTTCTTTACGGAAGGAAAGTATCGGGCTCATACCGTTCAAAGTGTTTTAGAACACTTAATATTACCCTGCTTGGTATTGGCATTGGCACCCACCACGCAAGTTATTCGATTGATGAGAACGTCTGTTGCAGAAGTCATGACACAAAATTACATTCGAGCGGCTCGAATAAGAGGTCTCACGACTCTTGAGATCATTACCCAGCACGTAATGAGAAACGCCATTCCGCCCATCATCCCAAAAATTGGTGTCCAACTCTCTAGTATGCTCACCCTGGCGATTATTACTGAGACCATTTTTAACTGGCCAGGAATCGGCCGATGGTTACTTGATGCATTATCCAATCAAGATTATACGTCTATACAGGCCGGTGTTATGGTGGTCGCGACGTTTGTGTTAACCGCAAATATTATTTCAGACTTAATTGGTGCAATGGTTAACCCATTGGAGAGAAAGGGTTGGTATGCTAACAAATAACATTTATCAAGAAGAGCATATCCCGACTCAGTTCCAACGGTTCTGGCGAAGTTTTCGCTCTAACAGCCTTGCAATGTTCGGTTTGTGGTGCCTGGTTATCATTATTTTGATTACACTAGCTTCACCCTTGATCACACCTCATGATCCGCAAGCACAATCGACACAGCTTCTTATTCCTCCTTCATGGAACCCATCAGGGACCGTTGAGTACTTTCTAGGGACCGACGATTTAGGTCGAGATATTCTTTCTCGGCTGATTCAAGGCTCTCAACTTACCTTTGGGGCTGCGGTAGTGATCACGGCTATTGCTGCGACTGTAGGTTGCATCATTGGTATCCTTGCCGGCATGACCAAAGGTCTATTATCAAGTACTCTCAATCATTTGCTTGATACGATTATGTCGATCCCTTCTTTATTGCTGGCCATTATTTTTGTCGCCTTTCTCGGTTTCGGTGAGTTCAATATTCTTTTGGCGATTTGTCTTGCTCTGATTCCACGCTTCATCCGTTCTGTTTATATCGCCGTTCACAATGAGATTGAAAAAGACTACATTATGGCCGCTCGCTTAGATGGCGCGAATGACTTTTACCTCCTGTGGAGCTCTATTTTACCTAACATTCTGATCGTCATCGCCACTGAGATGACCTACGCGTTGTCGATTGCAATTTTAGATATATCCGCACTTGGATTCCTCGGATTAGGTGCGCAGGCACCCAGCTCTGAGTGGGGCGCCATTTTAGGTGATTCGGTTGAACTGATTTATCTCGCGCCTTGGACGGTGACACTTCCAGGACTGGCCATTATGGTCACGGTTATCGTGATCAACTTGGTTGGCGAAGGGATCAGACAAGCGCTTAATGCGGGGACTGAGTAATGCCGCTATTAGATATTCGCCATCTCACGATTGAAATAGACACACCTCAAGGCTTAGTCAAAGCGGTAGATCGCATGAGTCTAACCTTAAATGAAGGAGAGATTCGAGGTCTAGTTGGCGAGTCGGGATCAGGTAAAAGTCTTGTCGCTAAGGCTATTGTCGGGGTTTGTAAAGACAACTGGAAAGTGACTGCCGATCGAATGCGCTTCGGAAACATAGACCTTTTGCAACTCGCGCCCAGAGAAAGACGTAAAGTCATCGCCCGTGATATCGCTATGATTTTCCAAGAACCTTCCACCTGCCTCGACCCTTCTGAGAAAATCGGTAGGCAGTTGATTGAATCCATCCCATCTAGAACATTTACAGGGCGTTGGTGGGAACGATTAAAATGGCGTAAAAAACAGGCCGTTACACTGCTGCACAAAGTAGGCATAAAAGATCATAAGAGCTTAATGGAAAGCTACCCATATGAACTCACGGATGGAGAATGCCAAAAAGTGATGATCGCAATGGCTATCGCGACTAAACCTAAGATATTAATTGCCGATGAGCCGACCAATGATCTCGATCCAATAACACAATCACAAATTTTGCGTCTGTTAAGCCGAATGAATCAACTACACAATACGACCATTATGTTGGTTGGGCACGACTTAGCCACCATTACTCAATGGGCGACCCGCATCACAGTAATGTATTGTGGGCAATCGGTAGAATCCGCCAGTACCAAGAAGATTTTGTCTGCGCCAAAGCACCCTTATACTTCTGCATTGCTCAAAGCCGTTCCTGATTTCAGTGATTGGATTCCTCATAAACAGAAATTACAGTCTTTACCCGGCTCTATTCCACCTCTTCAACATTTACCTATTGGCTGCCGACTCGGGCCAAGATGCCCCTACGCTCAAAAACAATGCGTAATGATTCCCCCTACTCGGCGAATTAAGCAACATAAATTTGCTTGCCACTTTCCTCTTAACATGGAGACAAAACAATGAGCGCATTGTTGGAGGTCAGCGGGCTGAAAAAAGACTTTGTTACCCGTTCTGGCTTTTTTCGAAAGAAAATTCATCACGCGGTTAAGCCCGTCAGTTTTTCATTAGATGCAGGACAAACCATCGGATTTATCGGGCAAAATGGCTCTGGAAAGTCAACCCTCGCTCGAATGCTCTCCGGCATGGTTGAACCTACAGAGGGTAACATTCGTGTTAATGGCGAACTGTTAGAGCACAAAGACTATTCAACACGTTGCAAGTTGATTCGAATGATTTTTCAAGATCCAAACACGTCTTTGAACCCCAGGATTCAAGTGGGCCGAATACTCGAAGGGCCGCTGAAGAGAAACACCAATATGACTCCTGACGCTCGAATGAAACGGGTCAAAGAAACGTTAAGAAGAGTTGGCCTTCTGCCTGAGCACGCCTATTTCTATCCACAAATGTTAGCAACAGGGCAAAAACAGCGCATTTGTTTGGCGAGAGCACTCATTCTTCAGCCTTCCATTATTGTTGCAGATGAAGCACTCAATGGCCTAGACATGGCAATGCGATCTCAGATCATTAACCTATTTTTGGAACTACAAGAAGAGATGGGCGTTTCTTTTGTGTACGTATCCCAACATATTGGAATAATGAAGCACATTACCGATAAAGTGATTGTAATGCATGAGGGCGATGTCGTTGAATCAGGAGAGACACACCAAGTGCTATCTGACCCCCAACATCCTATCACTCAACGTATGATTGAAAGCCATTTTAATAAAGCGCCCTTTTTTAAATAGCCTAACTTGGTTAAATAGTCTGAACTTGGGATCTATGAGTACGAAAAATTCAGTAAAAGTCATTCCGCCTGTTCTTACAGTGAATGACTTTCACTGAGGAGTGACTCGACAAAATTGACTAACGTTTTGCTGCTTGTTTTTTTAGTTCAAAGTCAAATTCGTCTGGAAAAACAATCACGCCTTCTTCCTTTTCGTTTGGAAATACAACGATGGAAAGCTCATCATCTTCAAGCCCCTGAGTCCATCGGCTATGCCATTTGTTTAATGAAATAGCTTCTGCTTTGCACTCTTTCCAATCATCCGTTGCCCAAGCCGTCGCAAACTCTTCGTTTGGCCAGACAGGGACACAATCATCGTCCTCTGTATTGAGCATCACACAGCCATGTTCATCGGTAAGAATCCAAACTTGCTTATTGGTGACGATTTCTTTTATACAATATTTGAAACGTTGATCATCGTTATAACGGTTAATCGTCGCGATTTGATCGGCGTTTAGCGCTGTCGTTGTCATGTTTTATTCCTCAGCTTTTTAAGCTTTCATAATAAAAGCGCCCACAGACCATGCCTGTGGGCGCTTCAATAATTCACATTTGATTATACTAATTCAGCTTGCAGCCAAGGCCAACCTTGCTTTTTACGGCTTAGCGTGTCTTCCATCATTAGTAAGCCATCTTTTTCATGCTTCACTAATTTTTCAGCCCACTCGCCTTTGTAAAGAAGACGAGTCTGAGCCGTTGTAATGTCCGTTAACATAACAGCAGCGAAGGCTAGATTGTCTTTCGCACAACGAGCTTCTAGATCCGCTTCTAGCTCTTCAATCATGCCGTCCACTTGCTCTAGAGTTGCAAGTTCAACTTGGCCTACAACCACATCACGCCCATTAAATGGGTAACCTTTTAGATCTTTCTCTACGAGTTCAGCAGCAGAAAGGCCTTCGATGTCTGTTTTTGCAATCAAAAGATCTTTGATGAATGCATCAACATCTTGTACGTCTGCGATTTTAGCCAGCTCTGCAACGGCATCTTTATCTTTTTGAGTACATGTTGGCGAAGCAAAGCCTACCGTGTCAGAAAGAATCGCCGACATCATCAGCTTAGCGATCTGTTGAGAAATCGTATGGCCTTCTATTTTGAACATGTTAAATAGAACAGTGTTAGTACAACCTACAGGCCAGATCCATGCTTCCATAGGGTTGACAGTCATTACATCACCAAGACGGTGATGGTCAACAATACCTAGGATTTCAGCATCAGCGACATCATCAGGGGCTTGTGCTAGATCAGAGTAGTCTACTAACCAGATTTTTTCGCCAGCAACAGATGTACGCAGTTCCGGAGATTTAGCATCAGCAACCTCTAGAATGTGCTGCGTTTCGCGGTTAATTTCGCCTTGGCGAATTGGCATCGCTTCAAGACCACGAGACTTTAATAGCTCAGTGGCTACTAATGCGCTACAAATACTGTCACTATCTGGGTTCTTATGACCGACAACTAGAATCATTTTTCTTCCTGTTCATTTAGTTTGTTCACCCTCTGCGGGGTGAGGTTGCTCACAAAGGTGTTACTTTACCTGAATTTTTTAATTTGTCATTCCTTTACATCTCAAAGCATAAACCAAGCGTGTCTCTGTCATTTTTTTTCGATCTATAACGTATCTTTTTAACCAGTATTTTCTATCCATATTCTCATCACCGACCACGGCTTATTTATCGCTGCTTTCCGTTACTAAACCTAATTTTTCCAAATATACCATGCAGTTACTCTCGAATTTACAAGCAAGGGATAGGCTTTTAAAGTGGCACAACTTCTGTTGTACGTCTTACTGCTGATATTGACAAAAGAACCTCCCCCTAAAAAATCAAAATAAATGCGATTGATAATGGTTATCATTTGCATATAATAAAGGTATTGAATAATTACGGATTCTCTGTTGATGAATACATTCAGCCCTTTTAACCATCATTTATCTTGGCTTTCATCGACTCAGTTTCGTTTAACTTATAAACGACTGATTCTTCCCATTTGTCTCCTTGCTCTACTGGCATCCGATACCACAAGGCAAATCACCGTATCGACCTTATCCGATGCTTTTTGGGCGGTTTCATGTTATGTCGCATTTACATTGGCGATCTATCACTATCTTTCCAGTCGAATCCGCAAAAACAGTCCACTGGTTCAGCTCTATACACGCTCTCGTACTCATCAGGTCATTTTTGCTTCGCTTCTCGGGGCGTTACCCGGTTGCGGGGGCGCAATTGTAGTGACGACCCAGTTTATCAGTGGCCGCGTAGGATTCGGAGCAATGGTGGCTGTGCTCACCTCGACAATGGGTGATGCCGCTTTTCTGCTGATTGCGAGCACACCTCAAGTGGGATTAAGTGTTATTGCTCTTGGTGTTGTCGTAGGGTGTCTCTCTGGGTGGACCGTCAACAAACTGCATAGAGATGATTTCTTAAGGCCTGAGATTGAAACAATGCCAGAGAATAATGCTCGAATGAACCTCCTACCCCAAGCAGAATGTTCAGAGAAAAAATTCGAAAGCAAAGCCATCAATTTACAAGGCATGTTCTGGAAAGCGCTGCTCATTCCAGTGACGATAATAGCGGTACTTGGCTCGTTTCAAGTGGATATTAATCATCTTTTATCCCTTTCTGATATGACCATCGAGTGGATTGGCTGCATACTCATCATTGTTAGCATGCTTTTGTGGTCATTGACTAAAGAGTTAAAAGACTACCAAACCACCGTTTCCGAAGATCATAAATACTCGACCTCTCACCCGATTCAAAAAGCGGCCCAAGATACCAATTTTGTCACCGCCTGGGTCATCATCGCCTTTCTGTTTTTTGAGCTCACCGCTTTTTTTTCTGGTCTTGATATTAAAGCCAGTGTTTCTGGGTGGGGAGTCTGGATGCCACTCATCGGGCTGGCTGTTGGTATTCTTCCTGGCTGCGGCCCACAGATATTGATCACAAGTCTTTACCTGTCTGGGGCGGTTCCGCTATCAAGCCAACTGGCTAATTCTATTTCAAACGATGGTGACGCGTTGTTTCCTGCAATCGCTCTTGCACCAAAAGCCGCCTTGATGGCAACGATTTACTCAGTGATCCCCGCCTTTATTGTCGGCTATGGATATTTCTTTCTATTTGAGTAACCCACAAAGATTTCAGCTTGTGTGATTATCCATTTATTTATCCATCCGTTTTTACTCAGGAATCGGGGTTCACTTAGCAATCGCGGTAATGATCGCCCGACTACTTGGACCTTTTTCTAAACTGATTTGAAGTGCATTTGTTGGCTTTGACGTCAGCTTTTTACCCGACCAATAATCGTACCAATAGACCGCTTGTTTGGACGTTAACGTAAACTCTTCGAGTTCAGAGTGATAATTGAATAAGCAATGCAGATCGTTTCTGTCCGTTATCGGGAGAAACGCATGGGAAAGCGATAACGATGTGAACTTCGACGCTTTTTGATTGTGTTTTTGCCGCAGCACAAGCTTGGTCAAGCTCGACTTAGCATAAGGAGTAAGCTCTGGAAGTGGATCCCCTGAAAGAAGTAAACCTCCACTTGCCAATAGAGCGGTACGATGAAAATCGTAATACTGGCGTTCGGTAGACTGATTGGCGAGTGAGACAAAGGTCGCGCAGTCTGGGTCAATATGCCAAAGCTGGCGATGTTGCCAACTGCGGAAAAAGGTTTCTTGGGCAATCTGACAAAAACGAGCGGGAGACCGTTCTACGTCATCAGAGACCCGCATTGCATCGACCAGACCCAATGATGGCCACATGGGTGCATTACAACCGAGTATCCATGCGTCTCCGGCTCCCTTCTCTATAGCTTTCATCCCCATTCGATACGCTTGAATCCCTGTTACACCCGTTTGGTCACGCTTTCCTTTTAATGTGCCCCAATAATTCGCATCGAGTTTAAAAAGCTGCACGCCCCAATCTTCATGCATCGTTTTAAAAATGTGAGTTAGGTGGTCTTGCACTTCAGTATTTGATGTATCCAGCACATACCAAGGCGTACAGCGCCAACCGCCATAAGTCACATCTTCAGCTTTGAGCAGCTCACCAGATTCGTGTCGGACAAACCAGTCTGGGTGTTGTTTGAATAGCGCAGACTTGGGTTCTACGATAAAAGGCGCTAACCAAATAGCCGGTTTCTTCCCCTGTTTGATGATCGCTTGAATCATCGCTTTTACGCCGTGAGAAAACTTCGACGATGGGGTTAACCAGTCACCCATAAACGCCTGGTATCCGTCGTCCAATAACACCCAATCTATATAAGAAAGATCCTGTTTCATCGCCTTTACATTATGAGCTATGTTGTTCTCTGTTACGGCATCGTAATACGCATACCAAGAGCACCAGCCAATCGGTGACTTTTGTGTCAACGTGGATTTAGTCGGATGATGATGTTTAATGAGCTGAGAATACTCTTCAAACAGTAAAGACAGAGAAGGCCCGCTGAGCACAGCAACAGATTCAAGCCTTTGGCTATCCCAGTCAAGTGGGTACGTTTTCTCACCATCTATATTCGCCGAGATAGTGCGTTTGCCTTCCTGATTGATGATTTGAAAATACCCTGCAAATCGATGGCAGCTGGTAAAGCCTAACAAGGTATATCCCGCAGAGTCTTCTATGACGAGATAGTTATAATAACGCTTAGCCTCGGTTTGTGGGTAAATTCGATAACTCGCATCGTTGTCTGCACAACGACCTATTTCTATTGGATTATCACAACTTCCTGAAGTCTGAGCTAGCATCTGAAAACCATCACCGAGCAAGGTCGCCGACAGTTCAAAATCGAACGGCATGGTAAACAATCGGTAGTCACTTGGAATTGGATTGTTGTGAAGTCCAATAAAACGAAAGGTGAGCTCCTGGTTAGCCAAGGACACTGAGAGATCATTATTGAGAACCGATACCTCGCGCTGGCAAGCTAAAGTAATGATTTGCGGCATAACGGCGACTTACCTCTCTGTTTATTTTAGGCCAATGAGAAATGAGCAATGACTGCTAGTAACGATTATTCTGTACTATCTATTTCTACGTACTGTCTGTTTATCTGTACTATCTACTTGGATTTTAATACAAAAATGCCAACCCTGTTGGATTGGCATTGAATTATGTTAATTGCAGAGAGTAATTAGCTCACTTCAATCGGTCCACCGAATGAGGTAACAGGTGGAACTTTCCCAGTAAACTTCTCAAAATCAACAGAGCAGGTATTGGCTGATGTTGCCTGTGCAAGCTCAGAAGTCGGAATGTCTTGAGTTAATGTGTTTGGATCGCCATAGGTATCTAAGGCACCTACTTTTTCGTTCATAGGGCCGTACCAAGCACCTTCTTCGATACGAACCACACCTGGAGCATAGCTGTCCATAAGAACGGCTCCTGCTAATAATTGCCCGCGGTCGTTAAACACTCGTACTAGGTCCCCATCTTTGATGCCTTTTTTCTTAGCATCACCTGGGTTCATGTAGATTGGCTCACGACCTTGCACAGTATAAGTCGCACGGAATTCTTCCGACTCACACATTTGAGAGTGCAAGCGCTTATCGGGGTGACAAGATTGCAACCAGTATGGGTGTTTTTCGGAACCCGGACCACCATGTGAACGCTCTGATTTCTCAAACCACATTGGGTGATCTTGGCAATGCTCATAGCCCATATTACCAATCGTACGGCTCGAAATTTCGATAAAGCCAGAAGGCGTACCTAAGGCATTAATTTCTGGGTCTTCACGGAACGCAGCATGGCGAGTCCACGGTTTCCCTTTGCCGAAATCTAAGAAGCCTTTTTCCCAAAATTCTTTAAATTCTGGCATGTCGAAATTAGCACCATTCGCTGCACGACAGTCGTTATATAAAGACTCAACCCATTGCATTTCATCCATGCCACGAGTGTAATCATCGTGACGGCCCCAGCGACGGGTAAGGTTTCTCATGATATCGAAGTCAGATTTTGACTGGAATAATGGGTCTACCAATTTGTGCATGGCTATCAAACCACGACCAGAATAAGAGCCATAACCATCAATATCATTACGCTCCCACTGTGTACACGCAGGCAGCACGATATCAGAATGGCGACAGGTTGCAGTCCAAGCGAAATCTACCGCAACGACTGTTTGTAGATTCTTGAATGCTTGACGCATTTTATTTCGGTCTTGATGGTGATGCCAAGGGTTGTTACCGCTGAACACCATCATTTTGATGTCTGGAAGTGTCACCGTTGAACCGTTGGCTTTGATCTTCTTACCTGGCTCTATCAGGCTATCAACCCAACGCGCAACCGGGATAACTCGGCTAAAGCCTTTGTAATCTTGGTTGTCATATTTCGGCGTCTGACCTTGGTCAATATTAAGCGGGAAGGAACCTGGAGCACCAAAACCTGTTGAAGAAACGCCTATGCCTGAATAGTGGTGCCCATAAGAAATACCGCCACCTGGCAATCCAATTTGACCGACCATAGCTGCTAACACTGCAAGCATCCAATACGGTTGCTCACCGTGCTCTTGACGCTGAATACTCCAACCCACCATAATTTGGGTTCGCCCATTCACGAGCATACGTGCGAACTCGCGAATTTTCTCAGCGCTCGCGCCACATATATTGGCAGCCCACTCTGGCGTTTTCTCTACTCTGTCTTTCGTTTCACCTTGAACATACTGAATGAACGTTTCAAAACCTAGACAGTAAGTATCAATGAACTCTTTATCATGCAGGTTTTTGTTATACAGCTCATGGGCCACACCCAACATGAACGGGACATCAGTATGAGGGTTGATATAGAACTGTTCATTATTTAAGAAGCGCCCTGTTTTATTCTGCACAGGATCGACTGAAACCACATTGATCTCTTTATTCGCGACTTTTTGCTTCAGTTGCTCAAGATATTCAAATGATTCGTGGGTTTCACAGTTCCAACCAACCTGTAGGTTTTTAACGGGGTCGTTACCCCACATGATAATATTGTCACTGTTCTCTAGGATAAGCTCCCAAGAAGTACCCTGAGCGTATACCTCAGTGGAACCTAGTACGTAAGGCAGAATCGTTTGACCTGCCCCTGTCGAGTAGTCACCAATTTTCTTTACAGAGTGTCCGTGAAGTCCGATGGCTCTCATCATGTGGTTAGTACAACTGTGGAATTGCCCTGTTGAACGCCAACCGGTTTGACCCGCATGCAGTGCAGAAGGGCCATAATCTTTCTGGACGCGCTCTAACTCACGGTAAACCAGGTCGAGTGCTTCATCCCATGTCACGCGCACAAAACGGTTATTGCCGCGCGTGTCAGCGCTGTACTTGTGCTTTTTAAGCCAATCAAGACGAACCATTGGATAGCGGACGCGCGAAGGGCTATAGATGATACCTTTAATACCATTTAGCATGTCCGTTGGGTGCTTATCCAGCTCTAACGGTTTAATCTCTTGTACCTTGCCTGCATAAACTCGGGCGCGAAATGCTCCCCAATGGGAACCTGATACTTTCCAAGTCCCTTCTTTGGTTTCCGCTGCCATAGCCGACGTCGACGCCAACAGGCTTGGACCGATAACAGATGCAGCACTCGTGGTGGCCACACCTTTGAGAAAACTTCTTCGTGAAATTGCCATTTTATTACTCCAATTGACGTCGATTAGTGATGACCTTCAGCAAAGTCTGATGAGTGCTTTTGTAAATACTTCAGTACCAGTGCTTCAGTGTCAGCATCAAAGTTCACGAATGCGATCATGCCATCTAGCATGCCGACCCAACCGTTAGCGCTAAAGTGCGCTTCATCCGGTTGTGAGTGACAAGTCGAGCAGTTCGTTTTGTAGGCATCGCTCGCCGCATTCCAGATCGGAGCGTAGTCGGAAACCATCGATTCTTTTTTCATCCAAAGATTGACGCTCACTTCTTCCCAAGGCAGGCCTGTGAGTTCGTCTTCTTTTCCTTCACCCACGTTCACTTGATCACTCTGGGACACTTCGCGAGATAGGATTGCCGTAGAGATATTAAGACCAAAATCTTCTTGGATCACACGACCAAAGCCTTTCGCTTTTCTCCAGCCGTCAATTTTAACTTCAATCATGTCGCCTTGTTGACCTACGATGGCAACCTGACTGGCTGGACTTAACAAGCCGGCTTCTGTCGTCGCACTTTCATCGGTATACAATGGTAGGTGACGAACGGAAATAACGTCATTGCCCTGGGAGTAGTTGGTGCTACTTGCTGTTTGCTCTAGATCACCAACGATACCACTCATTGAGGCCATATCCGCTGGAAGATGGTGTGCAATGCCTTTATGACAATCGATACAACTTTGATCTCGTTCAGCGGCTTGTTTCATTTGAATGCGCGCCGTTGGTGACATTTGTTCAAAGTCCATCGACTCGTACGCGTGACAATTTTTACATTCCAGTGAACCATTCGCAGAGAACCGATCCCATTCATGGCGAGCCAACTCAAGGCGTCGTGCTTCAAATTTTTCTGGTGTTCCAAGATCACCAAATATTTGCGCGAATACTTCCTTCGATGCTTGCATCTTACGGGCTATTTTTGCTGTCCATTCATGAGGTACGTGACAATCTGGACACGTCGCTCGAACACCAGAGCTGTTTTTCCAGTGGACAGTCTCTTGTAATTCTACGTACACGTTTTCGCTCATGGTATGGCAACCAATACAAAACTCTTCAGTGTTGGTGGCTTCTAAGGCGGTGTTAAAGCCACCCCAAAAAATCACACCAGCAATGAAACCGCCCATGGTTAAAACCCCTAGGCTGATATGAACTGCCGGGCGTGTCATTGTACGCCACAGTCTAGCAATCAATGATTTCATGTTTCACTCTCTTAAAATTCTATTCAAATATGGGTGTTAGAGATGCATTAGCCATGCACGCCAGGGGGCCCAAGAACAAACACTTGCAGCATCCAAACGATAAAACCATACCCACCAACAAAAGCGATACTTAAGATTGGGAAAAGGACGACAGTAATAAAAAGAAAAGACTGCCATTCTAACGAATGTGCCTCACCTTTCTTATCTTCATTAACACTTCTCATACATTTACCTGCATTCGATTTAGTTTTGCCTAACGACTCAATATTTTGAGTTAGTTAAATCTCGTCATTGTTAGGATGAATTTTAGTTCACGTGTCATCTAACTTTCAATAACAACCGCTGTTGAACCCTTATTAATCAACACTTTTTTGAGCTCATCCAGAGATATGTTTGATTGTCGCATTATGTGTAAAATTGTGAACAAATAAGACAAATTACACATGTTACGTTAAAGTTAACCACTAAACGCTCAGTTAACAGTTTAGCTCGCTTTTTGTATATAGAGTCCGTCGAAATCCAAAATCATGCTTTTAAAATTCTCCCAGTGTCGTTCGTTTGACACTGATTGAGTCCACAAACCAAATGGGTATAAATAAAAAGAACCAATTAAAGACAAAGGCTGCTTAGTCAAAAAACCTTTGCGGCAAATAGGCGGCTTGATAGCAAACAACCATTTAAAGCCGATAAAACTTATATCGACACCAGCCTAAACTTGGACAAAAAACATACACCCCTTTGCGTTAGAAACACTTTATCCACAGAAAATGTGGATAACCCACCCTTTATATAAACATGAGCGCATATTATCTTTAAGCTATTTCGATCACCCAAATACCGACACTTTTAATGTCCAGCATCGAACAAAAGTGCACCAATTTGGTTCTAATTAACACTTCTCACTTTCCTTGTTTGCAGTGCTATCCATGCTTGCTTAATGTGTAGCAAATAGCATTTAAAGGAACATAATCATGAAATTTTCCCAAGACCACCTCGCAGAGCTAAATTTGCTTCTGCAATTTGATATTAGTAGTGCAGCGACAGGCATTAAGGTCCATCAAGATGCCGCTAAAGAGACACAAGAAGCGGCTAAGCGTCTCTTCGATAAAGGATTGTGTACACTGCCTGATGGAGGCTACCTCACTGACGAAGGTATCGAAATAGCAGAAAAAGCCGATAAAGTTTTGCGTATACTAAGCGCATAGCTGTCCATTAATCTTCTAACAGAATCCGATGAAAACGATCACTATTATTGGAGCCGGGTGGCTGGGTACTCCCCTCGCCACAACGCTCCTTTCTAAACACCATCGTGTGTTTGCTAGCAACACTTCCTCAGATAAAGCTCAGCAATTATCCGCATTAGGTATTCAAGGATTCATTTGTGATCTTACATCTCCTCATCGGCTTACTGAAAACCTTCTCGAACAACAACCTGACGTTCTTATTGGATGCTTTCCTCCAGGATTTCGTCGAGGCTTGTCTAACGAATACCAGCGTATGTGGCATGCGGTCGTAGAGGCAGCAAAACAGGCTAACGTAAAAAAAATCATTATGATCAGCTCCACAGCGGTTTACCCCGCTATAGATAAAAACCAGCCTGCGCCTCACTTGATGACAGAAAGTATGTCTTGCTATGACTTAGCTAACACCCCATCGAATGAGACTGATAACAGCCGTTCTAGTAAAAATGGCTTCAGCGAAAACGCCATTGTCATGCTTCAAGCAGAGCAACATGTCATTGATTCGGGTATCGAGTTTGTTATTGCTCGCCTGAGCGGATTAGTGGGCCCAAATCGTCACCCAGCTCGCTTCGTCAGTAAATTAAAACAGGTAAGTCGTTTAGCGCCAGCAAACATACTTCATCTTGATGATGCCATTGGGAGCCTGGAATTTGCGATTAGCGATATTAGTAACCAAGTCATTAACGTGACAACTCCTGATATCATGTATAAAGATACGTTTTATCAAAAGGCGCTTATCAATGCTGGCTTGCCGACTCCCTTATTACCAAAAATAGTTGATGTACACGACAAACAAATAGACCCAAGCAAGCTTATCTCACTTGGGTACTCATATCGTCACCCGACTCTTTCCCTTGTTTTGGATGCGCTAAATGACTAAACGCCTGTACCAACACATAGAAACTTTGTGGAACTACATGTTAATGGGGCATACGCCGAAGCAGTCGGATATCATTTTTGTTCTATGCAGTAATGATTTACGTGTCGCTTCTCATGCGGCTTCACTGTACCAACAAGGGTTTGCTCCACGGATTGTTTTCTCTGGTGGCTTTGGACGCTTTACCGAAGGACATTTCGATAAAACAGAAGCCGAGACGTTTGCTGCAATTGCAAAAGATTGTGGGGTACCTTCAGAAGACATTTTCATCGAAAAAGAAGCGACCAATACCGGAGAAAATGTCACGCTCGGCTATGAGCTTATTCGACGACTTGGGTTACCACATAAAAAAATGCTCTTGGTTCAAAAGCCCTTTATGGAAAGGCGCAGTTATGCGACGTTTATGCAGCAGTGGCCTGAGCCTTGTGAACAGGTATTGGTGAGCTCTTCATCAGACGGTTTTTTTGATTACCTCAATGAAGATATGCCACTTGATATGGTGTTAAGAGCGCTAAGCGAAGACTATGAACGCATCAAAAGTTACCCTCAACTTGGATTTCAGACTGAACAAGAAATACCGGATTCTGTAGAGCAAGCGTATCAATTCATCTGCGCGCACTACCTGGTGATTCATTGAAGGTATTGATTCACTCAAGAAATCGACTCGTTAAAAGAACCGATCCATTAAAGACGTCGCCCCGTTAACACATGGAGCCTGTCCGTGGTCGGGACTATCACTTGAGAAGACAGCAATCACTTACGAAGACAACATAAAAAACCAGAGCATATCGCTCTGGTTTTTAGTGTGTGACTCACTACAGACAGACTAATGCAGCGCTTCTTCTTTCGTACCGAAATACTGAAAGACAATTTTATCTTTCTTCAAGTCAACTTTGACCGTGCCACCTTCGACTAAGGAACCAAAGAGCAGTTCATTTGCCAATGGTTTTTTCAGTTGCTCTTGAATCACTCGGCCCATTGGTCGAGCACCCATCGACTTATCGTAGCCTTTTATTGCTAGCCAATGCCTTGCTCTTTCCGACACTTCAAGAGAAACACCGCGAGCGTCCAGCTGTGCTTGAAGCTCAACGATGAACTTGTCGACCACCTGGTGGATAACCGCTTCGTCTAAGCGGTTAAACCAAATGATGTTATCAAGACGGTTTCTGAACTCAGGCGTAAAGACTTTCTTAATCTCTGCCATGGCATCAGGGCTGTTATCTTGCTCAATCAAACCCATTGACTTACGTTCTGTTTCTTGAACACCAGCATTGGTCGTCATCACCAGAATGACATTCCTAAAGTCCGCTTTGCGCCCGTTATTATCGGTAAGCGTACCGTTATCCATGACCTGTAATAGTAGGTTAAAGATATCAGGGTGTGCTTTTTCGATTTCATCGAGTAACACAACTGAGTGAGGGTGTTTGATAACCGAGTCCGTCAACAACCCACCTTGGTCATAACCGACATAACCCGGAGGAGCACCGATTAGCCGACTAACAGAATGTCTTTCTCCATACTCCGACATATCAAATCGCAGCAGTTCAATGCCCATCAGCTTCGCCAATTGCAACGTCACTTCAGTTTTACCTACCCCCGTAGGGCCTGCAAACAAAAATGAACCAACCGGTTTGTTGTCCGCTCCAAGTCCGGCGCGCGTTAACTTGATCGCTTCACTTAAAACATCAATGGCAGGATCTTGACCGAATACCAACATTTTCATCTTATCATCAAGATTTTTTAAAATATCTTTGTCTGATGAAGACACTGATTTTTCAGGGATTCGAGCCATTTTGGCCACCATGGACTCGATGTCAGCAACGCCCACCGTCTTCTTACGACGGCTGGCTGGCGCTAAACGACTTCGAGCACCCGCTTCATCAATAACATCAATAGCTTTATCGGGTAGATGGCGTTCGTTAATGTATTTTGCCGACAGTTCAACCGCTGCTCTAAGTGCTTTATTGGTATAGCGCACCTCATGGTGTGCTTCATACTTAGGTTTCAAGCCCATCAGAATTTTGGTTGTATCGTCTAGCGATGGCTCAACAACATCGATTTTTTGGAAGCGGCGAGATAGCGCGCGTTCTTTTTCAAAAATACTGCTGTATTCTTGGTACGTGGTTGAACCGATGCAACGAAGCTTACCGCTACTCAACAATGGTTTGATAAGATTTGCCGCATCAACTTGGCCACCCGAAGCGGCTCCTGCGCCGATGATGGTATGAACTTCATCGATAAATAGGATCGCGTCTTCTTCTTTTTCTAGTTGCTTTAGAATGGTTTTAAAACGCTTTTCAAAATCGCCACGGTATTTGGTGCCCGCCAGCAATGAACCGATGTCTAATGAATAGATAACGCTGTCTTTAATGACGTCTGGTACTTGACCTTCTACGATTCGCCAAGCGAGGCCTTCTGCTATTGCCGTTTTACCCACTCCCGCCTCACCAACAAGCAAAGGGTTGTTTTTACGGCGTCGACACAATACTTGAATCGTTCTTTCTAGTTCTTTATCTCGACCGATCAACGGGTCAATATGGCCCTGTTTTGCCACTTGGTTTAGATTGATAGCGAAACTTTCTAAACGCTCATCGGAACCGCCCTCTTCAACATTTTCTGAGCCAAATGATTCAGAGGAATCATCATTTGAACTTGACGACTTGGCAATGCCATGAGAAATGAAATTAACGATATCGAGTCGACTGATGTCATTTTTCTTCAGTAGATACGCCGCATGTGATTCTTGTTCACTAAAAATGGCAACCAGAACATTAGCGCCTGTTACCTCACTGCGCCCAGAAGACTGGACATGGAAAACGGCACGTTGAAGTACTCGCTGAAAACTTAACGTCGGTTGAGTTTCACGAGTTTCATCGTTTTCAGGAATAAGAGGGGTTGTTTGGTCAATGAAAACATCGAGTTCTTGTCGTAAAGCTTCTAGGTCTGCCTGACAAGCTGCTAATGCCTCCTTGGCTGCATCATTTACCAATAATGCGAGTAGGAGGTGCTCGACAGTCATGAACTCGTGTCGTTTGTCTCTAGCACGCGCAAAAGCGCCATTAAGACTGGTCTCTAATTCTTTATTAAGCATATGTACCTCCTAAAAGAACAACAGGGTTGTTCATACAAGCGTTACGCTTGCTCTAATGTGCAAAGCAATGGATGCTCATTTTCCTTGGAATACATGGTGACTTGCGCCACTTTTGTTTCAGCTACTTCTGCGGTAAAGGTTCCGCAAATTGCTTTTCCTTCATAATGCACCTGAAGCATAACTTGCGTCGCTTTCTCTATGTCCATTGAAAAGAAACGCTCAAGGATTTCAATCACAAAGTCCATCGGCGTGTAATCATCATTATTTAACAACACGTGATACATCGCAGGTGGCTGGATTTTCGTTTTCTCTTTCTCCAGTAAATCAGAGTCTGGAGTTACCCATTCAAAATTTCGGCCCATGGTCAATTCAATAATTCAGGATTTCTAAAGTCGATTTTACCATTATGTAACCACAAAGTTTTAGATTTATCTCCGAATGCTGATAAGAAATATTACGGCCAGAAATGCATCCCTTACTTAGAGACTAATCCAGCATTCCAATCGCTGCAAATAAAACATAGAAATGAATTCTAGAGAATTATCTAATTGATTAAAAAGCAAACAGTTTCACAAGTAAACTAAAAACGGTGCCTAGATCTCAGGCTTGTCAAGTTGCGAAAATGTAAATCTCAAAAGTGATTTGTTTGCAAATATGTAGCATTTAAGACCTTTTGCCTATTGACTGTCTCTGTTCATTGACTACATTGGTCAAATAGTGATTAAAAATAATAGGCACATGAATTATTAGTCACTAACAGATTCACGTTATGTTTGTGACGTAATCTTCTTAACACAACATCAGTATTAAATGCATGAGGGATGTATAGCATGGCTACAGGTACAGTAAAATGGTTTAACAATGCCAAAGGATTTGGTTTTATCTGTCCAGAGGGTGAAGACGGGGATATTTTTGCTCACTACTCAACAATTAAGATGGATGGCTATCGTACGCTCAAAGCGGGTCAACAAGTCGCCTATGAAATTGAGCAAGGACCTAAAGGCTACCATGCTAGCTCCGTCGTGCCGATTGAAGCTCAAATGGCTAAATAAATATTAAGACGCCAAGAATATAAAAACCCCGCTATAACTAGCGGGGTTGTTTTTATTAATGCCTTTCCCACCATCAAAAATGGTGAGAATGATCTATATTATGCATCGATTACACTGTTTAGTGTTTGGCTTGGTCGCATTAACGCTGACACTTTTTCATCATCAAGCGCGTAATATCCACCTAAATCACCCGCCACACCTTGTGCTTCATTGAGTTCAGTAACGATAGTTGACTCGTTATCAGCTAGCGCTTTTGCAATTGGTGCAAATTCTGCTGCTAGATCTGCATCGACACTTTGTGTTGCCAACGCCTTAGCCCAGTATGCCGCTAGGTAGTAATGACTACCACGGTTATCAAGTTGATTCACTTTACGTGAAGGTGATTTGTTTTCATCTAAAAACTCACCTGTTGCTTTATCTAGCGCATCAGCTAGGACTTGTGCTTTAGCATTTCCAGTAACCGTGCTTAGGTGTTCTAACGATGCAGCAAGCGCTAAGAATTCGCCCAATGAGTCCCAACGTAAGTGATTTTCTTTTTCAACCTGTTGAACGTGTTTAGGAGCTGAACCACCGGCACCCGTTTCAAACAAACCGCCACCATTCATCAGTGGAACCACCGACAGCATTTTCGCCGATGTACCCAGTTCAAGAATTGGGAAAAGATCGGTTAAGTAGTCACGCAATACGTTTCCTGTCACAGAGATCGTATCTAATCCCTCTTTAATGCGCTCTAATGAGAATTGACACGCTTCAAGTGGTGCTAGGATCTTTATGTCTAGGCCGCTCACATCATGGTCAGGTAAGTAAGCATTTACTTTTTCGATAAGTTGCGCATCGTGTGCTCGATTCTTATCTAACCAAAATACCGCCGGTACGCCAGTCGCACGAGCGCGAGTAACGGCTAGTTTAACCCAATCTTGAATAGGGGCATCTTTCACTTGGCACATGCGGAAGATATCGCCTTCTTCCACAGGTTGCTCTAACAATGTCGCGCCTGAAGCATCCACAACACGGACTGTGCCCTGTGCGTCTAGGGTAAACGTTTTGTCATGAGAACCGTATTCTTCTGCTTTTTGCGCCATTAGGCCAACGTTTGGTACGCTGCCCATAGTGGTTGGATCAAAAGCACCGTTTTTCTTACAGAAATCGATGACTGCTTGATAGATACTAGCGTAGCTACGATCTGGAATCAGTGCCTTGGTGTCTTTCTGCTTGCCATCTGGACCCCACATTTGACCTGAAGAACGTAACATTGCAGGCATTGACGCATCCACAATGACATCACTTGGGACATGAAGGTTAGTAATACCACGATCGGAATCGACCATCGCAAGTGCCGGTTGAGTTTCGTAAACGGCAAGAATAGCCGCTTCAATTTCTTCTCTTTGAGCTTGT
Organism: Vibrio genomosp. F10 str. ZF-129; assembly: GCF_000287055.2. GTDB lineage: Bacteria > Pseudomonadota > Gammaproteobacteria > Enterobacterales > Vibrionaceae > Vibrio. Next base: position 61,297 of record NZ_AJYQ02000097.1, on the reverse strand, counting down.
GGAAGTGACGCAATCTTTGAGTAAACATCACCTAGGCCGTTGTTCACATCTACGCCTAGTTGCTCGAAGGTCTCACCGTACTTGTCGAACACGTCTTTGTAATACACTTTAACGGCGTGGCCAAAGATGATTGGATCGGACACTTTCATCATTGTTGCTTTTAAGTGCAACGACAACAAAACATCTTGCTTCTTCGCATCAGCAATCTCTTTAGCAAAGAAATCCACTAACGCTGCTTTGTTTAAAACAGAACAGTCGATGATTTCTTTATCAAGGATTGCGAAAGGTTTGTTCAGCACTTTTACTGAACCATCTTGAGCAACGAATTCGATTTTGACTTCTGTGTCACCGCTTACAGTGACTGATTTTTCGCTACCAAAGAAGTCCTTCTCAGACATGCTTGATACATGTGATTGCGAATCCGGTGACCAGGCACCCATTGAATGCGGGTTCTTCTTCGCATAATTCTTCACCGAAAGCGGAGCACGGCGATCAGAGTTACCTTCACGCAATACAGGGTTTACTGCACTGCCTTTAATTTTGTCATAAGTCGCTTTGATCGCTTCTTGTTCGTCATTGCTTGGTTCTTCAGGGTAGTTAGGAAGATCGTAGCCTTTAGATTGAAGCTCTTCAATCGCTGCAATCAACTGAGGTACTGACGCTGAAATGTTCGGTAATTTAATGATATTGGCTTCTGGCGTATTCGCTAGCTCACCAAGTTCCGTCAATGCATCGCCTATGCGCTGCTCTTCTTTTAGATGCTCAGGGAAGTTTGCAATGATGCGCCCTGCTAATGAGATATCACGTGTGTCTACATTGATGCCAGAAGAAGCTGTGAAAGATTGAATGATTGGTAATAATGAATAAGTTGCTAGCGCTGGCGCTTCATCGGTAATCGTATAAATGATGGTAGGTTTTTCTGTAGGCATGAAATTTCCCTATTGTTCTAAACAGCCACTATTGGTCTCAATAATGCTGTGTGAATGTCCGCATCCTAATTGATGCGATTTTATCACTCTTTTAAACTTCTTAAGATAGTCTTGTTGAGCAGTCGTATCCTAAGTCCTTGAGTGCTGATACTTATAATTAAACAAAATCGCGATAATAGTCTATTATCTTGAGCGTTATTATGTTTTTGGGCGCGCAAATGATAGCTTATTTACAGATACGGAAAAACTTTTTACCACACTTTATTCACATTTTTGCAAGGTAGTTAACATGCAGCCGCGTTCTCGTCATAAGCAGGGCCAACGTTCTTCAACAGGCTCTCGCCCACATTTTAAACAAGGTGACACTTCAAAAGGTCGACGAGCAAGTCGCAGAAATGACACAAGCAAAGTGAAACGGGTCAATCCAGAAGATCGTAAAGTCATCGTATTCAATAAGCCGTTCGATACACTTAGCCAATTTACCGATGGTGATGGCAGAAAAACGTTAGCGGATTATATTCCAGTCAAAGAAGTCTATGCCGCAGGACGCCTCGATCGTGATAGTGAAGGTCTGATGATTTTAACCAATGATGGAATATTGCAGGCACGATTGACCCAACCAAGTTCTAAATCGCCTAAAACTTATTGGGTTCAAGTTGATGGTACCCCTAGTGAGGCGTCACTCCAACAACTCAGGGATGGCGTCGAACTGAAAGATGGTCTTACCCTTCCTGCTGAAATCCAGATAATCGAAGCGCCTACCGTTTGGGAAAGAACGCCGCCAGTTAGGGTTCGAGCAAAGATCCCGACAACATGGTTATCAATCACCATCATTGAAGGAAAGAACCGTCAGGTCCGACGAATGACAGCACATATCGGTCACCCTACTCTGCGGCTCATTCGTTACTCAATGGGCAACGTCGAACTTGCTGATCTTCAACCCGGTCAATGGAAAGAAATCACACTGTAGGTTTCCGTAACCTCATGATAGTTAAAGCGGTGTGGGGGTTGTTTCTATCGCAGAACATCACCCTTCGATAAAAAAGGTCAGCACCCATTGCTGACCTTTTTGTTATACACCACTGTGTTTATTCGCCACTATGGGTTATTAAACACGATAGTTATTCACTGATATTGTCCCCACCGCTATTACTATCTATAGAAACGAGTCGGCGACACATCCAAACCTGGGGCTATTTATGACGCTCTTTTAGCTTATTGACAACATCATTCATTGATAAACCTTGATCTTGCAGTAGCACCATCAAATGGTAAATAAGATCAGCAGATTCACAAACTAACTCCGCCTTGTCACCCGACGTTGCCGCAAGCGCGACTTCAACGCCTTCTTCGCCGACTTTCTGCGAAATACGCTTTGTACCACGAGCATAGAGACTGGCGGTATAAGAGGATTCTGGATCGGCGTCCTTGCGGGCAGCCAATAGCTGCTCAAGTTGATGAAGCCACACCATTTGAGACTCTTCTTGCTTATCCGCATCCCAACATGTTGTGGTACCGGTGTGACACGTAGGACCAATGGGATTGGCCTTGACAAGAAGCGTGTCATTATCGCAATCAAGGGAAATATTCACCAATTGAAGAACGTTCCCTGATGTTTCACCTTTGGTCCAAAGGCGCTCTTTGGTTCTTGAGAAAAATGTAACCTGCTGAGTTTCTTCTGTTTTATCAAGCGCTGCCTGATTCATGTAGCCCATCATCAAGACTTGCCCTGAGGTAAAGTCTTGCACAACAGCAGGAACCAAACCATCGACTTTATTCCAGTCTATTCTTTCAGAAAGATCATTTATCTTCGATACATTAAAACTCATACTCGTACCTCTATACCTTCTGCGTTTAAATATTGCTTCAGTTCACCAATATTGATGACTTGCTTATGAAATACCGATGCAGCAAGCGCTCCATCGACATTCGTTTGTTTATACGCTTGTGCAAAATGCTCCATTGCACCAGCACCACCAGAAGCGATGAGAGGCACATGGCAGACTTCGCGTACCATATTCAATTGCTCGATATCGTAGCCATTACGCACGCCATCTTGGTTCATCATATTCAGTACGATTTCACCCGCGCCTCGTTTTTGCACTTCTTGAACCCAATCTATTGTTTCCCAGCTTGTGGCTTTGGTTCGCTCTTCATCACCCGTAAACTGATAAACCTGATACTTACCCGTGTCTTTGTCGTAGTATGAATCGATACCCACAACAATACACTGCACACCAAATTTATCGGCGAGGTCAGTGATCAACTGAGGGTTTGCCAGTGCTGGTGAGTTGATTGACACTTTATCCGCTCCAAACTCTAAAATACGGGCCGCGTCTTCAGCAGATTTAATTCCACCAGCGACACAGAAAGGGATATCAATCACCTCTGCCACGCGGGCGACCCAGCTCTTATCCACAACACGGCCATCACTTGATGCGGTGATGTCATAAAATACCAACTCATCAGCCCCTTCTTCAGCATAACGCTGAGCCAATGGAACGATATCACCGATGATCTCGTGGTTACGAAACTGAACACCTTTTACCACTTGCCCGTCACGAACATCGAGGCAGGGAATTATTCGCTTTGCCAACATGCAAATGCCTCCTCTGCGGTAAACTTACCATCAAGTAGTGCTCGTCCCACAATCACGCCAGATACGCCACTGCCTTTGAGTGCTTCAATGTCAGCTAGGCTGCCAATACCACCAGATGACTGAAACTGGACTTGTGGATATTGCTTACACAGATCGATATACAGCTCAACATTGGAGCCCTCTAACGTGCCGTCTCGAGAAATGTCGGTACACAGCACATGCTTCAAGCCCACAGTCAGGTAATCATCAACCAGTGCTTCAATGGTCACTCCTGAATCTTCCTGCCAACCTGAAATAGCCACTCGCCTAACGCCTTGTTCATCGATATTAATGTCCAATGCGAGAACAATTTTTTCTGCGCCGTACTTTTCCATCCAGCCTTTGACCAGTTCAGGCTGCTTGACGGCTGTAGAGCCTACGACAACCCGCTGAGCCCCCGCTTCTAGCAAATCAACCACATCTTGCTCGGTTCTGACACCACCACCGATTTGAATATTGGCTGGTGTGCTCGCCAATAACTTAGCAATCAAATCTAGTTGTCGTGCTGAGGTATCTTTGGCGCCCGTTAAATCCACTAAATGCAACCAATTACCACCGGCTTGGTGGTAGAGATTGAACTGCTCAGCAGGATCGACTTTGTATTCTGTCACTTGACCATAGTCACCTTGAAATAGGCGAACAACCTGGCCTTCTATTAAATCTAATGCTGGAATAATCACGATAAATTCCTTTTCCTACGCTCAGAACGGTCACTACAGTTCTAAGAAATTTTGAATGAGTTTCGAACCGGCTTTGCTTGAACGTTCTGGGTGAAATTGAACGCCATAATAATTGCCACTTTGAAGTGCCGCCGTAAATGGAGTTCCGTAGTCACATTGCCCAATCGTGTATTCACCTACTGGCATCGCAAAACTATGGACAAAGTAAAAATACTCGTTCGTTTCTATACCTTTAAACAGCGGGTGATCAGGTGTCGCTTGAACGGTATTCCACCCCATATGAGGCAGCGGTAAATCGCCGGTTTGTAAGCGTTTAACTTCGCCTTCACACAGACCTAAACACTCGACAATTTGATCCGCTTTTTGACCTTTCTCCTGGGAAGCACGGCCCAAAAGCTGCATGCCTAGGCATATACCTAGCAGTGGTTTATCCACTTTTTTAACCAGTTCAATGAGATCGCGTTCTTGCAAGTTTTTCATTGCTTCGCTTGCGGTTCCCACCCCCGGTAGAAACAGCTTATCAGCGGCCAACACCACTTCTGGTTGCTTTGAAATCGTAACCTTGTAGCCCAACCGCTCGATGGCAAATTTCACTGAAGAGACGTTCGCACATCCTGTATCAATAATGACGACTTTCTGATCGCTCATAATACTTCCTTATTAAAGTACGCCTTTACTGCTCGGTAGTTCCGTTCCTTCCACTTTAATCGCTTGGCGAACCGTGCGACCAAACGCTTTAAACAGGCTCTCAATAATGTGGTGATCGTTGTCACCAGCCGAGGATAAGTGCAACGTACACGCTAATGTATCAGTGAGTGAGCGGAAGAAATGAACCACCATTTCTGTCGACAAATCACCAACTTGCTCTCTTGAGAACTTGGCATCAAATTTAAGGTAAGGACGCCCAGACAGATCCAGGGCACATTGCGCTAGACACTCATCCATAGGCAAACTAAAGCCAAAACGCCCAATGCCTCGTTTGTCACCTAAGGCTTCTCTAAGCGCTTCACCAAGGGCAAGAGCGGTATCTTCGATAGTGTGGTGATCGTCAATGTGAAGGTCGCCTTTGACATCCAGCTTTAATTGAAAGCCGCCGTGAGTGGCGATTTGATCCAGCATATGGTCAAAAAAGCCCATCCCAGTATCAATGCTGTTTCCACCGGTTTCATCCAGATTAACGAACACATTAATATCGGTTTCTTTGGTAGTACGAACGACTTTTGCAGTACGCGCATTGACCGTCAAGTCTTTCAGGATCTGTTTCCAACCCATTGTCTCAGGGTTGTACTGAATACCACGAATCGCCATGTTTTCAGCGAGCTGCAAGTCTGTTTCTCTGTCACCTATGACCACGGATTGAGCGAAATCGACTTTGCCACCCTGAAGATACTCTTTCACCATACCTAGCTTAGGCTTACGGCAAGAGCAATTATCTTCATCAAAGTGTGGGCAAATTAGCACGTCGTCAAAAATAACGCCTTGAGATTCGAAGATCTCCATCATCATATTTTGCGGTGCATCAAAGTCAGCTTGCGGGTAGCTATCTGTTCCTAAGCCATCTTGGTTAGTCACCATAACAAGGCGGTAACCCGCTGCTTGAAGTGATAGCAGGCTAGGAATGACGAACGGTTCCAATTTCAACTTATCTAAGCGGTCTACTTGGAAATCGATCGGAGGCTCAACAATTAAGGTGCCATCACGGTCAATAAATAATATTTTCTGTTGCTTACTCACACGAACTTCCTTTTAAAAAATAGTTTAGGCAAATAGGCTTTGCCCTAAAATACCTAAGCGTAGTAATTTCTAATAAAACCCAGTGTTTTCTCACACTCTTCACGATTACCAATACTGATACGAACGCAATTTTCGATTGGAGAGTTTCTTAATATGATGCCACTGTCCCAAGCGGCTTTGAATAGAGCATCACCATCTTGGAATTTCACCAATAAATAATTGCCCCAGCCCTCAAAGACCGTAAGTTGAGGCAAGACCGATAAGCCAGCCTGCAAATACGCTCTGTTCGCACTTAAATCAAGGACTTGATATTTCGCTCGAGCGAGCCCAGTTTCTGATAACGCTTGTTGTGCAATTTCAGCCACAGGAATCGGCACCGGATAAGGCGCGATAACCTTAAGAAGTACGTCGATGATTTCTTTGTTAGCGAGTGTAAAACCGCAACGTAATCCAGCCAATGCAAAAGCCTTAGATAAGGTACGTAATATCGCCAAATTTGGATATTGAGCTAACAAATCAACCGTTGACGCCTCAGGGCAAAAATCGATATACGCTTCATCCATGACAACAATGGCGCGATCTTTGGTCATTTCAAGCAAAGAAACAATATCTTCCCTTCTAACTAAGTTACCGGTTGGATTGTTAGGGCTGCATACGAAAACGAGCTTTACCTTGTCTAAGTTTTGTTTGATGCCCTCAAGATCCAATTGCCAATCGGAAGTAAGAGGGACGACCTTTCTCTCCACGCCAATGGTTTCAGCACTGATCGCATACATCCCATACGTTGGTGGGCAGTATAGAATGGCGTCTTCATTTGGTTCACAGAAGGCGCGAATTAAAAGCTCAATTCCTTCATCTGCACCCCTGGTTGTCAGCGTTTGCTCAGCAGTCACATTCGCGTAATCAGCATAAGCTTGTATCAAAGCCTTTGGCTGGCATTCGCTGTAACGGTTCAATCGAGCAAAATCTGTTTTGTATTCATTATTAAATGGAGATTCATTGGCATTAAGCCAAACATCCCCAGTGCCACCAATACGTCTTGCTGACAAATAAGGCGTTAAAGCCTGAACTTGCTTGCGAGCGAGCTTTTCCATCAGCTTTCTCCTTGCGCCAATTTTTCAATGCGAATAGTTACCGCGCGTTTGTGCGCATCTAAGCCTTCCGCTTCCGCCATTATCACAACGGTTGGAGCCAGTAGCTTAAGTCCATCTGCAGTGAGCTCTTGAACCGTCATTCTCTTCGAGAAATCGGCTAAGCCCAAGCTTGAATACGTTTTGGTATAGCCATACGTTGGTAATACGTGGTTCGTTCCAGACGCATAATCACCGGCAGATTCAGGAGACCAGTCACCTAAGAAAATCGAACCTGCATTATCAAGCAACGGCAACAACTCACGCGGGCTTTTCGTTTGAACAATCAAGTGCTCTGGACCATAGTAATTTGAAATAGATATCGCTTGTGTCACCGAGTCAGCAATAATCACCAAGCTCGATGCTAATGCCTTTTGGGCAATATCTGCGCGCGATAGTTCTTTTAATTGTCGCTGGACCGCATCGGTCACTTGGTCTGCGATTACCGCCGATGGTGTCACTAATACGACTTGTGAATCTGGACCATGTTCAGCTTGGCTAAGTAGGTCTGCCGCAATAAAGTCAGCGTCTGCTGTCTCATCGGCTAGAACTAATACTTCTGACGGGCCTGCAGGCATATCTATCGCTGCACCACGAAAATCATTGCTCACCTGCCTTTTCGCTTCTGTTACATAAGCATTTCCAGGTCCGAATATTTTGTCCACTTTCGTGATACTTTCCGTCCCATATGCCATCGCTGCAATCGCTTGACCGCCACCAACGCTGTAGACTTCATCGATTCCACATAGCTTCGCAACATATAAAATTTCATCGGCAATAGGCGGTGGAGAGCATAAAACCACTTTACGGCATCCTGCTATTTGAGCGGGAACCCCAAGCATTAAGACTGTTGAAGGTAGTGGCGCGCTGCCACCTGGAATATACAATCCAACCGTATTAATGGGCCGTGTTACTTGCTCACAAACCACACCTGGTTGTGTTTCGACACTCAATGGCTGAGGTATTTGTGCTTTATGGAACTTTGCAATGTTGCTATACGCTTGTTCAAGCGCAGCTTTTATTTCGTCCCCAAGCTTCGCTGATGCTGACTCGATTTCGTCGCTTGATACGCGTATAGAATCCAATTCAACGCCGTCAAATTTTTGGGTCAGTTCTTTAAGCGCTTTATCGCCTTCGTTGCGGACATTTGCAATGACGTCTGATACCGAGGCGGTAATGTTAGCGCCTTCTGTAATGGCTGGACGCTCCAATATCGAGTCTTGTTGAGATTCGCTTAATGATTGCCAAACAACTGTTCTCATGGACTTACCCCATCATTTTTTCAATTGGAAGGACAAGAATCGAGCTTGCACCCAGTTCCTTCAACTGTTCCATTGTTTCCCAAAATAGGTTCTCAGTACTCACTAGGTGAACAGCGACTTTCTCTGTATCAGAGGACAATGGCAATACTGTTGGATCTTCTGCTCCTGGGAGAAGCGCTTTAATTTGCTCTAGCTTCGATACAGGGGCGTGAAGCATGATGTACTTCGACTCTTTCGCCTGTTGGACGCCTTGCATACGGGTCAATAACTTATCGATAAGTGCTTGCTTATCAGCATCAAAGTCACCGTTGCGTTGAATCAATGTTGCTTTAGATTTGAAAATGACTTCCGCTTCTTTTAATCCGTTCGCTTCTAATGTGGCCCCCGTCGAGACTAAATCGGCAATGGCATCGGAAAGGCCAGCGCGAGGAGCGACTTCTACCGATCCCGTTAGCATACAAGCACTGTAGTCAACACCTTGCTCATCCATAAACGCTTTTAATAGCTGAGGGTATGTGGTTGCAATGCGCTTACCGGCGAGATCTTGAGGGCCGTTGTACTTTTCATCTTTATTGATAGCAATCGATAAGCGACAGCCACCAAAATCTAAACGTCGTAACGCTACATACTCGTTAGGTTTACCCAGTGCTTTGCGATCTAGGCGAACTTCTTCAAGTTCATTTTCACCAATGAAACCGAGATCAACCACACCGTCCATAATCAAGCCTGGAATATCATCATCACGCACAAGAAGCAGATCTATGGGCATATTCAGTGAATGAACAACAAGGCGTTCGCCCATCACGATAAATTTCACACCACACTTCTTAAGTAACTCTTGGCACTCTTTACTCAAGCGACCTTTCTTTTGAATAGCAATTCTTAGACGTTGTGTTTGCATTATTTCTTCCCTGTACAAATTGTTGAATTTATTAAATTTCGTTCAAGCTTAAAACTAAAAAACCCTCGGGAGACTGCATGTCTCCCGAGGGTTTGAATCTTGTTTTACCAATTTCACCTCCGGGAGCTTCTGCCTCCCGGGTATGCGTATATCTCCCCGAAAGACTAGATAGGGTGATGATGGTGATGAATATTCATAGTAATATAACGCATACTTATTGGCTCTGCTAATGTTGCTTCGTTGATAACCACACTAACTAAGCTATGTATCATTTGCAACCTTTAATTAGTACTTTTTAGTTTTTATTTGCTTTCCACAAAAAAAGAAGGCCTAAGCCTTCTTTTATATAGATAAGTCGTTAGAACTAAGCGTTTTGGTAACTTGTTACTTTTGATTTTGCAATCACGGACATTGCAAAACAAACCAACACAAAGGTAATCAGTGACGCTAGGAACGAGAACAATACCGACGCGGTAATACCCAGCACAATGAAGCCAATACACGACACCAACGCAACCGACAGTGCGTAAGGTAATTGCGTGGCAACATGGTCAATATGATTACAACGAGCACCCGTTGATGACAAAATAGTCGTATCTGAGATTGGAGAACAGTGATCACCAAATACAGAGCCAGCTAACACTGCGCTTAGCATCGGTAGCATCAGTGCAACATCCGTTGCGCCAGCCATATCACCCGCTATAGGCAGCATAATGCCAAACGTGCCCCAAGAAGTGCCCGTGGAGAAAGCCATTAAGCCAGATAATAGGAATAAAATAACCGGCAACCACATTGGGCTAATACTACCTTCAATCTGAGAAGATAAATAAGCACCGGTGTTCATGTCACCAATAACGGTACCAATCGTCCATGCGAAAATAAGAATCAAAATTGCGCCAAACATAGACTTAGCACCAATCCAAAGCGTCACACCAATATCACTAGGCGACATTTTTTGTTTTAGCACAGTCACTAACGCAACAACAAAACCCGTAATGCCACCATAAATAAGTGACATACCAACGTCGGTATTTTCAAATGCCCCCAATAATGAGAAAGCTTGACCGTCCGCCTTAAGCGCAGAACCACCTGTGTAAAGCATGGCAGAAACCGTCGCGACGATAAGACACAGAATCGGTAGGACCAGATCCGATACCTTACCGTGTTCACTTTCTTGAATATCTAGCTCTTCATTTAGTTCATGAGCTTGTGGTAGATCGGCTTCTTTATCCCCATCAAACCCACGGCCTTGAGATGCTTGAATTTCGTGTTTACGCATTTGCCCCACATCAAGCTGGAACCAAACAACCGCAAATACCATTAAGAGAGCAAACACCGCATAGAAGTTCATTGGGATCATGCGCACATACGCACCGATCGCTGAATACTCAGTGACACCGTGAGAAATTAATATTCCACCGACAATCGTCATGATGTAAGCACCCCAACTTGATGCAGGCATCAACACACACATTGGTGCGGCGGTAGAGTCGAGGATGTAGGCAAGTTTTGAGCGCGAAACATAATAGCGATCAGTGACGGGCCGGGAAATAGCGCCCACAGCCAAACTGTTAAAATAATCATCAATAAAGATGAATACCCCTAAGCAGGCGGCTAGCAGTTTAGAACCGCGTTTACTCTTCACACGAGTTTGTGCCCACTCGGCAAATGCTCGAGTACCGCCAGACATGGTTAAAAGAGCGGTCATCATGCCTAATAAAAGCAAGAAACCAACGATACTCATATTCCATGAGTTAATGCTTCCGTCTTCAATAAAGACACTTGATACGGTTTTACCGACGTACCCGGCCATGCCGGTGGCGGAGTAATCAGTAAGTAGCAACGCACCGAGTACGATGCCGACACCAAGCGAAATTAGAACGCGGCGGGTAATAATAGCAAGACTTAACGCCACAATTGGAGGCAAGAGTGACAAAGGGGATGATGCAAAATCGATTAAATTCATGATCTTCAAAAACCAGTTAGTAATGGCAAGAGATCTACTGCAGAAAAATTTCGTGATAGTAACTCATCGAAATTTCATTGAACGAAGTGAAAGGCTAACAATGACAAAAACCTAACTCTACAGTAGCGCTCCATAGTGTAAAAATTATAGACTATGGCAGTGATGTACCTATTGAGTACACCCCCAGCAAAAGGTGATGATTTCACACTTTCACTTCGGCGAAATAGCCTTTTAATGTTATTCATTGGCATCACCCCAATAACATCGACTCTTCTATCTCGCGCCTCTACCGTGCAAGGCATAAAAAACCGCCGTTACTTTAAATTAACAACAATTTAACTGGCCTCACACTTAAAGAAGATTCTATTGTACTTACAAACCACCTCTTTGCAATATTTAACTCGAAATAAGCTATCAATAATAAATTTTATCCACCAACAGTGCTAACACTCCACGCGCTTTATTATGCAACACGTGAAATACGTGAACTGTTCGACTATTTCTATTAAGGCAAACTTTTTTCTAATATCTGATACAACAATTACCTCTATTTACATTAATATGACGATATATAATCTATTTATATGCTAGTATTTATTTTGATTTCATTATTGTGTTAAATCTATTTGCAGATTAATATCAGCCAATACAATTTATTTTCATAGGAATAGACATGTCGGAACTATCAAAAACACTATTAAATATTCGTAGCCTTCGTGCCTTTGCTCGCGAATTAACCTTAGAGCAACTAGAAGAAGCCTTAGATAAATTAACGATTGTTGTTCAAGAGCGTAACGAAGCTGAAGCTGAAGAGCGTGCAGCTAAAGCGGAACAAGAACAAAAACTGGCCGCTATTGCTGAACAGATTTCAAAAGACGGTATTGATGTTGAAGCGCTTATTTCTGCGTTATCCGGCGAAACAAAAACTAAGACGGGTAAAGTAAAAGCTAAACGTGCTCCTCGCCCTGCAAAATATAAGTATGTAGATACTAATGGCGAAGAAAAGACTTGGACCGGTCAAGGCCGTACACCTTCTGCAATTCAAACTCAGCTTGATGCGGGTAAATCATTAGAAGAATTTGCACTTTAATTTCGTTTTTAAAACATCATTAAATATAAAAGGCTCCTTTAAAGGAGCCTTTCTCTTTTATCGTTCCCAATAAGATTCTTCTAAGCTGTCTTCCCTTTCAGGTAAACCCTTCGATAATCTTGGTGAATGCTGAGCTAATACTTCATAGCTCGCTCTATTAGAATATTTACACACTTGTGAAAACGATGAGTAAGTCAGAAATGTATGAGCATGCTTACTTGAGTTTGGAATATTTTCACGGTGATATGTGTTAGCAGCCATATCATGCAGTAACGCAGAGAGGGCGGCATCTCCTGCCCCATTGGTATTTTTAATTTTCTCTGGCCCGCCCATATATGGCGCTATATGTGAATACACCTTAATCGGATTATCACACATAGATTTCGCTGCAGGTCGGCTAAACTCATATCGATTAAATTCAGCAATCGATCCTGGCATTAATGGTAACGACGTTTCTCGTTTCGCCGCATCTTCCGTATAGCCCGCCATAAATAAGCCAACAGGGCCAGCCGTACATAAAACTAAATCAACCCAATTCAAAGTAATATCTGCAGCGACTAAAGGATCGTGTTCACCGGTTAAAGCTTCCGATTCTTCTTCATTCATTGCAACAACGGAAATATGTTCTTTTAAAAATTCTTGCCAGAATAAAGGATCATTCTGAATAACGTATTTTGTTCCTAACGTTAATACGACTGGGACATTATTCTTCTTTGCATACTCAATTGCTTTCATCGTTGCTAGAGGCATTGGGTCGCCCTCTTTACAGCGAACTAAATAAGCGGTGATAACCAGAGCTGAAGCATTTTTAAATATAGATTCAGGAATACTGTCTGGATGAAGTTGATTCATTTGACCTTCACTGATTGCAAAAGTCCGTTCTCCATCTTCCGTTATCAAAGCAAAACATCGCCCTATTGCGCCATCAACACCTTGCAGATGATTAAGATCCATTCGGCTCGACGTATTGCATAAATATTGATAACCATAACTGCCAATTTTAATATCTTGGCTCATCACCCCTAATAAAGTAGAACGGTCATCGGCTAACACGGAATAATTATGCAGCGTATTCCCAATGGTTCCGCCAGCATGTTCATTCGTGATGAGCTGCTCTTTTTTTAAATGATTGTATAGCGCTTCAGCGGTTGCATCATCAATAACTAATGAGTGCCCTTTGCTCAAATTATATTCTTCAATAAGATCAGAGGTTACTTTCGCTTCGATATCAACAAGCGTTTGATCAATGCCAATAATATGGGTTTGTGACATTTTTTTACTTTCTTGAGCTTGACTCACTAAAGGATCACGAGCGTGAACAGGAAAATAATGCTTGGATTTGCGTTGACCAGGGAATTTCATAAGCGACAGTTCGTATTAAGGATGAAGGGTGGATTCTACCGCGCTCAATAACACGCGGCAATCTAGCTAATTATAGCAAACGTTTGCGATGATGAAATTTATTCACCTTCCATAAAGCTCAGGTCTGGTAGACGATCTAAATGCTCTGAATAACGTTTTAAATTGAACTCGCCTTCATTTTTCATGACATCAAAAATCTCTATCGACATACAACATGCCATCATTGCAACCGCATCATCACGTGAAGTCCCTGTCATCATCAGGCGCATCAGCGTTTCTTTTACCTTCATTGGATTTCCATCTTCAAGCTGATTCTCAATCACTTGAATAAGCTCTTCTTCTTGCATGAATTCGTTTTGTTCAGACATTTTATGGCCTCGTTATTCGTTTCGTCGCACTATGCCATAGCTGAGCAAATAACTTCTACATTAATACGATTTTTTTCATCAAATGACGTTATGATTCTAGCCTAGAAACTGTCACCGCTTTCCTGTTTCTGTTAGAATCTGCGACCAGTTATAGTAAGTGGTAATAAGTCATGTCAAACAACAGCCAAAAGAAAGTCATTGTCGGAATGTCTGGGGGTGTCGATTCATCCGTTTCAGCGTATCTTCTTCAGCAGCAAGGTTATCAAGTCGAAGGCTTGTTCATGAAGAATTGGGAAGAAGACGATAATGAAGAGTATTGTACTGCGGCTGAAGATCTCGCTGATGCTCAAGCTGTCTGTGACAAATTGGGGATACACCTGCATACCATCAATTTTGCTGCAGAATATTGGGATAATGTGTTTGAGTACTTCCTAGAGGAATATAAAGCCGGAAGAACCCCTAACCCTGATATTCTTTGTAACAAAGAGATTAAATTTAAAGCATTCCTCGATTTTGCTGATGACGTGCTTGATGCTGATTATATTGCAATGGGCCATTACGTTAGCCGTACCTTTCCTGAAGGCGAAGGGAAACCACAAATGCTTCGTGGCCTAGATAGCAATAAAGATCAGAGCTATTTCTTATATACATTAAGTCATGAGCAAGTGGCCCGCAGCCTTTTCCCTGTTGGCGAACTAGAAAAACCCGAAGTGCGTCGAATTGCTGAAGAGCAAGGGCTAATTACTGCAAAGAAAAAAGACTCTACCGGTATCTGCTTTATCGGCGAGCGAAAATTCACCGATTTCTTATCGCGTTACCTACCTGCTCAGCCAGGTAAAATCGAGACACCAGAAGGCACTGTGATTGGCGAACATCAAGGTTTGATGTATCACACCCTAGGCCAGAGAAAAGGCTTACACATTGGCGGCCAAAAAGGCGGCGGCGGTAATGAAGAACCTTGGTATGTAGCAGAAAAAGATCTGAAACGTAACGTTCTTATTGCGGTACAAGGTGGCGATCACCCTCTTCTAAAATCTCAAGGGTTGATAGCATCACAGCTTCACTGGGTAGACAGAAACACGATCACCGAGCCACTCACCTGCACTGTGAAGACTCGCTATCGTCAAATAGACATTAAGTGCACCATTATCCCTATGGATGATGAAAACATTAAAGTCATTTTTGACGAACCCCAAGTTGCTGTCACACCTGGCCAATCCGCTGTCTTTTATTCAGATAATGTTTGCCTCGGTGGCGGTATTATCGAACAACGTATTTAACTAATTCGTAAACTGGAGTACTACTACGTGGCGAATTCTCTGTATGACCGTACTATAGCCTTTGCTGGTATATGCCAAGCTGTTTCATTAGTTCAACAAGTAGCCAAAGATGGTGAGTGTGATAGCGATGCCTTTAAAACCTCACTGCATGCTGTCATTAATACCAGCCCCAATAGTACCTTAGATGTGTTCGGCAGTGAGCAAGATCTAAAACTTGGGTTGCAGTGTTTGGTAAAAGGAATCGACAGTACACCCGCGGGCAGCGAAGTAACTCGCTATATCATCAGCCTAATGGCTCTCGAGAAAAAACTCAGTTTACGCAATGATGCTATGTCTCAGCTCGGTGATCGTATACAGATGTTGGAGCGACAGTTGGACCATTTTGAACTGCTTGATGACCAAATGCTCAGTAACCTAGCCAGTGTTTATCTGGATGTGGTTAGTCCTATAGGCCCTCGTATTCAGGTTTCTGGAACACCAGCTGTCTTGCAGCATACGACTAACCAGCACAAAGTTCGTGCATTATTGTTGTCGGGTATACGCAGTGCGGTTCTTTGGCGTCAAGTTGGGGGCAAACGTCGCCACTTAATTTTTGGTCGCAAGAAAATGGTCGAACAAGCTCAGATTCTATTAGCCAGAATGTAGCCAGGCTGAACATATACACAGCTTGCGAACTATCGCGAGCTGACTTTTTAGCCAACTCACTGTCTCTATTCGCTCAATGTAACTTTCGCGCAAACGATTGCGCAATATTCGTGACAACAAGAGCAGTTATTGGTATAAAGCTCACAATTATTTAGAAACATAAGTTTTGAAAACACAAATTTTGAAACTCAATTCAGGAGAACACCATGGATTTGTCAGCGTTAACTGCTGTATCACCGGTAGATGGCCGTTACGGAAGTAAGACGATTGCTTTACGCAGCATCTTTAGTGAGTTTGGACTACTAAAGTACCGCACTATTGTCGAAGTTCGTTGGTTACAAAAGCTTGCTGCAACGGCAGGTATTGCTGAAGTTCCAGCGTTTAGCGCAGAAGCGAATCAATTCCTAGATAACATTGCAGCGAACTTTAACGAAGAAGACGCAGCACGTATCAAAGAAATTGAACGCACGACTAACCACGATGTGAAAGCGGTAGAATATTTTCTAAAAGAGAAAGTCGCAGACAACGCAGAGCTTCATGCGGTTAATGAGTTCATCCACTTTGCATGTACTTCAGAAGATATCAATAACACGTCACACGCACTAATGCTAAAAGAAGCGCGTGAAACGGTTATCCTACCTGAAATTAAAAACATCATTGACGCGATTAAAGCACTGGCTGTTGAATACCGCGACATTCCATTGCTTTCTCGTACGCACGGTCAACCTGCCTCTCCAAGCACAATGGGTAAAGAGATGGCAAACGTTGCATACCGTATGGAGCGTCAATACAAGCAGATCGCTGATGTTGAAATTCTTGCAAAAGTAAACGGCGCGGTTGGCAACTACAACGCGCACCTTTCTGCTTACCCTGAACTGGATTGGCACAATTTTAGCGAAGAGTTCATCACTGAATCTCTTGGTGTAAGATGGAACCCATACACAACTCAAATTGAACCTCACGATTACATCGCTGAGCTATTCGATGCGATTGCACGTTTCAATACGATTCTTATCGATTTTGATCGTGATGTTTGGGGCTATATTGCTCTTGGTCACTTCAAACAGAAGACCATCGCTGGTGAAATCGGATCGTCGACGATGCCGCATAAAGTAAACCCTATCGACTTTGAGAATTCGGAAGGTAACCTTGGTCTAGCGAACGCAATGTTTAACCACCTATCTCAAAAGCTGCCTATTTCTCGCTGGCAACGAGACTTAACCGATTCAACGGTATTGCGTAACCTAGGTGTGGGTGTTGGCTATGCAATCATTGCTTATACTTCGACGCTTAAAGGTATTAGTAAGCTAGAAGTGAACCGTGAAGCACTATTGGCAGATCTTGATAAGAACTGGGAAGTACTTGCTGAGCCTGTACAAACTGTGATGCGTCGCTACGGCATTGAAAAGCCTTATGAAAAGCTTAAAGAGCTTACTCGTGGTAAGCGAATCGATGGTGAAGCTATGCGTAACTTTATTGACGGCCTTGAGCTTCCTGAAGCTGAAAAAGTGCGTCTAAAAGAGATGACACCCGCTAACTACATCGGTCAAGCCATTGAGCTAACTGATAAGCTATAACTGACACATTGCCATTGTAAACATGGCAAAAAACAGTAGAAAGTAACAAACAACAAAAAGGGCTCTAATGAGCCCTTTTTAATCTCTAATTATTTGTCACCCTTAAACCCTCTTGTCTCTGAATAATAAGGTTTAAGTCGATTGACTAGCCAGCCGTGTTTAGCTGTAATCGTAGCTTTTTAACGCTGCAATACGCTTATCCAACGGCGGATGACTCATAAGAAGCTCAGTCATAGAGCGCTTACCATTAATACCGAAGGCCATCATAGAACCTTCTAATTGGGGTTCGTGACTGACTTTCAAACGCTCTAGAGCCGCAATCATTTTATGGCTTCCCACCAGCTTCGCAGCACCATAGTCAGCATGAAATTCGCGATGACGGCTGTACCACATGGTAATAAAGCTTGCTAGGAAACCAAAAACCAGTTCCAGCACCATCGAAACACCAAAGTAAACCATCATATTGCTACCCCCCTCCCCTTCATCATTGTTATTTGATGCAACAATGTTGGCGATAAAGCGGGATAAGAAAATAACAAACGTATTGACGACACCTTGCATCAGCGTCATCGTGACCATGTCCCCATTAGCGATATGGCTAACTTCATGGGCGAGTACCGCTTCAGCCTCATCGCGCGTCATGCTGTGGAGTAACCCGGTCGACACCGCGACAAGTGAATCATCTCGCTTTGCTCCGGTTGCAAAAGCATTGATATCTGGCGCATCATAAATCGCTACCGTTGGCATCCCTATACCAGCCTGTTGAGATTGACGACTCACGGTTTCCATCAACCAATGTTCCGTTTCATTTCGCGGGCTTTCAATCACAACACCACCCACAGAGCGTAAAGCCAACTTCTTTGACATCAGCAGCGAAATAAACGAACCACCGAATCCAAATACGGCAGCCATGACCAATAAGCCAGATAGACTACCTGGTTGCATTCCCGTTACAGCGTAAACGATATTAAGTACAACACTTAGTACAAGCACCACTGCTAAGTTAGTGGCTAAAAACAGCATTATCCGCTTCATTCTTTCTCTCCGATGGGAAGCTTACACGACATGATAATAGAAAACTTTATCACTTATATTTATACATATAGTTTAAAGGGAAATAAAACAAGGTTAAGTGCTAAATTGAAACATTTGTTTTCTATTGTAATGCACGAGGTTACATATTGATTAGACTTTAGTCTTATTGCGCTTTGAGACCAAAGATAATACATTTTTACTATACATTTAGCCCCCAAAGAAAAGGACAATTTTATGGTGGAAGCTAACAACTATCAAATGGCGATTGATCTTCTTTGCTGTCATCTTGGCATCACTGAAAAAGAAGCAAAACAGCAACTGGGTATTAAATCGGACCAAGAAATACAGCAGACGGCCTTTGATACACAACAAGCACTCATGGGCTTAGTTCAAGACAAATAAACCGTTCGTTATCTTTACCGAAATAGCGCTGTTTTAGACCGATAATGATAATTTAGATACATAGTTCAAATACATAAAAAGAGGGCTGCAAAAAATGCAGCCCTCTTTTTATTGTGTTATCTCTGGTTATTGTTTTGTTTCTATTTATTGTGGCAGTGCTCGATTTTCACTACTGCAATAACTTATCTAAATCAATAAATCGACCAAGATCCGTTCGCTTCGCCGCTGGGATGTATGGAATCTCACCCAGTTTTGGTGCACCTAACTGAGCTTCAAGCGTATCGATAAGTTCAGCGTAATGCTCAGTACCCGGATTAACACGATTCGCCACCCAACCTACGATGTTGAGCCCGTCCGCTCTGATCGCTTCCGCCGTCAAGACAGAGTGACTTAAACATCCCAATTTAATTCCTACCACCAAAATAACCGGCAGTTGCTCTTGCTTAACCCATGTTGATAGATAATCCGTATCAGAAACCGGCACTCGCCAGCCGCCTGCACCTTCTATAAGAACAACATCCGCCTTCTTTTTATGCGACGCCAGCTTTTCACTCAATACCGCATAATCTATTTCTACATTTTCTCGTTTCGCAGCGATATGCGGTGAACATGCTAACTCTAAAGCGTATGGGTTGATATCATCATAATGTGTATCGAGTGTTGCCGCTTTTTGCAAATGAAGCGCATCTGAATTACGCATGCCTTCTTCTGTCTTATTACTTCCAGCAGCCACTGGCTTATAGCCAATCGTATTTAACCCTTTAGTAGCTAAAGCATGTAAAATTGCTTTTGACGCTACGGTCTTGCCTACATCGGTATCCGTACCAGCAATAAAAAATGCATCAATCATCGTTGAATTGCCCCTAAACATACCTGATATGTAACAGGTAGTTGATTGAGATGGTTTTTAAAGACTTGGTACTCATGTTCCACTTGAATCAAAGCCTTACGACTTGTTAGTCCTCTTGAGCGGCCATTGACATGGTTAGCGCCAATACCCTTGAGATCACGCATCACTGAAAACGCAGAGTCGTACCAAATAGTGATTTCATCGAAGTCTAGTTGAAGATTGTTAAATTGAGATTGAGCTAACGCAATTTTTACCTGATTAGGTGATATAAACGTATTTATATGTTGATTTTTATCAACCTTTTCCCAAGACATCTTTAACTCTTGCAACGAACCATCTAACAACGTCGAAAAAAACGCTTCGCCTTTTGGTTTCAATACGCGATTTATTTCTTTAAGAGGGACGGACAAATCTTGGCACCACTGCAACGCTAAGCTCGAAAAAACATAATCAACACGGTTTTGATTGAGAGGAAGACTCTCAGCATCAGCAACACAATATTGGATGCTTTTATCACCGCACCTCAGCCGAGCCTGTTCAAGCATCGATGCCGATAGATCAACGCAAATAACGTAAGCGCCTCGTGACAGTAATTTTTTTGAAAAGTACCCAGTGCCACAACCTAAATCAACCACGACTTTCCCTGACAGATCCAAAGGCATACGCTCTAATAGCTGATTACCGACATCGCGCTGA
Source organism: Vibrio genomosp. F10 str. ZF-129 (assembly GCF_000287055.2). Classification (GTDB taxonomy): domain Bacteria; phylum Pseudomonadota; class Gammaproteobacteria; order Enterobacterales; family Vibrionaceae; genus Vibrio. The sequence goes on along the minus strand of NZ_AJYQ02000097.1, from coordinate 40,752 downwards.
AATACAGCATGTTTGTCATAGCTTGCTGCAGCCTTGCTAAACGCAGCAGCAATGTCGCTCTTATCGGGGACACTTCCTAACAGCCATTCATTTTGATTTTGGGCACTGAGCGTATTCAACATCCGTTTCATTCTCCGAGTATTTTCTGAAGGCCATTCGTTAGCTGCTTCACCTGATTGTCTGTATGACTGGCCGTTAGGGTAATACGTAAACGACTCATGTTTGCTGGAACAGTAGGTGCACGAATCGCCGTAACACCCAAGCCAAGTTGCTCAAGTTTCTGAGCGGCTGACAGAGCCTGATCACAACCACCTATGATGATCGGATTGATTGGGGTCTGCGTTTCTATAACTTGCTCAAACCCGCTCAGTTGATCATTCAGAATCGATTTTAGATTGAACAGTTTTTCTCTACGCCAGTGCTGCGTTTGAATCATATGTAAAGCATGAGATAAAGCATAAGCTTGTGCGGGTGGTATCGCGGTTGAATAGACATGGTGCCGAGCAAACTGGGTGAGGTAATCGCCCACATCGCTATCACAAAGAATCGCTGATCCTGATAAACCAAACGCCTTACCGAAGGTCACAATAAGAATGTTGGGCTTTACCTGGTGGATATCACAACTGCCTTTCCCTTCATCCCCTAATACGCCAATCCCATGGGCGTCATCTACGGCTAACCAAGCGGTTTCACCGATCAGATTCGAGATGGATTGCAGTGGCGCTTTATCGCCATCCATACTAAACACACCTTCGGTAACAACCAATTTATTCGCTGTTTCGCTCATCGGATCCTTTAGTAATGAAGCCAAATGATCGGTATCGTTATGTCTAAATCGACGCATTGCAGCGGGTGACAGCATTCCCGCCTCCATCAGCGAAGCGTGGTTTAGCTTATCCTGATAAACAACATCGGATTTTTCTAACAATGTGAATAACAGCGCTTGATTCGCACTGAACCCCGATGAAAAGAGTATGGCTCGCTCAAAAGCCAACCACTCACACAGCGCCCGTTCAAAATTCTGATGGGCGGGTGTAAAACCTGTCACAAGGGGTGAAGCGCCACTGCCACACCCATAAATATCCAGGCCTTTGTGCCAAGCTTGAATCAGTTCACTATCGTTCGCTAACCCTAAATAATCATTACTGGAAAAGTTGATCAGTCGTTGGTTATTTCTAGTCAGCTCTGCGGTGTTTCCATTCAGCGTCGGCAGCAAAGATCGAGTCAGGCTTTGTGAACGCCTTATGTGCAGCGCTTTCTCTATTCTGCTGTTAAAGCCTTGGTTCATAGAGATTACACTGACGCTTCGTAAAACAAGTCGTCTTTCGTCGGGCGAGAAGCAACGCGCTCTGTCACGCGATCAAGTAATTCACTCTCTTGAATCTCATCGGGTTTTTGAACCACTTGCTGGCTATTAATGCCCAGTTTCTTAAATAGCTGCATATCGCTGTCTTCACCTGGATTTGGCGTGGTCAGTAGCTTGCATCCGTAAAAAATAGAGTTTGCACCGGCCATAAAGCACAGAGCTTGCATTTGCTCGTTCATCCCTTCACGCCCAGCCGACAGGCGAACCGCAGACTTTGGCATCATAATTCTGGCAACAGCGATTAAGCGTATGAAGTCAAATGGGTCAACATCATCGACTTCTTCAAGGGGGGTCCCTTTTACTTTAACCAACATGTTAATTGGCACACTCTCTGGTTGCACTGGAAGGTTCGCCAGCTCAACAAATAAGCCTGCGCGATCATTGGTGCTCTCGCCAAGGCCGATAATGCCGCCAGAGCAGATTTTCATTCCTGCGTCACGAACATGAGACAAGGTATCCAAACGATCTTGATAGGTTCGGGTGGTAATGATGTTTCCATAGAATTCTGGCGATGTATCCAAATTATGGTTGTAATAATCAAGGCCAGCGTCAGCCAGTACTTTTGCCTGTTTAGGCTCTAGCATGCCAAGGGTCATGCAGGTCTCTAGCCCTAGCTCTTTGACACCTTTGATCATTTCGGTCAGGTGCGGCATGTCGCGTTCTTTCGGATTTTTCCACGCGGCGCCCATACAGAAACGGGTTGAGCCCGCTTGCTTGGCTTTCTGCGCGGCATCCAGTACCCGGTCTACTTCCATCAAACGTTCTTTCTCTACACCGGTTTGATAACGAGCGCTTTGTGGACAGTATTTACAATCTTCCGGACAAGCGCCCGTCTTAATAGAGAGTAAAGTACTGACTTGGACATGATTATGCGGCTGAAATTCCCGATGAACGAGCTGTGCTTCAAACAACAGATCCATGAATGGTTTTTGCATTAATTGCTGAACTTCTGCATGAGTCCAATCGTGACGTATTTGCACAGCGCTTTCCTTATTAAGTAATTCATCATTATTGTTATGGATACTTGGCTAGTGTACTGATAAGCGATAGACTGTCAACAGCATAAAAACAAACAGGTTTACACTTGTACAAAAAACAAACAGAGAGTTTCTTTGCATGGATCTAGACTTCGATAAAAATCATATTTGGCACCCCTACACTTCGACCATTAACCCTTTAACCTGTTATCCGGTAGTGGGCGCTGAAGGTGTATTTATTGAATTGGAGACAGGAGAACAATTGGTGGATGGTATGTCTTCCTGGTGGTCGACGATTCACGGCTACAATCACCCTCATTTAAACCAAGCGGCGCATAACCAGATCGACAAGATGTCTCATGTCATGTTTGGAGGCATGACTCACAACCCGGCTATTGAACTGTGTAAGAAGCTTGTTCGCTTAACTCCCCCTAATTTAGAGAAAGTGTTTTTGGCCGATTCCGGCTCTGTTGCGGTTGAAGTCAGTTTAAAAATGGCGCTGCAATACTGGCATGCGAAAGGTCAGCCGAAATCAAAGTTCCTAACCCTACGCGATGGCTACCATGGGGATACATTTGCCGCAATGTCGGTAACCGACCCTGTTAACTCAATGCATTCTCTATATAAAGGATTCTTACCCGAGCATATTTTCGCGGACTCGCCAAAAATCGGATACTGGCAAGAATGGGATGACTCAGATCTCGATGATTTCAAACTCAAGCTAAGGGAACACCACAACGATGTAGCCGCGGTAATCCTGGAGCCCATCGTTCAAGGTGCAGGGGGAATGAGAATGTATCACCCTGAGTATTTGAAAGGCGTGCGTAAACTTTGCGATGAATATGGGGCGCTGTTGATTTTAGATGAAATCGCCACGGGCTTTGGCCGCACTGGCAAGTTGTTTGCTTGCGAACATGCTCAGATTGAGCCAGATATACTGTGTGTGGGTAAAGCCTTGACTGGCGGGTATATGACTCTCTCCGCAACCATCACTACCAGACACGTCGCTGATACAGTATGTGCGGGTGAAGCCAGCTGCTTTATGCATGGCCCAACCTTTATGGGGAACCCACTGGCTTGCGCTGTTGGCGCGGCAAGCTTAGAACTGATTGAGCAAGGAAACTGGCTAGCGCAGACTAAAGCTATTGAAGCACTATTTTCTCAGCAACTGCCTAAGTTACTCGAATATGAGCAAGTCAAAGATGTTCGCTGGCTGGGTGCGATTGGTGTGGTCGAGACACATCAGAACGTGAATATGGAAGTGATACAGGCCCACTTTGTTAAGCAAGGGGTATGGATTCGTCCATTTGGCAAGCTCATTTATATGATGCCCCCATTTATCTCCAGTGCAGATCAAATAAAGGTACTGGTTGACGCTATATCGACTGCAGTGCAGTCATCGCAGTGCTTTATAGAATAGCTCTTTGTAACCCCGCTCATCCAACGCCAATACATTAAGCCAATATAGGTAAGCTACCCCACCCAAGTATGTTCACATCAACAAAAAGAGGAGCACTAAGCTCCTCTTTCTATCTGTTCTCAAGTTATAAATCTCTTCAGATTTAAGTCTTTATTCTTGATCGATCATCCAACGGCGGAATTCTTTTTTCTCAGATTTTGATGCTTTGAGATACCAAGCTTTCAGTTGGTCTACATTCTGAGTATCTTCGATAGCCAACTTAGGCTGTTCATTGGCGATAGCCTCTGTCGCCACTTTGCTCTCAGCTGACGTTGCCACTACTGCGGTTGTTGTGGCGACAGCTGCTACACTAGCAGGGGCGACAGTTGCTTCCGTAAGCACACCATCGACAAAGAAGATGCCTTTATCTTCATTGTAATCGCTGACGATCGTATCTAGGCCCATAAATGGTAACATGCCTTTTTTCTTGGGTAACGGCTCTTGGCTGTAGCTTAGCTCGGTTCCATCTTGGGTAATACGCCACTGAGGAGATTTCGACTTAAATGCACTCTCTGCTTCAATGGTACTTCTTGCCACAGGATGATTAATCTTTAGTTCATCACCCGTTACGACCAAGTTCACGACATAAGGATCGGATGTGAATACTTCTTTACTATTACCCCGGCCAAGCTCTTTATCCATACGCACAATAAGCTGAGTTTCACCTTCTAACACGTTATTCTTGCCAATTTTAGCTTCTGCTTTTTGACCATTAATATAGAGAATGGACACACCCTTCGCAGGAATTAATGTCGCCGCATTCGTTGAAAATGCCATTATGCACGCGATAGAAATGGCCAATTTAATTTTATTCACTGTCAGTTAACTCCCTGAACTCGTATCCTATACTTAATATCGTCTCACTGTATCACGTTGATATCGTGACGAAAACTATATAAGTCGCTGTTTACAAAACTAAAAAAGCCACCTTGCGGTGGCTTTTCATAATTACGATATACTAGGCTTGATTAGAAGCTAGCTTTAACACCAACTGCAAAACCAGTATCGTCTTCGCTTACGTCGTTTCCACCAACTTCAACATATGCTGTTGTGTTTGGAGCAAAACCGTAACCAGCGTTTACAAACCAGTTGTCTTTGTCTTTAGAGTTAGCCACGTCAGTGCCTGTAACACTGTAACCAGCACCTATAGTTACTGCATCGATGGTGTAATCAGCAGCAAGTGCAATTGTATCGGCTTTAACTTTATCAGCACCAACTTCTTTGAAATCAACTAGGTAGTAACCAATCTCAAGGTTAAGGTTTTCAACACCAGCGAAACGAGCTTCTAGACCCAAGATTGAATCATCAGCTTGAGGCTGCGCAGTAGTAACTGTGTTTGAGATAGTGTAGTTACCATCTGGACCAGATACAACTACGTCAGATGTTTTTGATGATGTGCGGTTTTTAAGCGTTGCGTCACCGTAGTATGCTGTGAAATCAAAATCTGCTACACGAACACCCGCTTTAAGGTCAAGGTAAGAACCGTCTTTACCCATTTGATCTACGCTTTTCTTGTCTTGAGCAAGAGCAAGAGTACCGTAGAACATACCTGTGTCGATGTCGTAACGAGCCATTTCGTCAGCACAGAAAGAGCTCTTGTTGTTGAAGAAAGAAGTTACACCGAACTGGAAATCTGAACCAACACCAGCATCATCTAGAGCGCCACAAGTGCGACCAAATTTAATTGAACCGTAAGACTGAGAGTACATTGCTACGTAAACGTCGCCAACATCAGCACTGCTGCTTTTTCCATCAGTTACATCACCAGATGCACCGTCAAATTCCCAGTAACCACCAAATTGGAATTCGTCGTTCACTGCGTAACGAACGTCAAAACCAAAGTCTGCATCTTGAATTTCTTGAGTGAATTCTTTATCCACACCGATATCTTGTACGTAAACAACTTCGATGTCACCTTTAAGGTTAACGGTAACGCCTTCGTTGTTGTAAACTTCGATGCCTGCGTTCGCAGACGAAGCTGCAACCATAACACTTAGTGCTAATAGAGTCTTTTTCATGTTAATCCACTGCCTTTTCGTTAGATGGGAAATCCTTATCCGGTTCCCTTTATTTTGATGGTGGCTCAAGCTCTTATGGCTTAATGTCACCGTCTCTAAATTTCGTGGTCTAGATTGCAAAAGATAATCCTGCGTGTCAAATCTTCTAAAAATTTACCTAAAAAAACGTCAAAGCAATAAAAATCAATAAGTTACACTAATTTGTGCTTTTTTTTCGAGTCACATCTTAGCTTTTGGCGTAAAAAATAAAAAATTTAACAAACCAAAAATTAGATTAAAACCCTAAAAATCTTACCAATAGGTTAATAAATCAGAATATTTAACCGCAAAACCCATCTAGCTGGAGGTTTATATATTTTTAGTTATAAAATTAATCTAACCCCATGAAGGTTCAACTTTTTTTTGTGAACAAGATCCATTTTTTAGCTAATAGCATTCAATTTCGTGAACTAAGTACACACTAGAGATTTGTGCTAACATCGTCAGGTCACTATTTAGGTCACCGTATGTCAACCAGTAAAATTCAACAATCTATCCGCAAAAGTTATCAAAACCTGCAATTTCAGCTCGATAACTTTGTCCCTCGTCGAGCGCAGAACTATCTTGTTGCAGAAATCACAAAAACACTTTGTGGTGATTATCACAAAAAAAATCGCATCCTCGTTGGCGAAGCCGGAACCGGAATCGGTAAATCTTTGGCCTATTTAATGGCAACAATTCCGATTGCTGTCTTCAATAATCGTAAGGTTGTTATTTCGACGGCCACGGTCGCATTGCAAGAACAATTAATTAACAAAGACCTGCCGCTTTTTCGACGCATTACCGACCGAGAGTTTTCTTTCATCTTGGCGAAGGGACGACAACGTTATTGCTGCGCAGAAAAATTGGCCTCAGCGAGCGGTGTCGATGGTGGTCAGTTGGCCATGTTTGAATCGAAGCCCCAAAAAAATGAGCTTGATTTACTTCAAACCATGTATAAGTCACTGGTGGGTGGGAAATGGGACGGGGATAGAGACTCATGGCCAAAACCAATTCGTGATGAATTATGGCAATCGATCGTCAGCGATAAGCACAGCTGCAATAATAGTTTGCCCGCTCATCGTTCTTGCCCTTTTCAAAAAGCACGTTCTGAACTAGACAAAGCCGATGTCATTATTGCTAACCACAGTTTAGTCATGGCCGATGCTGATTTAGGCGGCGGTGTCATCCTTCCCGAACCTGAAAACACCATTTATGTTTTCGATGAAGCGCATCATTTACCTCGCGTTGCCCGCGACCATTCTTCAGCGTCAGCCAGCTTAAAAGGTGCAGCAACCTGGCTAGAGCGACTGAATAAGCTGGTCAGTAAGTTTGCTAACTTAGCGGATGAAAAACGAGTCGGTCGCTTCCAAAACCAGCTTCAAGATTCCATTCAGCAATTAATTCCCTCTTTAACTCAACTCAGTCAGCGCTTTGACCCTTCATTATTTGAAGAAGGGACCTATCGTTTTGAAGGAGGAGAACTCCCTTCTTGGCTAGAGAAAGAAGCGACAGAACTAAAGCAGCTGTCCAATAAAGGGGCTCAGGCCGCGGCAAAAGTAGCGGATCTGATCGCTGAGCGGTTAAAAGACGGAGAGCTATCGAGCAAGTTGGCAGAGCCTGCATTAGCAGAGCTGGGTTTTTACCTGCAACGGCTTGAAAACCTCGCTCAAGTTTGGACTCTCATGGCAGAACCAACACGCGAAAAAGGAGCGCCACTTGCACGTTGGATAGAAGTATCGAAAGAAAGCGACAGTGATTTCACGGTCAACGTTTCTCCTCTTGAAGTCGGTTGGCAGTTAGATCAGCAACTATGGAGCCGTTGCATTGGCGCTATTTTGGTTTCGGCCACAATGCGAGCGCTCAACTCCTTTCGCTTCTTCTGCCACCAGACAGGAGTCAGTGACAAACCCGATTCAGGCACTCAATTTTTAGCACTGGCTTCCCCTTTTGATTATCAAAACCAAGCTGAGCTGATTGTACCTGAAATGAAATATGAGCCTCAGGCGCCTCAATTTACTGAATATCTTATTGAAATATTGCCTAAGCTAATTGAAGACAAGAAGGCCAATCTTGTTTTATTCTCTTCTTACTGGCAAATGAACCAAGTTGCTGAAGGCCTTGCAAAAGGTTTTATTAAAAAAGGTTGGGCGATTCAAGTTCAAGGTGACAGCTCTCGCAACGAAATCCTAAACAAACACAAAACGTTGATTCAATGCGGGAAGACAAGCGTGCTGTTTGGTACGGGGAGCTTTTCTGAAGGATTAGATTTGCCAGGGGAGCTATTGGAGAATCTCATCATTACCAAGATTCCTTTTGGTGTCCCTACCTCACCTGTTGAGCAAGCGCACGCGGAATATATTGAACAGCGTGGCGGAAATCCGTTTATGCAAATCAGTGTGCCTGAAGCCAGTAAAAAACTGATTCAATCGGTTGGGCGTTTACTGCGTAAAGAACGAGACTCTGGTAAAGTGTACATCCTTGATCGCCGCATAGTGACAAAACGCTATGGGAAGTCGTTGCTTGATTCACTTCCGCCGTTTAAAAGAACGATAAAATAGTGCGTATTGCCGTTTTTGGTTCGTTCGTTTTGATTCTCACGGCTTTGGTTCTCACTGCTTTTAATTCACACAGGCCCAATAATAAACCGGCCTCGACAATAAAAATAAAATAGAAGAATAGTTTATGGAATTAATAGAGCCGACCATGCTGGTTGTGCTAGCGCTGGTCGCTTTTGTCGCTGGTTTTATTGACGCTGTCGCAGGCGGTGGTGGAATGCTAACCGTACCCGCCCTGCTTTCACTTGGGTTACCCCCACATATCGCGTTAGGAACCAATAAACTGGCGGCCACCTTTGCTTCTTCGACGGCTGCTTTTACCTATTACAAGAAAAAACTGTTCAAGCCTAAATTCTGGCGGCATGCGTTTGTCGCCACCTTATTTGGTGCAATTTTTGGGACGTTAATTGTTGATGCAATAAGCACGGAGTGGTTAGAAAAAGGGCTTCCTTTGATTATTCTCGCCTCCGCGGTTTACACCATTTTTCATAAAACGCCCCATTCAACTAAGAATGTCTTGCCAAAGTACACACCATCGATTCGCAAGAAGCAGATTATCCAGGGGCTAACATTGGGGTTTTATGATGGTGTCGCAGGGCCTGGAACTGGCGCTTTTTGGACTGTGAGTTCTATGGCGTTGTACCGCCTCAATATTCTATTAGCTTCTGGCCTTGCTAAAGCAATGAATTTCACCAGCAACTTTACCTCTCTTGTCACTTTCGCTGTTCTTGGCCACATTGACTGGGTACTTGGGTTAACCATGGGTGTTTGTCTTATGGCGGGAGCCTACGTGGGAGCACATTCAGCTATTCGATTTGGCGCTAAGTTCATTCGTCCTGTCTTTATAACTGTAGTGAGTGTATTGGCCGTAAAACTAGCGTATGAAGCATGGTTTGTGAGCTTATGATGGCCCCTGAAATCGTAACCCCATGGAACGAGTCGTATAATCTATGAGTCATTTTTCAAACTTAAAGCCCATTCTTGAACAATTGGCACATCAGGCCGCGCAATTAGATCGCTCTCGTGGTGAGCATCATAAACCCTTGTTCGATGAGCGCCTTTTTCATTGCCACGGGAGATTGCTGGTCCCTTGCGTCACTGAAACCCAGTCGACCTTTAAAACCATCATTCGTGAAGAACAAGCGAAAAAACTCACGGCCGATAGAGCGGAGTTTTTATCTGAACGTTTGCTCGCTCAAATAAGCGCTATTCAGAGAGAGCTTTCAACGCAGGGTATTCGCAAAAGTGAACCCAAGCATTCAAGCTACTACCGAAAGCCGATTAATGCACTTTATCAGGAACTGGCTCAACACCAGGAGTGGGAAATTCGCCTGCGTGATATGATAATAGAGAAACAGCTAGAGCTATCTCAGGCCCCTTCTTTTCATCAACAGCAGGCTCAGCAATCTTTACTTGCCACGGAACAAAGGTTACAGCGCTGCCAAGAAGCCAAGCTAAAGATAGAAAAGCAAATTACCTTTAGAGAAAAGAACCAATAATTATGTCTTACGAAAATATCCCGCATGAAAAGATGCCGAATGAAAATAATTCTCCGCTGGACAACGCGCCAGATGAAATCAAGTTGGCTGTGGATCTTATTTATCTTCTTGAATCCAACGAAGTCGATCTAACAACCGCCCTAAAAGCCATAGAGATAGTCAAGTCAGATATTGAATCCAAACTGTCATCACGTCTGTAGTCATTGTCATTGTAGTCACGCTATTTATACCCACCCTTAAATTGGTAAAAACATGTATCAACTTTCGTTTTCCCTAGATTCCTTTCTTGCTGAGTTTTGGCATAAAAAGCCCACCACTATTAAAGGAGGATTCGCACGTTTTGAAGACCCAATCAGCCCTGAAGAGCTGGCTGGCCTAACCATGGAAGAAGAAGTCGATTCTCGCTATGTGTCTAATTTTGATAATAAATGGATTGCAGAACATGGGCCGTTCGATGAAGCGAAGTTCAGCCAATTGCCTGCCTCACACTGGCAATTGATCGTGCAAGCCGCGAACCATTGGCACGAGGGCGTTGCTGAGCTATCTCACGCTTTTAAGCATCTGCCTCAGTGGTTGTTCGACGATCTCATGATCTGTTATTCCGAAACCGGTGGCGGAGTTGGCCCACACATCGATCAATATGATGTATTTATTATTCAGGGCAGTGGTAGGCGTCACTGGCGAGTTGGAGATAAAGATGTCGGGCAATACAAAGAAACGCAACGTGCGGCAGCCCTAAGACAAATAGAAGGATTCGATGCCATCATTGATGACATTCTAGAGCCTGGTGACATTTTGTATATTCCACCCGGTTTCCCACATGAAGGTGTCGCATTAGAGCCTTCGATGAGTTATTCGATGGGATACCGCTCACCAAAAGAACAAGAGCTGGTCAGCAACTTCGCCGATTATGTGTTAGCTCATGATATTGGGGATGTGCATCTTCACAATCCAAACTTGAAAACGCAAGCTCAGCACGGAGAGATTCTTTCTAGTGACCTCACTCTGCTGACAGAAATGCTAACACGAGCGATAGAAGAACCGGATACGCTCAAGGACTTTATGGGCAGCATGCTAAGCCAATCTCGCCATCAGTTAGCACTGTATCCGCCAGAAGACGTGTGGCAAAGTGAAGAGATCTCTCTACAACTCGCTAACGAGGTGACCTTTATGAAAGTCTCTGGATTACGTGCGTTATACAACGAGTCAGAGCCATGTGTCGCTTATATCGATGGCAACATGTTTAAAGTTGATTTAGAACAACAGGACTTTTTACACAGGCTTTGTAACTCTGACACGTTAAGTGCTTCGGATTTTAATCGACCAATCGGGAGCGCCGACATCGCTCTTCTTACTGATTTAGTAAACAAAGGTTACTGGTATTGTGACGAGCAGGTGTAAGCCTCAGATAGCCGCCTAGATTCTAGGCGTGCGAACCTCTTGTGAGTGATTTTCAATTAGCATCCGAAGGCGTTATATTCTCTTTCGCCAAGAACACCGTTAATCGCTCCATTGAAGGGATAGTTTAGCGATATGAGCTCATCATTAAGCCAAATAACCTTATTACCTGTTAACTCCTTTCCTTGGTCGAGCATGGCAGCGAAAGGCTCTAATACAATAACCTCTGCGCCTTGTCCCGCCATCCACAGCGAACATCTGCTTGAACTCGCCCCACACCCAGAACTCGGTTTCCTACCATTGGCTAGCGTCCTTTCAAAGAAGTATGCTCTGTCTCAGCTTAGAACGAGTCATACTAGGGCTTGTTGATATTGTTTATAATCTTCTGCGTGCTTTCAGAAATGCATTGCTAGGCTTCAGATACGAAAAAGCCCCTGATAAATCAGAGGCTTAAAATGTGGCGGTGAGTGAGAGATTCGAACTCTCGATACGTTGCCGTATACACGCTTTCCAGGCGTGCTCCTTCAGCCACTCGGACAACTCACCGTTTTGTGTGTTAACGTTATGCGTTAACGAGGCGCTAATTTAATGATTCTGCTCTACTTGGTCAAGTGCTATTGCTAAAAAAAGCCATCAACATTGATTAAGTGCTTACTAATTGACATTTAAGCGCATTTTTTCAGCAAAATGTCTTAGGCCTGCGGACAGTATCCTGGAACCTTAAACAACTTACGGCACGTATCTAGGAAGTATCCGTAAAGTACTCCCATCCCACATGAAACAACTGCGTTACTGGTCACTGCTGTCATGATTTGATCACTCGATGCTCCGACAACCAATAAAATCGCCGCGTAAACAGGAGATTGAAAAAGCACATAAGCAAACAAATCCGCAATATTCTTCACTAAGCCAGTATCAGAAATCCTTCTTCCCTGTCTCAATACGTAATCTCTAAATAACCCGTATGGCCATGCAATCGCTATATTGACTGGGATCGAAAGAGTTCTCGACGCCAAAGATTGCTCAAATGTCATACCAGAGATAAAAATTTCGATAATCATCCCCGATAAAAAACAAAATACTACCATCGCAAACGTATCTGCCGCAGCATGACGGATACAAAAAGGGGCGCGGGCTTTCATGGTCTTCCTCTGCAATATAAATAACTGGTTAAATAGCAAGTAGCTAACACAACAAACCAGCCTTGTAATTCAGGCTGGATTATTTCGCTATTAGAACACAGTAATTGCAGATATATACTTCGAATTTAAAATAGATCGGTAAATAAATAACTAATATTGAATGAAAAACTAGATACTCAAACTAGAAAACAAGATATAGCTCACTTTTCAATCAATTCCACCCGGTGTTGTGTAAGTTAATTACAGTACTTACTGAGCATTACGGTTATCACATCAACATCTTCGGTCTGGGGCTGCTCTTCCAATTCCAAACATCGAACAATTTCCTTGAGCTTATCCATCAATACTTGATCTTCGTAAGGAGTAAGAGTTATCGCAATGTCCTCAATAATCTCTTTCGCTTGAAAGAAATGTTGATTATCGAGCTCAACATAAAATCGAACCAATACCTCTTCTGATATGAGAACTTCTGAGCCCAAGCTCTTTTCTGAATGGTATTGATAAAGCTTGGAAGCATAACGGTAAAGGGCATCATCAAGTGCAGACTCATCTATCGGTTTGGAAATAATGTAATCAGTACCTGCACTTAGCATTCTTTCTCTTGTTTCGATAAACACATCAGCTGTGCACCCAAATATCAGCACTTTATTACGATCATCATTCATAGACCGAATGTTTGATGTCGCTTCAACGCCGTCCATTACTGGCATATGATTATCCATCAAAATAAGATCGTATTGTGTTTGAGCGACCGCCACCAGCGCTTGCTCGCCATTTTCAACACAATCACATTCGAAGCCTTTGCCTTTCATAAAAGTTTCAATGATGATGGTATTGGTTCTATTGTCTTCAACAATCAAGACCTTTAGCCCACTGTAGTTCAACTTCCTATGAACATTCAGTTCAACTGAGCCAGAGGACGTCGCTTCTATCAATAGCGAAACTTCGAAACTGGTGCCAATTCCCATTTCACTCGTAACGGAAACGCCTCCCCCATTAAGCTCGACGATCTGTTTCACGATCGCAAGCCCTAAGCCCGTTCCACCAAAGCGACGCGTGGTACTCGATTCGGCTTGCTCAAACGGTTTGAAAACACGGCTTTGTGCTTCTTTAGAAATACCAATACCTGTATCTCTCACTTTTATCAAAAGATGTAATTGCTCCCCGACCATCTTTTCCTTTAAATAAACCTCTACAAATCCTCTAGAGGTGAACTTAACGGCATTATTGAGTAAATTGAACAATATCTGTCTAAGGCGTGCTTTGTCTGCGTTGTACCAGCGCCCCGATGGAATCTCAGAGTAGACTTTGAATTGGAGACCTTTTTCGGTACACAATGTGTGGTAAACGCTGTTGATGCTGCCGATGATAGAATCAATAGGAAAAGGGGTTCGTTCGAATTCTAAATGGCCTTGTTCTATCTTGGAGAAATCCAGTATTTCATTAAGTAATGTCATCATATGCTCGCCTGATTCTTGCAGGCTTTTTAGATGCTTACGTTGGTCAGGCGTTAAGTTACTTTTCAGCAAAATTTGTGCCGTACCCAATACCCCATTCATTGGCGTTCGAATCTCGTGAGATAACACTGCTAGAAAGGCACTTTTCGCTTTGGTCGATGCCTGCGCTTTCACTTTTTCAGCTTCTAAATACACCGTTTTTTGATTGAATGTGTCGATAAGACGACGGATTTCATCGTTACTTCGATAAGCGACTTCAATGATGCCCCCCTCTTTAGACGCGTCGACTTTCTTTGCGATCAAGACAATCGGTCTTATTAAGAACTGATTGATCAGGTAATAGCCAGCCATAACGCACAATAATAGGATTGGCATGATACTGAGCTCTATACTGGTTACCAATGCATACACATTGTCGTTGACGGTTCTTTTTGCATTAACAACGTCTATCATCCATTTAAATTCGCCAAATTGGTGAGAACTGATATAGATAGTGTCTGATTTTTTAAAGTTGTGCTCGGTAATGACCTCATTCAATCCATCGCGAAGAATAAACCCCAAATCATGCTCTTTGGCATTGTTTTGAATAAAGTCGATCAAATCAGCCAAAGACAGATCCACTGTTGCCACGCCAGAGAATTGGTCATCAATATAATAGGGAGAAGTAATAGAAATCATCTGGATGTGGGTGTAGGCATCAATATAGACCTCTGACCAAAAAACACTTCCCTTCGGCGCATCAACCGCAACGGTATACCATGCTTCTTGAACGTAGCCCCCAGTACTTGGGTTATTCCATGACTTGATATTATCTACCTGCCCATCACTGGAACGATTGTAATAAAGGCTCATGTAAGGAATATCTTTATCAATGGTGTAAGGTTCAGGCCAAAGCCCACCACTCTCAACTGCACCGTCTAACGTTTTAAATAATGAGCTTAATATCTTGGCTTGAATCTTCTGTGAGTGATTGGCCTCTCCAATACTCGCGATTCCGTGAAGAACGCCAATTGCACTGTTGAGTGGTTGTTCTAATTGAGAAGCCAACAGCTCTGTTTTTAAGTCTAAGCTTTGCTCTAGCTTTGACCGCACTAGGGGTTCAACAACGAGGTAGGTCACCGTGCCGATCATAGCGATAAAGAAAAACAAATAGACGCCAAGCGCCAAAATGCTTTTTCTTTTTAGTGAGGAACTGATTTCCATATAATGACTTGAATTATTTTATGTTTATTAAAAATTATAGTGAATATTATCGGGCATCAAGTCTTTTTCGTTAGTATTTGAGTTGGTACTATAGGAATAACATCAATTCAAACCAATGGATCTATTTTGACTTTAGACAATATCCTCTCTTTACCTGAGCTAGAAGGAAAGCTTCTTAATGAAGCAAGAACGCAAGGGTTTGTAGCCTCAATGGCTGCTGCACCAAACGTCCTCCCACCTGAAGAGTGGCTACCGTTCTTGTGGGGAGGAGCAGACACAGCACCCTTTAGCGATGGTGAACAGCTTGAGCGTTACGTCGAACTCGTCATTCAAATTTGGAACTCATACCGCCCTGCGCTTTTAGATGGCAATTGGGAATGGCCAAATCTATGTGCACTCGATGAAGAAGATATTGTCACTAAACAAACCCGAGATTTTTGCGAAGGTATGCTGCAAGGTTGGCAATTAGCACGTGACGACTGGGAAACCATCATGCCTGAGCAAAGTGAAGACAATGCGCTTCTTGGCGGTGTATTGCTGTCGTTAAGCATGCTTTACGATCCTGAAACGTCGGTTAGCACGCTTGCTGAACAAGGCATCGAAGGGATGGAGCAATTTGAAGAAATTTTTAATGCCATTCCAGTAATGCTTTGCGGGTTGACTCAGCGTGGTGTTCTTTTAGCGGAACAGCAATAAGCGTTTGTATTGGGCTAAAGAGTTTTCCAAAAACAAAAAAGCCTACTTAGATAAGTAGGCTTTTTTATTTCACATGTCTATATTGATTTGTATGGCTTTTTACATCGTGCTTTCTAGTTGAAGCTCCGATACGTCCATCGGCACAACATAAAATAGCTATGTTCGTGAAGCAGTAGCCTGATAAAGAAGAGGATTAACCTCTATGCATTGCCTTTAACTTTAATATTGAGCTGCTCAGCAAAATCTAGCATACGATTTAGAGGGATCAACGATTTCACTCTTAACGCTTCGTCAACAAAGATCTCATGCTCATCACCGCCGTCACGCAGAGCCGTTTCTATCGCTTTGAGGCCATTCATCGCCATCCAAGGGCAATGTGCACAGCTGCGACAGGTAGCGCCCGCACCGGCTGTTGGCGCTTCTACTAGCTCTTTTTCTGGTACTAATTGCTGCATTTTAAAGAAAATACCTTTATCGGTAGCAACAATCAGTTTCTTTTGAGGTAACTCTTTCGCCGCTTTTATAAGTTGGCTTGTCGAGCCCACGGCGTCAGCAAGTGCAACTACACTGGCTGGTGATTCCGGGTGAACCAAAATAGCGGCATCTGGGTAAACCGCTTTCATCTTACGCAGTGCATCTGCGGAAAATTCATCGTGAACAACACACTCACCTTGCCACAGCAACATGTCTGCGCCGGTTTTATTTGCAATGTAAGAGCCTAAGTGTCGGTCGGGACCCCACAAAATAGGTTTATCTTCACTGTCGAGTTGTTCAACAATTTCTAAGGCGATGCTTGATGTCACGACCCAATCGGCTCTTGCTTTAACCGCCGCAGATGTATTTGCGTATACCACAACGGTGTGATCAGGGTGGGCATCACAAAAAGCCGAGAACTTATCAGCAGGACAACCAAGATCAAGGGAACACTCGGCCTCTAATGTTGGCATTAAAATGGTCTTTTCTGGGGTTAGAATCTTAGCCGACTCCCCCATAAATCGAACACCGGCAATAATGAGTGTGCTGGCTGGATGACGATTACCAAACTTGGCCATTTCTAACGAATCTCCCACAAATCCGCCCGTTTCTTCAGCGAGGGCTTGGATTTCAGGATCGGTGTAGTAATGCGCGATCAAAACCGCGTCTTTTTCGACCAGTAGTGACTTGATGCTAGCAATATAGGTTTGCTTTTCAACATCGCTCAAAGGGACTGGTTTTTGAGGAAATGGGTATATTGTTTCAACTGTGTCTAATATGTGGCTCATTGCTCTTGCTCTATGCAACTTCCATGAATCCAAGCATTGTACACCTTAAACATGGCCTGAATCAAAGGAGTTTGGGCCAATAGAAAAAGAGGCGGAATAACCACCTCTTCTAGACAAGCAATTTAGGCAGATATTGCCGTAAACTATAAGTTTTGTTGTGCTAATTTTGCTGATGAACTGTTTGGGTATTCATCCACAACTTGCTGATAGTATTTTTGTGCTGCTGCTTGATTATTATTTCGCTTGGCAATGTCACCAAGCTTAACTAATGCATCGGCACGTTTGTTAGAATCTTGGTATGACACAACCGCAGCAAAACTCTTGACGGCTTCTTTATCTTGTTTCTTAGCGAAATAAAGTTGCCCTAGCCAATAGTGTGCATTCGATGAAAATGAAGAATCTGGAAAATCCACCTGAAACTGTTTCAGTGCAACGATAGCACCCGCGTAATCGCGCTCTTTAAGCACAAGATCGACGGCATTTTGATAGGCGGTTTGCTCATCAACATTGCTGCTGAATGTCCCTACGGGTTGTTGTGTGTCGGAAGAATCAACAACAGGCGCTTCAACGGTCTTAATTTCGGTGCGGACTTTGTCTAATTCTATAAAAAGCTCACGCTGGCGCTGCAACATTTGCTGCATATCATAGCTGTTCTTTTCAAGTTGACCACGAAGATCACTGATCTCCATCGACATGTCGTCAATTTGTTGCTGCATAGTCAATTGAACACGATTTCGATTATCTAGCAATCGCTCTAGACGTTGGATATCGGTTTCAGAAGAATTCACTGTACGTGCTGATGATGTGGTGGCTGGAGCTGTATTGCTTAAGTCCGATACTGGAGCTGGTGCAGCGTAAGATGTATTGGCTGCACTTGCCAGTAACATAAGCGTTAAAACTCGCTTTGAGTTACTGAACATGAGGCTATTCCTCTATTTGTCTTGTCGCATAACTTGTCTTGCAGCATAAGTGTATTGATAACCTAGGTGCAATTTATCACCTAGGTATAATAACTACTTAAGCACAATGCGAAAATTAGTATACAAGAACTGAACGACGGTTCTTAGCGTATACTTCGTCAGACTGACCAAGTAGAAGAGGTTTTTCTTCACCGTAGCTAACGATAGAGATTTGGTCAGCTTGTACACCAAGTGCTTGTAGGTAGTTCGCTACCGCTTGTGCACGACGCTCGCCAAGAGCGATGTTGTACTCAGGAGTACCGCGCTCGTCTGCATGACCTTCGATAGTAACTTCTAGGCTAGCATCTTTACTTAGGTAAGCCGCGTGTGCTGCAAGCATTTCTTCGTAATCGCCAGCAATAGTCGCGTTGTCGAATGCAAAGTAAATAGTTTGAGTTTCACGCAAAGCTTGTTCTTTAAGCTCTTGCTCTGTTAGCTCACCGTATGAATCAACTGGAGTCACTACTGTTGTATCTACCGTGTTCTCTGAACCTGAAGTTGATTGATTAGTCTCTGTACCTGAAGCACTTGTTGCTTCATCGCTAGAGCTACAAGCTGTTACTGCTAATACAGGAAGAGCAATGAGTAGACCTTTAAGAACTTTATTAAGCTGCATTATATTTTTCCCTTAACTAATTAATACTTATTTACTATAAAAACGGTGACCAAGCAGGTGCTCTTACGCGCCCGTTTGTTTCCGGTAATCTAGCTTTAAAACGCCCATCTATCGAAACCATCGAAAGTACATTCGTTTTATTATAGATAGAACTGTATATGACCATACCACCATTAGGTGCAATACTTGGAGACTCGTCAAGCAATGTACTTGTCAGTATTTGCATTGCACCAGTTTCTAAATCTTGTTTGGCTAAATTAAACCCTGAATTACTTCGATTCACCATAACAAGGAATCGACCGTCAGGGGTAATTTGACCTCCTAAGTTTTGGCTGCCTTGCCAAGTCAGACGTTTGGTCGAACCATCTGCCAAATTTACGTTATAAATCTGCGGTCTACCACCTCTATCAGAGGTAAAGATTAATGATTTTCCATCCGGATGCCAATACGGTTCCGTATTATTTGATCTACCACGAGTAATTTGCGTCAATTTCTTTGAACTCAAATCAAAGGTATAAACCTGAAGAGACCCAGTTTTTGATAATACCAACGCTAACTTATCACCATCAGGAGAAAACCTTGGTGCGCCATTATGACGAGGGTACGAGGTGATCTTCTCCCGTTTCCCGGTATAAATATCCATGATGAAGATTTCAGCTTGCCCATTTTGGAAACTGACGTACGCGAGTTGTTTTGCGTCAGGTGACCATGCTGGTGACATCAACGGTTGTTTAGAACGTAGCACTAATCGTTCGTTATAACCGTCATAATCCGCAACTCTTAATTGGTATGGATATGGGTCTTTATCTTGTACTACAACATAAGCGACACGAGTCAAAAATGCGCCACGTTCGCCAGTCAGCTCTTTATACACCAAATCGGAGATTCGGTGCGCATATTCACGCAATCTTGGGCCTGGTACGGTTGCTTTCTTATTAAACAGAACATGATCTTTGGAAAGCACTAATTGGCCATCTTCGCTTAATGCTTTACTCTGACCTTGGGTTAGCTGACCACGAACAACATCTACTAACTGGTAATTGATGACGTAATTATCACCCTCGCCTTTCGAGATGGTGCCCGTCAATAAAGAATCAACACCAAGGGCTACCCATGAATCAAAGGCTATCTCAGATTCTGAATAAGGCGTTTGTGGCATGTTGCTTGTGGCGACAGGGCTGAATTTTCCGCTGCGCTGCAAATCCGACGCTATCACCGCCGATACGTCATGGGGCAATGGCTTTTCACCTTGCCATTGGAATGGCACAACGGCGATGGGTCTTGCGGAATCGATACCATCAGTAATAACCAGCTCAAGTGCCGCATTGGCTAATTGAACTGAGCTCGATAGTAACAACAAACATCCTAAAATTATTCGCTTAATCACTCGCTTTTCCTTTATGATTGTTACAGTTCAACGGTTAAATTAATGTCTTTCAATCGTTCAACGACACTGGGCTGATCAACCGGCAGTGGAAACGAATTTACTTTTGCTACTGCTCTTTTCGTTGCTGCACATAAGCGATCATCACCGTTGACAATCGATAATCTTCCCAATAGAGCATTGTCGCCTGCGGGTATCAAGCGAAGGTTAACTCGACAAGACTTTCCCTTAAAGCTGTCCTCGATCAGCAGGTTTTGTTCGATCATTTGCTTATACATATTGCCGTAACGAGCGGCTTCTGATTGGGCAAATTTTGATTGCGCCGAAGAATTGCGCTCATTCTCCGTTTCCATACCTGCGAAAATATCATTCAACGCAGCTTCTTGCTCTTTGCGTTCTTTTTCAAGTTGCTCTAAACGAAGCTTTTCTTGGCGAGCTTTTTCTGCCGCCTCTTTTGCGGCCTTTTCTTCTGCAATTCGAGCTTTCTCCGCCCGTTCCGCTGCTTCTTTTGCTTCTTTTGCTGCTTTTTCTTGGACAAGGCGTTCTTGTTCAGCCTTGGCAATCGCTGCTTTTTGTTTCGCTATTCGCTCTTCTTCTGCTCGCTTATTTTCAGCCTCTTTTAGCTTGCGTTCAGCTTCTAACTTTTTGGCTTTCTCTCGCTCTTTCTTAACTCGGGCTTCTTCCGCTTTGCGTTCTTTCTCGACCGCAGCGCGTTTTTTCTCAGCTTCACGGGTTGCCTTGGCTTCTGCCGCTTGTTGTTCTTTCAATTTGCGAATGCGTTCTTCTTCCGCTTTGCGATTCTTTTCTAGCTGCTCGCTCTCTCTCTTTAGCTTATCTAAACGAGTTTGTTCTTTTTTCGCCGCCTCTTCTCGCTGGCTACGAATTTTTTGCGCCTGCTGTTTGACCAGGTTCGGGTCGATAACAACCGCTTGAACCATCTGACCACTAGTCTCAGGCTCTGACATGCTAAAGTCTGAGCCCCAAAGCAAAGCAACAATCAGCACGATGTGCATTGCTAAAGAAATAACAATGGGATTCCGATAATTACTGTTTTTTGAGTTAGTTTCTTTCATGAGTAATGCGGATCTAATCCCTTAATTCCGTTAACAGGCCAACCTTAGGGATACCTGCACGGCTTAGTTCATCAAGCACTAACACGATATCTGCATACGGTGTTGCTGCATCACCACCGACCGCAACCGGTGAGTCAGGTTTAATCGACAGTTCTGCTTTGACTCGAATGATCGCATCCTGCATTGAAATGCCACGCTGAACTTCTTCGTCGTTCACGCTCAAACCTAAGACGCCATCTTTATCAATCTCTACGATGATAAAGCTGCTATCGGTGTCACCAGCAAGTTCCGATGCGGCTTTTGCACTGCTCGTTTGTGGTAATTCGACATCGACCCCCTGCGTCACAAATGGTGAGGTTGCCATGAATATGATCAGCAAAACCAACATAACATCGATGTAGGGTACAACGTTTATTTCCGCTGTCATCTTACGTTTTTTTGGTTGATAACCCGCCATGGTTAATCCCTACCTGCCATTGCTTGGCGGTGCAAAATACTGTGGAATTCTTCAGAGAAGGTCGCGTAGTTATGCTCAAGTTTACCAACATTACTGCTAAAGCGGTTGTATGCCATGACAGCTGGAATCGCGGCAAATAAGCCCATTGCTGTAGCAATAAGTGCTTCGGCGATACCCGGCGCAACCATAGACAATGTTGCTTGCTTAACCTCACCCAATGCGATGAAGGCGTGCATGATCCCCCATACCGTACCAAATAGGCCAATGTATGGACTAATAGAACCGACGGTAGCCAAGAAAGGCAAGTTAGTCTCTAGGTCATCAACTTCTCTTGCAACGGCTACGCGCATCGCACGACCTGTTCCTTCCATGATAAATGCGGGTGAATCTGCATTGGATTTACGCAGGCGAGCAAACTCGGTAAAGCCAGAATAAAAAATCTCTTCTGTGCCCGAAAGATTATCTTTTCTTTTTTTAACGTCTTGATAAAGAACCGCGAGATCCGTACCTGACCAGAATTTATCTTCAAATGATTCGCTGTCTTTAGAAGCTTGAGACAAAATTTTACTGCGCTTAATGATCATTGCCCAAGAAGCGACTGACATGCCAAGCAAAATCAACATAACTAATTGAACTAGAATACTGGCTTCTAGTATCAGTTCTACAAACGAAATATCAGCAGTCACTTTCTATTAACTCCAAAGCTATAGATTGAGGCATTGCTTTTGGCCTCATTTTCACATTATCGATACATGCTACCTTAACCGTCGCTTTACACAATGTCTTCCCGTCGAGATTTACGATCTCTTGACAGAAGGTCATTGATGCTTTTTTCTTTACTGCGATGGTGGTAACCACATTGAGTTGCTCATCAAGGCGGGCGCCCTGCAAAAAGTCGATATCCATATGTCGCACGACAAACCCGATATTCTCTTCAAGTAAGCGGTGTTGTGAGACCCCAATACTTCGAAGCATTTCGGTTCGTGCACGTTCAAAATATTTCAGATAATTAGAATGGTATACCACTCCCCCAGCGTCTGTGTCTTCGTAATAGACCGTGACTGGCCAGCTAAAAACTGAGGCACTTGGATGCAAAGTAATACCCATTGTCAATTAAATATTGGATGTACTATAACGCAAGTTATCACTATTAGTACAAGTGCTATCAATGGTTTTGCTCCCTTTCAGATAAAAAATTAGCGCTGCCTCAAAGAGGTAGCGCTAACTTGGATGTTATTTCATCATTTAGTAGCAAAAATTGTATCGACTTATGTCCCATCATTACAAATGAAACCAAGCGGTCTCTCTGTTATTCGCTATCTTTATCCATCATTTCTGAATGCTCTAACCAAAGAGCGTTAATGATGCCAAATGCACAGGCAAGTAAAATGCCTAAAATCCATGCAAAATACCACATACGTTACGCTCCTTAATAAAGTGAGTTTTTGTTATCTTCGATAAACTGGTTATTGATACGGCCAAACATCTTGTAGTACGTCCACGTTGTGTAGGCCAAGATAACAGGTACCATAACAAATGCGACGGCTGTCATTAAGTTAAGAGTCAGCTCACTCGACGTTGCATCCCACATCGTTAAACTGTGGTTTGGAAGCAAATCTGAAGGCATCACAAACGGGAACATGGCAAAGCCAGCCGTCAGAATAATACCCGTATTCGCTAAACTGGAAGACAGAAATGCAAAGCCAGCTCGGTCAATTTTAGCAAACAACACCGCTAACAGGGCACCAACGATACCCGTTATTGGCGCTAACCACATGGCTGGATACGCATAAAAGTTGTTCATCCAAGCGCCCGCTTCTCGGATCACTTCTTTGTTTAGCGGGTTAGAAGGCGCATTAGTATCGATAATACTTGTCACTACGTAGCCTTCGATATTCTGAATCCAAACTCCTGCCGCCACAAACGTGACCACAACAACCAAACCCATGATTTGCGCAATAGAGCGAGCTCGTGAATGCACTTCATCGGTAGTCTTCATTTGCAGCCAGGTCATTCCTTGCAGCAAGATCATAGACAAGCTAACAAGACCACATAGCAATGCAAATGGGTTAAGCAAGCCAAAGAACGAACCGTGGTAGGTCACCATCATAAAATCGTTGAACTCAAAGGGAACACCTTGTAGAAGGTTACCAAAAGCAACACCAAATATGATCGGTGGCACAAATCCGCTGATCGAAATACCGATATCCCATGATTTGCGCCACTTTGGATCTTCAATTTTTGAACGGTAATCCAAACCGAGTGGTCGCAACCACAACGCTGCCAGCGTCACCATCATCGCAAGGTAAAACCCTGAGAATGACGTTGCGTAAACTTGTGGCCAAGCGGCAAATAACGCGCCACCCGCCGTCACTAGCCATACTTGGTTTCCATCCCAGTGGGGTGCGATGGAATTAATCATCACTCGTCGCTCAGTATCGGTTTTCCCGATAACAGGGATCAGTGCGCCAACACCCATGTCAAAGCCATCTGTAATGGCAAAACCGATGAGCAATACGCCAATCAATACCCACCAAATCAAGCGTAAAATTTCGTAATCAAACATGTCACTACTCCCTGCTATGCTTCAACTTGACGGTTAAGTTTCTCTTCGTGTGATAGTTCACCCTGCTCAAAGTGATAGCGGCCGGTTTTTAGGCTGCTTGGTCCTTTGCGAGCGAACTTCAGCATCAGATACACTTCCGCAATTAAGAAGACAGTGTAAAGCGCGATAATCATAAACAGTGACGTCCACAATTCACCCATTGTTAGGGCAGAAGCCGCAACGTTTACGGGCAAAATTTCACCGACAGCCCATGGTTGACGACCATATTCAGCAACAAACCAACCCGCTTCAACTGCAATCCATGGTAATGGAATACTTAGTAGAGCCGCTTTTAATATCCACGGTTTTTGTTCGATTTTTTGACGACACGTCTGAATAAACGCAGCACCAAACACAAACAACATGATAAAGCCACAAGCAACCATAATACGGAATGACCAGAATAACGGCCAAACGGTAGGAATAGAGTCATCAGCGGCCGCTTGAATGTGTTCTTCAGTTGCATCAACGACATTATCGGTATATCGCTTCAGCAGTAAACCGTAGCCTAAGTCCACTTTGATCTCATCAAATGCAGCTAGGTTTTCTTCACTGCGATCGCCTTCACGGATTCGCTCAAGCAATTCGTAAGCCACCATACCGTTACGAATGCGCACAATATGTTCATCACGCAGGTCACGTAAGCCCGTCACTTCGGTATCAAGAGAACGTGTAGCGATGATGCCCATGACGTAGGGGATTTTCACCGCGTAATCCGTTTCCATTGTTTCCTGGTTCGGAATACCAAAAACGGTAAAACCAGCCGGAGCTTCTTCGGTGTGCCATTCAGATTCGATAGCAGCAAGCTTCACTTTTTGTACGTCACCGAGCTCGTAGCCAGACTCATCACCTAAGATGATCACCGACAAGATAGCCGCCATACCAAATGAAGCAGCGATAGCAAAAGAGCGACGAGCAAAAGCCACATCACGACCTTTCAGAAGGTAGTAAGAACTGATACCAAGAACAAACATCGCACCTGTCACGTAGCCAGAAGCGACCGTGTGAACGAATTTAACTTGAGCAACTGGGTTAAGCACAACTTCCGAGAAGCTGACCATTTCCATACGCATGGTTTCAAAGTTGAACTCTGCACCGATTGGATTTTGCATCCAGCCATTAGCAACGAGGATCCACAACGCAGAAAAGCTTGAGCCTAGCGCAACGAGCCAAGTCACAACTAAGTGCTGACGCTTTGACAGCCTTTCCCAACCAAAGAAGAAAAGCCCCACAAAGGTTGATTCTAAAAAGAAAGCGACTAACGCTTCAATGGCAAGAGGGGCACCAAAAATATCACCCACATAATGGGAGTAATAAGACCAGTTAGTACCAAATTGAAATTCCATTGTTAGGCCAGTAGCTACACCTAACGCAAAGTTAATACCGAATAACTTACCCCAGAACTTAGTCATGTCCTTGTAGATTTGTTTGTCGGTCATGACATACAGAGACTCCATAATGGCAAGCAAAAACGCTAAGCCTAAAGTCAACGGTACGAATAAGAAATGGTACATCGCTGTTATTGCAAATTGGAGACGTGATAGTTCAACTACGTCCAACATAATTACTCCTATGTGTCGGCTGAGTGACACTTTCTGTGCAATAAAGCCCTTAACGAACAATGAGGTCGCGCAGGGTGTTACGCAAAGTTTATTTTATTGTTAATTCCGTGTTACACCGTAACGGTGAAGAGCAAATCGATACTACTCCTGAATGTTAAAAAATTCAAAATAATTTGAGTATATTGTGAGATTGATTGCCAAGAAAAGACTTAGAAGCTGTAAATTAAGGAATATTTATTTTACAGCTCTAAAAAATATTTGAGTGGAATTGTCATTTGTAACAGAGTGTGTGAACAAAAACCTCAAAATAACCAAACTATTTGAGGTCACTGGAAGCGGAGCGACGTCAATGATAGGCAGTTCAAAGCCCTAATGCCGTTCACTAAAAAAAATTTCGTTCTTACTTATTAGGGTGTGTTCTTTCCTCTCACCTTTCCATTTAGACATCACGACCTGGCCTTAAGAAGCATTCATAAAAAAATCCAAGTGCCTGAGAGACACTTGGATTTTTATCGCGCTGGAAGATCATTCAACCAAGAACTTAAACTTTGAATTGACTCACCAACTGCTGCTGCTTCTCCGACAACGTATTAATTTGATTACCAATCGATTCTGACTCACCCGCCTGGCTAACAATTTGTGCGCTTAGATCCCTAATATTCGACACACTCTGGTTCACTTCTGCCGAGACCGTTTGCTGCTCTTCTGCCGCTCTAACAATTTGGCTATTCATATCATTAATCGCTGCGATCGCGGCAAAGATATGACTCAGCTCTTCAACAGCGGTATTAACCTGACTGGAAGAGTCATGAGCAAGTTGGTGACCTTCTTGGATCGTTGCAACAACGTCTTGGGTTCCACGCTGGACTTTATCAATCACACCTCTAATTTCACCAACAGACGCCTGAGTACGACTAGCCAGGTTTCTTACTTCATCCGCCACCACGGCAAAACCACGCCCTTGCTCGCCGGCACGAGCCGCTTCAATGGCAGCATTGAGAGCCAATAAGTTTGTTTGTTCTGATATGCCCTCAATAACCGTCAATATCTCGGTAATATTGGCGTTATTTACGGCCAGCTCTTCAACAATAGGGACGGCTTGCGTCATTTTACTGAGCAGTGCACCCATTTCAGTCTGAGAGCTTTCAATCACTTTTTGTCCGGTGACCGCAGCATCATTAGCATCGGCAGCAGCTTGCACGGCTGTTTCTGCATTTTGTACCACCATGCTCGCCGTTTGTGTCATCTCTTCAGATGCAGTTGCGACTAAATCCACTTCTTTGAATTGAGATTCACTGCTCGTTCGAGTTGCCATCGCCGCATTTTTGGCTTCAACCGTCGTTTGGGCAACATCATTGGTTGTCACCACCACGTCTTTGATTGTTGACTGAAGTTTTTCCAAAAAGAGATTAAAACCCTTAGCCAGTTGGCCTATTTCATCTTGCGACGTAACGTTTAGACGCTGAGTAAGATCACCCTCACCTGACGCAATGTCATCAAGGCGTACCACCACTTCTCGAATTGGTTTGACAACGCGTTGCGCCAAAATAGCAATAAGAGCCAAACCAACCAGGACAAATATCCCGCCCGTCAATAATTCACTTTTTACACTCGACGCTAAGTTGCCAGACAGAACTTCATCTAACGCGACGGCATCGGCGACAACCACCGAGCGAGGCATTTCAAAAATAACGCCCCAGGTTTGATTGGCGACCGTCATTGGAGCAAAAACCGTTAGCCATGAATCATCATTACTCCAACTTGTCGTTAGCTCGCCGCCAAATAACAGATCGGTCACTTTATCGCGACTTACAGTACTACTTTGAAACGCACTTCCAATCACGAGACTCGGATCGTCACTCGCAATCAAAGAACCATTCAAACTGATGATAAATAATCGGCCACGTCCTTCAAACAGACTTGCATCGGATTCAGCGATTACGTTAGTCAGTTGATCGAGTTTAAGATCAATACCAAAGAAGCCGATTGGAACCTCGTCAACAAGAATGGGAACAGAAATGGATGAGGTAAGAAATTCTCTATCTTCTTGGGTAATGAGCCTGGGTGTTGAGACACAAATCTCACCACTTGCAATTGGGCAGTAAAAACGCTCACTTTCACTTTCTTGTGCCAAGGACTTTTCTGATAACACATTAGCAATGATATTTTCGCCGTTTTCTGCCGTTTTCCAATAAGAAGCAAATCGGCCAATGTCATTGGAACCTACATAATCGGCGTTTACATAATTACCATCTTCCCCATCCAGAAGATCCGGTTGGAATACCAGATAAGCCCCTTCGATGGCATCGAACTCAGCAACCGATTGACGCACCATTTCATCCAAAGCGGTACGTAATTCTTCACTTGAACCAAAGTTTTCTTCCGTATTTCGTTTGAAAAATAACGCGTTTGAAGCCAGCATTTCAGCTCGGTATATCGCTTCATCGAGAAATTGAACAACCTCAGTAGCGTTCAATCGAGCGCGCGTTTCAAGAAGCTGCTGAGATTTGTCTATCACCGACGTTGAACTTTGAGCGGTGATGACCTTTTGATTCCCTATCGCGTTGTAAACGGAGAACCCGACAAGAGATAATGAAGTGATCAGTAGGCAGCAACCTGCTAAGAGGGTTATTTTCCACTGTACGGAAAGAGTTCGCATCTTACATCCTTATAAGCAAACAGTATGAAATTTCGGTTAAAATAGTCCTGACCATTAGAATTAAAGCACACTGTTTTACTCCGTCAATCAGAACTTTACTTAAATGTTAATATTGTAATCAGTAACCACATAATATTTTATGTGTTTGACCGTTGTCCTCATTATAAGAGGTGATAGAATCCTACTTTGCCTCTTCTATATGGATGACTTATGAAAATCATCAGCTTTAATATCAATGGCCTTCGTGCTCGTTTACATCAATTACAAGCCGTTATCGACAAACACCAGCCGGATGTTATAGGCCTACAAGAAATCAAGGTTCACAATGATGCATTCCCCCTTGAAGCGGTTGAAGCCATGGGTTATCACGTCTATTTTCACGGACAAAAAGCACACTATGGCGTGGCCATGTTGTGTAAAAAAGAGCCTATTTCAGTCACGTATGGATTCCCAACCGACACGGAAGACCATCAAAAGCGCATGATTATGGTTACCGTTGAAAATGACAAGGGTGAACCTGTAACCGTGCTTAACGGCTACTTCCCACAAGGCGACAATATTGCTCACGAAACTAAATTCCCTTATAAAGAGCAGTTTTACAAAGATTTAATGACTTACCTTAATGTTAACCACAGTAATGATGAAAAACTGGTGGTGATGGGCGATATTAACATTAGCCCGATTGATGCTGATATCGGCATTGGGGAGCCAAACAAAAAGCGTTGGTTGAAAACAGGTAAGTGTTCATTCCAACCCATCGAACGTGAATGGTTAGCGACTCTGCAGCAATGGGGCCTTGAGGATACCTTTAGAAACTTGCACCCAACCGTCGATGACCAATACTCGTGGTTTGACTACCGCTCCCGTGGCTTTGACGACAATCGAGGGTTACGCATTGATGTTGTCTTAGCTACGCCTTCACTGGCCGCTCAATGCATCGACGCTGGCATTGATTACGAGCTGCGAGGTATTGAAAAACCGTCAGACCATGCGCCCATATGGTCAACCTTTTCTTTTTAGTACTTTGTGCATTGAGTGCCAAGAAATTGAGTACCAAAAATAAAACAGGCTTCTTCTTAGAAGCCTGTTTCTCGTTTCGCTAGTTGCCATGAACGAATCATCTAGAAGAGTAGCAAAATGGCTTAAAGCACTAGCTAAGTGGTCTAAGGTACGCTAGAAAACGTTTCTCAGCATGTTTAAAGCACCACAGAATAATAAACGTCAAGCCCATGTAAAATAGTCCTGCGGCCAAGAACGATTCAAACGGGGCGTAGTAACGAGCATTAACGAGACGGGCTGCACCGGTTAAGTCCATAATAGTCACAATACCTGCCACTGCACTGCCGTGAAGCATGAAGATCACTTCGTTACTGTAGGCAGGAAGTGCGCGACGCAATGCGCTCGGCAGAATGATTCGACGATATGTTTTCGACATGCTCATTCCATACGCTTTTGCGGCTTCCACTTCACCCTTCGGCAAACCGTTAATCGCACCACGTACAATTTCCGCCGTGTACGCTGACGTGTTGAGGACAAACGCGACGAGCGCGCAAAACCACGCGTTTTCCCACAATGTATCCTTCACTGGGAAAAACTGGTCCATACCGTAATAAATCAAATAGAGCTGCACTAACAGCGGTGTGCCACGAAAAAAGTAGATGAATGTCCAGGCTGGCGCATTCCAAAAGTAATTAGGGCTGTTTCGGGCTATCGCTAAAGGGATGGCGATGGCTAAACCTAGCACTAAAGCGCAAGAGACAAGCCAGGTTGTTGTCCACAAACCATGAAGATAGATAGGAAAGCTATCAATCAGTAAAGAGAAATCCATCATCTACCTCGCATGAATGCTGAATTTACGCTCGACCAACTTAAGTAACCCCGTTGATACACTCGTAAAGAATAGGAAAATCACAGCAACCGTCATATAAAAAGTAAAAGGCATTTTCGTTGAACCCGCAGCTAATGAACTGACTCGGACCATGTCCTCAAGCCCAATGATTGAAACCAGAGCCGTGGTTTTAAGCAAAACCAACCAGTTATTACCAAACCCTGGTAACGCGTGACGAATCATTTGTGGAAGCAAGATGCGTCGAAACGCCAGAGGACCACTCATTCCATAGGCTTTTGCCGCTTCCATCTCACCTTTATCGACCGCCATAATTGCGCCGCGGAAGGTTTCAGCCATGTAAGCACCGAAAATAAACCCGATGGTTAACACCCCGGCGACAAAAGGACTGACATCGATGTAATCAGGTAAATACGCTGTCCACTCGTGATCTGGATTAGACGAGGTAAACCATTCGTTAATCCATTCATTGGTCGAGTAGAGACTATTATTCAATAAGATTTGCCCACCAAAAAAGATAAGCATCATGAGTACTAAATCAGGAATTCCACGAATGACTGTGGTGTAGAGAGTCGCGATTGCCCTTGCCCAACGATATGGGGCTAATTTGGCTAAAGCGCCGAGCATACCCAGTACCATAGCTAGGATGAGCGATAGAATGGCGACTTCGATAGTTAAAACGGCCCCTTTTAATATTGAGGCTTCGTATCCTTGTAAATCTAACATAGGTTAGTTCCTAGTCCCTAGGTTGTAGTAGACGCGAATATCCAGCTGTTGGGTACATCAATTGACTAGGAACCAACAGCCAGATATCGGCTTAGCTATTACTGGCCATATACGTCGTAGTTGAAGTATTTTGCAGCAATCTCTTGATACACACCTTTCTCACGAAGCGAAAGAATCGCCGCATCGAGAGTTTTCGTTAGGTCTTTATCTTGTTTGCGAACTGCGATACCAAAACCATCACCGAACCATTTAGGATCCGTTAACGAAGGACCAACAAATTCGTACGCTTCACCGCCCGCTTTATTGAGAACACCTTCTTCAAGTGCAGAGGCATCACCAAGAACAGAAACAATGCGACCGTTAGCTAGGTCAAGGTAGGCTTCGTCAAAAGAGCCGTAACGTACGATCTCTACTGCGCTGCCATAGTTGTCAGTTAGGTACTTATCGTGTGTTGTTGCACGTTGAACACCAATCTTCACGCCTTCAAGCTTGTCGAAGTTAAGCTCAGCGCCTTTTTTAGCGATAAATTTATTTGGAATAAGCGCGTATTTACCAGTGAAATCGATACGCTTCTTACGTTCTTCTGTAATCGACATTGCTGCGATAATGGCATCGTATTTACGAGCAAGTAGCGATGGAATAATACCATCCCAATCTTGAGGTACGATCTGACATTTCACTTTCATCTCTTCACAAAGTGCATTTGCCATATCAACGTCAAAGCCTTTGAGTGAACCATCAGCTTCAGTCCAGCTAAATGGAGGATAAGCGCCTTCAATACCAAAGCGTACTGTTTTCCATTCCTTCGCTTGGGCCATACCTGTCGCCGCTGTTGCAGCAATCGCTGCTACTAGTAACCACTTTTTCATTTCCATACTCCTGTGATTGAAATTTACTTCTATAAAGTTTGATTTTTATGTGTTTTGGGTTGTGCTTACAATTCCACTAAACCAGTTTCCTGATCTAGTAGATCGAAGATATAAATTGCTGTAAACGCTCAGATTCTGGTGCTGTAAATAGCTTAGCTGGGTCGCCTTGCTCTTCAACGATACCTTGATGTAAGAACATAACATGGTTAGAAACATCACGGGCAAACGCCATTTCATGAGTAACAACCAACATAGTGCGCCCTTCTTCGGCAAGATCTCGCATAACACCAAGAACCTCACCAACAAGTTCTGGGTCTAATGCAGAAGTCGGTTCATCGAACAGCATCACTTCTGGATCAACCGCTAAAGCGCGAGCGATTGCTGCACGTTGCTGTTGCCCACCCGATAAGTGACCAGGGTAATAATCTTTTCGTTCGTACAAGCCCACTTTCTTTAACAACAATTCAGCATTTTCAATGGCTTGAGCTTTGGGAACACCGAGAACGTGTACAGGCGCTTCAATCACATTTTCCAATACCGTCATGTGCGACCATAAATTAAAGCCTTGAAAGACCATAGCTAGCCGAGAACGAATTCGTTGAACTTGTTTTTCATTCGCAGGAACCGCTTCACCCGAACGATTCTTTTTCATATCGATCAATTCACCATTGACCCAAATATCACCAGACGTGGGAGTTTCAAGTAGGTTTATACATCGCAGAAAAGTACTCTTGCCTGAACCGGAAGAGCCAATGATAGAAATAACATCGCCTTTATGTGCCTCTAACGAAATGCCTTTCAGTACTTCATTTTGACCAAATGTCTTGTGTAGTTCCTTAATATCTAGCGCTGGTACTTCATTCATGCGCTCGTACTCCCTATTTCGATATGACTGCTGGGCTCCGCCCACATTGCGATTCAAACTAGCACCCCTTATTGATAGATGCAACAAATTATTAACCTGTCTTTTTGAAATATATAGCTACTTTATATGAGTAATAATTCAAACATCAGGCTAATAATCTACCAAAGACGCATAAAATGAATAATTTGAATCATTATTCCAACATTGCAAATGTTAATGGATTTATAAAAAATAGATATAGTTCAACATTTGTAAACCTTTACTTATCTTGTTCACTACGTTTGTTTCAAAAATCACTCGTAATAGAATGTAGCTTACTTTCATTATCAATATTTTTTATGTAACTTAATTTCAATATCAATATTACTTTTACACACATCTCCCTCAGTTCTGTAGCTTTATTTCACAATGTTTTATAAAGTGATCAAGATCAATCAAGCCATATAGCAAGCGGGGTAAACTCGCAAAAAATCGAAAGTGTAAACAAACACTACATGCTTTATCTTTAATTGAGAATTAACACAATTATCTCGTACCACTCCAGCAACTTACTATTAACGAGTTGCAGGTTTCGGATTGAACAAATGACTACTTTTATTATGAGGAATCTATGTCAGACGCAGTGAATAAACCGCACTCTGATTCGGATATTGAGAACAAGAGCTACCAAGAGCTCCACCGTCCAGCATCTGAGTTTGCTAGCCGTTCAGACTATTTAGATCATGAACTGCAAATTATGAAACCACGCCGCTTTGGGCTTAACCTGCCTGGTCGTGATTTCCGATTTGAATTAGAAGACTTAGTACCTGCCCTTGCTGGTACGATTGGTATTATCGCCATGTACTCTGCGGTAATGATGTCTTGGGCTGATGGCCTAACGGCGGCATGGGATCATGTTGAGCTAGGCAAGGACTTCGCCATTGAAGTAGCCCGTGTTGAAATGCTTATCCCAGCGTTACTGTTCTGTATCTTGGCATCTGGTATATTTAACCCTAGAGCAAACTTAGCCGGTAACCACGGCCCGATGATTCCTCTGATCGGTAGTATCGCTCTTGCTGGTGCCCACCCTCTTGCGCTTGCTATTTTATTAGGCGTTTTCGGTTTGTTGCTCAGTTACTTCAAAGGGGGATCCAAACTGGTTAACCTCACTTCCCAAGGAACAGCTGGGGGGTTATTAATATTCCTCGGCTTTACTGGTGTAATGAGCCAAATAGGTTCGATTCAAACATGGGCAACAGGACTTCAGTCTTCTACAGTGGAAGCCGGCAGCCTTGGCTACATTGGTTTAGTGGTACTAGGCATCAACATTGTGGTTTACGCGATTCTCGCGAAGATCAACATGCGTTGGTTGGCGATTCCTGTTTGTGCGTTCACCGGCCTTATAATTGCTTTAGGCCTTGGAGCGGGTTTTGACCTTACGTTCGAAACAGAAATGGGCTTACCTAATCTAAACCCTGTTTACTGGTGGGGAAGCACAGAACAAGGTTGGCAATTAGGTCTTCCTAATCTGGAACACTTCATTGCATCACTTCCATTTGCCATTCTTGCGGTTGCGATGTGGTCGCCAGACTTCCTAGGTCACCGTATCTTCCAAGAACTGAACTACCCACGTAAGACTGAAAAAGTATTAATGGACGTGGATGACACTATGACCATGTGTTCTTTCCGTCAAATGGTGGGGACTGCAGTAGGTGGTGGTAACATCACATCATCTTGGGGAACGTACATGATCCCGGCTGCAATCGCTAAGCGCCCTATTCCTGCTGGTGCGATTTTACTGGGTTCACTGTGTATTATTGTTGCAATCCTCGGTTTCCCAATGGATGTTGCGGTATGGCCTCCAGTGATGCGTGTTGCTCTTCTTGTGGGGGTTTTCTTACCTCTGCTTGAAGCAGGTATGCAGATGGTCAAAGACACGAAGGATTCTCAAGCTGCGGGTATTTGTATCTTCGGATCAGCGGTTGTTAACCCTGTGCTAGCTTGGGCACTGACGATGCTTCTCGATAACAATGGTTTGATTGGTGATAAAGAGCGTGCTTCTAAATTATCATTCGTAGACAAAATTGTGATTCCAGCTGGCGTACTCATCATTTGTTTGATTGCTATGCTTGCTGTTGGTATGTTAGAAAGTCAGTACGGGCTTAAAGCCTGGCTGTAGATTAAAAAAAAGTTAGGGTGATGGCGTTCATCACCCTTTTTTTTCAACTTTATTTTACTTTTATTGATTTAGTTTAAGTTTTGTAAAAATATTTTAGAGTATGATTCGCCCATGTCGTGAGTGTTGTTATCCAAAATTTAATGCCACACTCGATGTAAATGGCAATATGTATAATTTTCGAGATGCCAGTTTCTACTATTATAGATATTGTTATTAATGTGAGTACTGATCTTCCTCTGAAGATAGCTGTTCATACAGTGAACCCAGTACGTGTTTTTTCTACTAAAAAGGTAGGTATGTCATGGCAGAGCAATTTGCTAAAGCTTGGGAAGGTTTTGCTAACGGTGATTGGCAAAACGAAGTAAACGTTCGTGATTTTATTCAAAAGAACTACACGCCGTATGAAGGCGACGAATCTTTCCTAGTTTCTGAAGGTACTGAAGCAACTAACGTGCTTTGGAACAAAGTAATGGAAGGTATCAAACAGGAAAACGCAACGAAAGCACCTGTTGATTTCGATACGTCTGTTATTTCTACCATCACTTCCCATGATGCTGGTTATATCGAACAAGACCTAGAAACAATTGTTGGTCTACAAACAGAAAAACCACTAAAGCGTGCCATCATCCCTAATGGTGGTGTACGTATGGTTGAAGGTTCTTGTAAAGCATATGGTGAAACTCTTGACCCTATGGTTTCAAAGATCTACTCAGAATACCGTAAAACGCACAACGCAGGTGTTTTCGATATCTACACACCTGACATTTTAAAATGTCGTAAATCAGGTGTTCTAACAGGTCTTCCTGATGCATACGGTCGTGGTCGTATCATTGGTGACTACCGTCGCGTAGCACTATACGGTGTAGACTTCCTAATGAAAGACAAGCAAGCTCAGTTTGCTTCTCTTCAAGAGCGTTTCGAAAATGGCGAAGATCTCGCTGCTACAATGCAACTTCGTGAAGAAATCTCTGAGCAACACCGCGCTCTAGGCCAAATGAAAGTAATGGCTGAGAAATACGGCTTTGATATTTCTGGCCCTGCTCAAACAGCTCAAGAAGCAATCCAATGGACTTACTTCGGCTACCTAGCGGCAGTTAAATCTCAAAACGGTGCAGCAATGTCTCTAGGTCGTACTTCGACTTTCCTAGACGTGTTCATAGAGCGTGATATTGCTTCTGGTGCTATCACTGAAGTTCAAGCTCAAGAAATGATTGACCACTTCGTAATGAAGTTACGTATGGTTCGTTTCCTACGTACTCCTGAGTACGATGAGCTATTCTCTGGTGACCCAATCTGGGCTACTGAGTCAATGGGTGGTATGGGTGTTGATGGTCGTACACTGGTTACGCGTTCAAACTTCCGTTTCCTAAACTCGCTATACACTATGGGGCCTTCTCCAGAGCCAAACATCACGGTTCTTTGGTCTGAGCAGCTTCCAGACGGCTTCAAACGTTTCTGTGCGAAGGTATCTATCGATACGTCTTCTATCCAGTACGAAAATGATGACCTAATGCGTCCTGACCTAGGTTCAGACGACTACGCTATCGCATGTTGTGTTTCACCCATGATCGTTGGTAAGCAAATGCAGTTCTTCGGTGCTCGTGCTAACCTTGCGAAAACAATGCTTTACGCAATCAACGGCGGTGTCGATGAGAAGCTGAAGATGCAAGTTGGCCCAGTTGGCGACAAGATCACTGACGAAGTTCTAAGCTACGATGACGTAATGGGTCGCCTAGACACATTTATGGATTGGTTAGCAAAACAATACGTGACTGCGCTTAACAGCATCCACTACATGCACGACAAGTACAGCTACGAAGCGTCTCTAATGGCTCTTCATGACCGCGATGTTCGTCGTACTATGGCATGTGGTATCGCAGGTCTTTCTGTAGCGGCTGACTCTTTATCTGCAATCAAATACGCAACGGTTAAACCAGTGCGTGATGAAGACGGCATCGCGATCGATTTCGATATCGAAGGTGACTACCCTAAATTTGGTAACAACGACGCACGCGTAGATGACATCGCATGTGAACTTGTTTCTACGTTTATGGGCAAAATCCGTAAACTTAAGATGTACCGTGACGCTATTCCGACTCAGTCTATCCTTACTATCACTTCTAACGTTGTGTACGGTAAGAAAACAGGTAACACACCTGACGGCCGTCGTGCTGGTGCTCCTTTCGCTCCTGGTGCTAACCCAATGCACGGTCGTGATGAGAAAGGTGCTGTAGCTTCACTGACTTCAGTAGGTAAACTACCGTTTGCAGACGCACAAGATGGTATCTCTTACACTTTCTCTATCGTGCCAAACGCACTAGGTAAAGAAGAAGATAGCCAACGCGCTAACCTTGCAGGCCTTATGGATGGTTACTTCCACCATGAAGCTGGCGTTGAAGGTGGCCAACACCTTAACGTGAACGTTCTTAACCGCGGTACACTAGAAGACGCTGTTAAGCACCCTGAGAAATACCCACAGCTAACTATCCGTGTTTCTGGTTATGCTGTTCGCTTTAACTCTTTAACTAAAGAGCAGCAAGCTGACGTAATCGCGCGTACTTTCACTGAATCTTTATAAGATTTAGCGAAACATAAAGCGTAGAAGCCCTGCTTACTCATTCAGTAAGCAGGGCTTTTTTCCGACTACAATTCACCAAAAATCGTTGTTAAGTCTATTAATTCGATTACACGCACAGTTTTAACGCTTCATTATTCTATCGCTCACTTTGGCGTGTTTTTTGCTGTACTATTTAGAGTCAGTAATCAGTTGTAGTACTAAAATGAAGTCTCAAATTCTCCTTGCTTTAATTATCGCCTCGTCAAGTGTTACCGCATCTGAACGATCCACCGTTTCATTTTCTCTTGATAACGATGGCATCTTTGGGGTCGACCAAGATTACACCAATGGTATTTTTCTCTCTTATACCTCTGGGGCAATCAATACTCCTTGGATTCTTACCCCTCTAAGCTTATCCGTTTGGGGAGCCTCTCCCTTAGACAAAGTCGAGTTTACGTTAGGGCACAAAATGTGGACGCCTTCAGACATTGAAGCAATGGAACCCCTTGCCAATGACCGGCCGTATGCAGGTTACTTCCATGGTGAACTTAACTTCATCAGCCTTCACCCACAGCAAGCTCAGCGATTTAACCTCACTCTTGGTGCAACCGGTGAAAATTCATTGGCGGGTCAAGCACAAAAATTAGTTCATAGTATTACTGGATCTGACGATCCAAACGGTTGGGACTACCAAGTTGATGAAGGTCTGGTCGGCAGTGTTGGCTATCTATCGCACTTTAATTGGGGGCGCAGCCGTTCATTCGGTAATACTGAATTGGAAGTGTCTAACGTCAGCGAAGGTAATATAGGGAGCTTTAGAAGTGATCTTTCTACTGGGATGATGTTTCGATGGGGTACGGACCTTGGCGGCAACATGGGCGCTGCCAACATTTCAACAGAAAATCCATTTCGACCCGGTATGATTGGCGCGTCTAATACTGCTTGGTTTGTCTTCACTGGCATTGAAGGTCGCTATCGATTCAACGACATCACCATTGAAGGCGAACGACCTAATATTTCGAATCCTGAGAACTACCCAAGCACTCTTGAAAACTGGCAATCTACGGCGGTCTTAGGCGCGGTTTGGTACAACCAATACGTCGGAGCCAGTTTAACCGTCACCGCAAAAACCCCCGATTATAAAGAAGCACCAAGCTCGATATACGGTACGGGCGGTCTCGCGCTATTTGCCTTTTTCTAACCTTTACTTGGTAGGACAGTCGGTAGGATAGCCGACAGAATAAAAACCACTTTATAGATCCGACTACCCTACTAACAGCGAAACTGGCTAAATATTGAAGCGTTCGCAGTCTGAATTCAGGCTGCTTGAACGTTGATCCACCAACTCGCTCGTCTGTCTTAACTGTTCATTATTGTTTTCGAGTTCTTTCATTGCTGATGATATCTCTATCATGTTATTTGCCATTGATTGACTGGTCGTAGCAAGCTCTCTTATTGAGGCGAATATCACTTCGGTTTGATGAGCGGCTTCATCGGCCTTTTCAGTGATTTGGCCTAATGCTGTCATTGCTTCGTGGCCTTTTTCTTGACCCGCCTGGATAGAAGATTCAGATTGCCCAATGTACTGAATCACTTCAGCACTCTCTTTTTTCATGGTTTCAATCGTCCCTGAAATCTCACCAACTGCATCAACCGTTCTCACCGCCAGGTTCCTGACTTCATCGGCAACCACGGCAAATCCTCTCCCCTGCTCACCAGCCCTTGCCGCTTCTATCGCCGCATTCAAAGCAAGTAGATTGGTTTGTTCCGCAATCCCGTTAATAATCTCCATGACGGAATCCACTTTTGAGGAGGCGGTTTCTAGCTGTTGGATATGCCCTGCTGCCGACTTCAGTATATTGTTGACATCTTCAAGGGAATCAATGGCTCCTTTAATCACCGTCGCCCCTTCCTCTGCAGCATTGGTCGATGACTTACTCACATCAGCAACAAACTCCAGCGAATTAGACACTTCTTGCGTGGTCACACTGACTTCTTCCGTCGCAGACGCTAACAACTCGGTTTGTCCTAATACTTTCGACTGATTGTGTGCCAACGTATCTATCCCAGTATTCAGTTCTGCCGCATTGACTGACAATGCATTACTGCTATTTTGTACACCATGAACCAATTCACCCAGATTTTCACAACTTTGATTAATCGTCATCGCCAATTGGTTAAATTCATCGTTATCGTTCGGACCTATCTTCATTCTCTGTGATAAATCCCCTTTCGCAACGCCGGAAAGAATCGTACTTATTTGCTTAACTGATCGTGTTAGCGTGCCACTGATTGTGATAAAAATGGCAATAGTAAATACGGCTAATGCCGCACACGCTATAAGTACCGACCATTGGGTTTGAGCCGCACTTTTCTCGGCCTTTCCAATGTATTCAGTCGTAATACTGGCTAACGTATCCGTCACATCGCCTATGACCGTCTTTAAGCGTAATTCACTTTGAAATAAGTTTTGTTCAATCGCTCCGATTTCTTGGGAAAGCTCGGCAACTCTAAGAAAGGTACTTTTCATCGCTTCAATCTCTTTCTCATAGAGATCGAGCATCGCATAGGTATTCGACATGTTTACGAACATTGCCATCGCTCTATTGAACAATGTGAGATTTTTTTCGTTAGGCTGAAGTAGATAGTTTTGTTGCGCTTTAATCATGACCTGAAAATCTGAATTCAAAGTCACCATACCGGTTTCTTCAATTTTCATTTCAATGGTTGTCGCCAGCGATTTTAACTGGCCTAAATTCCCCTCATCTACACTGAATCCGAGCTCTTCCTTCACCGTTAACCATGGAATGAGTGTTTGATAAAACTCTTCCACACTACCCGTCAGGCCATCAGCCTGCTGAATCAGACCAAGCGCCTTTAGAAAAATAGCATTTTCATCGGCTAACTGCTTAATTTCTTGTATCGTTACCTTAGTCTTTTCTACTTCACTCGCGTTAAGTGAATCGATGTCAGCGGCAAGTGTCAGTAACGCACTTTGTGTTTTGTATATCGAAATCGAACCAGCAGCGACATCGCCACTACGGATATATTGTGACCCCATTACAGACAAACGATTTGAGGTAAACAAACCAAGGCTGATGAAGCCAATAGACAGAATAACTAAAAAAACGGTTATTTTTTGTCGTTGAGATAACGCAAATACTTCCATGAGACACCCTTATCTACTACTGAGATAAACAACTAAGCAAAAGTTATGTAACCAAATTATTATTAATATCTTTATTAACTATAACAACTCTATAACACATGACCTGTATAAGGCGATTTATTTTTAATAACTATTCTTAGGGCATGTTGATCTTTCGAGCTGAATTTTGCAGCAACTTGATGGGTATTTAGACA
>NZ_AJYQ02000096.1 GCF_000287055.2 Vibrio genomosp. F10 str. ZF-129 | reverse complement strand
CCTTAGGAAATTGCTGCTGAAATTGTTCGGTAAATGCCCAGTGGCTTGTGGCTCGTTTGCCATCGAGAACGCCAGCACACGCGAGAACATAAGAACCAAGGCAGAGCCCTACCAGCAACTTCCCTTTATCATGATGATCTATTAACGCCTCTAGAAGTCGCTCACTTGGCTCTGGCAGGTCATTTGGCCAGCTTGGAATAATTATAATATCGGCTTCTTGGGTAGCACTTAGATCGCTATCGACCACCACACCAAATCCAGAGCTTGTTTCAAACCGCAAGCTGTTTTCGCTACAGGTCCTCAAGTTAAACCGAACCGGCTGACCGAAAAAGATATCTTGAAACACCAGACAGGGCACAGAGAGATGAAAAGCACTGATGCCTTCGAAGGCTATCATAGTAATTTTAATTAACTCGCTTGATTTGTTCATGAGTGTCTCGATTTGCGCGAATATTGACTTTCGAGACAGTATGGCAAGATTACCGAAAATAGCATACTAAATCACATAGAGAATATGACTCCTGAGTGAATTTAGAGAGGTATTATGAAGATCCATCACCTACGTAGCGCAACTTTTATCATTGAATCTGGCGAAAAATTTATCCTTATTGATCCTATGTTGGGGAAAAAAGGCTCTATGCCTCCGTTTTCAGTCATTAAGGCTAAGGCCGCGAAAAATCCAACGGTTGAGATGCCAAGTAATGCCGATGAGCTACTAAACAAGGTTACTCATACCTTAATTACTCACAGTCAAACACTTGGTATCAAGGCGTTACAACATGGGGATCACCTGGATCCGGCAGGTGAAGCGTTCTTAACAAGTCGTAATATCCCAGTTGCGACACCAGCCAAAGATAAAGCTTACCTAGAAAAATATGGCTTAACGATAAATTGGGGAATTAAAGACTGGGAAACTATCGACTTTCTAGACGGAAAGCTCACCGCGGTTCCGGCTTTGCACGGCCATGGATGGATTCACAAGGTAATGGCTAATGGTGTTGGATTTTTCTTGGAGCTTCCCAATGAGCCTTCTATTTACATTAGCGGTGATACAGTTCTAACCGATGATGTAAAACGAGCGTTGACTGAGTTAAAACCCGACATCACAGTGGTGGCAGCAGGCCGTGCTCGTCTGGATGTTGGTCAACCGTTATTGATGTCTATTGATGAGGTCATGGAGTTTATTCGCCTTTCCCCTAATAAGGTGGTTGCGAACCATATGGAGGCACTCAATCACTGTGCAGTGACTCGAGCAATTCTTAAAGAAGCAATTGATAAAAACGGTTTGTCAGATAAAGTCCTTATTCCTGCTGATGGTGAGACCTTGGAGTTTTAGATACCTGAACTAATCCGATGACTCTCGATTTAAGTAAATAATCTAAATGATTTTTGTCCAATTCCGAGCTACAGCCGCATTAGCTCGAAATCCTGGTTAGGTATAGTGTCTACGGTTGCAACAAAGATAGGAGTCTAAGTTGTTATAAATCAAAATATTAGGGCTTTTCTTTGTAACAGCAATTGCAGAAATATTGGGCTGCTACTTGCCTTATCTTTGGTTGAAAGAAGACAAATCTGTTTGGTTGTTAGTACCAGCAGCTTTCTGCCTTGCTTTATTTGCATGGTTATTGTCTTTACATCCGACAGCAGTAGGTAGGGTTTATGCCGCTTACGGTGGTGTCTATATTTTTGTGGCAATCCTGTGGCTATGGGTAGTAGATGGCATTCGTCCGAGTTTATGGGACATTGTGGGTGTTTCAGTCGCTATGCTTGGAATGGCGATCATCATGTTTGCCCCAAGAACCACATAACAAAAGACTAAGGTAGACTACCAACATTTGGTATTTTCATAGCCGTAGCGATCGATCCACGCTTGCTCTTTAAGTGTTTTACGCAATTGCTGCTCATTACAACGACTGCCATGCTTTGCTAAACCCATTCGCCCAAAACTTGGTGAGATGGTGCTTATTATCGACACTTAGTTCAACTTCCACCCATACCTTTTTCTTAAACTCTTTGACGAGCGTCTCCATCCCTTGGGCATCCTCTGGGATCGCATAGAGGCTGGTGCTGTCACTGTAAGCTGATTTCAGACACTCATAACGAAGTGAAATAGGCTGACCGTTGACTTGACTAGCAATGCCTTCCCAAGCTTGACCGGGCTTACAACTATGGTTGAAACGGATAAAAGCCCGTTTGTTGTTTTGCTTATCTCGATCGATGAAAACATCAAATTTATGGCGTACCGCCAAAAGCTCGCTTAGAGAGCGGTTTGCCAAGGCTTTAACCGTTGTAATTTGGCTGTCTGATAGTTTTTGCTCGCCACTAAAAATTTTTTTTGTGACGGCACTAGGAAGGGCATCAGCATTCTGAGAGAGCCAGTATGTGAGCTGTTTGACGTCGTCATGGCTTAAGTTGTGCAAAAACTCACTCTCTTTTGTTTCGAGTTGGCTCAGCCCGTAGACAAATTTGTCCATGGCTTGAATCTGTTTATTGACCTTTTTTATTTGGCGTAACTGTGTTTTCTCGGTGTCATAGTAAGGGTGGATGGGAAACGTTTCACTCACGGGGAAATACTCGCTGATAGCGAAAGGTCGAGTAGTGAAAGAGTGATCTCGGTCTGAGTGGTGCTG
This sequence comes from Vibrio genomosp. F10 str. ZF-129, assembly GCF_000287055.2. Classification (GTDB taxonomy): domain Bacteria; phylum Pseudomonadota; class Gammaproteobacteria; order Enterobacterales; family Vibrionaceae; genus Vibrio. The sequence goes on along the minus strand of NZ_AJYQ02000096.1, from coordinate 26,390 downwards.
AGAGACAAGAAAGTTCTGAAAGAAAATTGAGCGAGTGTCGTCTACTACCACGTGATTGGTTTTCTGCCATGCTTCGTTGCAAGTCAGTGCTTCGCCTTTGAGTTTTTCGTTGAGTTGAATGGCTTTGAGCGTCTCAATCTCTTTTTGGTATTTCTTCTGCATTCTATCAAGGCTTGCTTTTATGTTATTCGCTTTGTCCTTAGTTTCTTTTGCCATTCGCATATTATTACGACCAGACTTGTAGTCATCATACTTGTCTTCGTCGTAGCAATAGTCAGCCAGTTTTTCCCATAACTGACGAGCTTTATCGAGCCCTGTTTCCGTTCGTTTTATCTGTTTTTGTAGCTCGAACAAGGATTGCTGATGTTGTTGAACCAATTGGATCTGCTTCTGGAGTGAGTCGTAGAGCTGGCCATCGGTAATTGGGCTAGTGATGATATGGCCAACGAAGTCGAACTCATTGTAAATATCGATTTGTTGATTATGTGGATCGATAACAGCGTTGTAGGCGTTCTCATACTTTTTATACAGATCCACTCCTTTGTCCCAATTACTGGTGGTGCAATAGCCTGCTTGTAGTGTGCAACTAACTGAAAAAAGTAGTAGTGCAATAAGTGGTCTTTTCATCGGCCAACACTCCTTGTCGCAACGGTGACGTTCGTCGCTGCATTGCTGATACTTGTTTGATCGGTCAGGGTTATATTGATAGTCGTCACAGTATATAACGCCAAAACGAGACTCACTTTGGTATGTATCAATTATTCATACATCAACGCTATTGAATTTGATAATTAGACATTGATACCCTCCCAACTCTGCTGGGGAGACTAGATTGGTTTGCCATACCCCTGATAATTCGTCAAAGCTAAATTAGCAAAGCCACTGACAAGGTTTTGCCCCATTTCAAGTTAGCGCGTACTCCATGAGTATCTCTAATATCAGAACATTGACCAAATCTTCGTAATGCGACAAAGTAACTTACGATCTACTTTCTAACCAATTAATAACTTCCTTAGACTCTACACGACAGGATAGTATCAGCGTGAATAAACTCTATATCATTGGCAATGGATTTGATTTGCACCATGGCTTGCCGACATCATTAACAGGCTTCCGAGACTATTCCAAACATAGTGAGTTCCACCGATTATATGAAAATGGTGTTTTTATGATGTCTACTAACCAGACATTAGATGAGCACTGGCAACAGTTAGAGACAAATCTTGCCAATTTTGATGTCGATGCACTCATTGAATATGCTGCCCAATATTATGATGATGACCCTCATGAAAATCATTTTCTCTATGAAGTCGAAAATGCTATCGGTGCGCTTACAATGGGGCTTAAAAAGGACTTAAATAGCTATTTGTCATTGGCTGAGAGTCGTACAATTGAAGACGGCAAAGTATTGCCAATAGATACTAGTGCTCGCTTTCTATGTTTCAACTATACGAACACCCTTGAGCGGTTCTATAACATACCTTCAGACCGTATCTGTTACATTCATGGCAAACTAAATAGCACTGACGCCCCAATTGTTGTTGGGCATGGTATAGAGGCTTCAGAATATAAAGCTCCGCCCTCAATTGACATATCAATCCTCGCAGAAGAAGAGGTTGAGGCCTTTTCTGACTCTTACTCACCTGATTATGAATACGCAACTAGTGAGGCTCATAGATACTTTAAAAAAAATCATAAGGACACTGCTGCTTGTGTCCAAGCATCTAGCACGTTCCTACAGTCTTTAGTAGATATTGAGAGAGTGGTAATCCTAGGTCATTCTCTAGCAGTAATCGATAAACCTTACTTTGACTATGTAAACAAAATAGTTGGGGCGAACTGTCAATGGTGGGCGTCTTACTACCCAAGATCCGAAGAAGATGCAATACGTAGTCGACTTGAGGAGATTGTTGATGACGAAAACAGGATGAAATTGATAGAGATGTCCCTGTTGACTAAATAATTTGAAGCTATCAACTTTTCTAAAACTATTTAACGTGACGATATGCCTCATTGTGTTAGTTAGAGTTTAACTCATTCATTTATGTGGGCATTTTCAATACTACTACTTATGCTAGAAGGTAGCGGTCGTCTGTTCCATACAAACACATCAAATAGCAACTTTTACGTGTGTTTACTCATGTAACTGCATAATAAAAAAGGATATAGGCGTAGTTCTGGGTTAGCATGTCTGAACAATCATCGGTTAATTGGTTTGGTCAAAAAAATCATGTATTTATCAGAATTGAAAGCACAACACTTTAGACAGTTTGAAGATTTTTCTATGGCATTCAACAATGGGTTAAATTTACTTGTTGGTGAAAATAATGCGGGTAAAAGCTCTGTTATCGATGCGATCCGACTCGTCCTTGATACAACTTCAGCCGAGTGGGTTAACCTGAAGAGTACTGACTTCCTAAATGGAAAGAGTGAGTTAAAAATTCAGTTAAAGTTTGAGGACTTGTCCCTACGCGAGTCTGGCTTATTTTTAGAACATTTAACAAATGAAGAAGTAACCCCTGGAGTTGATAAATCAGTTCTATTCATAACTCTTTCAGCAAAACTCGCCCCTAGCCCTTTCAAAAAATCTCAATTTATTAAGACCGAAATCCGTTCTGGTATCAATAATGATGGCCCTATAATTGAAAGAGACGTTCGTGAATACCTCGCTGCTACTTATTTAAAACCCCTACGTGATGCCGAAGCTGAACTCTCAGCTGGACGCTCGTCTAGGCTATCTCAAATTTTAGGAAGTAACGCCAGTTTAGCTGGGGATACGAGCGCCACCCAGCGTATTATTGAACTACTTACTGGTGCAAGTAAGGACATTCAGTCAGACGCAGCAATCCAAACTGCGCAAGACAATATAGCCACCTTGCTGAACTCTTTAACATTCAGAGCGAATGTATTTACGCCAGTCTTAAGTTTATTAGGAAGCAAGGACTATGCAGACATGAGCGAATCAGAAAAATCATTCGCTCTTAAATCCATTTTAGAAAAACTAACCCTTGAACTCGATGCTTCAGGTATTAAGCACGGATTGGGTTATAGCAGTCTGTTATTTATGGCTACCGAGCTAATGCTAATAAAGCAAGAGGAAGAGCAATACCCTCTGTTGCTAGTAGAAGAGCCTGAAGCTCATCTTCACCCTCAGTTACAGTTGAAGTTTATTAATTATCTTCGGACTGAAAATAGCCAACTACAGTGTATTTTATCGACTCACAGTCCTGTACTTGCATCAAAAGCTCCCTTAGAGAGTTTAATCCTAATGCAAGAAGGCCAAGCTTTCCCTCTAAGAAAGGGGTGCACCGCACTCGAAGACGAAGATTATGTTTTCCTTGAGAAATTTTTGGATTCCACAAAAGCAAATATGTTTTTTGCAAAAGGTGTATTACTAGTTGAAGGGGTTGCAGAGGTAGTTTTAATCCCCAAAATAGCGGAATTACTTGGGCGGCCTTTAGAAGACTATGGAGTGTCGCTGGTAAGCGTAAATGGTTTATCAAGGAAGCGCTACGCTAAGGCTTATCGATCCAGCGCTACCTCAGCAAATCCAAAACCACTACCTATCAAGGTAGCTTGTATCACGGATTTAGATTTGTGGCCAGATGAAGCCGAAGATACTGGTGATAACGATTATGGTTTTAAAACCAAAAAACAGCCAAAACCAAGTGGTAAAGGTGGAAACTTGAAGTATTGGCTTAATGAACTCACTCCTGCCGAAATAGATGAAAAAAAAGCTAAGAAGTCTGAGTTTGATGGAGAGCTAGTTAAAACGTTTATATCTAATGACTGGACGTTTGAGTTTTGCCTTGCAAAGTACGGACTGAGCGAAGAGCTATACCAAGCGATAAATAACAGCATGGATGGCTACGACGCACTAAATACTGATGCACAAATAAGATCTGTCCAGCTGTATGGCGTTATCGAAGGTAAAGGAGATGGGAAAAGTGAAGTTAGTTATTCACTGGCTGAGATCCTATCTAAGTACAAAGACCGCCCTCTAGATCTAAAAGCAAAGTTACCATCCTATATTGTTGATGCTATTGAGTATGTAACGGAATCGTTTCCTGAAGAAATGGAGCCGCTACAATAATGATTGATATTAATGATGCGGATATTAGCGCGGTCGAAGCAGAGTTAGGGGTGACGTTTGATGCTGCAAGAAAGCAGATAATCAAGACATTCAATGATGTGCAGGCTTGCCCTGGAAGTGGCAAGACAACAATGGTCGCAGCTAAGCTTCTTATAATTGCTAAAAAATGGAAACAATCGCATCAAGGAATATGTGTTTTAACTCATACCAATGTTGCAAAGGGTGAAATAATTGAGCGTCTTCAGCAGAGTATTGATGGTCAAAAACTATTATCCCATCCTCACTTTATTGGTACAATTCAAGAGTTTGTAAATAGATTCCTCGCAATACCATATCTACGTTCAAAAGGCTTAACCGTAACCCAAGTTGACGATGAGATATGTTGTACTAGGGGTTGGTCTCTTTTGTCTAGAGGGACAAAGAACTTCCTGAGACAACGACACATTTCTTCACTGCAAGATCTTCAATATAAATTCATAGATGACGAAGTTAAACTATCAGTACCTGGCTTTACAAGGCCATCCACATCGTCAAGCTATCAGGATTTAAAGTCAGCAAAAAGAACGTTGGTGACTGGTGGTTACTTCTATTACCATGAAATGTATGCGCTTGCTAAGAAGTATATTTTAAAGAATTCATCGATTAAAGGTGCACTTAGATCTCGCTTCCCTGCTGTATTTATTGATGAAATGCAAGATACTCAAAGATTCCAAGATGAATTGCTAAACGATATATTCCAACATGAGACTGTAAGCTTCCAAAGATTTGGTGACCCTGACCAAGCTATTTATAGCGGTGGGGAAGAGGGGAATCAAACTTACAATCAAGTTACCTTAGAGAAAGTCGAAGACAGTCACCGCTTTAACAATTCAATTGCGCTGCTGGCAAAAAATTTAAGTTACAACCGTATCAACCTGAACTCAGATACAGCGGCACCAGAACAAGCCTTACATACAATTTTTTTGGTTGATGAGAACTCACGAAGTAACGTTTTCGATAGGTTTGCAGAATTGTGTTCGCAAGCAATCCCCGAAGACTGTAAAAGACCAATTAAAACGGTTGGTGCAGTTGGTGTTAGAAAGGTTGATGGATTAACCATTTGCAACTATCTCGACTCATTTGATAAGAGCAACTCAACAAATGCGTTTAAACCAAGCAAATTTATTCATTACTTTCATGAGGGGAGTTGCTTAAAAGGTCAACATCAAGCATATCGTCTAATTCTTGATGGGATGGTTAGATGCGGTCGAATATCTAATTCCAAACTATCACACCAAGATGGTACTCAGTCTGGTTACTCAACCACATATATACGTAAATATTTAAGAGAATCGGGTTTAATTATCAATTTCAATGTCCTGATTAAGTCATTGATTAAAAATGACATAACAGAGGATATATGGAACGAATCAGTGACTACTCTATTAAGTTATTTGAACTTGCATAACTTGACTCAAATTCAAGAGTTTATCTGTTTTGAAGGTAATAGTCCTCACGTAGCTACTGTTAACAATGTCAGCGCTAACAAGGTTTACACAGAAGTTTCAGGGAGAACAATCGAAAATGAAGTGGCAACAATTCATGCAGTTAAAGGTGAAACACATGCAGCCACGCTAGTCTTGGAAACAAAATTCCGTTCAAATGATTTAAAATCACTAATTGACTATATTCTAGTCGAAAACACTACGAAACCGACAGCCGTTACAAAAATCAAGTTTATGAAGCAATTATATGTCGCCTTCTCAAGGCCTGAGCACTTGCTTTGTTTAGCTATGGATAAATCAGGATTTCCTACAGAGCACCTTGGGAAACAGGAATATGCAGGCTGGAAAATTTGTGACCTTACAATGATGTAAATTTTTCTTGAAAAGTCGATGAGATATGTTGTTCTTGGATTTTGGCTTACTTTTCCTAATCCTAGGCGGACGAGTTAGATATTTGTAACTAACTCGTTTGTGTCCAGAACCTTCATTGCTGGCACTTCGTAACTCAGAAGCGCCCAATTCTTGGCTAGTGAGCATGCATCAATGGTATTCCTGTCACTCAGTCAGCAATAATTTTTCTAATAGCTAACTGCGATGCCTGCGAAAATGTCCCACTTTGTCGCATTTTCTCGCTCACACAACCTCCGTCTCAGTGATAAGTCATAAAAAACAGTGCGTTATGATACAAAACTGTGATACAGGCATTCAATTTAGATACAAAATGGGATGTAATAAATTGTTAAGCCTACACAGTGAGTAAGTAAAATATGGATATAGAACAAGAAATTAAAAATTTTCTTTATGACTCTATGAAGGATAATGATCAGAAGTACCGAGATATACAATTGATATTGTTTTTTTTCGGGTTTCGAGAGGAGGATTGGCCAACTCTAGATGCGACAGCAATAAGGTTCGAGGTTGGAGAGTCAGAAAACAGGAAGTCTGAGCGACCTAGACAAATAATTAAAGATAAGTTTACCAGTAAAGTTCAACTTACAGAGTTACCTTCAATCAGGAGAGTGTCCGAGGTTATTTCTTCTCAAGAGTACATGTCTACAGGTGTTCTAATTGAAAAACTTGAAGAGCTTAATCTACTCCCTAAAAATTACAGTGTAAAGGGTATTCTGAACTTATTGCATCAACTTGGTTTATGTAAACCATACGATATATATACAAATAAACTAAACAAGGCATCTCGGTCATCTATCTCAGATGAAAAGACTTTATATGTTATTCACTCTTCGGAGTTAAAGAAAATGAAGTCAGCAATGAATCGTATGATTGTTTTTCCTGGTCTTGTGGGAATAGCTAATTTAAGCACTTTCTTTGAAATATATCCTCAGCATGAAAAGTATAAAGAAGCGTTATTTAATATCCTGCACTCACGTGACGATGTGTGGCTTTCATCATTTAACGGTGTTTTTTATTACATAATTGAAAATCGAGATAATGCGCTGATTAATAACCTAGAAAAAGTCGTGAATGTGGCTGATAGTGTTGAATTAGAAGTGATGGTAAATGTATTATCCAATGCATTTAAACATAGGACACCACCTAAAGGAAACAGCTATCCACCAATTGAAGTTATTTCATCATACTTGAAAAAATCTAGATATACTGAGTGTAATGGTAAAGTGATTAAACTAAACATTAATCCGACCAAACTACGTGATATTGAGTATGACGTTGTCAATTTTATGAAAGGTAAAGGTCAGCTAGGTTTCTCAATAATAAAAGAACATCTGGAACTTAAAGGTTATTCGAAACCTTCAATTGATAAAGCTATTCTACATTCAACGATTGTAAATGCCGACAAATCGGTACGTAGACACTATAAGTACTCGCTACTTGAAAGTATACCTTTCGAATCGACGAAAGAGCTTGATAGATATACTGTCTTTAAAGCTAGACTGTTATCCATATGTGCGGAAGGTACAGATGACGAAGTCGAATCAAAGCGTAGAAAAGAACAACAAGTATTAAGGCAATGGTTGTTCGAAGGCAAAGAAAAAGCATGCTGTGCTATTTGCAATAACTTGTTTTCCGTCGATTCATTGGTGACAGCTCATAAAAAACCACGCTCGATTTGCTCATTTAATGAAAGAGTTGACCCAAATATTGTGATGCCTCTATGCAAGTTTGGTTGTGACCATGCTTATGAGGCGAACTATATATCTGTCAAGCAAGGGGTGGTTCAAAAAAACAACAGACGCAGTGGTACAGAGTTTGAAAATGCATGGGTCAATGCTGTTGTAGGTAACGTGGTTGATGCTCAGTGGCTGGAAGGTGAAGCTAACTACTTTGGCTCGTACGCTTAACGCACATGAGCTTTCTCGTCGTTAATAGGCAATAAGCATATTGGGCTGCGGCAGTAACCAACACTCTCGAACAACAAAGTCGTCTACTTAACTTTGCCCAAATTCAGATTATCCGAAGTAGACGACTTCGAGCTTTAGCTCTAACGCATTCCTGTCCAAAAACGATTCTGAGATTCAACAATCTTTATCAGGAACAGTGCTTACCCTGTAAGCGCTGCTCCCCACAAAAGTTTCAATCTTTAATGTAAAAGTTTCGAACTTTATTGTCAGAGTTTCGATCTTTGTTGTCCACCGACAATTGGCCGAAGGTAGGTTGGTCGAATCGAAAGAGGTAAAGTAAACATTACCTTTGAGAGGGTTTATGAGCTTGCTTTGGTACTTCAATTTGATGTGTTGCTTAACCTAATTAATTTGTATCGAGTTAATCGAGACTATCTTAAGTCAGACTTTCTAGCTCAGATAATGTTTGTAAAGCGTATTCTGGTCCTTTACTGCAGATCCAATCGTCGCTCGTAAAGTCGTGGCAAACTTTTGGTCTCTCTGGTTTTCCAAATAGGCTACACAGGTTGTGCTCGTTTAGTTGGACGCATCGTGTGCCAGCTGGTTTTCCTTTAGGCATACCAGGAATAGGGGAGGTAATCGAAGGTGCAATGCAGCAAGCACCACAGCCTTTATTTAGTGTGTCCGATATGCACGGTGACCACTCAGATACATTGATAGAGTAAGTTGTCATTGGTTCACCTATTGTATGCTAGAAAGTTAGTCCAAATCGGGGAGGCGGAATTCTAGTATATTGCTATCGGCAACGCCAAGCTTTTCTAGTTCTGCTAAGTACTTTTGCATATGAAACAATTGATATTGTAGTTCTAGCTTTTCTCCTTCTAGCGTTTTTAATCTGTTGTTAGCTAATTTCAGCTTTTCCCAATACACTTTTTTCAAGTGTCTTTCATGGTTACAAACTTGCTTTAAGTTGTCATTTGATACGGTGTTTTCTTTATTCAACGAACATTTTGCATCGTGTATTCGTTGTTTGATTTCTTCATACTTCGGGTGCTTATAGTTCAACGCTCCATTGGCTAAGCCTGCTTTTTTTTCTACAGCATATTGGCTAACTTTTTCTCCACTGGCTATCAGTTGAGTTAAAGCTAATTGGGCCGCTTTAGCTGATTGAGATACCTTACTCATAAGTTACCTCGTAAAAGTCCAGTGCTTGTTTATATGTTTCTAACTCCAAACGCAAAAACTCTATACTTGCGGTCGGTTGGTTGCTGTCTTTTGCTTGCTTTAATAAAGCTCTATATTTTTCATATCGCTTTAGCCATATGGGTATAGAGCTTTTATCTGCTACCAGGTTTTCACAGTCGGGATTGCAGTTTGCTGCTTGGGTTATGCTTTTGTACTCGCAATCCAATCCGTTCATACAGTACATACCGTTACCTAAAGACATAATTTTCGACTTTTTCCGTTTAGCAAGCGATTTAGCATGCTCGAATGATTGGTATATTTTTGATTTGATGGGGTTATTTCTTTGGCTTTCTATACTTGCCCCACCTTTACCAAATAAATTGCTTCCGTTTTGGAACTGCATTGCAATTGTTGCAGACCTTTCAAGATCTGCATTTTCAAGTTCTTTCGCAAAACTATCTGCAAGCTTGGCTATTGTCTTAGAGTTCGATATAAACCCATCTGAATACCATTCAGTAACAGACTTTGCGATATGTTTTAGCTGAACGAGCAATTGGTTTGATGTAACTAGCTCTAATCTTCTAACGTGGACGGCGATACTTCTTCGGTATTGATGAGACGTGATTGGCCACTTGCCACCTATGTAGATTTCTTGCTCTACTTTAAGGCGATCAGATAAGTTAGGGTTTAGACTCCAAAACTCCTCTATATCTTCTCTTGTTAAGACAATCTCGTGTTTTGATGTCCAGTCTAGTAAATTTTCCGAGTTTCTTTGAGTCTTCATTAGACGAAATTGGTTGGTCGAATAGAAGTGCCTTGCGTCAGTTTTTATGTATAAAGAGTCTAATTCTTGATTGGTTACTTTGAAGATAACTTGAGCTATTGGTTTAATTTTATCGAAAATAGTTTTGATGAAAGGCGCTCCTGCCCAAATCTGCTCAACTCCACCTTCATCAGCGTGCTTGTGCAATGTAGTATTTATTCCAACCCAGTCTTGTTCTTCGATGAGAGAGCCAAATTTCAGGGAAACCATTTCTGATTTTCTGATGCCTGTCATTGCTTGAATTGTTTCTGTCGCTAGTAAGGCTAGTTGGTTGAAAAAATTATAGATATCCTCTATGTCAACTAGGTATTTGGGGTATCTTCGGTTGTACGTTTTTAGCTGTGTATCGATTAACTTCCCGTTGTTCAAAGACTTATATGTATAACATTTGTTGTTGTAGTCATTGACGGATTCATCTGAACGGACTATTACAATTTTTTTGGTAGCGCATCGATTGTCATTAGCTATCTGTTGTAACCTTTCTTGGCAGAATTCGTCGATAAAGTACAACCAGTTATTATTATGTTTTTTTAAGTTGTTTTTTGTCAGATAGTCACTGTATCGGGGGAGTAAATTGCACAAATAACTCCAATTATCATTATTGACAGAAAAGTTGTTGAAGTGGTTTATGTATGAGGACCAATATGCATTGAGTATACTCATTGGCATACAATAGGTTTGATTCTTTGTGCGCCCAGGGGAAAGGAAGAGAAAATTTGTTTTGAGGTAGAAGTTATGTTGGCCAAATACCGAATGCTTCATATCCGCAATTCTAGAGAGGGACTTATAGTAGTTATCGATTGTTCCACTCGTTCTTCCCTCGTTAAATTCACTCATGAATTGTTGTCTGATTGGGGCCCTATCAAGACTGAAGAGTGAAGATATATTTGATTTCATGAGTACTTTTGCCACCAATATCAAGTTCTCTATGATCCTAATTACTGATGATAGTTTTGCCTTTTTAGGGCTAAACCATAAGAGGTATATGCCAACTATCTTTACCTCAACTTTGAGTTTTTCGGTAATGCCATTAAAATTAGCTTTCCTATAAGTCTCATCTTCATTTGTAAGATGTTGATTTGTCCAACTGTCATCAGAAAACTTGATACTTGGAAGTTCCATTTTCCCGGGGATGACCGTCATGTTAGAAAGCTTGCCGTAATCTTTTGTGGTTAAAGCGTCGTTGAGTTCGCATACAGAGGGGAAGCTTTTGTTGAGGTTGGATTCAACGTTACTGTCAACGAATGAAATATTCTCCTGAGTAGCTCTTAAGTTATCCATATATCAGCCACTCCATTGTTTTGAAGTTGATTCCTAGCCCTAGCAAGAGTTTTAGGACTGATGAATCGCAACATGAGGTTTATTTTATCTACCAAATGCATGTGTTTGTTTTTGGCAGTACTAGAGCCGACAAATGTCGATTTATTAAATTCAATCATATGCTGGAAACTAAGCAGATGGTAAACAGCCTGTTCATCATCGATTACAGCGCACTTAGGGCAGTTTACGCAGTTTGCGAAGTCAGCACACACTTTGGGCTTTCTACCAAAGTGATTTTGCTTACGAATGAAACCTTTGGCATTTTCTCCAGTATTTTTCTTGTCTAAGCAAACAAGTCCATTTAGTTGATAATCATTTGCTTGCTTCTCAATCAAGTTAATATCGTATTGCTTTGCAATTTCTTGCCTTGATTCAAACTTCTCTTGCTGAATGCATAAATCAGTCAGTTGTTTCAAAGCGGTGCTTATGGCATTTCTTGCTTCAAGAACATTCCCGTGCGCATAGTGTTTTCGGTAAGTACCCCAGTTATGTTGAGCTTTTTCAAGAATGACAAATGGGTCTTTAATCTCATTATCTGTCATTTGCTCTACTGTTTTTCTAATGCGACGGCTCGAAATACACGGGATTTCAATATCTCTTTGGGAAGCTGATATGACAATAGGGTGAACAGAGAATCTTGTGGTATCGGGTGTGAAACGTCTGACTTCTTTTGTTTGTCTTTGAGGTGAAAATAATAGGGCGTTATGACTGCTTACATAGCCTGTATTGAATAGATATTCAAGAATCAATTGGCGTGTTGAGATATAGTCTTCGAAAAAATTAATTCCGCTGATATCCGCTTCTAGCCCAGAAACACCGATATTTAGTCGAATGAACTTTTTTGCTCTTCCCTTGTATAGGTAGTTGCTTTCCACACCATCTACGTTTTTTGTTATGTCATTAGCATCTAGCTCACAAAGCTGCTTTTCATTGCTCCATGTGTAAAGAACAAAGAGTATGTATGCACTCTGCATAAACCAGAACAATGGATTTCGTTGTATGTAGTCAAAAGTTACGTTTTGCTTTTTGAAATTAATCTCTAGTATTTCTATACAATCATTAAGCGGAAAGTCTCTTTTGTTTAAGCTTTGCTTGTCTATATGCCTTTTAATCATCTCAGAGCAAGTTTTATAGATTTGGACGGCCGAGATTGTGATTAACTTGAGATCGTTAATGGTGTAAGGGGTGTTCGACCCTCTGTATCTTTGTCCTGTGAAACTGTACTTATAGTAAGCACTTATCTCACCAGTCATCATTAGGTAAGCGTTCGCTTGGTTAAATCTAGTCGTCGCATGCTGCCTGCTTATCTCTCGTGACAAGACTCTAGATTGGAGGTGAAGGCTGTAGTCACTGAGGCTAGATGAATCTCTTAATAGACGCCTATGGTTTACTTGAAAATCAAAAAACTCCTTTAAAGCGGAGAATATTGTTTTTCTACCTGCTGGAGCATAACCTCGGAGAAACTTTGCAAATAGTACTGCATTATCATGTAGTTCTTGGGAATAATTGGCTTTGTGTTTTGTGAAAAATTCTTTGTTGATACCGCTCGCTCTTCTGCCAAGGCTTGAAGGGGTTCCAAAAAAACCTTTAAGTGAAGCCATGTTAAGGTCGATGACCTGACGGCCATCATTTATACGACTCACATTAATAACTAAATCTACATCATAGTCGGGACTGTTCATTTTAACGTCCTGCAATAGCGTCAGATACGAATTGATCCATGATCGTAGTTACCTGATTAGAAACGTCATTTCTGCTTATGAACTTTAAGTACATTAATGTTGTTTCTTCTCGTTTATGTCCCATGTAGTAACGAGTAATATCGAGTGCTATTTGGGTGTTTCTATTCGTAACCTTAAGTGCCGACTTCATAAGGTTTGTTGCGAATGTAGCCCTGAGATCATGAGGTGTATGATTGAACGTAGAGTTGTAAACTCCATAATACTTTTTTTTAAGTCTATACCATGCACTGTAAAATGCATCTTCAGAGTAATTGAGTAATGGAGGGTGCCTTTTAGATTGCCCTACGCTTTTATTAATACGCTTTTTACATCGGGGAGAAATAGAATAATCTAGTATGTTTTCTACTAGAGTTCTCGTTATGAAAAGCTCTCGATAAGATGAGAACTTTGTTTTAACACCATTCTGGGGACCAATACAAATACCTTTTATAATCTGGCTATCTTCTTCTGTAACATGCTCTTCTTTGATAAGACCCATAGGAAAACTCAATGCCTCTTGCTTTCTTAGTCCACAAAACATCATTAGTTTAATAGCTAATTGAAACTCTATAGTTTCAAGTTTGATTAACTGTAGGAACTGGTTTTGAACTTGTTCTATGAGTGGAGATAATGATTGTTCAGGTGATTTTTGAATTTGGATTGCTAGATCGGAAGAATGAATTTGCCTAAACCCATCAACAATACTGAGCTTGTGATTATAAAAATTATGCTTATCGACTAAGCCTTCAAGATCTAACCAGTCATACAATCTTTTGATTACTTGAATGTATGCGTTAGCGGTACTACGACTTAAGTCTTCCCTTTCTTGAACACGGTTCAATAAATAGTTTCGAAATCCATGAGTCGGGCTGTCGAGTTTAATTTTTGTAGTGAGCAATGCATCTATATTGTTAAGGAGTAGCCAGTTAAGCCAAGTTTTTAGCGCTTTAGCTGCTGGTAGTGAATCTACTTTCCCTTCCGAGACTTCATTAATGAGAAATAAGTTAGACAAGTAAACGATTTGGTTTTCGCTTCCAATTAGTACTGGCATATTAACTTCTTTGAAGTGCCCGGCCATACACAGTTTGTCATGAGGAGATTTTAGAGGGGATACAGTTCCAAGTCTGACGGGAACATTTACTAGGATATCCACGGACATGTCATTGCTACCTTTTCTAAATTATTAGATAAAGGTAGTAGTTCTAAGGTTAATTGAAAAGGGTAGCACCACAACCAAGACGACAATCCATAGTAAAAACACCCAATGAAAAAGGGAGCGGATGATAGCAAATAATTATTCTACGAGCATCCATTACTTCAACGAAACGGCTCCCTGAAAAAGAATAAGCTTGAAGTTTTAGGTGAGCAGCGGTATAAAACGCCTCCAATGATAATCGATGATAATGCGCTATGAATTCTCCTTTTTGGCAATCAAAATCTCTCACCGAAATGACCGAGCAAGAGTGGGAATCTCTCTGTGATGGTTGTGGTAAATGCTGCCTACATAAGCTAATGGATGAAGACAGTGACGAAGTGTATTACACCAACGTTGCCTGTAGTTGGCTTAATGATAAAACGTGTTCGTGCAAAGATTACCCTAATCGCTTTGATTCCGGTGAAGAATGTCTAAAGCTGACACGAGACAAAATCGATGAGTTTCACTGGTTACCAGATACTTGTGCGTATCGCTTATTAGCGGAAGATAAACCGCTCCCTGCTTGGCACCCGTTAATCACGGGATCGAAAGCCGAAATGCACGCCGAAGGTGAAAGCGTCCGTAATAAAGTCGTGTATGAGATTGATGTCATCGACTGGGAAGATCACATTTTAAATCACCCCAGTAGAAACTAGGTGAATCGGGGCTTCCTACTTAATCATCGACAGGTTCGGTCTTGCTTAGATCCTGGTCAAAGTGGGGAAGTTTGTAACGTTTACAAAGGGCTCTTTGTTTCTCTTCAGACAAATTCCCTTCTCGGACGAGTTCTTGCCAATATTTAGGCTCAACAAGCCGTTCTCGAAACTTCTTTTGTTGCATTTTATACAAAATGTACAGTACCAGAATACCGACAAATCCAAACAGTTCCATCTTACTCTCCCTTAATGAATTGGGTTTACTCACCTTTTCTTGGTGTTGATTGTAAGTGATGAGTGTAATGGGTTGGCTCGTGTTTTTAAAGCGCAAAACACTCACTTCAAGCTGAATTGGTTGAATCTAAAAGTATTAAGCTATCTAGTACACCAAAGGCGTGGAGCCAGCAATTGACATTGTTTTTCTTCTTTAAATGATGGTCGCAATAGCGCTGACTCTATTCCCACTATTTTTCATTCTATTTACCCTCCTTCATAAAAAAGTGACTGCTGATCTTTAGAGCAAAGGCAACGGAACATATTGTTCCGTTTTATTCATTTGTTCAATAAGGCTAAATGCTCATCCGCTATACGTTGAGCCATTCACTTGAGTTCTGCAGCGGACGTGAGATTGCTGAGTGTTGAGCTTAACTTGATGACCGAAAGTGATACGGCTTTCCTCTAGTAAGGAGTCTAGTTTTTCTTTATGTCTACATTCTCACAACCAATTGATTATAAATAATAAATATTTAAATTAGACATGAGTATGTACAACCATGATGAACCAAAATAAGAAAAGTGTTTCAGAAAAAAGTCCCCACGCCTTTCGAGCTGTCGGGCTAGCGGTACTTTTTTCAGGATTTTTGTTAAGCCCAATTTCTCAAGCGATGGCGTCCGAATTTAGTACTGGAGTGGATTCCCAGTCTGAGAGTGAGTGGTGGAGTAGCTATAAACTCGAGGTGAAAAACACCGGTTCTGAGACGGCGAATATGCATGAAGCCGAGATTGAATTTGTATTACCGGTTGCGATTAACGACATAGGGTGGTCATCATCTGATTTGTCTTATCCGTCTTGGGAAATATCGCACACGCCACAATCAAACGGCGTTCTTAACTCAGTTAAACTTAATTTTTCAGAAGGTTCTTGGGTAGACAATGCGTTAGCATCAGGTGAATCGGCACAATTGACTATCGCCTTTGGCGGGTCATTGACAGACTTGAACGCGTTCGAAGATTCTGTTGTGGTGAAAACCCATGGCACGGGTGATGGTGGTAGTGGTGAAGTTACTCCTTCCCCTGATTTCTCTCTAGACATCCTTTCTCCGGCTTCCAACTCCGTTGTTTATACCGGTTCGTATGTGGATATCGTTACGCGAATTAAAGAGGAAGGGGCAGATAAACTCGAGTTTTGGGCGAATAACATCAAGATCGGGCAGCAGTTTGTTGCAGAAGGGACAAACGAGTACCTGCAAGCATGGCAACCAACCGAAGTTGGGGCGGCCACTATTTCTGTGATGGCCTTTGATGATGAAGGTGCGAAGCTGACCGAGAAAACGGTAGAGCTGTCGGTTGAGACTGAGTCGACAGCCGCTAACCCTCCAATCGTGGATTTTATTTCTCCGGAAGCGGGATCTACTCATCAAAAAGGAGAAACCGTCACGATCGAAGCGAATGTCGTGGATGCCGATAATGACCTGGCCAGTGTTAAATTTTTTGCGAACGATGTTGAAGTCTGCCACCTAGATACGCAAACCAACCACGATTTGTCTTGTGATTGGACGCCTCAAACGGCAGGTACAGCGTCAATTCGTGTTGAAGCAGAGGACGATGAACAACATGTCACTCATGAAAGTTTAACCATCACAGTAACGGACACGAGCAACAGTTGTGGCGATGTTCCCCAGTACGAAGATGGTGTGGCTTACAAAATGGGTGATGAAGTCACCAACGTTGGCAATATCTATTCCTGTGATGTCGCGGGATGGTGTGGTAATTCGGTTTGGACTCCAGGCACTGGCGATCCTAATTACCCAGATGCATGGAAAGATGCTTGGAATGAAGTCGGCCAATGCGACCATAACCCTGTACCAGAAGTGCGTGTACAATCGCCCCAAAGTGGGAACAAATTATCGCCTAATCAGCCATTTGATGTGGTTGTCGAGGCGACAGACGATACCCAAGTAGAACGTGTTGAAGTAAAGCTGAACGGTAAAGTGGTGAAAACGTCGACAACCCCTTCGGATGATGATGTGTATACCATTACGATACCGGCACAAAAAGAAGGCCAATACACACTCACGGTTGTCGCTTATGATGATCAAGAGGCAAGCGCAGAAACCGCGCCGATGTCTATCGCAATCACCGACAAAGATCTGATGGTCTCACTCTCTTCACCAGCAGATGGTTCAAGTTTCGTTGAAGGGCGCGCTATTGCAATGAAAGCGGATGCGAAGAGCTACGAAGGTGATATTGCGTCGGTAACCTTTATGTCAAATGGCAACACGCTATTTAAAGACACAGAGGCCCCTTACGAATACGAATGGTTAGGCGCTCAGTCGGGCAGTTACGCTATTTCAGCTAAAGCGGTGAACACTGCGAACCAAGAGCAGACTTCTGCACCATCGAACATTACTGTGGAAGAAAGTACCAGTGGCGGCGGTGGCGGTAGCCTAGTGGGTAACCCAGACCGATCAATCAGTTACCTCACATCATGGGGATTAAACGACTACGAAGAACTGTTTAATTCGAAAGGCGATGGCTACTTGTTGTCATTTGGTCAGTGGGATGCTAGCGGTAATATTACTATCTCAGATGGTATGGTCTCAGTGCCTAATTATAATTCAGATTGGATGCCTTCTCAGTACTTGTCGTGGACGACCTTAAAACATGAGCACAGCAATGCCACAATGATGGTTGCATTCGGTGGTCAGACGTATGAAGGTATTTGGTCGGCAATCAGCACAGAGCAAAGCCGAGAAGCGGTCGCCAACGGTCTGGTAGAGTTAGCCAATACACCATTCCCTGTTTACAAGAAAGACCTGAAGCCTGAAGAGGTTGTGGGCGAATGTTTGGCAACAGATTGGAATGGTGACTGTGATTACAGTAAATACCAATTAGCGGGTTATGTTCAAATTGATGGTTTGGATTTCGACTTCGAAAAAGCGGCTCGAATCACCGACAAAGAGAACCAAGATCTCGCGGCGCTGATAAAACTGGTCCGTCAAAAGGTAGGCGATAGAAAAGTTCTCTCTTTAACCACTTACCACGTAGGCGCAGACCCAGTTGAGTGCGAGGATGACAGTGTATTTGAACATTGTTCTTACATTGAACCATCTGGTCGTTCATCTCACCATGGTGAAGTGATTGATCTATTAGAAGACACGAAGCATGACTTTGATTTCTTCAACGTGATGACTTACGACGCAGGTGAAAACTTCCTCTATAAAGTGGCAATGGAGAACTATGCGAGACACATTGGAGACAAATCGAAAATTGTTTTAGGCAATACGATTAACAGCCAATGGGGACCAGATGGCAATTTTGTTGAGACTCGTGATAATAACCTAGAGCGAGCAGCATGGCAGAAAGACAACGGCTATGGCGGCTTCTTCATGTGGACGCTTGGTGCTAGCAATCAAGGTCTATCCATGACAGAGCAAGTGGAATATTTCAACGATATGATTGACGTCAGTAAATAGTGTTGTCTATTCAGCTATTTAAATAATCCACTTTAGATTGGTGGAATGAAAAAAGGCTCACAGCAATGTGAGCCTTTTGGCGTTAGGGTAAGTGCCAAGTTTTAGATAGTTAACATCAATCTAAAATGAATGGATCTCGTCATGGCGATGCTCAAACGAGTGGCAGATCTGCGACCACTTGATCGAACGCTATTCGAGCTTTTTGTGCTTGTTCAGACAACTCAATCTTTTTCGCTTGAGCGGCACTTAGGTTACTTTGTGCCGCTTCAAGTGTTTGTTGGAGCCGTACCGGAAGTTTATGCTCATCCATTTTGGCACCTTGTTCAAGAACATAGGCGCGGATCTCTTTTTTCACATTCATGAGCACGCTGTAAGCCTCACGTTCAAGTTCTGCCGCTTGTTGTGCCGCATCTTTCTCTTTTTCAAACCGAGCCAGTGCGATACCTTCCGAAGACCAAGGATCCATATCTGGCAGTTCTTCAATATTAATCGTAGGTTCTATGTAATCATCTTGGTGGCGCAAGTCTAGGCTGGTCGCTCGAACCGCAGAAACCATCAACATGACAGAAATAACCAACAACGGTAAACCACCGACTATTGCCGCGGTTTGCAGCGTACTTAGCCCACCTAAAAACATCAGCGTCGTTGGCAAGAATGACAGGGTAAACGCCCAAAACATACGGTTCCAACGCATTGGCTCTTCGGTGACATTATTTTGAACGACAGAAGCCAAAATGTAAGAGATGGAATCGAAAGTTGTCGCTGTGAAAATAATACATAGCAGCGTAAATACCGCGATAACTAATGTGCTCATTGGTAACTGGGCAAGCATAGAAAAGATGGCTTTAGTTGGTCCCTCTTGATTGAGAATGGCGACCACGTCGAGCTGTCCTGAAAGTTGCAGTGACAGCCCATAATTACCCAGAATCATGAAAAACAAGAAACAGCCCATCGAGCCGAAGAAAATCGAACCTGCGACCATCTGTTTTATGGTTCTTCCGCGTGATATCCGCGCAACAAATAATCCCATACTTGGAGCAAACACCAGCCACCATGCCCAGTAGAAAATAGTCCAATCTTGTGGGAAGTGGGTATTTTCAAAAGTACCGTAACCACCAAACGGTTCTGCCCATGTTGCCATAACGAAGAAGTTAGACATCAGTCGTCCGATGGAATCTAAGCCCGTTTCAAGCATGAAGATAGTGGGCCCGGCAATAAGTACAAAAGCGAGTAAGCCCATCGCACCCCAGAAATTGATGTTACTTAAAATCTTGATGCCTTTTTCGAGACCCGCGTAAGAAGAATACGCAAAAATCGCGGTACAAAGTAACAGCACACTGACCTGAGTGACATTATTTTTTGGCAACCCCAATAGGTGGCTAAGCCCTTCTGTAATAAGAGGTGCCGCTAACCCTAAAGTTGTTGCCGCGCCGCCAAGTAAACCAAAGATAAATAAGACATCAACAATTTTTCCAGCAGCGCCACGGCTCCGGTGTTCCCCCAAAACAGGCATTAATGCACTCGAGATTTTGAGTACCGGTTGTTTACGAACATAGAAGAAGTAGGCGATGGGAATGGCAGGAATAAGGTAGATAGACCAGGCAATTGGCCCCCAATGGAACAACCCGTAGGTGGCCGCCCAGCGAACGGCTTCTTCACTTCCTGGGTCCAATTGAAAAGGAGGCGATTGGTAGTAGTAGGCCCACTCAATACAGCCCCAATAAAGAATGCTCGCGCCTATACCTCCACAAAAGAGCATGGCTGCCCATGAGGCGGTGGCAAACTCTGGCTTTTCGTCAGCGTCACCTAATTTGATTTGGCCCATATCGCTGAAGATAACGTAGACCATAAAAGCACACGCTGTTAGGCCAAGAGCGAGGTAAAGAAAACCGAGTTGATCGGTCATAAATGTCTTAGCGATCGCTATCCAATCCGCGCCTTGATCAGGAAACAGTATTAGCGGGAAGACTATCGAGAGTAGAAGTGCAATGGCACCAAAAAAAGTGGGCTTATCGATAAGCTCAAAAGCGTGTTTCACGAGTGTTGCTCCATAAAAATTGAGGCAAGGATTATGGAGGGAACTCGATTTTGAGGACAAATCAGGTCCTTTGTCGTGATGACAAATCTGATTCATCGTCGATCAATGACTAGATGTTCGCTTGTAACGAATTGAACGATCTATCAATAAAAACGTTCTATTAAGGTAAAACGTTATAAAATAGCTAAGAGAATGCCGCCAATGGTTGCCGCAGCGGAAAGGTATTGCCCCGCTGAATAAGACCCATCGTCCTCTTCTTTAATTTTATCGGGGTGATCCATCCCCAAAGCACCGTGAGCAAAAGACTCGACTTTTGACGTGGTTGTCTTTTCAGACTCAGTGCCTTCTTTTTCGAGCTCCTTAAGCGCAGCGAGCAAAGCCTTGCCCTCTTCGGACAGCGTGACTTTATTTTGTTCGACTTTTAGTGGGGCAGGGCCCTTGTTTTCGGTTGCCTGGCTATTTTGAGGCTTGACCTGTTGGGCTTGGGTCAGCTTGGCTGGCTCCATTCCTACTGGTGTCATACATCTCTCCTTTACACGCCTACAATCAGTATATCGACCAAGGTATGAAAAACTTGTGTAAAATTATCCATAATTTGTATGACTATCAGTTAAGCAAAAATCAAGCCTATTTTTGCGTGTTTATTGACCTTTTACGTAATATCCGAATATTGAGTGAACTTTGCGATTTGGCTATCGTTTTTTATACACACGAAAAATGAAATCTGCTTCACACTGAAAAACATCAAGTTTGGCCAGTTCTGCTTTTAATTCTTCTGTGGCTTTCCATGCGAACGGTGTCATTTGCAGTAGTTGTAATCCATCACCTTTTGCAAGTTCCATGGTGTAATTCAGTTTCTGTTGATGCACTAAATCAAACCCTTCTAAATGCTCTTCTTCCTCGCTATGAAGGTGAACATCGGTATAGATCTTTTTCCTGAGCTGGTATAGGTGCCTCGCCGCTGGCGTAACCGTGATCACTTTTCCTGAATCGACTAAGCAACGCGACAATTCTTCGGCTTTGCAAGGTGCGTAAATTCTTAAAATAGCGTCTAGTGAATGGTCGGCAAAAGGCAGTCGATGACTGGATGCAACACTGAAATCGCATTGCGGATACTGTTTTGCCGCGTAGCGAATAGCCACTTTTGAAATATCTAAGCCGTAGATTTGCGCTTGCGGACGTGTCTGTTTGAGTGACGTGGCAACTTGATCGGTGTAATAGCCCTCGCCACATCCAATATCAAGTAAGTGGGCTTGCTCTGACTCAACTTGCTCCTGACATAACGCCGCGACAGCTTGGCGCATTGGCTCATAATACCCAGCTTGCAGGAATGAACGACGAGCCTGCATCATTTCTTTATTGTCGCCAGGATCTTTAGAACGCTTATGGTGAGCAGGCATGAGGTTGACATAACCTTCTTTGGCTAAATCAAAACGATGGTTGTTGTCACAGGCGAAAGTACGCTGATCTTGATGAAGCGGACGGTGACAAAGGGGGCACTGGTAAGCCATAATGACCTCAAAAGAGTAGCAAGGACGGTAAGTCTAGCGGTTATGATTAAAAATAAAAAGAGCAGCGATTGCTGCTCTTTTTGATTACTCGCACTATTTCTACTACTTAATAGAAAGAATGGTAATAAGTTGGTGGTTTTCGTTTGGTTGTAAGGTTTTACCTGTATTGATGGTTGGTGCATGAAGCGTCGACTCAACACATAAAAAACGAAGATACCCATCGTTGGTCATATCGCCCATTCCTGCTGCGCCTTCTGCCCAAGGGTTCCAAAGTACTGCGCTGTTATGTCCTTCATTTTGAACCTGAATAGTACGTTGAAGTTTTAAGTCTTTTACTTCAATCGACGGTGAAGGTTTTGTATAAACACGATCAATGGTATCAGTGAGCACAAGGGGCTTTTCATCATGACAAACTTTGTCTTCTTGCAAGCTATCAATGTATTCGCTTCCAGCCCCTGTTGTACTTGCTTCATGGATATTGCCCAGGTTCAGGTAAGTATGAAGAGCACCTGAGAACATCCAAGCATGATCATCTGTGTTGGTGACATCAAGCGTGACTTTTAGTGTATCGGTAACCTCAATATTCAGTCGAGCATCAAATTGATGAGGCCAAATTGAAAGTGTCTGTTGGTTTGCTTTTAGTCCAAGGCTAATAATAACGCCATTCTCATTTTCTCGGTGTTCAATCAAAGACCACTCAGAGGTTCGAGCAAAACCATGAGCCGGTGCGGCGACTCGGCCAAACCATGGCCAACAGACAGGGATACCACCCCTTAGTGCAGCTTTGCCATCGAAAATGGCGTTGTCACTCATCCAAATAAGGTCTTCTTGACCGTTTGGTTGGAATGAAATGACATGCCCGCCGTGCAGTGCAATGCCTGCCGTTGCTTTATCGTGAATGACACGTAGCACTTTGATGCCTTCTATTTCAACAACAGTGATGTTATCGGAGAGCACGGTAAGAGTGGGTAGAGATAATAAATCCATTAATTTGTCCTCAATGAGAGAAAATGACAGTCTGATATCGAATCGTAGATAGGTTCTAGAACGAGATATGGGGCTGTAATTTATTCACAAAATACAGATAACAAAAAGGCGACTCAAGAGCCGCCTTCTTTTAAATCTTATTTTCACAAACAAGCTTTACTAGTTACTTACAAATCTAATTACTTAGAGATGTGTGCAATTAGGTCAAGAACTTTGTTTGAGTAACCGATTTCGTTGTCGTACCAAGATACAACTTTAACGAATGTGTCAGTTAGTGCAACACCAGCTTTAGCATCGAATACTGAAGTTTGAACTTCACCGATGAAATCTTGTGATACAACTTGGTCTTCAGTGTAACCTAGAACACCTTTAAGCTCGCCTTCAGATGCTTCTTTCATAGCAGCACAGATTGCTTCGTAAGAAGCTGGAGTCTTAAGGTTAACGGTTAGGTCAACTACAGAAACGTTAGCAGTTGGTACGCGGAAAGCCATACCAGTTAGTTTGCCGTTTAGTTCTGGAAGAACAACGCCTACTGCTTTAGCAGCACCAGTTGAAGATGGGATGATGTTTTGAGAAGCACCACGGCCACCGCGCCAGTCTTTAGCAGAAGGACCATCAACAGTTTTTTGAGTCGCTGTAGTAGCGTGAACTGTAGTCATAAGACCAGATTCGATACCGAACTTGTCGTTAAGAACTTTAGCAACAGGTGCTAGACAGTTAGTCGTACAAGAAGCGTTAGAAACAACATCTTCACCAGCGTAAGTGTTTTGGTTAACACCCATAACGATCATTGGAGTTGCGTCTTTAGAAGGACCAGTAAGAACAACTTTCTTAGCACCAGCAGTGATGTGCTTACGTGCAGTCTCGTCTGTTAGGAAAAGACCCGTTGCTTCAGCAACTACGTCTACATCGATAGCATCCCATTTAAGATCTTCAGGGTTGCGCTCAGCTGTTACACGTACAGTTTTACCGTTAACGATTAGGTTTCCGCCTTCAACTTCAACAGTACCGTTGAAACGGCCGTGAGTTGAGTCGTACTTAAGCATGTAAGCCATGTACTCTACGTCGATTAGATCGTTAATACCTACTACTTCGATATCGTTGCGCTCCTGCGCTGCACGAAATACGAAACGACCGATACGGCCAAAACCGTTAATACCTACTTTGATAGTCATTATGTTGCTCCACAACTTAATTTCTGAATAAAGATAACTGGTAGTAAAATTACAAAATCCAGTTTGCATCTGCAACCGATAATCGGGGTTTACTTGTTTAATGTCAAAAAAAACTGTCGCTTTTTTTCACATTTTGCCGCAAATGGTGTTTTTTTGTACTCAATACTGGAGAGTATGTAACTCAGCTATCGAAAAATGCTTTAAAATAACAAAGTGTTCTATTGCTTTGTAACGTCCTTGTTATTGCGAGAAAGTATGTGCTACAACAAGTGGTTTTCGCAAGTATTTAGAAATAAAAATTTGTACTAGATATGAGAGTGAGTGAGGTTTTTTATGGAAAAAGGCAATCCGGATTTTGTCAATAAGTCCGATGAGGACTGGCGTGAGCAGCTCTCTGATGTTGAATTTGAAGTCTGTAGACTCAGTGCTACAGAAGCGCCGTTTAGCGGTACGTTACTGCATAATAAAGAGACTGGAATGTACCAGTGTACGTGTTGTCAAGCTCCGTTATTTGACTCAGAGAGTAAATACGATTCAGGCTGCGGGTGGCCGAGCTTCGATGCACCAGTTAATGACGATGCCATTCGTTACATTGAAGACCTGAGTCACGGTATGAAGCGGGTAGAGATAAAATGTAACCAATGTGATAGCCATTTAGGTCATGTTTTTCCTGATGGCCCTGCGACAACGGGTGAGCGCTATTGTGTCAATTCCGTGTCGTTAATTTTCAACAAAAGTAATAAAAGCGGTGAATAGTCACCGCTTTCTGTTTCATAGTTACAATATTTTGAATGGCTGCCTGATGCAATGTAAGAGAATGACCAACTTATTCCAGGTCTTTGGGAATCATATTGCTATCAAAAGAGGCAGAGCGAATAGCATCCTCAACTGAATCGGCAATATCATCTAGCCTATTGTATTTTTCTTCGGTAAAACCATAAAGAAGTTGAAGCTCTTTATCTGAAGCAATATCAACATCGTAACTCTTAGCGACCATTGCCCATATGTAAGCGAGTTCTTTCTTGTCAACTCGATAGTAGGTACTGGCAAGCGTCTTTAAGATTTCAGTATTCACCTTGTCTGTCTTGGTCAGTTCCAGTGCTCGGTTAAGCAGATCAATGGTCTTGGTCTGGTTTCGATTGGTGTAAAACGTAGCGAGAGCATATTGCATCTCAGCGGTTTGGAGTTTTTCAGAGCCTTCAAGCTGAAGAAACGCTCTTCTCGATGGTTCATCTCCGATTTGGCTCCACAAGAAGTAAAGTGCTTCTGGTGAGTCTGATTGTTTAAGTTGGCTAACAATACGTTCCAATTCTTCTCCAGAATACATCAAAGCATTAAAACGTTGCTGTTTTAATTCCGTTTGATCGATTGGCTGAATTTGCGCTGCCAGCTCTAAACAACGTCGATACAGACGCCCCAATTCATATTCTTGAATAATGTTTTCATCGGATGGGTTTTTAAACACTTCGAATCGGTGCCAGATAAGATCAGTTCGAGGGACTCGGCACTGCCCATCATTCATGTTTAGCAATTCACAACGAAGTTCTGGCGTGTCTTTACAGAGCCTATCGGTATTTTTGTTGATTTCGAAACAGCCGGTCAAAATGAGTGCTGTTAGGGTAATAGTGCATAGTTTAGATAATTTCATAAAGTCGCTTGTGATCAATTACACTTATTTTTCTATCTAGCCTTGACTCAACAGGATAGCGTTATATTTTTGTTACTGTTTCTTTAAGTAAGGGTAGAACATGGATGCTGAAAGTTTATTAGAGGCGATAACACCAGAAGTTTATCAGCGATTAACTTACGCTGTTGAAACTGGAAGGTGGCCAGAAGGTACGCGTCTTTCTCAATCTCAACGAGACTCATGTATGCAAGCCGTCATGCTTTACCAATCTAAGCATAATGTAGACGCGCCACATATGACAGTCGCAGCGGGAGGCGAGATCAGCTTTAAGTCAAAGTCTGAACTAAAAAAGCAGTTTAATAACAACGAAAGTGACATTTTGCGAGTAAATCCGAACAAACAGTGATAACTCTAAGTGATGACAGTAAGTAGATAAGTCTTCGACTTTACACCATGATAAGCCGTTCATAAAACACGTAAAAAAGAAGTAGAAAAAACAAAAGCTATCTTAGTGTCTGACTAAGGTAGCTTTTTTTGCTTTTGCTTTTGCTTTTGCTTTTGC
>NZ_AJYQ02000095.1 GCF_000287055.2 Vibrio genomosp. F10 str. ZF-129 | reverse complement strand
GTGCTCTAACCAACTGAGCTAAGTAGCCATTCCAAATTGTTGTTCACCAAAAAGCACGTGTCTTGTTGGGAACGGGGCGCATTATGCGGAGTTGAGCCAAAACCGTCAATACTTTTTTGTAATAAATCCAGATAAAGCTATCGTTCGGTTTCTTTTTGAACAAAGCGCCGTATTTGTGATCGAAATACACTGCCAATCACTAATAAAAGCTAGATTAATAACTCATGTATAACGCGTTAATCACTGTTAATAAAAAAGAGCCAGTACGATAACTGGCTCTTAATATTAAAGGAACTAAGGGAACCTAACGTATTGAATTATACGTTGAATCTGAAGTGCACAACATCACCGTCTTTCACGATGTAGTCTTTGCCTTCTAGACGCCATTTTCCTGCTTCTTTTGCCCCGCTTTCACCCGAATATTGGATGAAATCGTCATAACCAACAACTTCAGCTCGGATAAAGCCTTTTTCAAAATCAGTATGGATTTTACCTGCTGATTGAGGTGCTGTTGCTCCTACTGGAATTGTCCAAGCTCTAACCTCTTTTACACCTGCGGTAAAGTAAGTCTGTAACGTTAACAGATCGTAGCCAGAGCGGATTACGCGGTTAAGGCCCGGCTCTTCAATGCCCATATCCGCTAAGAATTCTTCACGATCTTCGTCATCAAGTTCAGATAATTCAGATTCAATGGCAGCACATACAGCCACGACCACGTTGTTTTCTTGCTCTGCGTATTCACGAACGGCATCTAAATAAGGGTTATTCTCGAATCCATCTTCACTGACGTTAGCAATGTACATCGTAGGTTTGAGGGTTAGGAAGTTCAGATAGCCAATGGCATTCATCTCTTCTTTGCTTAATTCAACCGTACGAGCCATGCCACCTTCGGTGAAAACAGGAAGCAGTTTCTCTAGGACCGTTATTTCAAACTTAGCGTCTTTGTCACCGCCTTTGGCTTTCTTTGCGTTACGCTGAAGAGCACGCTCACAAGAATCCAAGTCAGCAAGAGCAAGCTCTAAGTTGATCACCTCGATATCGTCAATCGGTGAAACCTTGCCAGATACGTGAATAATATTGTCATTCTCAAAACAACGAACTACGTGACCGATAGCGTCAGTTTCGCGGATGTTAGCTAGGAACTTGTTGCCAAGGCCTTCCCCTTTTGATGCTCCAGCAACAAGGCCTGCGATATCAACAAACTCCATGGTTGTTGGCAGTATTTTTTGAGGGTTTACAATCTTTGCAAGTGCGTCAAGACGAAGATCGGGCACAGGTACGATGCCTGTATTTGGCTCGATCGTACAGAAAGGGAAGTTTGCTGCTTCGATGCCTGCTTTAGTTAGTGCATTAAATAGTGTTGATTTGCCGACGTTTGGCAATCCAACTATGCCACATTTAAAACCCATGATAGTAACCTTATTCTGCTTTGAACGTATGTAAGCGGTTTTGTGCCTTGGTTAGACCATCTTTTAATAAGATGTCTAAGCATCGAACAGATTCGTCGATGGCTGCGTCTAAACATTCCTGCTCTTTTGCAGGAGCTTTACCAAGCACATAACCTGAAACTTTGTCTTTATGTCCAGGGTGGCCTATGCCAATCCTCAAACGATAAAATTCTTTATTATTAGCCAATTTGCTAATGGTATCTCGTAGTCCGTTATGTCCACCGTGACCGCCTCCTTTTTTGAACTTCGCGACTCCGGGTGGGAGATCAAGTTCATCATGGGCAATCATGATTTCTTCCGGCTTGATTTGATAAAACTTGGCCAACGCACCAACGGCTTTACCTGATAGGTTCATAAAGGTCGTTGGGATCAGTAAGCGGAGATCGTCACCGTTGACAAGAATGCGTCCGGTTAAACCATAAAATTTACTTTCACTTTTTAAGGTAACGTTATGGACTCTGGCTAGTTCTTCCACAACCCAAGCTCCGGCGTTGTGTCGTGTTCGGGTGTATTCAGCCCCCGGGTTAGCTAGACCAACAAGCAGTTTAATTTGCTGACTCAAAGTTTAGATCTCTCTGGAATATCAAAAAGCGCGGTATCATAGCACAGAAAAGAGGCTTGGCTCTAGCTTGGCGCTAGATATAAAAAAGCACTTCAATAGATGAAGTGCTTTCCGTGTAATTACTGGTTTAAGAGTAGAGACTCTTAACGCGTTTAACGTAAATTAGTTAAACATCGCAGAGATAGATTCTTCATTGCTGATGCGACGAATCGCTTCAGCGAGCATGCGAGATAAGCTGAGTTCTGTTACTTTGCCCGTTGCTTTCATCTCTGGAGACAGAGAAATCGAATCAGTCACGATCACTTGGTCAAGTACTGAATTTTTGATGTTTTGTGCTGCAGTACCAGAGAAAACAGCGTGAGTCGCGTAAGCAAATACTCGCTTAGCACCGCGTTCTTTCAGCGCTTCTGCTGCTTTACATAGAGTGCCACCTGTATCGATCATATCATCAACGATGACACAATCACGGCCTTCAACATCACCAATTAGGTTCATGACTTCTGAAACGTTAGCGCGTGGACGACGCTTATCAACGATAGCGATATCTACATCACCCAGTGCTTTTGCTGTTGCGCGAGCACGAACAACGCCGCCAAGGTCAGGGGAAACAACGACTGGGTTATCTAGGCCACGGTTTGCCATATCTTCAAGCAATACGGGTGTACCAAAGATGTTATCTACAGGTACGTCGAAGAAACCTTGAATTTGCTCAGCGTGCAGGTCGATAGTCAGAACGCGGTCAACACCAACGTTTGATAGGAAGTCTGCAACAACCTTAGCCGTAATTGGCACACGAGCTGAACGGACACGACGGTCTTGACGTGCGTAACCAAAGTATGGGATTACAGCAGTAATACGGCCAGCTGAAGCACGGCGCATTGCGTCAATCATTACCACCAATTCCATTAGATTGTCATTGGTTGGTGCACAAGTAGATTGAATCAGGAATACATCACTACCACGAACATTTTCATTAATTTGTACTGCAACTTCACCATCAGAAAAACGGTCAACAGTAGCATCTCCAAGAGAGATGTATAAACGATCAGCAATACGTTGGGCTAGTTCAGGTGTTGCATTACCAGCAAAGAGCTTCATATCAGGCACGGTGGAAACCTCAGGGTTGCGTCCAGTTTTTAAGTAAATTCGGTGTGGGCTTTTTTATAAAAAGCCAATGTCTCTTTTAACGGGGAAATATTTCGTCCTTTCGTCACAAAAGCAGAGACGGTATCAGAGAGTAATTCTAAAACTTGATTCGCGCTATCTTTGCTGTCAAATTCTGCAAAAATACAAGAACCCGTTCCAGTCAGTCTCGACGGCGCGTATTGTAGCAGCCATGAAAGTTGCTGATCAACCTCTGGGTACAGCATTCGTACAATTTTTTCGCAATCGTTTTCGTAATCCCCGTTTAGCAGCACATTTAGTGGCTTTTTTGGTGTGTCACGCGTTAAATTAGGGTGAGTAAAAATGTCAGCCGTTGAGATACTGACCTGAGGTTTTACCACCAAATACCATTTTTCGTCGGGCTTGGCTTCGGTGAGCTTTTCACCAACGCCTTCAGCAAACGCAGAGAACCCTCGAACAAAGACAGGCACATCCGCTCCTAATGCGAGTCCAATACGGGCCAGTTCATCATCGCTAAGGTTAAGTTGCCACAAATGGTTTAAGGCCACGAGTACTGTTGCTGCATTTGATGATCCGCCGCCGATACCGCCCCCCATTGGTAGGACTTTATGGATGCCTATTTCAGCGCCAAACGTACATTGGCTATAACGTTTCAGTGCATCTGCTGCTTTCCATATCAGGTTGTCGGTGGTTTCCACCCCATCGATTGGATTGAGCAGCGTGACATGGCCTGATTCATTGGACGTGATAGTCAGTTCGTCCCCATGTTCGAGAAACTGAAACAAAGTTTGAAGTTCATGGTAACCGTTATCTTGGCGGCCTGTTATGTACAGGAAAAGGTTAAGTTTGGCAGGAGATGGCCAGCGAGTGGTGCTCGGAATCATGCTATAAAATCCAGTTGGCAATGACTAAATTGATACTTGTATCTTGATGAATAAGCCTAATTTTTCTAGGTAACGGTAGGACAGAGCCTTGATATTCAACATCTTGATAGGATAAGAATTGAAGTCGCCACTGCTGTTGTCCAACTGTTTTTTGCAAAGTGCTTAATGTGTTGTTGTCGTTTAACTGGTAAGTATCAGCAAGGGTCGGGTTTCCTAACAACCAATCTTCAAGTTGTTCAATTGGGATCATTAAGCCAGTTAGCTGTTCAATCAATACATCGGCACTTCGGTGAGAAAGGGTTTGGTTATCGTAGGTGTTCACCACCGAACCGGATTCTGTTATTGATAAATTTAAAACAGTTTGACCGATAAACGTTGTCAGGCGAAGCTGCTCTAGTACAGGTGTGTGCTTCCATTGAAAGTTTAATGATTGGCGCTGCTCTGGAGAGATATATCCCAGTTTTCCGATTGTTTTATACTGGGTAATAGAACGCAGTTTGTCCAGGTGAGCTTGCCATTCGACACTGGTTTGGCTTTCTGGAAGAGTTGAACAACCGGCCAAAAGCAAAACTGTGAATATAAAAGAGATAAGTCGACGAAAGATAATCATAACTGGTTGCACTTTGTACTATTCTCGTTAGCCAATGCCCATTACTATAACATTGATATCACGAAGTCAGAAAAACAAATCGCGTTCACTCTTTTAATAACGGGGGGCATCAAGTAAAATTCCCTGCCTACATGTCTTTCCCTTAATCTGAGAACTTTCTATACATGTCCTTGCTTGTTATTGGCATCAATCACAATACAGCGTCTGTTGATTTGCGAGAAAAAGTAGCGTTTGGCCCAGATAAATTATCTGAAGCGTTAAAGCAATTGGAAGCAAATACAAACGTGCATGGCAGCGTCATTTTATCGACCTGCAATCGCACAGAGATTTATTGTGATACTAAGTCGGCCACAAAGAGCAAAGTCATCGAGTGGTTAACCCACTTTCATCAAGTGAGTCCCGAAGAGCTAAAACCGAGTATTTACACCTATGAAGAACAAGCGGCCATTCGCCATTTAATGCGAGTGTCATGCGGGTTAGATTCTTTGGTGTTAGGTGAGCCTCAGATTTTAGGGCAGGTCAAACAAGCGTATGCTGATGCTCGTGATGCAAAGTCCGTCAATTCATCGGTCGAGAAGTTATTTCAAAAAGCATTTTCTGTCGCGAAACGGGTACGCACTGAAACGGAAATTGGCGGAAGTGCGGTGTCTGTTGCTTATGCCGCTTGTACGCTTGCTAAACACATCTTTGAGTCTCTTGCTGATTCAACGGTGTTATTGGTGGGGGCCGGTGAAACGATTGAACTGGTCGCAAAACATTTAGCCAGTAACGGGTGTTCAAACATTATAGTGGCTAACCGAACTCGTGAGCGGGCGTTAGGGCTTGCGGATCAATTTGGCGCGCATGTTATCAGCCTGGAAGAAATTCCCAGCCACTTGGCTAAAGCCGATATTGTGATCAGTTCAACGGCAAGTCCGTTACCGATCATTGGTAAAGGAATGATAGAAACAGCACTCAAAGCGCGCAAACATCAACCTATGTTGTTGGTTGATATTGCCGTACCGCGAGATATTGAGTCTCAAGTAGGCGATCTTAACGACGCTTATCTATATACTGTCGACGATTTGCAATCCATTGTTGAAAGCAACATGGAACAGAGGAAAGTCGAAGCAATACAAGCTGAAGCGATCGTGAGTGAAGAAAGTGCCACATTTATGACTTGGCTGAGATCATTGCAAGCGGTAGATAGCATAAGAGAATTTCGCAATACCTCGAATGAAATCCGAGAGGAGTTGCTAGCAAAAAGCCTTCAGTCACTCCTTTCTGGCAGTGAGCCTGAAAAGGTATTGCTAGAGTTAAGCAACAAACTCACCAATCGATTGATACACGCTCCCACTCGTGCGCTTCAAAGTGCAGCAGAGCAAGGGGAGCCCGCTAAGCTGGCTGTTATTAGGCAAAGTTTGGGTCTCGATGAACTGAAATAGTTGTCATCGCGAATAAATCATTTTATATGGAAGGTCACTTTTGAGTGACCTTTGTAACCTAAGTTAAGAAAAGAATTATGAAAGCATCGATTTTAGTAAAGCTTGAAACTCTTGTTGAACGCTATGAAGAAGTTCAACATCTACTTGGCGATCCAGATGTCATTGGTAACCAAGATAAATTCCGTGCTCTTTCAAGAGAGTACTCACAGCTAGAAGAAGTAACGACGTGTTTCCAAGCTTATCAGCAAGCTCAAGAAGATTTAG
Organism: Vibrio genomosp. F10 str. ZF-129; assembly: GCF_000287055.2. Taxonomy (GTDB): domain Bacteria; phylum Pseudomonadota; class Gammaproteobacteria; order Enterobacterales; family Vibrionaceae; genus Vibrio. The sequence goes on along the minus strand of NZ_AJYQ02000095.1, from coordinate 15,090 downwards.
AAGCTGCTGAAGAAATGGCAAAAGAAGACGATGCTGAAATGCGTGAAATGGCGCAAGAAGAGATCAAAGAAGCAAAAGAAGCGATTGAACGTTTAACCGACGATCTACAAATTCTATTAATTCCAAAAGATCCCAACGATGAGCGTAACTGTTTCTTAGAAATTCGTGCTGGAGCTGGTGGTGACGAAGCGGGCATCTTCGCCGGAAACCTGTTCCGTATGTATTCTAAATTTGCTGAGAAAAAAGGCTGGCGCGTCGAAGTGATGAGCTGCAATGCTTCAGAGCAGGGTGGTTACAAAGAGATGATCGCGAAGATCAGCGGTGAAGCGGTTTACGGTACCATGAAGTTTGAATCAGGCGGTCATCGCGTACAACGCGTACCTGAAACCGAATCTCAAGGTCGAGTTCATACTTCTGCGTGCACCGTTGCTGTGATGGCTGAGATTCCGGAAGCCGACTTGCCAGAAATTAAAGCGGCTGATTTGAAAATTGATACGTTCCGTGCCTCTGGTGCGGGTGGACAGCACGTCAACACCACTGATTCTGCTATTCGTATCACTCACTTACCGACGGGTACGGTCGTTGAGTGTCAAGATGAGCGTTCGCAACATAAAAACAAAGCAAAAGCCATGACAGTCCTGGCTGCGCGTATTGTTCAAGCGGAAGAAGCTCGTCGAGCAGCGGAAGTGTCAGATACTCGTCGTAATCTATTAGGCTCTGGTGATCGTAGTGATCGTATTCGTACGTATAATTACCCTCAAGGTCGAGTATCGGACCACCGTATTAACTTGACTTTATATCGCCTAACCGAAGTGCTTGAAGGTGATATGCAAAGCCTGGTTGATCCTGTGATACTCGAGCACCAAGCGGACCAACTTGCCGCGCTAGCTGATAATAACTAAGTTAGTCGATTGTGTTAACGGTAGAACAAACATTAAACAGCGCTATTGCAGCGCTTCAAGAGAGCGGCAGTGAATCGCCTTCCCTTGATGCCGCGGTATTGCTTTGTCATAGCTTAAATAAACCTCGTTCATTTTTATTAACCTGGCCAGAAAAAGAGCTGACTCAGCAGCAAGATGATGATTTTAAAAACCTTCTTGAGCGGCGTATCACCGGTGAGCCCATTGCATATATTGTTGGTGAACGAGAGTTTTGGTCATTGCCGTTGAAGGTTTCTCCAACGACGTTAATCCCTCGCCCAGATACAGAAAGGTTAGTTGAACTGGCCCTTGATAAATCGGTGGGTCAATCAGGTTCGATCTTAGATTTGGGAACGGGGACAGGTGCAATAGCGTTAGCTTTGGCTTCTGAAATGCCAGAGAGAACCGTCATTGGCATCGATCTCAAACAAGACGCTCAACACCTCGCGGCTGAAAACGGAAAGCGTTTGGGTATCACAAATGCACGATTTTTATCAGGAAGTTGGTTTTCCCCACTCGATAGTGGAACAAAGTTTGCTTTAATTGTTTCCAATCCGCCTTATATTGATGAAAGCGATCCACACCTTGCATTGGGAGATGTTCGCTTTGAGCCTATGAGTGCCTTAGTGGCGCAAGAAAATGGTTTAGCCGATATTCGAACGATATCGGAGCAGGCTATCGGTTTTCTTGAAGAAGACGGATGGCTGATGTTTGAGCATGGCTTTGAACAAGGCGCTCAGGTAAGAGATATTTTGATAGCGTTGGGTTACCAGCATGTTGTCACAGAAAAAGATTATGGAAATAACGATCGAGTTACTCTCGGTCAATGGAAGACAAACCAATAAGAGAGCTGTAAATGTACGAAGGAATTAAACATTTTCATATGCTGACTATCGCGTTAAGCGCAACGTTACTGTCAGTACGTTTTGCCCTGATGATGGCAGATTCAAAACTCGTCAATAACCCGGTTTTAAAAATATTCCCTCATGTTAATGACACGCTATTGCTTCTTTCTGGCTTTGGTTTGATGTTTGTTACCGGCTTTGTTCCTTTTACACCAGAAGGTGCTTGGTTAACGGAAAAAATCACCTGCGTTCTTGCCTATATCGCGCTGGGATTTTTTGCTTTAAAACTTGGCAAAAACAAATGGCTAAAGACCTTTTCATTCTTTGGTGCTTTAGGTTGGTTAGTTATGGCAGCAAAAGTCGCGATCACTAAAACCTCGATGTTTATGTAAGCATCATGGTTATGATAGACATACTAGGGTGTGGTAAAGCAATCGGTCGGAAGCGATCATACAGAGTTAAACGGATGGGAATACTGCCCATTCATACCCCAATAAATACAGGTACAGGCAATCGTTAATGCGAGAACTTTTTGACGAAGATTTTGACTCATTAGAGTTGGCTGAGGGAGCGTTAGTGCTTAACAAAGCCGTCAACCCAGCAACGCAAAAACAATGGGCTGAAAATGAACTTGAGCGCCTTTTATCTGAAGCCGAGCTTGCCCTTTGTCATGAGAATAATGAAAAACAGAAGTTTGAATCATTCTTACGTTTATTCTATCAAGAGTGGGGATTTAAAGGGGATAAGGATGCGTACTTTAATTCTAATAACGCGTTCATTGATAAAGTATTAGAGCGTCGTAAAGGCATTCCAGTCAGTTTAGGTGCGCTGATTTTGTACCTAGGTCGGAAACTTGGTTTTCCCATTGAAGGGGTCACTTTTCCAACGCAATTCATTATTAAACTGACCTGGTACGGCGAGAAGCCTCTCTACCTAAACCCGTTTGATGGTGAATATGTGTCAATGCATACACTGCAAGCTTGGCTCATTGGTCAAGAAGGGCCTCTTGCACAAATAAAATCCAAACACCTGGACGTTGCGGATAATCCAACGATTATAGGTCGTTGGTTAGCATTATTAAAAAGCTCGTTACTTCGAGAGGAGCGCTATACTTTAGCGTTACAATGTTCAAATTTGGCGCTGACGTTTGTCCCTGACGATCCATACGAAATCCGTGATCGAGGTTTTATTTATCAGCAGCTCGATTGCCATCAAATTGCTTCGTCTGATTTTCAGTATTTTGTTGATCAGTGCCCAGATGACCCTGCGAGTGAACTGTTAAAAAATCAAATCAGTGTCATGAGTGAAACCTGTGTGGTTGTTCATTAAAGCCAATACAGTGATTAAGTGCGTTCATTAGGTAGACAAGTTCATTAAACAATCAAACCAACTCAATAATGAAATCACCAAGCTGCCAAAAGTGCATTAGACAATTAAACCGTACGCTAAAAGGCCCATTGGATAGCGTGCGAGTCATAACAATATAGAGAGAATAAAATGGAACAAAAAGTAGTTAATATTGGTGATATTCCAGTAGCTAACGATAAGCCATTTACCTTATTTGCTGGGATGAATGTTTTAGAGTCTCGTGATCTCGCGATGCAGATCTGTGAACACTACGTTAAAGTGACCGAGAAACTAGGCATTCCATACGTATTTAAAGCATCATTTGATAAAGCGAATCGTAGCTCAGTGCATTCTTACCGTGGCCCTGGTCTTGATGAAGGCATGAAGATATTTCAAGAAATCAAAGAGACTTTTGGTGTGAAAATCATCACGGACATTCATACAGAGGCGCAGGCTCAGGTCGTTGCTGATGTTGTGGACGTTATCCAGTTACCTGCGTTTTTAGCGCGCCAAACCGATCTTGTTGAGGCGATGGCTAAAACTGGCTCTGTGATTAATGTTAAGAAACCACAATTCATGAGCCCAAATCAAGTAGGTAACATTGTCGATAAATTCGCTGAATGTGGTAACGAGAATATCATCCTATGTGAGCGAGGCTCTTGCATGGGGTACGATAACTTAGTCGTGGATATGCTTGGTTTTGGCGTCATGAAAAAAGCATCTAACGGCAGTCCAATCATCTTTGATGTGACACATTCACTGCAAATGCGTGACCCTTCTGGAGCAGCATCTGGTGGGCGACGTGAGCAAACCGTAGAGTTAGCAAAAGCGGGCTTAGCAACAGGGATTGCTGGTCTATTTATTGAAGCGCATCCAACGCCCGACCAAGCATTATGTGATGGCCCGTCAGCGTTACCTCTTGATAAACTTGAGCCGTTTTTAGCCCAGATGAAAGCACTTGATGATTTGATCAAAGGGTTTGCACCTATTGATATTAAATAGTGAGTGATATTAAGTAGCCAGTGAGATCGAGTCGCGTGTGTGCTTTTAGGGCAATCGTCTCTGATTTAACTTAATAACACGGCGCACTTTCTTTCTAAGGCCATCATTTTGATGGCCTTTTTTGTATCTGGCGCAGCCAATTGCCCTGTCTTCAGCGTAATTCATGCCTAACTTCACAGTAAAACGTTTGCTTGTGATCCATTGAAATGCGATATGAAAACATTCAATTTCGTTACACTTTATTCACTTATTTATAGTGATCTAATCGACATAAATATGAAATCTTCGTGTACGGTTTGCTGTGTTAATTTAGACTGGTTCAAGTTTATTGAGCCATAAGCACCAAAAATATGGTGTGGTCTATTCTATATGGGTCGATATTAAATGCAGTGGATCCCCCAACAGTTCAAAGGTATGACAATGAAGCAAGGCCTTATTCTAAAAACGACGCTAAGCGCAGCGATTCTTGCAACTCTAGCAGGTTGTGCAACTCAACCTACTCATGAGTGGGAAGCAGATACAACATATAAACTGACCGTTTTACACACTAATGACCATCATGGTCGTTTTTGGCAAAACAAATACGGTGAGTACGGTATGGCAGCACGTAAAACGTTGATCGACGAATTACGTACAGAAATTCGTGCTGAAGGTGGCAGTGTATTGCTTCTTTCTGGTGGCGATATCAATACAGGTGTACCAGAGTCTGATCTACAAGATGCTGAACCTGATTTTAAAGGTATGAACAAGATTGGTTACGATGCGATGGCATTAGGTAACCACGAGTTTGATAACTCTCTTGAAGTTTTAGCACAGCAAATCGATTGGGCTAACTTCCCAATGTTATCGGCTAACATTTACGACAAAGCAACGGGCGAGCGTAAATTCCAAGCTTACGAAATGTTCACTAAGCAAGGCATCAAAATTGCTGTTATCGGTTTAACCACTGAAGATACAGCGAAAATTGGTAACCCAGAGTTTATTGGTAGCATTGACTTCCGTGACCCTAAAGAAGAAGCAAAGAAACTGATTGCTGAATTAGAAAAAACAGAAAAACCAGACCTTATTTTCGCTGTGACACACATGGGTCACTATGAAGATGGTAAGCGTGGCATTAATGCGCCTGGTGATGTTGCTTTAGCTCGTTACCTAGATGAAGGCTCACTGGATATGATCGTTGGTGGTCACTCTCAAGAACCTGTTTGTATGGAAGCGCCTAATGTCGTGACCAAGAAATTCAATCCTAGTGATGAATGTAAGCCAGATATGCAAAATGGTACTTACATTGTACAAGCGCACGAATGGGGTAAATATGTTGGCCGAGCTGACTATGAATTCCGAAACGGTGAACTTGAAATGGTCAGCTACGATTTGATTCCTGTTAACTTGAAGAAGAAAATTAAAGTTGATGGTAAATCTCAACGTGTTCTTATTGAAGACGAAATTGCTCAAGATCAAGAGCTTCTTGAATTCTTGCGTCCTTTCCAAGAGCAAGGTCAAGCTCAGCTGAATGAGAAAATCAGTGAGATTAATGAGAAGCTTGAAGGCGACCGTAATGTGGTTCGTTTCCAACAAACCAACCTGGGTCGTTTGATCGCAACAGCACACATGGAGCGCGCGAAGGCAGACTTTGCCGTAATGAACTCTGGTGGTGTGCGTAACTCGATTGAAGCGGGCGACGTAACCTATAAAGACGTTCTGATTGTTCAACCATTTGCCAACATCCTTACGTATACTGACATGTCAGGTGCTGAGGTTATCGATTACCTAAATGTGGTGGCAACTAAACCGGTTGATTCAGGTGCGTACGCACAGTTTGCTGGTATTTCAATGACGGTTGAAAACGGTGCAGTATCGAATGTGATGATTGCTGGCAAACCGCTAAACGTTGAGGATACGTATCGCTTTACCGTACCAAGCTATAACGCGGCTGGTGGCGATGGATATCCAAAACTGACCGCTCATCCAGGTTTTGTAAACACAGGGTTTGTTGATGCTGAAGTATTGAAAGAATACTTAGAAGCAAATAGCCCAGTTGATGTAAGCCTTTATGCACCTTCAGGTGAAATGGTCTACAAATAAGCATTAAAATAATAAACCAGAGCGATAGTAATGGTTTGATATAAGTAAAGAAGCGGTGCACTCAGGTGCGCCGCTTTTTTTTTCATACAATCTATGGTCTATTAAGCACTCGGTTTTTCGTGACGGATGACACGCGAGTAAAGGACAGCCACATGACGCCTGCTATAGAGTGTGCAATTAAGAATAAAGTGCCGCATAAGATCCACCAGTATGAACATGATCCCAGGGCGAAAAGTTTTGGGTTAGAAGCCGCAGAGGTGTTAGGGCAAGATCCAAGCACCGTCTTCAAAACTCTATTGTTTTGTTTAAATGGGGAGCCCAAGAACTTAGCGGTAGCCATTATTCCCGTTGAAAACCAGTTAAGCCTTAAGTTAGCGGCAAAAGCGGCGAAGGCCAAAAAAGCAGCCATGGCAGATGCGAATATCGCTCAAAAAGTCACGGGCTATGTGGTTGGTGGAATCAGTCCACTTGGGCAAAAAAAACGATTGCCCACGTTTATTCATATGAGTGCGACAGAGCGACCGTCAATATGCGTGAGTGCAGGAAAGCGTGGTTTAGAGATTGAACTTTCCCCGCAAGATCTTGCTCAATTGACCCATGCACATTTTGCTTGTTTGTGTGATTGAATCGCTGATGCGAAACTAAAAAGGCCAAATACACAAAATGTATTTGGCCTTTATTATGTATTTTTAAGCTTGATAGCTATGTACTAAGTTGGAGCTATGTACTAAATCGGAGCTACGTAATAAATAGGAGCGCTTATTTGATCTCTTCTTCCATTTGAGCATTATCGACGATGTGATTTTCGCCCAAATCATGCGGTAAAACTAGGTTAAGAAGAATAGCCACGATACCACACAGGCTAACCCCTTGCAGGCTGAACTCCCCAATACCAAATGCCATGCCACCGATACCGAAAACAAGTGTCACGGCGACAATAACAAGGTTGCGTGATTTGTGTAAATCGACGTTATTTTTAATCAGGGTATTCAAACCAACCGTTGCAATTGAGCCAAACAGTAAAATCATAATACCGCCCATAACCGGAACTGGGATGGTTTGAAGCAATGCGCCCAGTTTACCAACAAGCGCGAGAACAATCGCTGTCACTGCTGCCCATGTCATGATGACAGGATTAAAAGCCTTGGTAAGCATAACGGCACCCGTGACTTCACTGTATGTTGTGTTTGGTGGCGCCCCCATCATTGAAGCCGCGATGGTCGCTACTCCATCACCCGCAATTGTGCGGTGTAAACCTGGTTTCTTGAGATAGTCTTTTTTGGTCACATTTGAAATCGCAAGCATATCACCCACGTGCTCGACAGCCGGTGCAATGGCGACTGGGATCATAAATAGAATGGCATTGATATTGAATTCAGGCGCAGTAAAGTTCGGCAGAGACAGCCATGCTGCTTGAGCCACTGGAGTAAAGTCGACAACACCGAAGTATAGGCTAAGCGCGTAACCTGCCATGATACCGCCGCAAATAGGTAATAACTTAAGAAAACCTTTCGCAAAAACACTGATGGCAATCGTAACGACAAGAGCCACACTTGAGATCCAAAGAGAAGCCGTGCCGTCAATCAGTTGAAGACTACCGTCCCCTGTTTTTCCCAGTGCCATATTAACCGCAACTGGGGCTAAGCCTAAGCCAATAACAATGATCACTGGGCCAACAACCACAGGTGGGAGAAGTTTGTGAATGATCTCAACACCTTTAATTTTGATAACCGCGCCCATCAACACATAGACAAAGCCAGCTGCCATCAGTCCGCCCATGGTGGCGCCAATACCCCATGTTTGTACCCCAAACATAATCGGTGCAATAAAAGCAAAAGATGAAGCTAGAAAAATGGGTACAGATCGACGAGTCATTACTTGGAAAATAAGCGTACCCACACCAGCACCAAAAAGGGCGACATTGGGGTCAAGCCCAGTAAGCAATGGCACAAGTACAAGTGCACCAAAGGCGACAAAGAGCATTTGTGCACCCTGAATAGCATTTTTCATGGTAGTTTCCTGTTGGTTGAAGTGGTCGTTGTGGTTGAACGGTTAGCTGGAAAGCCGATGTTAAAAAACGAAGGGATTTTAGCACCTACGAAAACGTTTGCGGTGGGGTAGATCAAATTAATTCACATAAATTATGAATTCTGATTGCTATTGCGGCAGTCTTAGTCAAATTCTCACGGTATCTTGAAGTCCATTTCTTGCTCACGGGTAGATAGTTGCTTATCATCTACTTTCGCTAGCCATTATGTAGGAAACATATGCGTCATTTAGTTTTATTGATCGTAAGTTTATTGTCTGTCTCTGCTCACGCTCTGACCAATGTCGATTTATATCGCGCCGAAATTGTCATCGATCAGGAAAAAGATAACGGAGATGCTGCTGCGCGAGTGGCAGGTATGAAAGAAGTCATCATCCGAGCTTCCGGTGATCGCACTGCGATTGAAAATGAGGTGATAAAAAAAGCACTGAGTCAGCATTCTCAATATTTATCTAAAATCAGTTATGACCAAGTCAATGAACAATCAACGATACGTATGGGGTTCAATGCGCCTCAGATTCGTGGTCTGCTCAGTCAAGCTCAAGTCCCATTTTGGCCTGAATCTCGTTCGAACTTGCTGGTTTGGTTAGTCGAAGACTCAAACTTTGAACGTAATATTTCCTGGGAACACTCATCAACGGCTGTCCTTAACGAGATAAAAAGTGAAGCGCAACGTCGCGGATTACCCATTACTTTGCCTATTGGGGATTTTGATGATATTACAGGCATTTCCATCGCTGATGTCTGGGGTGGATTCGTTGAGCCAATTAGTACGGCAAGCCAGCGTTATCCGAGTGATGCAGTTTTGGTCGTTCGCTCTCAAGGGAACAATCTTCGTTGGACGCTTTATGATCAAAAGCCATCGAGTATGATGTCACGCACTCAAGCACCTATTACCGGCACTGAGTCAGGCTCCCAATCTGCTGCAGATATGATCAATACGGTTAGCGATTACTACGCGAATAAAAATGCTGTCATGGTTGCGAGTGAATCTTCGGAATCTGTGATCGCTCAATTTACCTCAATAGACAGTGCACTTGATTTCTTCCAATTGGAAAATAATTTAAAAGCATTGTCTTCTGTTGCTTCCCTCGATATCGTTAAAATTCAAGGGACAACCGTGACATTTAATGTGCATTTACTGGCGTCTCAAGCAGAGTTCGAACAGGAAGTGCTTCGCATTCAAGGTATCAATAAAGCGACGGAGACATTTCCTCCTAGCGAGTTGAATGCCCCCGACAATTTGGACCACTCTGGTTCAGAAAATAGCGCTGCTGATACGGATGTTGTTGGTGAACCAGTGATTGTGGAAGCTGCAGCGACCGCCTCTGAACTTAATACGCCAGTAGAAAGTTCGATGGAAATTCAATCCCATGATTCAACGGAAGCGGTTCGAACATTAAGATTTGAGTGGAAGACGGACTAGTTTTTATCAGAATGCTTTTTATTCAAGAGAAAAAGTAACCAACAGAAAAAATACTCAATAAAAAACCGCAGATATGTCTGCGGTTTTTACTTTTTTGGCGGCTGTAATGACATGTTATGAATTATCGAAGCGCGCTTTTTCTTGCTTCTCTACCTCGGATAAACGTGTGAGTTTAAGGCCCAGCTCCTTACCTCGAGCGCGAGCGTAAAGAATGTTGCCAATAAATGCCATCGTTGTTAAACACAGCTCGACGGAAGCAAGCACCCGTTCTCCGTCTCCAATGTATAAAATAACCAAGGCATGAAGAAAGTAGAGCATTAAAACAAAGTTTGCCCATGCATGCGTGTACGGTTTACCTGCGAGAATCCCAGGAAGTGGTAGCAATAAAGGCACGCTCCATGCAATAGCGAGAGTGAGGTTATTGATATGGGGATGCGGGGACAAATACCATTGCCACAATACAACCCAAGAAATGAGTGAAAGATTGCCAAAAAGAGCGAGCAATCTAAATAGTTTGGTTCTGGTTGTCATGTCAGGTGCCATTGGCTTGTTTATCCTTGCTTACCTTACTGTGTTTCTATTACGGTTTTGAAAACGGGACTCTCAGAGCGGATTTATAAGATGTCCAACACTTTCTCTGGTGGGCGTCCATGACGAGCTTTTCCATTTGAAACCACAATAGGGCGCTCGATTAATTTTGGGTTTTCTGCCATTGCTGAAAATAATTCTTCGTCGCTGGCGTCATCAAGTTGTAGCGTTTTGTAGGCTTCCTCTTTGACTCTCATCATGTCTCTTACACTCGATACAGCGAGTTGTGCATAGAGTTCTTTCAAAGTGTCGGCTGTTGGTGGCGTTTCTAAATACTTCACAATAGTCGGTGAAACATTATTCTCTTCTAATAACGCCAATGTTTGACGGCTCTTTGAACATCTTGGGTTGTGATAGATGATGACAGACATAATGGCTTCCTTGTTGATGTAATTATTGTAGTGATAAGAATCGGTCACGTTGAATCATGAGTTGGTCAATTCGCGCATCGAAGCGAGCTTGCTTTAGACTACCTAGGTCGACTAGTTGGCTGGCTTGAGTGTAGAACTGTATCGCTTTGTTCCAGTTCGCTTTAAGGGCTAAAATCTCCGCTCGTGCGGCAAGATCATCGGCACTCTCGCCCAGTGCAATGTTCGCTTCTGAAAGCAGATGCCAGCCATTAACATCGTCACTCAAATTATGAGTGTAGCGTTGTAATACACGAATGGCTTCAAGGTGGTTGTCTTGCTCAAGCAGCGCGTTAGCATAGTTGATAGTGAGAACCGGGTTATTGGGCTTAGATTGTAGTGCTTTTGACAGCATAGCGATGGCTTTCTCAGGCTGTTTTTGTGCAATATACAAATCAGAAAGTGCATCTAAGTAAAAATTATTGCTTGGCTCGAGTTTAATCAAATTGTGAAGTAGGGCATCAGCTAGTTCGAGCTCTTTGTTATCTAAATGAACCAGTGCTTTTCCATATTGGAAAGCGGGGGCGATATCTTTACCTACCTTCTTTTCTGAACGTTCTAACCAATCCATTGCTGCTTTACCTTCGATACCGGCGTATCGTGCCACAATGCGAGCCCTTGCTAACTGGTAATCAAGAGATGGCTGAATACGCATCGGTGGGTAATTTTGTGCTCTAGCTCGGCTGTCAGTAATACGATCTTCAGGAAGAGGGTGGGTAAGCAGCATCGGTGGTGGCTTACTTGCGTATCGGTACTCATCAGCGAGTCGGCCAAAAAATCGAGGCATGGCTTGAACCTCAAAACCGGCTTTAGCCAGGGTATTTATGCCAAAGCGGTCCGCTTCTTTTTCGTTACCGCGTGTATAGTTTATCTGGCTTTGCATATTGCCGGCAGTTGCAGCGGTAACCGCAGCGATCCCTGCTTCTGGGGCCGCAATAGCAATAAGTAAAGAAGCCGCAAGTGCTGCTAATGTAGCGGGTGAACGTCTGGCTTGGTCTTCCATTCTTCTTGCCAAGTGACGTTGAGTAACGTGAGCGATTTCATGGGCAACAACAGAAGCCAGTTCGCTTTCTGTTTGAGCGTGTAAAAATAATCCGGAGTGCAACGCAACATAACCGCCAAAGAATGCAAAGGCGTTGATATTTCGATCTCGAATCATAAAAAAGGTAAATGGGGTTTTTACGTCGTCAGCACTGGCGACTAATCGGTGCCCTACTGAGTCGATATACTCATTCAATACAGGGTCATTAATGATAGGCTGGTTGTTTCTCAGGATTCGCATGTACGCATCACCATAGACAATCTCTTGATCTATCGTGAGGGTTCCTCCCGCAGCGGTGCCTATATCCGGTAGCTCAATATTATTGGCTACGGATACTGAAGGGCTGGCAATAGTCGTGGCGACGCAAAGGCAAACTAACGAGCGGGCGCGTTTAAACATAGTAGTCAACAATACTCCATTTTCATTGTTGTTATTGACACGGCAAAGCCTGTTTTGTTTCAACTATTTCTGCTCTTTGTTGGAAGAGTGGCAAAATATAGCGGCATGGCAAGCGGTAGTGGCTACTGTAACGTTGATACCCTCGTAAATACAAGGGCGCCGTAATGAAACATGAACTTGAATTTTGTTTGCTGCATAAAACCCTATACAATAGCGGCTTACTTAAGTGTATCGAGTCAAAAAGTGGAACGACTTCTAGATTTACGTGCTGAACGCTGCCCTATGGCGCTACTATTGGCAAAACGTTACGTCACAACGCTAACCGTCGGGGAGGAGGCTGAAGTTATCCTTTCTGATGAAAGCTCATTCCAAGACGTAGAGCGCTACTTTCGTTTGAAGAACCACTTAGTGATTAGTGAGAAAATAGACGACGGCTTTAGACTTAAAGTCGTTATTCAAAATTAAAGGGAACACTGCTTAATGTTAGATATGGTCAGTCGCTGGTACAAGCGACGTTTTTCAGATCCACACGCTGTAAGCTTGGTCGCTATTTTATTTTTTGGTTTCATTACCATCTATTTTTTTGGTCATCTCATTGCGCCTTTGCTTGTCGCCATTGTGTTGGCTTATTTGCTCGAATGGCCAGTGACCCAACTTAGTCGTTTTCGTATCCCCAGAACGCTCGCCGTTATCATTGTTATTCTGTCGTTTACTGGCTTGATGTTATTGGCCGTGTTTGGGTTAATTCCGACTATCTGGCAACAGGTAGGCAATCTTATTAACGACATCCCCAATATGTATATTGGCCTGCAAAACTTTATCGCTATTTTGCCTGAACGCTACCCTGAACTTGCCAATCTTCAGATAGTTGAATCATTGATTATCAATATGAAAAATCAAGCGATTGGTATGGGAGAAAGTGTGGTTAAGGGATCCCTTGCATCACTGGTGAGTTTAGCCACGCTTGCTGTCTATCTCATTCTTGTTCCGCTATTGGTGTTCTTCTTGTTGAAAGATAAGAAAGAAATGGTGGCGATGGCGAGTGGTATTTTACCAAGAAACCGACGTTTGGCCGATAAAGTTTGGGTTGAGATGAACCAGCAGATTTCGAATTACATTCGAGGTAAGGTGCTTGAGATCTTAATTGTTGGCGGTGCAAGCTACATTACGTTCGCTTTATTGGATCTTCGATATGCAGTGTTGCTCGCTGTGGCGGTGGGTTTTTCTGTCTTGATCCCTTATATCGGGGCGGCAGCGGTGACGGTACCGGTTGCCATCGTCGGGCTATTTCAATGGGGTCTCACACCACCGTTTTATTGGTTACTGTTTGCTTATGGCATTATTCAGATGCTCGATGGCAATGTGTTAGTGCCTGTTCTGTTTTCTGAAGCCGTTAACCTTCACCCTGTTGCTATTATTGTTGGGGTCCTGGTCTTTGGTGGGTTATGGGGCTTTTGGGGGGTCTTTTTTGCCATTCCGCTGGCGACATTAGTCAAAGCCGTGGTTAATGCACTGCCTAGCCATGAAGATGAAGAGCCGAAAATTACCCCCTAACAAATCGTTTTTATATCGTAACATATTGAAATAAAAGTAAAGCTCTATTGATTTTAATCAGGTAGAGCTTTTTTTTTGCTTTTGCATCTATACTTCTACCTATAAGTCACAAATAGCCATCAATTTATTTACAAAAAAGTAATTAAGTTTTTGTAAAATTTGACGATATAGCATGTGGAATAATTCTAATTTGGTGTCACCTAGTCGAGGGAAGTTATGAAATTTAGTCAGAAAATTGTGGCAGCGTCTTCAGCATTGTTGTTTGTTACGGTTTCTTTACTGTCTGTTCAGCAGTTATCTACGGTTCAATCGGAAGTAGAGAATCTAGTAAACAGTAGCTTGAATGAAATGGTTGTTGGGGTAAAAAATACTGTTTCATCGGAAATGGAGAGTAAAAAGTCCCTGGCTCAGTCGACCACTGAAGTGATTGAGATTAATCCCCAAGATCAAGATTACGTAAAAATGATCCTAGAGAAGCCTAATTTGAAGTCGAGCTTTCTAGCGGTCGGTTTTGGTTACGATTCGAATGGCTTTGTTATTGAAAATGATGACGGTTGGGAAGCTGGCCCGGATTATGATCCACGAGTTCGTCCTTGGTTTATCGATGCAAAATCGAAAGGTCGATTGGTCGTGACGGCCCCTTATGTCGATGTATCTACAAGTAACGTTATTATTTCAATTGGTACGCCCGTCAAAGAAAATGGCAAATTCACGGCGGGTATGTTCTATGACATGGAACTCACTGGACTTGCGGATCTGGTCAACAGCATTAACCTGCTGGATGCGGGTTACCTATTTATAGTGACTGATGATGGAACGACGATCGCACACCCAGAAACAAAGAATAACGGGCAAAAATTATCCACCTATATGCCGGAAGTTCAAATCAAAGAAGGTGTTCAGAACATAGAGATGAATGGTTCAACATTCCTTGTCCAATTCATGAAAGTACCTTCAGAAAACTGGTATGTCGGCGCGATTGTTGATGAGTCTATTGCATTTTCGGCAATAGCAAAATTGCGTAATAGCTCGGTTATTTATACGTTGATTGGCGTTATTTTAAGCGTGATCGTTTTGACACTATTGATTCGCGTATTGATGCGCCCATTAGGGACGTTAAACGCGGCGATTCAAGATGTCGCTTCTGGTCAAGGGGACTTAACAAAACGTCTTGATACTAATACTGATGCTGAATTTGCCGAGTTGGCTAAAGGTTTTAACCAGTTTACTGAAACGTTACAAAATCAAATTATTCAATCGAAAAGTATTGGTCATGAAATCATGAACGGAACCGAGATGATTGTGCATGGTGCCCATGAATCTGCCGATGCGATGCGTAGTCAGCTTCAAGAGTTGGAGCAATTGGCGACAGCAATGAACGAAATGGCTGTAACGGCAACCGAAGTGGCCAATAATGCTCAAGGCGCAGCG
>NZ_AJYQ02000094.1 GCF_000287055.2 Vibrio genomosp. F10 str. ZF-129 | reverse complement strand
GAGCTACCAAACTGCTCCATCCCGCGTCCGACTTGCTGTGCATTATACGCTCAACAAGGTGATTTACAAGTTTGTAAATATGGTGCCGAGAGAGGGACTTGAACCCTCACACCCTAAGGCACTAGCACCTCATGCTAGCGTGTCTACCAATTTCACCATCTCGGCAGCTAAATCATTGAATTAGCTTATTGAGGAATCTCGTCGCCACTTTCGGCTGGGATTTCACTCACTACATCTTCAGCTTGTTGGATTACTTGACCTTGAGTTGGGTCAATCCATTGTGACTCAGTCTTACTTGTAGACATGTTGCCAAGCACTAAGCTAAGGATGAAAAATACTGTTGCAAAAATTGCAGTCATTCGGGTTAGGAAATTTCCTGAGCCACCAGCACCAAACACAGTGTTTGAAGCGCCAGCACCGAATGAGGCTCCCATATCTGCGCCTTTACCTTGCTGAATCAACACAAGGCCAATTACACCGAGCGCTGCCAACAGGTAAGTCACAAGTAGAACTGAAAACATGATGTCCACCTATGTTCCAAATTGTTGAGCCAGCGCCGTTTAAAAACTTGCTAAAGCAATACTTTTAAAACAAGGCTAGCGACCTCCTAACTGAAGGCCGAGCAATACTAGCGAAAGCCGCGAGCGCTGACAAGAAGATTTTAAGAAAAACACCCTTAAGATGCACCAAGCGGTCAAAAAAAGGGCAAATAACGAGTTTGTAGTGTGTGAGCATTGAGAATTGGCGGTAACGTCACCTCAACACTCACTCCACTGGCTAACAGTTTTCTTTAACGGCTGCGGCAATTTTAGATGCAGAGGCTTGAACAAGATCGGCATCTTCACCTTCAACCATGACTCGCAATAATGGCTCTGTACCAGATTTACGCAGTAATACGCGCCCCTTAGCACCCAGCTGGGATTCGACTTCGGTTACCGCTTGTTTGACGGCTTCGGCTTCAAGTGGATTAGAATCACCGCTAAAGCGCACATTCTCAAGAACCTGTGGGTATAACGTCATGCCTTGCGATAGCTCATTCAGCGACATTTCACTTCCCACAATGGAGGCAATCACTTGAAGCGCAGCAACAATAGCATCACCCGTCGTGACTTTATCAAGTAGGATGACGTGTCCTGAGTTTTCTGCACCAATCTTCCAATCACGCTCTAGAAGCTTCTCCATCACGTATCTGTCACCAACAGATGCTCGTACAAATGGAATGCCTAGCTGTTTAAGGCCATTTTCCATGCCTAGATTGGTCATCAAAGTACCGACAACACCGCCTTTTAATTCACCACGACGCAGGGCATCACGAGCAATAATGTAAGCGATTTGGTCACCATCGACTTTATTGCCAAATTCATCAACCATGATGATGCGGTCGCCATCACCATCAAACGCTACGCCTAAGTGCGCCTTCTCTTCTACTACGCGCTTTTGTAACGCTCGAACATCGGTCGCACCGACTTCATGATTGATGTTGGTTCCATTAGGCTCTACACCAATCGTCACTATTTCCGCGCCCAACTCTGTAAAGACACTCGGAGCAATATGATAAGTTGCCCCATGCGCACAGTCGATCACGACTTTGAGTCCAGATAGGCTCAGTTCACTTGGGAACGTACTTTTACAAAACTCTATGTATCGTCCGGCGGCATCGTTAAGTCGCATCGCTTTACCAAGAAGAGCTGAGTCAACACATTCAATATCTTTATCCATCTCAGCTTCAATCGCCAACTCAATGTCATCGGGCAGTTTTGTGCCTTCTGATGAAAAGAATTTGATGCCATTATCGTAATATGGATTGTGTGATGCCGAGATAACGATCCCTGCTTCAGCACGAAATGTTTGGGTTAGATATGCGACAGCAGGAGTTGGCATCGGCCCTGTTAAAGTAGCCTTAAGACCGGCTGCAGCCAAGCCGGCCTCTAATGCAGACTCAAGCATGTAACCTGAAATACGGGTGTCTTTACCGATGATGACTTTTTTTGTGCCTTGCTTTGCCAGTACACGGCCTGCAGCCCAGCCCAGCTTTAATACAAAGTCAGGCGTAATTGGGTACTGACCTACTTTGCCTCGCACACCGTCGGTGCCGAAATAACGTCTTTTATCTGACATTTTTATTCCTTTATAAATTGATTTGGGCTACAGATTGTTGTTCATGGTTGTAATAACTTTCATTGCTTCCAATGTCTCTTCAACATCATGAACGCGTATAATCTGTGCACCTTTTATTGCAGCAATCGTTGCACAGGTAACACTCGCTACCATGCATTCAGCAGGCTTTTTATCTAAAAGCCTAAAAATCATTGACTTGCGAGACATACCAGCCAGAATCGGCATGCCTAATTGGTGAAATTTATCCAGATGTGCAAGCAGGTGGTAATTATGCTCTAAGGTCTTACCAAATCCAAAGCCAGGATCGAGAATAATTTTAGATGCATCAATCCCTTTCGCTTCACACGCTTCCACACGTTCAGTGAGAAAAGCACTGATATCCTCGATAATATCTGAATAGTGGGGGTTGTTTTGCATCGATCGTGGCTGACCTTGCATGTGCATTAAACAAATCGGTACTTGCGCTTTTGCGGCTACGTCTAATGCACCAGGCTCTTGTAGCGCACGAACATCATTGATGATATCGGCTCCGGCCTGGATCGCTTGATCCATAACTTCGGCTTTGCTTGTATCAATGGATATCCAAACATCTGAACGTTCACGAATGGCTCGAATGATAGGAATCACGCGATTCAATTCTTCATCGAGAGAGACATCAGGAGCACCTGGTCTGGTCGACTCCCCGCCGATGTCGATAATGCTCACCCCCGCGGCTATCATCTTATCCGCTTGTGCTATCGCTCGCTCTAGAGAGGAGAACTGTCCTCCATCAGAAAATGAATCCGGTGTGACGTTGAGAATCCCCATAATTTGAGGAGTGGAGAGATCTAACTGTTTGGTGTTTGCTGTTATTTTCATAGCTCTAATTATAGATAGCTCTAAAACACAAAAACCCCGAGATATCTCGGGGTTTACATTAGTGAATATGATTACTCTGCGTCTTTTTTATCTGCAGGTTGCTCATCATTACCGTTCGCTTCAGTAGACTTATCTTGAGTAGACTGAGCTTTCGCTTTGTCATCTTCAGATGCTTTGTCTTCTTCAGTCTTTTTCGCTGACTCTTTTTCGATATCAGCTTGAGGTTTGTCTTGATCGCCCCAGCCAGCAGGTTCACGAATCTCTGATTTGCGCTCCATTAGATCGTCAATTTGGCCTGCATCAATGGTTTCGTACTTAACCAGTGCGTCTTTCATTGCATGCATGATATCCATATTGTCTTCTAGGATCTGTCTCGCTCGAGCGTAGTTACGGTCAATAAGAACACGAACTTCATCATCGATGAGTTTAGCGGTATCGTTTGATACGTGCTTAGTTTGCGTTACTGATCGGCCTAGGAACACTTCGCCTTCGTCTTCTGCATACAACAGAGGACCGAGTTTTTCAGAGAAGCCCCACTGAGTGACCATCTTACGAGCAATATCAGTTGCACGTTCAATATCGTTGGATGCGCCTGTGGATACTTTATCCAAACCATAGATAAGCTCTTCAGCCAATCGACCACCATAAAGGCTAGAAATCATCGACTCTAAATGTTGACGGTTCATACTTACACGATCTTGCTCTGGTAAGTACATTGTCACACCCAGCGCACGGCCACGTGGAATGATTGATACTTTGTACACAGGATCGTGCTCTGGTACTAAGCGTCCAACAATAGCGTGACCTGCTTCATGGTATGCAGTTGATTCTTTCGTGTCTTCAGACAAGACCATTGAACGGCGCTCTGCACCCATCATAATCTTATCTTTCGCCAATTCGAACTCAACCATAGAGACATTGCGCTTGTTGCTACGCGCTGCAAACAATGCCGCTTCATTCACAAGGTTAGCAAGATCAGCACCAGAGAACCCTGGTGTACCACGAGCAATAAGCGACGGTTCAACATCACCCGCTAGAGGAACTTTGCGCATATGAACTTTCAGGATTTGCTCACGACCACGTACATCTGGTAAACCAACCACCACTTGACGGTCGAAACGACCTGGTCGAAGCAATGCTGGATCCAATACGTCCGGGCGGTTAGTTGCAGCAATGACGATGATACCTTCATTACCTTCAAAACCATCCATTTCAACCAACATTTGGTTCAATGTTTGTTCACGTTCATCATGACCACCACCAACACCGGCACCACGTTGGCGACCAACGGCATCGATTTCATCAATGAAAATGATACATGGCGCGGCTTTCTTCGCTTGTTCAAACATATCACGAACACGAGAGGCACCTACACCAACAAACATTTCTACGAAATCAGAACCTGAAATAGTGAAGAAAGGTACTTTTGCTTCACCCGCAATGGCTTTCGCTAAAAGTGTTTTACCCGTACCAGGAGGACCCACCAAAAGAATACCGGTTGGGATTTTACCCCCCAACTTTTGGAATCGGCTAGGATCACGCAAGTAATCAACCAGCTCTTTCACATCTTCTTTAGCTTCATCACAGCCTGCGACATCACCAAATGTCGTTTTGATCTGTTCTTCGCTCATCATACGAGCTTTACTTTTACCAAACGACATCGCGCCTTTGCCGCCGCCGCCTTGCATTTGACGCATGAAGAATATCCATACACCAATAAGTAAAATCATAGGGAACCAAGAAATAAAGATAGTCCCTAGAAGGCTTTGCTCTTCTGGAGGTGTACCTTGAACTTTCACATTTTGGTTAATGAGGTCATCTAGAAGCTTCTCATCATATACCGGCATGTATGTGACAAAACGAGAGCCACCTCCACGACGAGTAAAGGCAATTTCTTGACCTTTAAAAGTTGCTTCCTGAATCTGGCCTTGGCCAACTTCCTGTACAAACGTGGTGTAATCTACTGATCTGCCATTACTTTCACCAGGGCCAAAGCTCTGGAAAACTGACATTAAAACAACAGCAATAACAAGCCACAGAATTAAATTTTTTGCCATGTCACTCAAGGTGTAAGCCTCTCGATAACTAATTGTAATTAAAGGTAGGGTACTACAGTTTAACACCTGTAGCTATAGTGTTAACGTTCGCCTTTAGTGGCGAAATGGTTAACCTTTGTAACCAGTGGCTACGATGTAGACTTCTCTCGAGCGAGCTCTTGAGGAATCTGGCTTTCTTATTTTTACTACTTTAAACAAGCTACGTACTTCTTTGACATAATCATCGAAGCTTTCGCCCTGGAAAACCTTAACAGCAAAGCTACCATTAGGTGCCAGAACTTGTCGACACATATCTAAAGCTAATTCCACTAAATACATGGAACGAGGCTGATCAACGGACGCATTTCCAGCCATATTAGGTGCCATGTCTGACATGACAACATCAACCATACTTGGTTGAATTCTATCGAGTAACGCTTCTAATACAGCATCTTCACGAAAATCACCCTGTAAAAAGCTTACACCAGCAATGGGATCCATAGGCAGTAAATCACAAGCAATAATTTGCCCTTCATCACCCACTATTTTAGCCGCGTATTGAGACCAACCACCAGGGGCAGCCCCCAAATCAACAACCGTCATGCCAGGGGAAAATAACTTATCTTTAAGATGGATCTCTTCCATTTTAAAGTAAGCACGAGAACGATAGCCTTTTTTACGAGCTTCATTAGCGTACTTATCGTCGAAATGTTCCTTCAACCAACGACCTGAGCTGGCTGAGTGTTTTTGTTTACTCATTAGATACCTAAATTAAAGGGCAAAAACCCAATCGCAATTAACTAAGACCAATAAATTATAGTCTTCAGCATTAGATGGCGTTAAAATAGCTTTTTTCAACCCTAACCAAAAATAAATTGGCCGCATAATGAACTTAAGCACCAAACAAAAGCAGCACCTTAAAGGCCTAGCGCACAGTCTAAAACCTGTCGTGCTTATGGGCGCGAATGGACTCACCGAAGCTGTTCTAGCGGAAATCGAAATTGCTCTTGATCACCACGAATTGGTCAAAATTAAGATTGCTTCTGAAGATCGTGATACTAAGCAACTGATTATTGACGCTATTGTTCGTGAAACTAAAGCAGAAAAAGTACAATCTATTGGCAAAGTACTGGTCCTATTTCGTCAATCAGAGCAGCGTAAAATCGAAATCCCACGCAAATAATTTGTCTTTTGATTATTGTAGTGTGAAAAAAGGTCGCATGATGCGACCTTTTTAGTATCTGTAGCGATTAATCGCCGGACAAATTAAATATATTCTACTTTATCTATTTCAAAGTCTTTCTCACCGCCCGGTGTAGAGATAACGACCTCATCACCTTCGTGTTTGCCAACCAAACCACGAGCAATTGGCGATTTCACTGAAATACGGCCCGATTTAATATTCGCTTCATCTTCAGAGACAATTTGGTATTTCACTTCTTCATCGGTATCAACATCGATCAACGTAACGGTAGTACCAAAAATGATTTTTCCGGTATTTTCCATTTTCGTCACATCGATAATTTGAGCTACCGATAGCTTATATTCGATATCGCGGATCTGTGCTTCACAAATACCCTGCTCTTCTCGAGCGGCATGATATTCAGCATTCTCTTTCAAATCGCCTAGTTCACGAGCTTCACCAATTGCGGCTGAAATAATCGGACGCATCTTAAGTAATCTTTCTAATTCATCACGTAGCTGCTTTTCGCCACGCACAGTCATTGGAACCTTTTCCATATATACCTCTATGCCAAAGGGAACTTTGGACAAAACAAAACCCCCCGAACCATATTTATTCAGGTGGTTTATTGGTGGATCAACTTTCTAGTAGTGTAAACAAACTTGTCTGCTAAATCATTAAAATTTACTTGGATGGAATCTCAAAATCGCAATCCTAACGATAGATTAACATGAGAGATTCGCACTCCCTATAATTTGGTTTCATGCTCTCTTAAGTAAAATTCCATATCACCGCTAGGTCTAAGAAATTCTCGTTCTCGACATTCTCATACTTTTTAGCACAAAAACACATCAATTGAACTTATGACATAAATCTTACATATGAAACTTGATTTAAAGCCGCATAAGGCCGAGGATACATTGGCGCAGAGGTTGAAGTACCTCGCAAAAGTAACTATTTATGGACAACAAAATAGGACAATAAAATGAACAAGACTCTAATTGCTCTAGCGGTGGTAGCTGCAGCAGGTACAACAACTATCAATGCAGCTGAGCTATACAACCAAGACGGTAACTCTGTGGATATGGGCGGTCGTGCAGAAGCTCGTTTATCTCTCAAAGATGGCAAAGCCGATGACAAGTCTCGTATTCGTCTGAGCTTCCTTGGTAAGGCTGAAATCACGGAAAGTCTATACGGCGTTGGCTTCTGGGAAGGTGAATTCACAACTAACGAACAAGGCAATGTTGATAGCAGCAATGACCTAAACACTCGATATGGCTATGGCGGTATTGGTGGCAACTTTGGTGAAGTTGCCTATGGTAAAACAGCAGGTGCTCTTGGTGTAATTACTGACTTTACCGATATCATGGCATATCACGGGAACTCCGCGGCTTACAAAATCGCCGTTGCAGACCGCACGGATAATATGATTTCTTACAAAGGTTCATTTTCTGATTTAGACCTTAATGCTAGCTATCGCTTCGCTGACCAAGATTCTAGCTCTGGCGAATTCAAAGATAATAAAGCCGATGGCTTCTCTCTATCTGGTATTTATTCTGTAGCTGAAATAGGGCTTACTCTTGGTGCAGGTTATGCGGATGCAAACCAAACTGTAGAGGGCGTACTTCTTGATCGCAACCAATACATGCTTGCCGCTTCTTATTCAATCAACGATTTATACTTCGCTGGTACTTTCGTTGATGGGCAAGATAAAACGGTTAGTGGATCTAAAACAGACAACACTGGTTACGAATTCGCCGCTGCTTACACTATGGGTAAGACTGTATTTACAACTAGCTACAACTACTTAGAAGCAAAATCCTCAGGCACTTCTGCAGATGTTGCGGATAACGTAGCCGTTGATGCAACATACTACTTCAAGCCGAACTTCCGTAGCTACATCTCATACAACTTCAACCTGCTTGATTCCGATAAAGTAGGTAAAGTTAAATCCGAAGATGAGCTTGCACTGGGTCTACGTTACGACTTCTAAGTTTTCTCCATAAATGGTCAATTAAAATGCCTGCACCTAGCAGGCATTTTTTTATCTCGCTATACTCACTCTTCATTGTTGTATTCTCTTACAGATAACATCAGGCTAGGTTTTTCTATCATGCTCTCTAATATTCATTTCCTTTTCCTTATTATTGCCGTTCTATTCTCTAGTAGCAGCCTTGCGTATTCTCCTACGTCAGCACTCCCAGCGGGTAGCAGAAATAGCTTGATATTAGAAAGCCTCTCTAGCCCTAAAGCAACTTCTCTGTCAGAAAACACCGAGCAACTATTCCCACCAGCCAGTACCTTAAAACTGGTCACTGCGCTCGCAGCCAAACTGGAACTTGGCGATAACTTCCATTACCAAACCTCACTTTTAAGGTATCAAGACGACTTAATTATCCAGTTCTCAGGCGATCCCACCCTGACCACGCAAAACCTGCGCGACATGCTACAAAGCGCCAAAACCAGGGGAACTCACCAAATCAAGGGGGATATTTGGCTCGATAATTCAATTTTTTCTGGGTACGATCGCGCGGTAGGATGGCCTTGGGATATTCTTGGGGTGTGCTACAGCGCACCAGCCAGTGCCATCACTCTCGATGAAAACTGTGTTCAAGCGTCCATATATACGTTGGATACTGGCTTAACACGAGTATACGTTCCCGAGCAGTTTCCTATTCATGTCTCTACTAAAGCGCGGACCGTCAGCAAAGTAGAGCAAGAAAGCAGCCAATGCGACCTAGAACTCCTTGCGAAAAGTAATAATCAGTACCAACTCAACGGTTGCTTAGTGGAGCGAAGTAAACCTCTTCCACTTAAATTTGCTGTACAAAGCCCAGAGCAATACACCACACGCATGGTCTACACCCTTTTAAACCAACTGAATATTGAACTCTACGGTTCAATAAAAATAGGGCGACCAGACTCTTCATTTGATGCTTCTGCAACAACACTTTTGACGCAGCATAAGTCGGCAACACTACCCGCACTGCTCGATGTCATGCTCAAGAAATCCGATAACCTAATTGCGGATAACTTAACCAAAACCATTGGTCAGCATTTCTACCTCCAGCCAGGCAGTTTCAGTAATGGAACGTCAGCCATGAAACAAATTATTTGGGCTAAGACTGGGATTAATTTGGAACAAGCACGGCTGGTCGATGGCTCTGGGCTTTCTCGTAACAATCGATTCACCAGTCAAGATATGGCGTCGATATTACGGTATATCTGGATACATGATGATGAACTTAATCTTGTTCAAGCCATGCCAACGTCAGGAAAAACAGGAACGCTGCAATACCGCAGCAGTATGCGTAAAGCACCGATTAAAGGGCAGATCATTGCCAAGAGTGGTTCCGTGTACGGCAGTTATAATATGGCAGGGTACGGGTTGGATAAAAAAGGGAAGCCTAGCTCGTTATTCGTTCAGTTCGTCACTGACTATCACCCAATAAAATCAAATAACAACAAACCTGTTATCGCTCCTATTACTCAATTTGAGCAATATTTCTACAAAGATATCGTCTCATTCAGCCAGCAAGTGTCCAAGCCATAACAAGGTGAACCTTACTTTTAAGTTTAACCAGGAATCGTATTTAGCCCTTGCTTGTCTCGTCCTACAATAGATAAACAAAGCAATAAGGGCTAAATGCGTATTAAGGTCTTACCATTCTTAGGCAATACCTAGAAAATAATTCACGACAGTGAAATAGATCCACATTCCTGAAATATCGACAATTGACGCGAGTACCGGGCTAACTAGAACCGCAGGATCGAGCTTAACGGCTCTTGCTACGATAGGTAACACACCACCGAGTGTGGTTGATAAGGTCACCTGAATAAACAGCGCAACAGCAATCGCCAGTGCAATGACATTTAGGTCAAAGCCACCTGCAGACGCCGGATCGCTAAACAGCAGGATTCGACCAACCATCACAATGGAAATCGCCAAGGCCAAACAAACGGCCACACGACTTTCTTTCCAAAGTACCGCTAACCATTGTCTTTTTTTAAGCTCTCCGGTAGCTAGAGCTCGAATGACTAGGGTTGCAGCTTGAGTCCCAGTATTGCCACCCGCAGCAGCGATAACCGGCATGTATATCGCCAGTAATACCAACTGACTCAATGTATCTTCATATTGTGCAATGATTAAACCTGACACAATGCCCAATAAAGCCAGAGCAATGATCCAACCAATACGTTGCTTAACATGCTCCATCACACTGGTGGTTAAGTATCCTTCAGCCGTTTCCACTTCCGAATGAATCATGCCCAGCTGGTGAGCGTAGTGTCTGGCTCGTTTGTCGTTCCCTTCCCCTTCTAGCAAACTGATAAGTTGTTGCACATAACCCACAGAGCAGTGATGCAATATCGCCACCGCTTCTTCAATGGGCATGACCGTTAAAAGATGTAACTGCTTCTCTTGGTCATATTGCAAAAAAGCGTTACGCGCAGCACCAATCTCTTCATGAGAAAAGTGAGGTGTGTCTTCAATGTAAGTATTGTTCATTACCGTCATGGCGAATCTCCCGATTGGCAAAGGTAACGACCATCACGCATAAGTGTTTATAGCTATTGTTAAAAGCGATAAAAAACCCTACAACACAAATGCGTTGCAAGCTTATGGTGTCTAGAAAGAGATGGAGAAAAATACAGGGGGAAGATGAAACATGCCCTACCACAAAGGTAGGTGCGGAGATCGCCAATACCGAAGTGGTTACTTTTCTCCCTTCATACTAGGAGGATGGTCGGTATTGTTCATAGTTAGCTCCGAATAAACTGCTCTAACAGCAGCGGGGCAAATGGTATCAAACCTATGCAAACAGGTCAGCTAAATTTCGATTATTTCTCTTTTTCACTTAAAAATTCATGGTTGATTCATTGCCAATTCAAATTGTTTCATCCCATACTCTAATAACAATAACCAAACAATATGCTAGGTGAATAATGACAGATGAAAGGAAACGTCGCCCACTTTCCAAAGCGTACATAAAACGCAAAGGCTACATCTGTATAGGGTGGACCAGTGTGATTCTTGGAACCATTGGCGTAACCGTCCCACTACTGCCGACTGTTCCTTTTATCTTGCTGGCTCTTTATTGTTTTGGTTCGGCTTCACCCAAATTTCAACAATGGCTTCTCAATCACCCAAGACTCGGTACTCTCGCTCGCAGATTAAAAGAAAATCAGGGGCTTACTCCGACAGAAAAAACACAATCTCTGGTTGTTATCTGGCTCTCTATGGGCAGCGTTTTATACTTCATCGCTTATGGCACGCACTGGCAATATGCGATCATCACACTGTTACTATTTGAGACCTGGTTTATCTTACGGTTTAAAACCTGCACAAAAAAAGCGCCCTAAGGCGCTTATCTATCACTATCTACGTATTGCTATCGCACAGTTTACGCGATGGTAATACGAGCAAACTTACGCTTGCCCACTTGGAATACGTAAGTACCTACTTCCGGAGCGAACTTAGCGTCTGCTACTTTCGCACCTTCAATCTTAGCTGCGCCCTGCTTAACCATACGCATCGCATCTGACGTTGATGCACAAAGGCCTGCTTCTTTTAGAATATTGCTGACCGGTAATCCCGCTTCGAAGGTAAACTCAGGCATTTCATCAGGAATTTGATTCTTAGCAAATCGGTTAACAAACTCTTGCTCGGCTGCATCTGCATCTGCTTCAGAGTGGAAACGCGCAATGATCTCTTTGGCAAGAAGTACCTTAATATCACGAGGGTTTTTCCCTGCTTCAACATCCGCTTTAAACTGCTCAA
Source organism: Vibrio genomosp. F10 str. ZF-129 (assembly GCF_000287055.2). Lineage (GTDB taxonomy): Bacteria > Pseudomonadota > Gammaproteobacteria > Enterobacterales > Vibrionaceae > Vibrio. The sequence continues at coordinate 53,565 of NZ_AJYQ02000094.1, read as the reverse complement.
TTTCTTCTAATGGACGGAAAGACAGAAGCTCGTAATAGCTCCACATCAGTACATCTGAAATAGACATGATCTTACCGAACATCTCACTCGGTGCTTCGCTTACACCGATGTAGTTGTGGGCAGATTTAGACATCTTTTTCTCGCCATCTAAGCCGACAAGTAGAGGCATCGTCAACACAACTTGTGGTTTCTGACCGTGACCTTTTTGAAGCTCACGACCCATTAGCAGGTTAAACTTCTGATCCGTACCGCCCAATTCAACGTCTGTTTCCATTGCCACAGAGTCGTAACCTTGCAGTAGTGGGTACATAAATTCATGAATCGCAATTGGCTGACCACCTGCATAACGCTTTTTAAAGTCGTCACGCTCAAGCATACGAGCAACCGTTAAGTTTGAGGCAAGACGAATCATACCTTCCGCGCCCAGCTCAGATAACCACTCAGAGTTAAACTGAATTTTGGTTTTTGCTGGATCGAGAATTTTGAACACCTGTTCTTTATACGTTTCCGCATTGCGAAGGACATCTTCACGAGTCAGTGGCGGGCGAGTTGTATTTTTGCCCGTTGGATCACCAACCATCCCTGTAAAGTCGCCAATCAAGAAAGTCACGTCATGGCCTAGCTCTTGGAACGCGCGCAGTTTATTTAAGATAACGGTGTGGCCCAAGTGGATATCAGGCGCCGTTGGATCCGCACCCAGTTTAATTCTTAGTGGTCGGTTCTCTTTTAGCTTCGCAATTAACTCTTCTTCTGGAATTAATTCGTCAACACCACGTTTTATTTCTGCCAATGCAGCTTCGATACTCGCCATTCTTGTTCACTCCCACAGATTTGGCAAAAATTTTATAGTTTGCCATCTTACGCGAATAGCGATGTTTTTTGAAACCAGTTAGACTAAACAGCTAGCTATTTTATTCACTTTTATAGAACGAACGCTAAAATGCTGTCTATTTTCAATCGTCTTCCATGGGTTCACCGAGCGCTAATTGCCTTTTTTAGTGCCATTGTGGCCATTGCTATTTTCTTTCTTCCCGATCCTAAAGATTTACGTCAGGAGAAAAACACCTACGAGATAGGCCGGCATTATCCGCTCACGATGAATGCCGAGGCACTTTCTCCAGGTGCGTCTATTTCTCCTTCTGCTGTATTACGCTGGGAGAAACATACGATTGGATCTGGCGAAAGTGCGGCTATTTTATTTCAAAGGCTCGGCCTCTCTTCTCGCCTTCTCTATCAATTGACCACCACCAATGATGATATAGAGAAACAACTCACTCGCATTAAACCTGGTGATGTCTTTCAATTTGGTTTTGATGAAAACAATGAATTGGTTCAATTGAAACGAAAACTCAGTGCTTACGAAACCTTTATCGTTTCCAAAACAAGTGACGGGTTTGAATCTACGTTTGATAAAAAAGAACTTCAGTATCAGTACAACTACGCCGAAGCGGACATTACCTCTAACTTCTGGAATGCAGGTGTCAATGCTGGCTTAACTGCTAACCAAATCATGGAGTTAGCCGGGATCTTTGGTTGGGACATCGACTTCGCACTGGATATACGCAGTGGCGACCAATTTAAGATGCTTTATCAGGAACAGGTCGTGGAAGGTGAAGTCATCGGTAGAGGTAAGATTATTGCCGCTATATTCAAAAACCAAGGCGATACCTTTACCGCTATTTTGGATGACAATACCGGAAACTATTACGATGAAAATGGCAGAGCGATGAAAAAAGCATTCTTACGATCGCCTGTCGATTTTCGTCGGGTAACATCGAACTTTAACCCTAATCGTCGCCACCCAGTCACAGGTAAAGTAAGAGCTCACAGAGGAACCGACTACGCGGCACCTGTCGGCACGCCAATCTGGGCTGCTGGTGATGGTATTGTTCAAAAATCGAGTTATAACCAGTTCAACGGTAATTATGTCTTCATTCGTCATAGCAACACCTACATCACTAAATACCTGCACCTCCAAAAAAGAAGAGTGAAGACAGGCGATCGAGTAAAGCAAGGGCAAACCATAGGAACATTGGGTGGAACCGGGCGCGTTACTGGCCCTCACTTGCACTATGAGTTTCTTGTGAACGGGGTACATAAAAACGCTCGTACCGTGAAGCTTCCTGAATCTAAATCGCTAACGGGTAAAGCGAAAGCGACCTTTATAGCCAATGCTGAGGTACGATTAGCAAAACTAGACCGTTACAGTGAACTTCTTTTTGCTAGTCATAATTAGTTGCCCGCTTAAGTTACCGTTGCTCGTTTAGGCCCTGAGTTAGCCACGATCCCTTTACCCAATAAAAAACCCATCAATTACCATTGATGGGTTTTTCGTTAATACCGCTATTACTATTTACTATCCGTCTTTAAGATAGGAAAATGGTTTGGCTGTATTGACGCTTGGTTCCGGCATCAATACAGGTTACTTGCCCTCATCAACTCACTCGGTCGGTTCTGGCTCTTTCTCTTCTAGCTTGTGCTTTTTACCCAGCATAAGTAGACATGGGGTCAACACTAAGGTTAAGACGGTAGCAAACGTCAACCCACCCGCAACCGCTGTCGCCAACTGAGACCACCACTGTGTACTCGGTGCTCCAAACTCAACCTTTTGATTCACAAGATCGATGTTCATTTCCAGCACCATAGGTAATAGCCCTAAAATGGTGGTTACAGTTGTCAGTAATACAGGTCGCAGACGTTGTACACCAGTACGTAAGATCGCTTCTTGTCGGCTCAGGCCGCGTTTAACTAACTGATTAAAGGTGTCAATCAATACAATATTGTTGTTCACCACAATACCAGCCAACGCAATGACACCAATTCCTGACATCACAATGCCAAATGGTCTTTGGAAAATAAGTAGCCCAGCAAAGACGCCCACGGTAGAAAAGAGCACGGCACTTAGAATCAAGAAAGCCTGATAAAAGCTGTTGAACTGCGTCACCAAAATCAGCGCCATAACAGCAAGTGCCACAATAAAGGCATTTTGCAGGAAGGCTGAAGAGTTTTCTTGCTCTTCATTTTGACCACGGATTTTGAATTCAACCCCGTTAGGTAAGCCCAGTTCGTTAATCGCTTGCTCGATTTTAGGCAGCTCCAGCGCTAAATTATACCCCTCGCCAATATCAGCCATAATGTTGATGATTCGATGACCATCAACACGCTGAATAGTATCTTGCTTATGATCGGGAACGATTTGAGCGAAATTGGTAATAGGCACAAGCCCTGCCGCCGTCTTCACTCTGAGCTGATCGAATCGGCCAATGTCACGCTTATCTTCTGGATAACGAACCAGAATATCCACCTCTTCATTCGCGTCATCGGGTAAGTAGTCACCAATTTTAAGACCATTAGTCACAAACTGAACCGTATTACCTACAACCGTCGCATCGGCACCAAAACGAGAAGCATCATCTCGCCGAATATCAATTCTCCAATCAATACCATCTTTACTAGAACTGTCACTGATATTGGTAAACGCCGGATTATTATCAGCCCAGTGGCGTACCATTTTAGCCGCTGAATCTAATTCATCAGGAATTCGCGCAGACATCTCGATAACGAGATCATGAGCCACAGGAGGCCCCGCATCAGGGAACTTGTATTCGATTTCAACACCGGCAAATTGATCGGTCGTGAGTTTTAACTCTTCGATAATATCTTTTACCGGACGTCGATATTGCCAGTCCACAGGCGTTATCTGAATTTGACCGATCTCTTCAGTTCCACCTGTTTTAGTGTAAACACTTTCAAACTCATCGTTACCCAACATCACCGTTTCGATCTCTTTCATAATGACATCTTTCTCATTAATCGAGAGATCGCCAAATGAACGAACTTTGACGGTAAAAAATGGCGGATCCACTTCAGGGAAGAATTCTGCACCTAAACCGGCTTTCGAGTAAGTAAACCCTACCCCTACGGACAAAAGAATCGCACAAAGTAAAATCTTCAATGGATGCTTGATTGCGATAGCCAAAGTTCGGTAGTAGAGCTTCGTCAATCCTTCCGCTTTATCGAAATCACCGTCATGTAATGCCACCATCTTTTGACGACTGGCACTGGTGACATTTTGCGGCTTGCCAATCAAACCACCCAGGACAGGAACAAATAACAAAGCCATAACCAGTGATGCTGATAGAGTCGCTATCAACGTCAGTGGCAAGTACTTCATAAATTCACCAGTAATATCGGGCCAAAATAGTAACGGAGCAAAAGCCGCAAGTGTTGTTGCCGTGGAAGCAATGATAGGCCACGACATTCGCTTCGCCGCTTCACGATACGCTTGTCTTCTTGGTGCCCCTTCCTGCATTCGCCTATCAGCAAATTCTGTCACAACGATCGCACCATCCACCAGCATGCCAACCGCCATGATCAGTGAGAACAGCACAACAATATTGATCGTCAGACCAAATAACGACAAGACCAGCAAACCGGTTAAAAAGGATCCTGGAATGGAGATACCCACCAAAAGTGCGGTGCGTACACCTAAAATGGCAATGATAACGATCACTACCAAAATAATCGCAGAGAGAATATTATTTTGAAGATCATTAAGCATCTGCTTAACGTCTTTCGATTGATCCCACGTGTATTTAACCAACAAGTTGTTTGGCCACTCAGGACGATTCTGTGCTTCCGTCATTACGGCTTTAACAAGGGCGACCGTATCGATAATATTTTCACCGGCTCGTTTCTTAACATCCAAAATCACCGCAGACTTGCCGTCTAAACGCGCGTAACTTTCTGGATCTCGAAAAGCGCGTCGCACTGTTGCTACATCACCGAAAGTGATGACTTGTTTCCCATCCACCTTTACTGGTAACTCTAAGACATCTTTAAGTGAATCAAATACCGAAGGCACTTTGACTGAGAATCGGCCATACCCCGTATCAACAAAACCCGCGGCAACCACTTTATTGTTCAGAGCAATAAGATTATAGATATCGGCTTGATCAAGCCCGTAACTTTCCATTAATAACGGATCGACGATGATCTCAACAATGTCATCGCGATCACCCGCAATATCAACTTCGAGCACTTGTCGGTAGCTTTCTAGCTTGTCACGCAGCTCACGACCAATTTGCACAATCGTACGCTCAGGGACCGTTCCATAAAGTACAACCGAAAGGGCCGGCTCTTCAGACGCTAAAGTTACCTCGTTGACCGTCGGCTCATCACTGTCTGCTGGCAATTTAGGTTTGGCAAGATCAACCGCATCGCGAACATCGGCCATAGCCTTGGCTAAATCCGCTCCAACATTAAATTCTAACGTAACAGAACCATGACCTTCCGAAGCGGTTGAGGTCATTTCCTTCACCCCTTCAATCGCTCGAAGCTCTTGCTCTATTGGTCTGACCAACAATCGCTCGGCATCCGACGGTGATATACCTTGGTGGCCAATAGAAACATAAATGATTGGAATGGTGATATCAGGGCTCGATTCTTTGGGAATCGTAACGTAAGTGCCAGCTCCGGCAATAAGTATCAGTATCAGCAGACTCATCATTGTCCGAGTACGAGACAATGCGGCATCAATTAGTGAATACATAGTTGCTCCTACTGCTGAGTATCAGGCTGCTGAGAGATTTCTTTCAGAGCCAGTTCATGCTGTGAAAACTCAATCGCTTCGACTGAATCTCCATCACGAACAAAACCTTGTCCAACAGTAATAATATCCACCTCATCACCAAGGCCTGAAAGCCAAACCCCATCTTGTTCAGCTTTCACTAGCTGAATCGGTACAAAACGGACAATGTTATTTTCAAGCGTTTTAACACCCAAATTGCCTACGGCATCGAGTGCTAGCATCGCAGGTGTGACTTTCACGGCGAGCTGCTCATTGAGCGTCAATTCAACTTCGGCACTGATGCCGGCAGGAATTCGTTGGTTCGGGTTCGCGATTTCAATTTCGAGCGGGAAGGTATTCGTCGAACTGGAAGAAACACGGGAGATATAGCGCACTGTACCTTCAACAACAGTACCGTCAATAAAACGTATTTTGGCAGGCTGCTTTGCCGTCAGTTTTTGAATATGACGTTCACTGACATCCGCTTCAATAACGAGTCGACTCAGATCGATAACCGTTGCCACAGGATCGCCAATACCGACGAAATCCCCTTCTTCGATAAACAGATGATCAACAATGCCTGAAAACGGCGCGGTCACTTGCGTGTTATCGAGAGCAACTTTAACATTACTCACCATGGCTTTGGCTTCGATTAAAGAAGCTTCAGCATTGGCAAAAGCAACTTCGCCTTGCAGACCTTTCTTCTTCAAAGACTGGGAAGCTTTATACTCTTTTTCTTTCACTTTTAGCATCGCTTGAGCACGCTCAAGTTGAATCGACAAATCGCTTTTGTCAATCGAGGCAATGAGCTGTCCTTTCTTCACAGAACTGCCTTTTCGCACGATTAACTTGTCAATTTTACCGGCTATCTCGGCACCTATTCTTGCTTCTCTATCCGGCGCAGTTCGACCATAAAGATCAATGCGCTTTGGGGTTTGCTCAGCGGTAAAGGTTTGATAGACAACTTTCGCTAGTGGGATGGTCGGTTTGGCATTCTTAGCGGCACTCTCTTCAGCCTTGAGTGAGCCTAATCCAAGCCATGCGGTCAATAATAGTATGAGAATTAAAGAGACAAGCCACGGACGCTGAGAGAAAAAGCGAGCGACAGGAAAGTTCGGCATATAACATCCTTTTTTTATGTCCCGCGATACTTCCTCACTCGCAGGCGGCAGTTAGGTGCTTCACCTAACTGCATCATTGTGTTTGTACTACGAAAAATATCTAAACGCTGAATGATGCTCCACAACCACAAGTTGTTGTTGCATTAGGATTATCGATAAAGAAGCGCGCACCTTCCAGCCCTTCTGTATAATCCACCACACCACCAACGAGATATTGTAAGCTCATCGGATCAACTACCAGAGTCACACCACTATTTACGATAGTGGTATCACCATCATTTACCTTTTCGTCAAAAGTAAAACCGTATTGGAAACCACTACAACCACCGCCTGTAATATAAACTCGGAGTTTTAGTTCTGGATTCTCTTCTTCTGCAATCAATGTCTGAACACGCGTTGCTGCTGCATCAGAAAAAGACAATGGTACATTTACTTCGCTCACGACGACCTCTCTTACTTCTTGTAAATCCCCATCCACGTCATTATGCGGCAATGAAGTAGGGAGTGGGTGTATCTTTTTTAATAATCTCGCGATTATCCAATACCTGACTGATTCGTTCAAGTACTCCACAACAAGAATCACGGATTCAATAAGTTAATATTCTACCTATACGTTTTAAGATGTGAAAAAGAACAGAAAAATCAGCAAAAGATTTCTAGTTTGAATTTGGATCGGTACAATGCGAGGCAACTTGGTCCTAATAATCAAATGAGGATGTACCAATGACCAAATCAGCAGAACTCTATCAAAAGGCACAAAAAACCATTCCAGGCGGCGTTAACTCTCCTGTTCGAGCCTTCAACGGTGTGGGTGGATCGCCTATTTTTGTCGAAAGAGCAGATGGCCCTTTGATTTTTGATGCTGATGGCAAAGCCTACATCGATTATGTTGGATCATGGGGGCCAATGATTCTTGGCCATAACCATAGTGTTATACGTGATGCAGTCATTGACGCAGCTCACCGCGGTTTAAGCTTTGGTGCTCCAACAGAAACAGAAATCCACATGGCTGAATTGGTTTCTGAACTGGTTCCGTCGATGGAACAACTGCGCATGGTTAGCTCTGGAACAGAAGCGACGATGAGCGCTATTCGTCTTGCTCGTGGTTATACAGGCCGAGACAAAATTCTTAAATTTGAAGGGTGTTACCATGGTCATGCTGACAGCCTTCTTGTTAAAGCTGGTTCAGGTGCACTGACGCTGGGTCAACCTAGCTCTCCTGGCGTGCCTGAAGATTTCGCTAAACATACTCTAACAGCAACCTTTAACAACCTTGATTCTGTACGAGAGCTATTTGCCGCCAATAAAGGTGAAATAGCTTGTATTATTGTTGAACCCGTCGCTGGCAACATGAACTGTATTCCACCGGTTGAAGGCTTCCATGAAGGTCTACGAGAAATCTGTGATCAAGAAGGTGCACTACTTATCTTTGATGAGGTCATGACCGGTTTCAGAGTCGCTTTGGGTGGTGCTCAAGCGTACTACAACATCAAACCAGACTTGACGACATTGGGTAAAGTGATTGGCGGTGGTATGCCAGTAGGCGCGTTTGGTGGCTCTAAAGAAGTCATGCAGCATATTGCTCCTACAGGGCCGATCTATCAAGCTGGTACGCTTTCTGGTAACCCAGTCGCAATGGCCGCTGGTCTCGCATGCCTTAATCTATTAAAGGAAGAGGGCAACGAAGCGCGCCTAGCTCGCAAAACCAAATACATTGCTGATGGTTTTAAATCTTTGGCTGACAAACACGGTATTCCCCTAACGGTTAACCAAGTAGGCGGTATGTTCGGCTTCTTCTTTACTGAGCAAGAAACCGTAACCTGCTATGAAGACGTGACTAAGTGTGATGTAGAACGTTTTAAACGATTCTTCCACTTGATGATTCAGCACGGTGTATACCTAGCCCCTTCTGCGTTTGAAGCTAGCTTTACCTCATTAGCCCACGACTCTAAAGAGCTTGAAGCGACACTCGAAGCCGCTGATCGCTGTTTTGCCATCATTGCACAAGAAGCGTAATGATTTAGCACCATAATTAACGAGCTGATGACGGCTCGTTTTTTATTGCCAATTCAAAACAACGAGCAGTAACAACGCCATTAACGTGAGCGTAAACCAAGGAATATGTCGCCCTTTTTTACAGGAAGACTTATCACTTTCACTATTATTACAACACCCCATTCACCTAACCTCCAAACAATAACTGAATGTTCTCCGTTGATAACCTTCTGCTTTAACGTCATTATGGCTCTCTACACATAAAGAGATAGGTCATCGTTGTGAAAGACAAAGTCCAAATAAATTCTAGCCACTGGGTACTTATTGCAGCATTAGTCGCCTCAGCCTATGCCTGCTATTTACTGATTCAACCCTACGTCAATTCAATCGTGATGGCCTTTATTATTTCACTGTTGATGTTCCCTATCCACGATTGGCTTGAAACAAAGCTCCCTAAACATAAAAATACCGTTTCTCTACTCTCTTGTATCATCTTAACCTTTATTATTGTACTGCCTTTAATGGTGGTTTTTGCCGCCATTGTTCAGCAAGGATCGACATTTTCCCAAAGTACTTACCACTGGGTGACCCACGGGGGAATCAACACATTATTCGATCACCCTCTGGTGGTAAAAACCCTCGCTTTTGCTAACACGTATCTACCATTTGATGGAATTAATCCTCAACAAATAGCAGCAAAAGTTGGGCAATTTGCAACATCACTAGGATCGAACATCGTCGGTATTAGCGCTAAAATTTTAGGTGACGCCACAAGTTTCCTAATGGACTTCTTTTTAATGTTGTTTGTGCTGTTCTTTTTGCTGCGCGATCACGACAAAATCATCAGGGCGATTCGTCATATATTACCTCTCTCTCGTAGCCAAGAAGATCGCTTACTCGCTGAGATTGAACAGGTTTCTAAATCTGCGGTTATGGGATCGTTTCTCACCGCCATAGCACAAGGCATTGCGGGCGGATTAGGTATGTGGCTAGCGGGCTTCCCGGGCTTATTCTGGGGAACCATGATGGGGTTTGCTTCCTTTATTCCAGTCGTAGGAACCGCACTGATTTGGATTCCTGCCACCATCTACCTTTACTTAACCGGTGATACTAACTGGGCAATTTTCTTAGCCATATGGAGCGTCGCCATTGTTGGATCGATTGATAACATATTGCGTCCGCTACTGATGCAAGGTAGCGCAGGCATGAACACACTGATGATTTTCTTTTCATTACTCGGTGGCATACAACTCTTTGGTTTGATTGGCCTTATCTATGGCCCTCTTATTTTCGCTATCACCATGGTACTGTTTACTATCTATGAAGAAGACTTCAAAGGCTTTTTAACAAAACAAGATAATAGCTAACCCTGAACACGAAACACTTCTAGCTGAGGGCAGATTATGAGAAGATCAGCCCTCACTTGATCTATTACTGAATTCAACCATGTCTGCTTATACCGCCCCTAGTCAAATTGCTCAACGTCAACTCGCTTACTTCAAAGGAAAGCACGTCCTTGTTGCCGGCGAAGCGGAAGATCTTTTTCCACTTGAACTGACAGACCACTGTGAATCTGTGTCGATTTACACCACCAACTATGGTTACTATCGACAAGCCAAACGCCACGACAAACTTAATTGCTATTTTGGTGCTGAATTAACTGAGCAGACTCAAGCGGATATGGTGTTGCTTTATTGGCCCAAAGCCAAGGCTGAAGCGGATTTTTTACTCTCTATGTTGATGAGTAAACTTGGGAAGGAAACGGAAATAGTTGTGGTGGGAGAAAATCGCTCAGGGGTTAAAAGTATCGAAAAGATGTTTAAACCTTATGGCCCAATCACCAAATTTGATTCAGCAAGACGCTGCTCGTTTTACTTCGGGCAATGCACCGAGCAACCCGCGACGTTTTCTTTAAACGAATGGTTCAAAACCTATCAGGTCAGTTATAACGATCAAAACCTCACCATAAAAAGTCTGCCGGGTGTTTTTAGTCATGGTGAATTTGATATTGGCAGTCAATTACTCCTCGATACACTTCCCTCATTAAAGGGAAAAGTCCTCGATTTTGGTTGTGGTGCAGGCGTCCTCGGAGCGGTGATGGCAACGCTTAACCCGGAGATTAACCTGGAAATGTGTGACATCAGTGCACTTGCTGTCGCATCGACACAACAAACGCTGATCGCTAATGGTCTTTCTGGTCACGTATTCGCCTCCGATGTTTATTCAGACTGCGCGAATGATTACCAATTTATAATCAGTAATCCCCCTTTCCACTCAGGGTTAGAGACCAGCTATAGCGCGACAGAAACACTGCTTGCTGACGCCCCGAAAAAACTAAAAAAACGAGGACAACTTTTTATTGTTGCGAACAGTTTTCTTAAATACCCACCGATCATTCAACAAGCATTCCATAATTGCGAGACTCTAAATAAGACCAGTAAGTTTGCTATCTACAAAGCAAGCAAAGTCTAAGTACGATGAAATCGAGACTCCAAACTGTGCGCAGCGGCACTTTTCTGCGCCTTTGAACACGAATTAGTAGCGACTTACTTGTCAAAGTAAAAAAACTCGTTAATTTTGTCATTTTAACTGTTTTTACTTTGCTCGATGATTTTAACGATCATCACTCTGCCTTAGGGAAAGTAACGTCTTATTATGTTCAGGTTTTATCGTAAACAGAAATTCAAACGTCTCCAAAACACCTTGATGTTGGCGTTTCTAGTCTTGAGTATCACTCCTCTTACCGTCGTGGCACTGTTTTTCATTCATTCTCACAGTACAGACTTACAAGAACAGAGTACGTCTCATGTGACGTCGGTCCGTGATACAAAACAGAAGCAAGTGGTTGATTATCTGTATGCGCAAGAGTCAGAAGTGATGGGCTTTGTTCGTTCAGAACTCGCTTATGCCAGTGGCGGGCGCTTTTATGGTTTGGTCAACGCTTTCCAAAACTTAGGCGCCGACATCGAACAGGCTCGCCAACATGCCCAGCAGCGATACATTGAAGGCTCTGGCGATCAAATTAGAACATCGATTCTGCCACAATCCAGTGCTTACATCGGCAGTGAGCGCTATCGTCTACTGCATAAAAGATACCACTGGGCCTATCAAGAGTTACTTAAACGATCCGATTTTGATGACATCCTGCTTGTCGATATCACCGGTAATGTCACCTATTCCATCCTAAAAAATGATTATTACGGCACCAACCTACTGAGCGGAAAATATCAAAACTCGAACTTAGGAACGACTTTTCAAACACTAAAAGAGCTGGTCAAAGAAAAACGATCAAACAATGTTGATTTCACACCAGTTATCCTTTCTGACTTTTCCTCTGCAGACGGACAAGCTGTAGCCTGGTTAGGTGCGCCTATTATTCAGCAAGGCTATTTACACAGTTATGCTATGTTTCGCCTTCCCAATAACGGCATAACCAAGCTGATTGCCGATACTAATAAAACCTCATCAATGAGAACCTTACTAGTCGGGCAGGATCACCAGAGTCGCTCTATGGCTTTCCAGCAGGAAGATATCAAAACCAGTATTGAAGTCATTGATCTCGCTCTCAAAGGTTTAACCGCGGTTGGAACGTATACCAATACTGAAGATGAGAAAACCATAGCGGCCTATAGCCCTATCACGTTTAAAAGCATCAACTGGGCTATCGTTGTCGAAGTACCGGAAAAAGAAGCGTTTGCTCGCGTACATCAGCTAGAGAAGTTGTTTGTTATCGCTATGTTCAGTGCATTAGTCTTAGTGGTTATCGCTTCGCATTATTTGTCGAATTTTATTACATCACCCCTGTTAAAACTGACTTGGGCGGCAGAGAAAGTATCCGCCGGTGATCTCGATGAAACGATGATCAATACTGAGCGAAAAGACGAAATTGGCCGATTGGCGGTGAGCTTTGAACGGATGCAACGATCGATTCGGGAAAAAATGAAGCTCATTAAATCTCAAAACAGCGAATTAGAAAGCAACATTCATCTCATTAAAAAGCAGAATGAAGAGCTCCACTTAGCCAATAAGCTTAAAGACGAATTCTTAGCCACAACGTCTCATGAACTTCGTACTCCACTGCATGGCATGGTCGGCATTGCTGAGTCTCTGGTGTCTGGAGCCAATGGCCCAATTACCGCTGATCATAAGTACCAGCTCAATATCATCATCAGTAGCGGCCAACGCCTAGCAACCTTGGTCGACGACCTTCTTGATTACCATAAAATGCGCTATGGAAACCTAGATATTCATTGCAGTGCCGTCGATCTTTCTAGCGCAACTCGACTGGTTCTAGAATTATCTAACCACTTGCTTGGCAATAAGCCGATCCGAATCATTAACCAAGTACCGGAAGAACTCCTTTGGGTTTCTGCCGATCCACAAAGATTAGAACAGGTCTTATATAACCTTATCGGTAATGCGATTAAGTATACCTCGGAAGGTAAAATCGTTATTTCTGCGAATGTGGTCGATGACAATCTTCGTGTCCAGGTCGTTGATACCGGTCAGGGGATCCCAGCGGATCAGCTCGAGCATATTTTTGAACCATTAATTCAAGCAGGAAGCGACTCTAGCCGTTACCGTCAAGGGACAGGACTTGGTTTATCAATAAGCCGCCAGTTAATTGAGCTTATGAACGGTTCTTTGTATGTCAGCAGCCAACCCATGGTCGGCACTACATTTAGCTTTACCCTTCCATTGGCGCTTGACCATGAAATAGAAGCTGCAGGTTTAGGTGAAACCAGCCACTTCCACGCACCGGATCTCAACGAAGTGGTATTGCCCGATCAAAGTAGCTTGCCTGAAAACCCACAAGGACCTTTATTACTAGTCGCAGATGACGAACCGGTAAACTTACGTATTCTCGATAGCTTTCTACGTATTGAAGGCTACCGAGTCAGGACAGCAAAAGATGGCCATGAAACTCTAGAGCAAGTGCAGAAAGAGAAGCCAGAACTGTTACTCTTAGATGTTATGATGCCTGGGCTATCTGGCTACAGCGTATGTGAAAAGCTTCGTGAGCAATACGATCACTCAGAGCTGCCTATCATTATGTTAACGGCCCTTAACCAAACCGACGATCGTGTCAGAGGGTTTGATGCCGGTGCAAACGACTATCTGTCTAAACCCTTTAACAAACAAGAGCTGGCGGCTCGAATTACCGCCCACTTATCGGCGAGCCAAGCTGAAAAACGACGTATCGAGAACGATCAGCTTCAAGTTGAATTAAAACGACGTGCGATGGTTGAAGCGAGCTTGTTAGAGACTCAAGGCCGCCTACTAGAACAATTAGAATCGGCCCCGGAAGCCATTTTATGTGTGAGGGACGACAATAAGGTGCGATTTGCTAACGAAGCGGCTTCAAAGCTGTTCAGACGAAGCCCCGAGCAATTAAAACGGTCAAACGCTGATGAAATGATCGCCCCGAAATACCTTACCGTTGAGCTAGAACACTATTGCGGCAACATTGATATTTATGTTGAGGACATCCGTCAAAACATTTCGACAGACATACTAAAACTACCCGAAGAGTCTGGGTTAAAAGCGATGTATATCTTTAACGTTGGGGGCAGTGTGAACGCGGCACGCATTGGCAACCTAGAAACCGCTGTTGAAGCCCTTTCAAGTTATGCCTTTGAAGGGGATAAAGATAAACTGCAGCAACTGAAGGAGCTTGGTGGTGAATTTACTCGCATTGCCGATCGGGTCGGGGGCGAGAACAAATCTAAACAAGATATAATGAGGGAAGTCTTAGTCGAAGCGATGACCAATGCGATTGAGTATTGGGAGAGAGTGACAGGGCAGAGCAAATTTGCATTCGCCGAACAAAGCGGCCTATGGCGAGTCTATCTAGACAGAAGCACGTTACAAACTCGAACTTTGGATAAGTACTTGCGCCAAGAAACGCTGCCTAAGACACCAAGGTGGCGAACGGTATTAAGCTCAATTGAATATATATTGGAGCACTGTCAGGAGCAAAGCCCAGAGAGAACACACATCATTGCGCTAAGAGATAAGCTCCAACACCTCTTAACCAGCTAGCTTCTCCTGTATTAACCCAATAACCTACCCTTATAAGGTCTGCACATTCGCAGGCCTTTTTTGTTGACCATTTTTAACAGAGCATGTTTTATCGCGCTTATTCAATCTCATCTTTTCTTATTCAATCTCGGCTTCTCGTGTACATATGCTTCTTAGTCGCAAAGGCCAATCTATGAGGTGTATGGCGTCGTTTGAGGTAACTAACCCTGGGCCGCCCTTCGGTTAATCATCAGATAAGAATACCTGCTCCTTGCCTTGCCTAAATCGTGCTACACCGATTGCGACACGCAAACAAGAGTATAAGTCGCTTCTAGGTCATACCTTTCGTTAGCCTGAGCTAGGCGTAAATTTAGAGCCGACAAAAAGCAACAACACTGTCTAATTATTGTTTTTTCTTATCATAAATTAAGACCGGTTTATCATGAAACTCTCGATATAAAACGAGTTAAAAACAGCTTATTTCCTATAAAATACAGTTAAAAATCAAAATAACAGTTCAATTTGCGAACTGAATCACAACAAATCGTCATAATAATTTTTCACACGAAATTGACGTAACATTCTACGAGTGACCCTGATCTCACAAACAAACCCCACAATAAAACACCAATATAAATAGGCTATTAATTGATAGTGGACACTAACCTATTATTGGTTCCCTCGTTAAAATGAGACCTAGATCGACTGTTATTATTTGTTCAATTTTATAGCAGAAGCGCATAATTTAACGTTTATGACGTAAGGAGTTTGGGTTTTAACGTTTTTAACGGGAATCGTAATTGCTAATTTTGTCGTTACGGTGTCTTCTTACTGTGCCTAAGGCCTACAGGCCACTCCTATTTATTGATTCCTCCGATTAATAAATGATGAACGGAGGTAGGTCTTAGAGAGTGTTAATCAATTGATAACATTCCTTCCACAGTGAAACGAAAGCAAATAGTAAGGAACAGCTATGCTTGCCAATATAAAAAAAACAGTACTAGCAACTGCAATTATTGCAACTGCGACAACGGGTTTTGCATCAGTAGCTACTGCTGCTGAGCGCAGTGAACTAACCGTTCACCCAAAAGAGTTTACGACTTTTGTACGTAACTTTAACCCGTACCTAGGTGCGACTAACCTACATACCACTACAGACTTCATGTATGAGCCTCTAGTTGTCTTTAACGAAATGCACGGCAACACGCCTGTTTTCCGTTTAGCGACTGGTTTTGAAATGTCTGATGACCTAATGAGCGTAACGTTCGACATCCGTAAAGGTGTGAAATGGTCAGATGGTGAAGCATTCACTGCAGATGACGTTGTATTCTCATTCAACCTAGTTAAATCAAAACCAGAACTAGACCAAAGTGGTATCAACGCTTGGATCACTGGTGTTGAAAAGCTGAATGAATACCAAGTTAAATTCCGCTTAAGCGAAGCGAACTCAAACGTACCTTACGAAATCGTAAAAGTACCTGTTGTTCCTGAGCACGTGTGGAAAGACGTTAAAGAGCCAGCAACATTTACTAACGAAAACCCAGTAGGTTCAGGTCCGTTTACTGTTGTTGATACGTTTACTCCACAACTTTACGTTCAATGTGCTAACCCAAATTACTGGGATGCTGACAACCTAGACGTTGATTGTTTGCGTGTTCCACAAATTGCAAACAACGACCAATTCCTAGGTAAAGTCATCAACAGCGAAATGGACTGGACTTCTTCATTCATTCCAGACATCGATCGCACATACGCTGCAGCAAGCGAAGAGCATCACTACTGGTACCCGCCATCAGGTACTCAAGCGTTCGTACTGAACTTCAAAAACCCAGATGCAGCTAAGAACGAAGCGTTGAACAACGTTGAATTCCGTCGCGCATTCTCTATGGCTCTTGACCGTCAAACTATCATTGATATCGCATTCTACGGCGGCGGTACTGTGAACGATTTCGCTTCAGGCATCGGTTACACATTCGAAGCTTGGTCTGACGAAGCAACACACAAGAAATACCAAGGTTACAACACATACAACGTTGAAGGCGCTAAGAAGCTACTTGCTGAAGCAGGCTTTAAAGATGTAAACAACGATGGTTTTGTTGACACTCCTTCTGGTAAGCCTTTTGAACTACTGATTCAATCTCCAAATGGCTGGACTGACTTTAACAACACGGTTCAACTAGCGGTAGAGCAGTTAACTGAAGTTGGCATCCAAGCTCGTGCTCGTACGCCTGACTTCTCTGTGTACAACCAAGCAATGCTTGAAGGTACTTATGATGTAGCTTACACAAACTACTTCCACGGTGCTGATCCGTACACATACTGGAACAGTGCATATAACTCAGCGTTGCAAAACGGTGAAGGTATGCCACGTTTCGCAATGCACTTCTACAAAAATGAGAAGTTAGATAACCTACTTAACAGCTTCTACAAAACAGCTGATAAGAATGAGCAGCTAGCTATCGCTCACGGTATCCAACAAATCATCGCTGCTGACCAAGTAACGGTTCCTGTACTGTCTGGTGCTTACATGTACCAATACAATACTACTCGCTTCACAGGTTGGTGGAACGAAGAGAACTCTAAAGGCCGTCCAAACATTTGGGCTGGTATCCCTGAGCGTCTACTTCACGTACTGGACCTAAAACCAGTTAAATAAGTAGAAGTTCATTTCTAGCGGCGAACATCCCGTTCGTCGCCAACTAAAATCCCCACTCTGTGTTGAACAGTATGGCGCTCGTCGTCAGGGGATTTTTCGCTCTAAATTTTCGCTAGGAGCGACCTGAATCCAGAGACAGGGAAACAATCTGGGTGAGTAAGGTGTGAGTTATGGGTTATTTTTTTAGACGTTTGTCATTTTATTTTGTCGCACTATTAGTTGCAGCGACGTTAAACTTTATTATTCCAAGAGCAATGCCTGGTGACCCTGTTACCATGATGTTTGCAAACGCTTCTGTTCAAGTTACTCCTGAACGTATTGCAGCGATGAAAGAACTTTTAGGCTTCGTTGATGGAGGCTTACTAGTCCAATACGCAGCATACATGAAGAACATTCTTAGCTGGGAACTTGGTACATCCATCCAGTTTTATCCATTATCAGTAAATACACTGCTAGGTGGCGCATTCGGTTGGTCACTGTTTCTAGCTGGTACTGCGGTAATTCTATCTTTTTCACTAGGTTCGATTCTAGGGATCTTCGCAGCGTGGAAACGCGGTAGTAAATACGATGCTTTTGTTACGCCAGGCATGCTTATTCTACAAGCGGTTCCTCAGGTTGTTATTGCGATGATTGCACTATTTACCTTTGCAATTGGCTTAAAGTGGTTCCCAACAGGCTACGCATATACCGCAGGCACATTACCAGACTGGACAAGCTGGGAGTTCATCAAAGATGTGGCTTACCACGCTGTTCTACCTTTGATTTGTGCTTCTGTTGTTCAAATTGGTGGCTTCCTAGTCAACATGCGTAACAACATGATTAACCTTCTCGCTGAAGACTACATCACGATGGCGAAAGGCAAAGGTCTTTCAGAAAACCGCGTCGTCTTTAACTATGCGGCTCGAAATGCACTGCTTCCGAGTGTTACCGCATTATCTATGTCTTTAGGTATGGCTATCGGTGGTCAACTAATCATCGAAATCATCTTCAACTATCCAGGTCTTGGCAGCGTGCTATTCAACGCTATTAACGCTCGTGATTACCAGGTTCTTCAAGGACAACTGCTTATCATGACGCTATTCATGCTGTTCTTTAACCTAGTTGCTGACATGCTGTACGTTGTTTTAGACCCTCGCCTACGTAAGGGTGGTAAATAATCATGAAAGAATTTGCAAAACTCATTTGGCGCAATCCAATGGCGCTAACCGGTGTCGTTATTTTAAGTCTGTTCATTTTCATTGCACTGGCTGCACCGTTAATCACTAAACACGCTCCTGACAAGCGAACCGGTAATCCACATGAATACCCAAGCTTCGTTGTCAAAAGTGCACAAGCAAACCCAGATGGTTGGGTCGCAGAAAATCTAGCCACCGATCGCCGTACCATGATCATGTCTAAGAAGGCTGACCATGTACTAGGTACTTCACGTATGGGCCGAGATGTTTGGTCACAAGTCGCCTACGGTGCACGAGTATCATTAGCGGTAGGGTTTGGTGCGGGTATTACCGTGTGTTTCCTTGCGACAGTTATTGGTGTCTCTGCGGGTTACTTTGGTGGCCGAGTGGATGACGTACTGACTGCAGCAATGAACATCATGCTGGTCATTCCTCAGTATCCATTACTCTTCGTGGTCGCCGCATTTATTGGTGAGGCAGGGCCAATGACCATAACCTTAGTCATCGGCTTTATGTCCTGGGCTTGGGGTGCAAGGGTCGTGCGTTCGCAAACTTTGGCACTGCGTGAAAAAGAATTTGTTAAAGCAGCTGAAGTGTTGGGCGAATCGTCTTTCCGTATCATCTTTGTTGAGATTCTTCCAAACCTAGTTTCCATTGTAGGTGCAAGTTTCATCGGCTCTGTCATGTACGCAATCATGATGGAAGCAACGTTGTCGTTCTTAGGCTTAGGTGATTCAAACACCATCAGCTGGGGCATCATGCTTTACAACGTCCAAACTTCTTCATCAATGCTTATCGGCGCTTGGTGGGAACTATTGGCTCCTTGTGTCGCTATCACATTACTGGTTACTGGTCTTGCGCTGCTTAACTTCGCAGTGGATGAAATTGCTAACCCTCAGCTACGTTCACACAAAGGCATGAAACGCTGGAAGAAACTTGCTAAGCAAGACAAAACCGAGCGTCAACCAGACCTTCCACCACAAAACGCACTTTGGAGCGGAGATAAATAATTATGACTGAACCAATCATTTCTATCCGTAACCTATGTGTTGACTATATTACAGATGCTGGCGATGTTCGCGCTTGTAATAACGTTAGCTTCGATATCGCACCAGGTGAGGTATTTGGTCTAGCTGGTGAGTCCGGCTGTGGTAAATCAACCGTTGCATTCTCGCTGATGCGCCTTCACAAGCCGCCCGCTTTCATAACCGGTGGTGAGGTTATCTTCAACGGTGAAGATATTCTTCAATACAGCGACGAGCGCATGCAAGCATTCCGCTGGAGTGAGATGTCAATGGTGTTCCAAAGTGCAATGAACGCACTGAACCCTGTTCTGACCATGGAAGAGCAGTTTTGCGACGTGATTATGCGTCACACCAACATGACTCGCGAGCAAGCGAAACGTCGTGCTGAAGGTTTACTGGAAATCGTAGATATTCACCCTAGTCGCTTGAATGATTACCCTCACCAGTTCTCTGGTGGTATGCGTCAGCGTTTGGTTATTGCGATTGCACTCGCATTAAACCCGAAGATGATCATCATGGATGAGCCAACAACCGCTCTCGATGTGGTGGTACAGCGTGAGATTCTACAAAAGATTTATGCACTTAAAGATGAGTTTGGTTTCGCTATCTTGTTCATTACCCATGATATCTCGTTGATGGTCGAATTCTCAGACCGCATTGGCATCATGTATTCAGGTGAACTGATTGAAGTCGCGCCATCAAAAGAAATTCTGGAAAGCCCTTACCATCCTTATACTAAAGGGTTATCTAGCTCTTTCCCTCCATTAATTGGCCCTAAAACGAAATTGACGGGTATACCTGGTAGCCCACTCAACTTGCTAGAAATTCCGCAAGGTTGTCGCTTCCAAGCTCGTTGTGATCGTGTCCACGAAGCCTGTACCAAGGTACCGACGTCGCTTCGTCAAATAGAGCCTAATCGTTTATCAAATTGTCACCTATACGGTGAGCCTATTGCTCAAGCTAAAGCCTAAGCATTAAAAGATAAAATAAAAAAGTTTCTGGAGACAATTATGAGCAAACAATACGGTGATTTACTAATTGAAGGGAAAAATGTCGTTAAAGACTTCCCTCTAAACAGTAACTCCATAAAACAATCAAGAATGCGTGCGATTAACGACGTTTCTTTCAAAATGTACAAAGGAAGAGGTCTAGCGGTTGTCGGTGAATCCGGTTCGGGTAAATCAACAACAGCAAAAATGATCGCGAAAATGTACGCACCTAGCAATGGCGTGATCGAATATAAAGGTCGTGATATTCAAGAAATCACCGCCAGAAAAGATCTGATGCACTACCGTGAAGGTGTGCAAATGGTATGGCAAGACCCGTTTGGTTCTTTAAACCCGACTCACAACATCTTTCACCACATCGCTCGACCGTTGCTGATTCATAAAAAGGTAACGCCGGGTAATCAGAAAGAGCTGGAAGAACGTGTCCATGACCTCTTACAGCAAGTTGGACTGATTCCACCAAAAGAAACCGCGGCTAAATTCCCGCATCAACTTTCTGGTGGTCAACGTCAACGTGTCAACCTTGCGCGTAACATTGCCGTTGGTGCTGAAGTTGTACTCGCGGATGAACCAACATCTATGCTTGACGTTTCAATCCGTGCTGGTGTTTTGAACCTGATGGAAGAGATGAAGTTTGAAAAACAAATGTCTCTTCTTTACATCACGCACGATATCGCTACAGCGCGTTACATTGCTGAAGATATCTCCGTTATGTACGTAGGTCACATGGTTGAGTGGGGCGATACCGATGAAGTTATCTCAAACCCTCAGCACCCGTACACTAAGCTGCTTATTTCAGCCGTGCCGGATCCTAGCAAATCGATCCATACCAAGTTAGAAGGCAACAAGGGTGAGATACCTCTTTGGACACCGGCTTCTGTTGGTTGCCCATTTGCAGGCCGCTGTACTCATGCTACGCCAAAATGTACAGAGCACCTGCCTGAAGTCACTCAGCTTTCAGACAATCACTTTGTCCGTTGCTATTTATTTGAATCGTAATCTTAATCCAGCCTGGTGTTCGCACTAGGCTCAACTTACTACCAAAATAGTCATTGTAAATTCGGAGATATTTGATGCAGTTACTCACTAACCATATCGGTTATGAAACACAGGGTGCCAAGCAAGCGATCATTATGACAACAGCTTCAACGCTGTCTTCAATGACCGCCACTCTTGTGAGTACAAATGATCATCAAAATGTATTACCTCTTTCTGTGAGTAACGGGGAGCGTTGCGGGCAATGGCATCAAGGCTATTTCTACACTATCGACTTCTCTGAATGTGTTACTCCTGGGCACTACTACATCGAGTTTGAAGGCACTCAGTCAGAAAGCTTTGAAATATCGGAAGGGATTCTGATGCAACGTACATTTTCAGATGTACTGCATTACTTTAAATCCCAACGTTGTGGTGGAATTTATGATCAGCAAGATAAGCAAGTACCGCTGCTAGGCACAAATGTCACTGCCGACGTGCATGGCGGCTGGTACGATGCTTCTGGAGACGTGAGCAAGTATTTAAGCCACCTCTCTTACGCTAACTACTTAAACCCTCAACAAATACCCATGGTGGTATGGAACATGTTGAAAGGGTTAACTCTTTTAGAAGATCACTCAGGTTTTGATCCATTTTCTCGCACTCGCCTTAAGGAAGAGGCTTTGTTTGGTGCTGACTTTTTAGTTCGGATGCAAAACTCTGAGGGATTTTTTTACATGACTGTTTTTGACAAGTGGAGCAAAGACGTCAAGCAACGTGAAATTTGTGCCTACGAGACTCAAGATGGGCACAAAGGTGAAGACTATCAAGCAGGCTTTCGTCAAGGCGGCGGCATCTCTATCGCGGCGTTAGCGGCAGCGGCTCGTTTGGAGATTCACGGTGAATTCACACAAGCAGACTACCTAGCGGCAGCAGAAAGCGCTTACTGGCACTTAACCGAATACAACACTCAATACATCAATGATGGTGAAGAAAATATTATTGATGAATACTGTGCACTGGTCGCTGCTACCGAGCTTTTCCGCACGACAGATAAGCAAGAATACCTCGCAGAATCGAGAGCTTGGGCAAAGCGTTTGATCGCAAGACAGCACTCAGATGAGCACATCGAATATTTCTGGTCTGCAAACCAAGATGCATCACGACCATACTTCCATGCCGCTGAAGCGGGGCTTCCCGTTATTGCATTATGTGAATATCTTGACATAGAAACGGATAGCGAGTTTATCGAACAAATTAAGCACGTCATTCACCGAGCTTGTCAGTTTGAGCTTACTATATCCACTAAAGTGTCTAACCCATTTGGTTACCCAAGACAGTATGTGAAATCGGTCGACGGTGAGAAGCGTGATGCGTTTTTCGTGGCACAAAAAAATGAAAGTGGTTACTGGTGGCAAGGTGAAAATGCTCGATTAGGATCCTTGGCTAGCATGGCGTTTATGGCACAGCAACACATCGACGATAGCGCACTCAAACAGCAGCTTTCTGACTACGCACAAAACGCAATAAACTGGGTCGTTGGCCTTAACCCTTACAACATGTGCATGCTGGATGGTCACGGTCACAATAATCCAGATTACTTACCTCATTTAGGCTTTTTCAATGCCAAAGGCGGTGTATGCAATGGCATCACAGCAGGCTTTGATAACGAACAAGACATCGCCTTCAATCCCGACGGCCAAAAGGATGACATGCTACAAAACTGGCGCTGGGGAGAACAATGGATCCCACACGGAGCATGGTATTTATTCGCCATAATCAACCAATATAAGCACTTTGTTTCTAAAACGGGAGAGAAATAATATGACGCTTTTCTATGTTGGTATTGATGGTGGCGGTACGTCATGTCGTGCGCGTATTCGCACTCAAAGCGGCCAGTTTGTCGGAGAGGCAAAAAGTGGCAGTGCCAACATCCTGTTAGGGGTTGATGTCGCGATGTCCTCTATTATGCATGCCATTGAAGCTGCGGCTCAGCAAGGTGGGCTAACTGACGCCGACTACCCATCAATGCATGTCGGCTTAGCCCTTGCTGGTGCAGAACAAAAATCGGCTTGGCAGAGCTTCATGGCACTGGAACACCCATTTGCCAGCATCACATTAAACACCGATGCGTACGGAGCTTGCGTCGGTGCTCATAACGGTAAAGACGGTGCGATCATGATTGGTGGCACGGGTTCTTGTGGCATTTTGTTAAAGGATGGCCAGCAACATGTAGTTGGAGGTCGAGAGTTTCCCATTTCAGATCAAGGGGGAGGCGCGGTGATGGGTTTAAGGCTCATTCAACAAGTGCTTTTGACTCAAGATGGCATTCGCCCTGACACCGCACTATCTCAACATGTTATGTCGCATTTTAATAACAACGTAGACCAAATTGTTGAATGGTCAAAGACCGCAATTCCAAAGGATTATGGTCAGTTTTCACCGGTTATTTTCCAGCTAGCAAATGAAGGCGATGAACTTGCCATCGAGATGCTCAGACAAACAGCCAACGATATAGAAATGTTCTTAATCGCACTGAACAAAAAGGGAGCAAATCAAATTTGCCTCATGGGAAGCATCGCACAGCGTATCGTTGCATGGTTGTCCCCCCCTGTTCAGCAGTGGATCGTTGAGCCACAGTTTGATGCTATCGAAGGGGCGTTAATGTTTGCTGGCAATACTAAGCACAACCTGTACTGAGGATCCACATGATGAGTTACCGCGTCGATTTAGCAGTACTTTCGGAGCAAAAACAGTTTTGCCGATTTGGACTTACGCTACACAATTTAAGTGATCAAGACATCAACAATTGGTCGTTCAATTTTATTATGGATCGGTTTATCCAGCCTGATAGTTTGTCCAATGGGGTATTGAATCAAATTGGCAGTTTCTGTGTGTTAACACCAAAACAAGAAACCCTCAAAGCGAATGCACACTTTTATTGTGAATTTAGCATCAACACTGCCCCACTTCGTTTTTATACCGATGGCCTTAAAGGTGCGGTGCTCATTGACGCCGAAACAGATGAGCACCATAGCGTTGCTATAACCCCTATCGCGCTGGCTTCACCACACAGAAAACGCGCTGACATGCCTGACGTGGCTGCTGCGGAGATCGCGATCATTCCACAGCCCGTAAAGTTAGACGTTTTACCGGGTCATTACGTATTCAATAAAAAGAGTCAAATTACACTTCTCACTAGCCGAGCAGAAGAAGCCGCAACTTGGCTGCAAGTTGAGCTCAATACGCTGTTTGATTTTAGTATGCAATCTATTGGCAAAGGCGATATTCGATATAGAACAAACCCGATTCTTGACGAGGGTAATTACCAGCTGACCATTGACCAAACAGGTGCCTGTTTAGAAGCGAATTCAGCGTCTGGATTTGTGCATGCCAGCGCCACTTTTATGCAGCTTTTAAAAGCAACGAGTGAAGATAACCAACTCAGCGCGCCTTACGTAAAAATCAGCGATTCACCGCGCTTTAAATACCGCGGCATGATGCTTGATTGCTCGCGTCATTTTCACCCCGTTGAACGAGTCAAACGGCTGATTAACCAACTGGCTCACTATAAGTTTAATACCTTTCATTGGCACCTTACCGATGATGAAGGTTGGCGCGTTGAAATTAAGGCTTTTCCACAGTTAACAGACGTCGGGGCAAGTCGGTCACAGCAGTCAGCTCTAGAGCCTCAATTTAGTCACATCGATCAAGTTTATAGTGGTTATTACACTCAAGAAGAGATCAAACACGTCATCGCCTTTGCAGAGCAACGTGGCATTACCATCATCCCTGAGATTGATGTTCCTGGGCACTGCCGTGCTGCCATCAAAGCATTGCCAGATCTTCTTGTTGACAGTGCTGATCAATCTCAATATCGCAGCATTCAAAACTATACGGATAACGTGCTGTCACCCGGCCTAGAGGGGACTTATGAGTTCTTAGAGCGAGTGCTTGAAGAAGTGGCTGAACTGTTTCCATCAAAATGGGTACATATTGGCGCCGATGAAGTGCCTCATGGTGTATGGGAAAAAAGTGCAAAATGCCAAGCACTAATGAAACAGCAAGGCTATACCGACACGAAAGAATTACAGGGGCACTTACTTCGTTTTGCTGAAAAGAAACTACGCTCACTAGGAAAAAGAATGGTGGGTTGGGAAGAAGCTCAGCATGGGGACAAAGTCAGTAAAGAAACCGTTATTTATTCTTGGTTGAGTGAAGAAGCGGCGCTGAAATGTGCTAAGCAAGGGTTTGATGTTGTTTTACAACCAGCTCAACATACCTATCTCGATATGGCACAAGATTACGCGCCAGAAGAACCCGGTGTCGACTGGGCAAATGTTCTGCCACTAGAGCAAGCTTACCGCTATGAGCCACTGGCTGAAATTCCTGATAGCGACCCAATAAAGAAACGCATACTCGGTATTCAATGTGCACTTTGGTGTGAAATTGTCACCACTCAAGAACGCATGGATTACATGATATTCCCACGTTTAACCGCTATGGCTGAAGCGTGTTGGACCAACAAACCTCAACGAGATTGGAATAATTATCTAACCCGGTTAAAAGGGCAATTACCCTTGCTTAATAAGCACGGCATTCAATATTGCTCACCGTGGAAAAAAGACTAAATCGATGAGTCACCATGACTCTTAACCACTTTCACTAGCATGATGTTTAGCTGTTAAGTTTACAGCTTATATAAAAGGATAGAACCATGAAATACGGCTATTTCGATAATGAGAATCGTGAATACGTCATCACTAGACCTGACGTTCCAGCACCTTGGACTAACTACCTAGGTACTGAAAAATTCTGTACTGTTATTTCACACAATGCAGGCGGTTACTCATTCTACAACTCACCGGAATACAACCGAGTCACTAAGTTTAGACCCAATGCATCGTTTGATCGCCCGGGGCACTATGTTTACCTTCGTGATGATGAAACGGGTGATTACTGGTCAATTTCATGGCAGCCTGTTGCTAAAAGCCTAGACGAAGCGAACTACGAGGTTCGTCATGGTCTTTCTTACTCTAAATTCAAGTGTGAATACAACGGCATTACTGCTGAGAAAACGCTCTTTGTACCTAAAGGCGAAGACGCAGAGGTTTGGGATGTGGTGATTAAAAACACGTCTGACAAGCCACGTACCATCAGCGCGTTCTCGTTTGTTGAGTTCTCATTTAGCCATATTCAATCGGATAACCAAAACCACCAGATGTCTCTTTACTCTGCTGGGACTGCATATAAAGATGGCGTTCTAGAATACGATCTGTATTACAACACCAACGACTTTGAAGGCTTCTACTACCTTGCTTCTACCTTTGACCCAGATTCATACGATGGCCAACGCGATAGCTTCTTAGGTCTTTACCGTGATGAAGCGAACCCGATTGCTGTAGAAAACGGTCGATGCTCAAACAGTGCTCAAACTTGTTACAACCACTGTGGCTCGTTACATAAGCAGTTTACGATTCAACCAGGCGAAGAAGTTCGTTTTGCTTACATCCTGGGTATTGGTAAAGGCAATGGCGATCGTCTACGTGAAAAATACCAAGACGTTGCCAATGTTGATGCGGCTTTCGCTGGTATTAAAGATCACTGGAATGAACGCTGTGAAAAATTCCAAGTTAAATCGCCAAATGAAGGCCTAGATACCATGATCAACGCTTGGACCCTATACCAAGCTGAAACATGTGTCGTCTGGTCTCGCTTTGCTTCATTTATTGAAGTAGGCGGGCGTACAGGTCTTGGTTACCGTGATACCGCGCAAGATGCGATTTCGGTGCCTCATGCTAACCCAGAAATGACGCGCAAGCGCTTGGTTGATCTATTACGCGGTCAAGTCAAAGCGGGCTACGGTCTGCACCTCTTTGATCCAGATTGGTTTGATCCTGAGAAAGCCGATGTTGAACCATCAAAATCACCTACGGTCGTTCCTACGCCATCAGATGATGACAAGATCCACGGAATTGATGACACCTGCTCTGATGATCACCTGTGGATCGTTCCAACGATTTGTAAGTATGTAATGGAAACCGGCGAAGAGAGCTTCTTTGACGAAGTGATTCCATACGCAGATGGCGGCGAAGCAACCGTTTATGAACATATGAAAGCAGCGCTTGATTTCTCTGCTGAATACGTGGGTCAAACAGGTATCTGTAAAGGTCTGCGTGCAGACTGGAATGACTGCTTGAACTTAGGTGGTGGCGAGTCGTCAATGGTTTCGTTCCTACATTTCTGGGCACTGCAAGAGTTCCTCGATTTAGCAAAATACCGTAGTAACGATGCTGACGTGGCTAAATACACCGAAATGGCTGCGAACGTACGTGAAGCCTGTGAAACTCACTTATGGGATGACGAAGGTGGCTGGTACATTCGTGGTTTGACTAAGAACGGTGAGAAGATCGGTACTGCTCAGCAGACAGAAGGTCGCATTCACCTTGAATCAAATACCCTTGCGGTATTATCTGGTGCGGTGTCTCAAGAGCGTGGTGAAAAAGCCATGGACGCGGTTGATGAGAACCTATATTCAGAGTATGGCTTGCACCTAAACGCACCTTCGTTCGCAACACCAAACGACGACATCGGTTTTGTCACACGCGTTTACCAAGGCGTTAAAGAGAACGGTGCTATCTTCTCTCACCCTAACCCATGGGCATGGGTTGCAGAAGCGAAGCTAGGTCGTGGTGACCGTGCAATGAAGTTTTACGATGCACTTAACCCATACAACCAAAACGACATGATCGATAAGCGTATCGCAGAACCTTACTCATACGTTCAGTTTATCATGGGACGCGATCACCAAGATCACGGTCGAGCGAATCACCCTTGGCTAACGGGTACTTCTGGCTGGGCTTACTTCGCAGTGACCAACTTTATTCTCGGTGTTCGTGTGGGCTATGAGGGTCTGACTGTTGATCCATGTATTCCAACTGACTGGCCTGGATTTGAGGTGACTCGCCAATGGCGCGGTGCCACTTACAACATCAAAGTTGAAAACCCAAGCTCAGTAAGCAAAGGGGTTAAGTCAATGACACTTAACGGTCAACCTGTTGAAGGTGCAATCCCAGTTCAAGCAGATGGCAGTGTTAACGACGTTATCGTCACTCTTGGCTAATCGCTAGATTCACTCTCGTGACTGATCATCACCTGCCTCCAATACTAGAGGCAGGTATGTTCAGAATCTAAAAGGATTCAATCATGATCAAATTTGGTACTGGTGGCTGGCGCGCATTTATTGGCGAAGAGTTTACCAAAGACAACGTTCGTCTCGTTGCACAAGCACTGTCAAATATCATTAATAACGAACAGGTCGCAGACAAAGGGTTCATCGTCGGCTATGACCGTCGTTTTCTTTCGGATAAAGCCGGTCGTTGGTTTGCTGAAGTATTAGCAGCGAACAATATTCCAGTCAGCTTTATCGATAAATTTGTCCCAACCCCTATCGTTATGTTCCAAGCGAAAGAAATCGGCTGTGCTTATTCAGCCTGTATCACGGCATCGCATAACCCCGCAGATTACAACGGCATCAAAATCTTCATTGAAGGTGGACGAGACGCGGATGAGATCATCACTCAGAAAGTTGAAGACCAAATCAGCCAACTGACTCTAGCTGATGTGAAGTCGGTCGATTTTGAACAAGCTCTGAATGATAAGTCTGTGGTCATTATCAATCCAATGAACGCATTTGTTGATTCAATTATTAATTTTATTGATATTGAAGCGATAAAAAAAGCCAACCTACGCGTGCTCATTGACCCGATGTTTGGTGTGGCTAAAAACGCACTTCAAACGGTGCTTATTAATGGTCGCTGTGATGTAGACGTTATCAATGATGGTAAGAACCCGGATTTTGGTGGGTTAATGCCTTCGCCGAATGCGGCAACACTCTATCGTCTGAAACATTTGGTGGCAGCGGAAGGCTACGACATTGGTATTGGTACCGATGGCGATGCCGATAGACTGGGCATCATCGATGAAAAAGGTCACTTCATCCACCCTAATGAAGTTCTTATCCTGCTTTATTACTACTTACTTGAGTACAAGGGCTGGAAAGGCTCTGTGGTTCGCAACATCGCAACGACTCACATTCTGGATAAAATTGCGGCAGACCACGGGGAGAAAAGCTTTGAGGTTCCTGTCGGCTTTAAGCATATTAGCTCACAGATGGAAGCGGATGACTCTTTGATTGGTGGTGAAAGCTCAGGTGGCTTGACCATTCGAGGTCACATTCTTGGTAAAGATGGCGTGTTTGCATCGAGTTTATTAGTTGAAATGATCTCAGTGACAGGCAAGAAATTGTCAGAAATGCTTGATGAGATCTACGGCAAATACGGATACGCCTACACGGCCGAGGGCGACTGTACATTCAAGGCGTCTGAAAAAGAAGCGCTTTACAACAAAATATACGTTGAAAAGCAGCTGCCAGAATTCGAATACGAGATTGAAAAAGTCAGCTATGACGATGGTGCCAAAGTCTACTTTAAGAACGGCGGTTGGGTCATTGCTCGTTTTTCAGGCACAGAGCCTTTATTAAGAATTTTTGCAGAAATGCAAGACAAAGACACTGCAGAACGTGTTCTTCAACAGGTGAAAGAGTTTCTATCACTTTAATGATGTAAACACTTTTACCTACTTAACGCTCAAATTGAGCACCCTATAGGTGAAGAACACATTTGCCCGGCGAAAGCCGGGCTTTTTTGTCGATTTCCATAATGTAGTAACCGACTACTACCACAGAATGTAAACGAATTGTTAACTTAGAGCCTCATTCAACTCAATATGGAAATTTGAACATGGCACGTATACTCATTTTGGCTGGTGATTTTGTAGAGGACTATGAACTAATGGTCCCTTTTCAAGCGTTAGGTATGGTTGGGCACACCGTCAGTGTTGTTTGCCCTGATAAACGAGTTGGCGACACGATTAAAACGGCCATCCATGATTTTGAAGGGGATCAAACCTATACTGAAAAACCAGGCCACTTGTTTACACTCAATGCGAATTACGACGGTGCTTCCTCATCACAATTCGATGCGTTAGTACTCCCGGGAGGAAGAGCCCCAGAATATTTACGCATGAATGCCAGTGTGATTGAACTTATCCAAGCATTCGCCAATGAGAAAAAACCAATCGCTTCCATATGTCACGGCGCCCAATTACTGAGCGCCGCCAACATCATTCAAGGTAAATCTATCTCTGCATATCCTGCCTGTGCTCCTGAAGTTGAACTTGCTGGTGCTCACTACGCGGATATCCCAATGGATCAGGCAGTTACTGATGGTATATTTGTTACTGCACCAGCATGGCCAGCTCATCCCGCTTGGCTGGCACAATTCAATCAACAGTTGCTTTAGACTAAAGATGTAGTGATTTGTCTGGAGAAACCATTAAGCTGATACGGTGTCATTATCGGAGGAGAACAAAATGTGTGAGATATATTCGGGTGCAGAAGACACGCTCTTTGAACTAAAATCTCGTTCTGTTCGAATCGACGGTGTCGTTACCAGTATCAGGCTTGAAGCTGTATTTTGGAAAGTGATCGAAGATATCGCCGGAGAATCTGATATCTCGGTTGCTGAATTCCTAACCCGAATCTACCGTGAGGTTATTCAAAGAAGAGGTGAACTTGGTAACTTCACCTCTTTGCTACGAGTCGCCTGCACAACGTACCTCAATGGCGGTAAGAGAATACGCTTATAAGCCAAGGGAACATATTTCGTTAAAACGCTAAAATGCCTTCATCATGCAATGCGACGGTAACAGGCTGTCCAATCGAAAGCGCCTGAACCGAGCTTGCTAGCAACTTGTTGCCTTTCACTTCAACGATATAACGGCAATGATCACCCATAAAGTGCTGCTCTAGGACTCTCACATCACTCTCTTCAGCCGCTTCAATTTGAACATGCTGAGGACGCAGCAATAGTTCGCAATCACTACCTACATCAATCGTATGCCTTGCTGTTGCCGCAACCACACCGAGCGCCGATTCAAACTCGCCTTTAGACAAGCGCACCGCAGGTAAGTAGCTTCCACCACCTAGGAAATCAGCCACAAATTTGCTTGATGGGTGGTAGTACAGTTCGGTGGCAGTTCCATACTGCTCAATAATCCCATGATTCATAACCGCCATCTTATCGGAAAAAGCAAACGCTTCCTCCCGACTGTGAGTGACAAAAATGGCCGTCACACCTTGGGATTTAAAAATACGTCTAATTTCAGCGATCAACTCATGACGAACCTGAGTGTCAATATTAGAAAAGGGTTCATCCAGTAAAAGTAAATCGGGTTTGTAAGCTAACGTACGAGCGATCGCAACGCGTTGTTGTTGCCCACCAGAAAGCTGATGAGGAAAGCGATCTTCGTATCCAGCTAAGTGAACAAGATCCAGCATCTCTTTTACTTTATGAACTTTGTCATGCTTAGATTGGTCTCTCAGCCCAAAGCCAACATTTTCACTCACGGTTAAATGAGGAAATAGAGCATAATCCTGGAAAATCATTCCAATATTACGCTGCTCCGGTGGCAGCCAATTCTTACCATCATCAATGGTCATGCAGTTCAGGCTCATTTCACCTGAACTTAAAGGCAACAAACCCGCGATCGCTTTTAGTAGTGTGGTTTTGCCACAACCGCTCGCCCCTAGTAAGCAGACGATTTCACCTTGCTTCACTTCTAAAGATAATTGCTCAAGCACTGTTTGAGTATCGTACTTACACGTTAAATTTTGAATCGACAACGCACAACTCATCAGTGTGTTTTCTCCAACGAACGATTGACAATAACAAGGGGAATAAGCCCCACAAGGACTAACAATACAGCAGGCATTGCTGCTAGTTCTAAATGCTCATCTGAAGCGTAGTTATAGACATAAGTTGCCAACGTTTCAAAATTGAACGGCCTCAACAATATTGCAGCATTGAGTTCTTTCATTGATTCAATAAACACTAATAGACCGGCAATTAAAGCCCCACGACGCACCAATGGAAAATGCACGCGCCATAACATCTTATTGGAGTTGCAGCCCATTGTTCTCGCCGCCATGTCTAATGAGGGTGGGATTTTGCTTAAACTGCTCTCTACACTGCCAATAGCGACCGCAGAAAAGCGAACGACCAGCGCTGCAATCAAAGCAAACATCGATCCTGAGAAAACCAACCCAGGGCGCTGCCACTCCATCAATCGAGCAATGTCGTTCACAAAGTGGTCCATAAAGAGCACAGGTACAAGAACCCCAATGGCTAATACCGTTCCTGGAACCGCATACCCCATAGAGGATAAACGCATACACGCAAGACTGCCACGACCAGGATTGACTCGATGAGAAAAGTTGACGATCAAAGCAATACAGACACCTAAAATGGCGGCAATCACTGATACTTGTAAACTGTTGATCGCGTACCCTCTGAATTCTGAGCTCCAGCTTTGCTCAAAGTATTTAAACGCATAAATACATAGCTGCAATAGCGGTAAGATAAAAGCAACAGACACGAGTCCCCAGCACCAACTTAGCGCCGCCCATTTCTTCCACCCGCTTAACTGGTAGCGTATGTCTTCTCGGCTACTGAATTGATTTTGGAATAACTTCTGCTTTCTCCGGCTATAACGCTCGGTGCTCAAGAGTAAAATTACCATCACGAGCATTAATGCTGAAATTTTTGCAGCGGCATTCAGGTTTGAATACCCTAACCACGTGTCATAAACAGCGGTGGTTAACGTGCTAACTGCGAAGTAGTTTACCGTTCCAAAGTCACCAATGGTTTCCATCGCAACTAATGATAAACCCACCGCTATTGAAGGGCGAACAAGAGGTAAAGAAATGCGTTTAAAGCTTTCCCAAGGTGTGCACTTTAGCAGTCTCGCCGATTGAAGCAGAGAGGCGTTTTGCTCCATAAATGCAGCGCGACACAACAGATAAACGTATGGGTACAACACCAAGGAAAGCACAACCGTTGCACCCGTTAAGGTACGAATATCAGGAAACCAGTATTCACCAGGTCCCCACCCTGTTAGGTTTCTCAGTAAGATCTGAATAGGTCCAGCAAAATCAAACCAGTCAGTGAAAATATATCCAATAATATAACCAGGCATGGCTAAGGGAAGCACTAAGGCCCATTGTAAAATGCCTTCGCTGGGTAAACGACACATAGCCATAAACCATGCACTCGGAATACCAAGGAGCAAAGACAGTAGCATCACGCCAAACGTCAGTACCACCGTATTGTAAATATACGTAGGCATAACCGTCGACATCAGATGTGAAAATACCTCATCGGTGTCACCCATTGAGGTATAGAAGATCGCTAAGATCGGCAAAACCAGTAGCAGGGCCAAGCCTGCACTACTGGTTTTCCATAAAGTATTTTTTTCGTTCATTGCCTAACTACAACAAGGATGTATGAAATATAAACGCAATTACAAATACATCTCATATCCTTTTAAAAAACAGGGGTACTTTATACCCCTACTCTTTATCAAAGGTCAAATTTGACTTCATCTAACAGTCGAATTGCGGCTGAATGATAAGTGGCAATATCGTCCAAAGAAACATCATCAGACTTAAAATCGCCCCAAGAAGCTACCAGTTCAGAACGTTTAACGCCCGCTTTCACTGGGTACTCATAGTTCACTTCAGCGTACATGCTTTGCGCTTTATCACCACTTAAAAACTCCATTAGTTTCTTAGCGTTATCTTTATTTGGTGAGAATTTAGCCATCGCCATGCCAGAGATATTAACATGTGTACCTTCGGCTTTTTGGTTCGGGAAGTTAATGTAAACAGAGTCAGCCCATGCTTTTTGCTCTTTATCATTAACCATCTTACCTAGGTAGTAACTGTTACCAAGTGCAACATCACATAAACCTTCTTTAATCGCTTTCACTTGTGCGCGATCGTTACCTTGAGGCTTACGCGCTAGGTTTGCTTTCACGCCTTCAAGCCATTCTTTCGTTTCAGCTTCACCGTGGTGTGCAATCATTGAAGAAACAAGAGAAACATTGTATGGGTGCTTACCACTACGAGTACAGATTTTACCCTTAAACTCAGGTTTTGCTAGATCAGCGTAAGTAAAGTCATCACCTAAACGACCAACACGGTCACGAGATGAGTACACTGAACGTGTACGAGTTGTTAGTGCAAACCATTCGTTTTCAGCATCTTGATACTGAGCTGGAATATTTGATTCTAAGACTGTGCTGTCAACCGCTTGAACCAAGTCTTTATTCGTTAACTCAGCGAGACGACTAATATCAACCGTTAGAATCACATCAGCAGGGCTTAGGTCGCCTTCACGTGCTAGTGTTTCTGCCAGACCTTTTTTAGCAAACTTTACGTTTACTTTGATTCCAGTCTCTTTTGTAAACTCATTAAACATTGGCTCAACCAAGAAAGGTTGACGGTAGGAGTATACGTTAACTTCTTCAGCGGCCATTGCTGTTGGGGCTAGAACGCTGCAAGCAAGTGCAGAAAGAGTAAGCAGTTTTTTCATTAGTTCAATCCTTTACATCGTAATGATAATGTTTATCAGTTGCATTATTATATGCATGAATACATTTATTACAATAATATTAGTTAAAAAAAACCGATATTCGTAAAAGTTTTTTCTCTCTTGTTTTGTAACCATTTTCTTCATAAATTTAATGATATAAAACCACATGGATGATAAGTCACATTAGGCGCTTTTCTTTGATACAAAAAAAACCTGCCAACAAATGACAGGTTTCGCTTCACCGATAAGTCGATTATTTAAGGTTAACTATTTTACCGTTACAAATTCAGGGTAAGCGCCAACACCACAATCATGCATATCCATGCCTTCTAGTTCTTCGTCTTCAGTAACACGAATACCCATTGTTGCTTTCAACACACCCCAAACCACTAGGCTTGCACCGAATACCCACGCAAAGATTACGGCAGCGCCAAACAGTTGAGCACCAAATGTCGCATCACCATTACTCAGTGGCACAACCATCAGGCCAAAGAAACCACACACACCGTGTACTGAAATAGCACCAACTGGATCGTCAATCTTCATTTTGTCTAATGCGATGATACTAAACACAACCAATGCACCTGATACACAGCCAATCGCGACTGAATATAAAGGTGATGGAGATAGTGGGTCAGCAGTAATCGCTACCAAACCGGCTAACGCACCGTTAAGGATCATCGTCAAGTCTGCTTTACCCCATGTCGTCTTACACACCAGTAAGGCAGCAATGGCACCAGCGGCAGCAGCAGCATTAGTGTTTAGGAAGATTTGACCAACTGCTGTCGCATTTTCAAAATCGGAAAGCATCAGTTGTGAGCCACCGTTGAAGCCGAACCAACCAAACCAAAGGATGAACGTACCCAGTGTTGCCAGTGGTAAGTTTGAACCTTGAATTGGGTAAATTTCACCTTTTTTACCGTACTTACCTTTACGAGCACCCAGTAACAATACACCCGCTAGTGCTGCAGCAGCACCTGCCATATGTACAATACCTGAACCTGCGAAGTCGCTAAAGCCTGCTTCAGAAAGGAAACCACCACCCCATGTCCAGTAACCTTCCATTGGATAGATAAAGGCCGTTAATACAACAGAGAAGATGAGGAAAGACCAAAGCTTCATGCGCTCAGCCACGGCACCAGATACCACTGACATCGCCGTTGCAACGAATACAACTTGGAAGAAGAAATCCGATTCTAAAGAGTGGTCAGCGCCTTCACCCTGAGTACCAATTAGCGTACCAAATGAAGGTAACCAACCACCTTCACCGTTATCTACATACATAATGTTGTAGCCAACGACTAAAAACGTCGTACAAGCAATGGCGTACAAACAAATGTTCTTCGTTAAAATTTCTGTCGTGTTCTTTGAACGAACCAGACCCGCTTCTAACATTGCAAAACCCGCTGCCATCCACATAACCAGTGCGCCAGAAATGAGGAAGAAAAAAGTGTCCAGTGCGTAACGTAGTTCTGTTACCGTTGTTAATAAATCCATGATATTACTCTCCAGTCCTTGAGATCATTAAAGTGCTTCTGCGTCCATTTCACCAGTGCGGATACGAACCGCTTGGCTTAAGTCATACACAAATATTTTTCCATCACCAATTTTTCCAGTTTGAGCAGCCTTAGTGATGGCTTCAATTACGCGGTCTACATTTTCTGCTTGAGTGGCTATTTCAAGTTTGACCTTAGGTAAAAAATCAACTTGATATTCCGCGCCTCGATATAATTCTGTATGTCCCTTTTGACGGCCAAAGCCCTTCACTTCCGATACTGTCATTCCCTCGATACCTACATCAGCCAGAGCTTCGCGTACATCATCAAGTTTGAATGGTTTGATTATTGCGTTAATTAGTTTCATCGTACCCTCTCTAAGTCATTAATCCTTTAACTGTTGATTCTTATAATCCAAAGTACGTGCCAACTATTTAACCCATTGTTTTTAAAGCACTAGATCCAATTTAGAGTCTTTAAACCAAAAATGGCGCACCATACTGGTGCGCCATTTTCACAATAACAATGCATTAACATATCAATTCACCACTACGGTGCAAATGCCAGAATTCGTTTCATTCTGATGCTTAAAAACCCAAAAAATCAATCCAACGCTCAATTAAGATCTCGAAATCATCGATACCACATCCCGCAGTACTTTCACTATTATAAAAGTGATATTCACTCTCTTCGTCCAATTCATCCCCATGACTTAAAACATTTTCTTGAATGAGCACTTCGTCCGCTAAAATGGTCATAGAGATCTCATGGCCAAGTAACTTATGTTCTTTGGAGGGTAATGCTTTAGATTGCGCAATTAGCTGCTCAACGTTTTCTATTTTTTCTCGCGAACGGCCAATCTCATCTTGTAACCAACGACCGACTATTTCATGCCCCATACTGCACTTAACATAGTACTCACCCATTAATGTATTGCGTGTGAACTCAAATTCCATACAAACTCCGATAAATTAGTGGGCTAAGAATGGCGCAGAGTATATAGAGAGAATGGGAAACTCTCTAGGGCTATCATATTGTGAGCCATAAAAAGAATGTTTCTGATAATAAAAAAGCACTTACGAAATTCGTAAGTGCTTTGAATGTATCATGAATAAATAAGCGTTAATTAATCACGCTTATCAATGAGCATTAAGCAGGCTCTTGGAAAATAACCGTGTCTGCTTTTTCAGTGTACTGACCCATTTTATGGAAGTTCAAGTAGCGATAAGTGTCTGCCGCTGTGGCATCGATCTTCTGAGCGAACTCTAAGTACTCTTCTTTTGTTGGGATACGACCAAGAATCGCACCAACCGCTGAAAGCTCTGCCGAAGCAAGGTAAACATTAGCGCCATTACCTAAACGGTTAGGGAAGTTACGCGTTGATGTAGACATCACTGTAGACTTGTCTGCAACACGTGCCTGGTTACCCATACACAGTGAACAACCCGGAGTTTCAATACGAACCCCAGCTCGGCCGAAGATGCCATAGTAGCCTTCTTCAGTCAGTTGATCTTTGTCCATCTTCGTTGGTGGTGCAACCCATAAACGGGTATTCAAAGAGCCATTAAACTCTTCTAGCATCTTACCCGCCGCTCGGAAGTGACCGATGTTCGTCATACACGATCCGATAAACACTTCTTGAATTTCTGTGCCTTGAACATCAGACAGCAGACGAGCATCATCAGGATCGTTCGGTGCACACAAGATTGGTTGGTCAATTTCAGCCAGGTCAATCTCGATAACATGCGCATATTCAGCATCAGAATCCGCAGTCAGCAATTCAGGGTTAGCTAACCACTCTTGCATCGCCTTAATACGGCGCTCAATCGTGCGTACGTCACCGTAACCTTCGGCGATCATCCACTTAAGCATGGTGATGTTCGAGTTTAAGTACTCTTCGATAGATTCCTGAGAAAGCTTAACCGTACAACCTGCCGCAGAACGCTCCGCTGATGCATCTGACAGCTCAAACGCTTGCTCTACAGATAAGTGCTCAACACCTTCAATTTCTAGTACGCGACCAGAGAATTCATTGATTTTACCCGCTTTTTCTACCGTCAATAGACCTTGCTTGATGCCGTAATATGGGATCGCATGTACGAGATCACGCAGTGTAATGCCCGGTTGCATTTCACCTTTAAAGCGAACCAAAATTGATTCAGGCATATCAAGTGGCATAACACCCGTTGCTGCCGCAAAGGCAACAAGGCCAGAGCCTGCTGGGAATGAAATACCAAGAGGGAAACGGGTATGCGAGTCACCACCTGTACCTACGGTATCAGGAAGAAGCATACGGTTTAGCCACGAGTGAATAACACCATCACCCGGACGTAACGATACACCAGCACGGTTCATGATGAAATCAGGAAGCGTATGGTGAGTGTTTACATCGACCGGTTTAGGGTATGCAGAGGTATGACAGAAAGACTGCATAACAAGGTCTGCAGAGAAACCAAGACAAGCCAGATCTTTTAGCTCATCACGCGTCATAGGGCCGGTTGTATCTTGAGATCCGACCGTCGTCATCTTAGGTTCGCAGTATTGACCTGCACGCACACCTTCAACGCCACATGCTTTACCCACCATCTTCTGAGCTAATGTGTAGCCTTTATCAGAAGCAGAAGGATCAATCGGTTTAGCAAACAGATCTGTCTCTTCAAGACCAAGAGAAGTACGAGCACGGCTCGTTAGACCACGACCGATAATCAGTGGAATACGACCACCAGCACGAACTTCATCTAACAGTACCTTGCCAAGCTCAAAGCTAGAAATCTCTGCACCGTCTTTACGCACAACGCCTTCATAAGGGAAGATATCAATCACATCACCCATATTCATGTCTTGTACATTCAATTCAATCGGCAGTGCACCTGAATCTTCCATTGTGTTGTAGAAGATAGGCGCAATCTTACCGCCTAAACAAACACCACCAGTGCGCTTATTTGGTACGTAAGGGATGTCTTCACCCATAAACCACAGCACAGAGTTGGTTGCAGACTTACGAGACGAACCCGTACCAACAACATCACCTACATAAGCCAGTGGAATACCATCTTTCTGAAGTTCTTCGATTTGCTTGATTGGGCCAACACTGCCTTGTTCGTCAGGAGTGATGCCTTCGCGTTCCATTTTTAACATTGCTTTTGCATGCACTGGGATATCAGGGCGAGACCAAGCATCAGGTGCTGGAGATAAGTCATCGGTGTTGGTTTCACCAGTGACTTTGAATACTTTAACGGTGATTTTTTCCGCTACTTTGTCTTTAGCTGTAAACCATTCAGCATCAGCCCAAGATTGAAGCACTTGCTGCGCAGATGCATTACCTGCTTGCGCTTTTTCTTCTACATCGTAGAACGCGTCGAACATCAATAGAGTGTGAGACAGGGCTTTAACCGCGATAGGTGCCAACTCTGCATCGTCAAGAAGGGACACTAACGATTCGATGTTATAGCCACCTTGCATTGTACCAAGGAGCTCAGCCGCTTTTGCTCGGCTTACTACAGGGGATTCGACTTCGCCTTTTGTTACGGCGGTTAGAAAACCAGCTTTTACATAAGCGGCTTCATCAACGCCTGGGGGAATTCTGTTTTCTAATAGGTCAAGAATGAACTCTTCTTCACCTTGGGGCGGATTTTTAAGAAGTTCAACTAGGCCAGCAACCTGTTCGGCATTTAATGGTCTAGGAACAACTCCTTCGGCAGCACGCTCTGCGACGTGTTTACGGTAGGCTTCAAGCACGACTTTTTTCCTCTCATTGCGGTTCCTCCATTTATTATCACTTATCTATTTAGATCGATGATGGAGTGAACATCCTTGGAAACTTGGCTCTCCATTGCCAATTCAGCTGTTTATCTATGTACATAATGATGATGTAGAAGATAAACAAGCAGCGCCAGAGAGGCCAAACTGTGGGCGGTAGAATAGCAAATTTAACTTAAAATTAAAATCTTATCATTTTGACCAACATAGCAAGTTAAGACTAAAGTTGGACGATTTTAAGAAATTAACTTCGCATATTTGCTACTTAAATGTGGTTCCAATAATTAAATATACGGAATTGAATTGTTCTTCTGTGAACCCATAACCAAACATAATAGGTCCAATGGGGGAGTCAACGCCAACAAAGACAGAAGCCGCTTGATACAACGGCGCATCTTGAATCTTAATATTAGGATCAGACCATACCCCACCATACTCAATGGAGCTACCCACATAAAATGGAGAGCTAAACAAACCAAAATCATTATCAAACCAACGATATCGATAGACTAAACTGGTGAAAGCGATATTTTGCCCAATCAAACTGTCTCTTGGGATGCCAGACAGCTTGAGAAAGCCTCCAATTTCTTTCGGATCGACAGGCAACACCATATTTTGACTCTTGGTTAACCCCAGATCCATATTCGCGACTAAAGTATGACGATCATAGGTATAAGCCCCTATGAATTTTGCACGAATTTCGTCAACAGTATCTTCTGCGTGGTTAGCAGAACTAGCAAAACACCGCTCTTGCCCTCTTACTTCATCTTGCGAGATCCAATACTCAATATCCGCATAGATACCAGAGCGAGGCAGACTAAAATCATCTAACGTATCATAGCGATAACCCGTAAAAACACCTTGGCGGGTAAAGCTAAAATCACCGCATGACGGCAAGGTTGATAATTCGGCATAGCCTTGTATGTAGCGTAAGCCTAACTTAAGCTCTCGCCACAAGGCTTCTTGATACCCGATAGCCAGCTCTCCTGTCCATTCCCGATAAGTTACGGGCAGGTAGTTTTCGGATGCGCTTAACGTTGGATTATTAATCCCATTGCTTGGCATATTACGCTTGTCGTTGCTGTAACTCCCCCCTAACGTTGTAAAGACTCGCTGGCTAGACATAAACGGCGAATACAGTTCAGCGCCTATCAGTTTATCCGTACCCATTTCAAGG
The DNA here is from genome assembly GCF_000287055.2 of Vibrio genomosp. F10 str. ZF-129. Lineage (GTDB taxonomy): Bacteria > Pseudomonadota > Gammaproteobacteria > Enterobacterales > Vibrionaceae > Vibrio. The sequence goes on along the minus strand of NZ_AJYQ02000094.1, from coordinate 12,096 downwards.
TTGAGCAACAGTTCTGCTCCATCAGAGTTAAGATTGGTAAAGTTACTCGACACCCCTAAGGAATACTGGCTATCGGTAGTGAAGTCATCCTCTAAGAAAAAGCGAAAATTAACGTAATTTGGCCCCCAACTTTTCGAATTGACATCCATCACCAATAGATCGTTACCGAATTCATCTTTTTCGTATTGATAAGTAATCAATTCAAACCGATCTAACGCGTAAAGGTCTTGAACACTCTGCTCAAGTTCTTCCGTACTTAACGCTTTTCCTTCTTCTAAACCAAGGCGCGAACGCAATAGCTCATCGCTGTAATGGGTATTATTGTTGATGACGATGTGCTCGACAGAAATTTCATCTCCATACGGTAATTTTTTACGCGCTGTTTGTTTCTTTTCGATGTAGGCTTGATATTCGCTGCTTGATAAGGCTAGGTGGGACAGCATTGACGATTTCTCCATCGCCGCTTTATATCCCTCTTTGTACGCGCCCGGCATTTTATCAAATTCCGTTGTTTGCATTTTACCCACGTCAGGCTGAAGAAGGATGTCTTTATCGGTCAACGTTTTTTGCTGAGAAAGAGTACTCCGTCGTACTAAGTAATTTGAGAGTTGATCTGCCACGGTTAAAAATGAACTGAAATCCTCTTCATTTAAATAGTCACTGCTAATATCAATGGCGATCACAATATCGCCGCCAAGCTCTCTAGCTACATCAACAGGCATGTTATTGGTCACACCGCCATCCACCAGCAACTTACCATCAATTTCATAAGGAGGAAGAACGCCAGGCACAGACATGCTGGCCATCATCGCATCAACCAGATACCCCTCACCAATGATAACCGGCTTCAAATCGATAATGTCAGTCGCGACCGAACGGTAAGGAATAACAAGGTCATCGAACGACTCTAACTTAGGTAAGTTACCCGATGTTTCTCGCAAAATACGCAGCATATTTTGCCCTTGAACCACACCTTTCGGCGCTTTAAGCTCCCCCCAACGTAGGCCAAGATCGGTATTTATTTGATAACGATCTTCATATTCTTTGTCACGGATACGTCTTTGGCTTCGATCAACCCGATCTCGATAGCCCGTATTCCAATCAACCGAATAAATTAAGCTCTCAATTTCATTGGCACTCATTCCAGAAGCATACAACCCACCGACATACGCCCCCATGCTGGTGCCAGTAATGATATCAACAGGAATTCTAAGCTCTTCAAGCGCTTTTAATGCACCAATGTGAGCCGCACCTTTCGCACCTCCACCCGCTAAGACAAGTGCGATTTTAGGTCGTTCATGCTGTTTATCACTATCAATACGTGCCGCTTCATCCGCCCATGAAAGCGGCCCTACGAAACACACGAATAGAACTGAAAATCGAACAAAGTATCGCACTACACTAATCCTTTAATTACTGGTGAGAGCTTGAACTGGAAACAGAGACGGCTAAAGTGATGTTACTCGATTAAGCTACCATGTGAATATCTTTTTCAACCATCCCGCAGGTTTGCTTCCACAATTTTGCTTGATGATTCCTTTGGGATCCCACATGGGTAATTTAAAGTCACTATTGCACTCAATCTCTAATGCCCCCTGTGGCGTTTTATTAAAACCAATCGTACTGATTTCTTGGGGCCAGGGTAAGACGAGACGCTCAGGAATACGGTTCGTTAAATACTCCGAGTACACTCGCAGCGCCCCACTTGAACCCGTCAGTTTTGTTGGTTGATTATCATCTCGACCCAGCCAAATCGCCGTCACTTCTCGGCCATCAACCCCAACAAACCAGCTATCGCGAGTATCGTTACTGGTTCCTGTTTTTCCAGCCAACGCAGCCCAAGAAAACGGCCCATGCAAATACCGCCCTGTGCCTTCAACAACGGCCAACTTCATGGCATAAGTAGTGAGCCACGCCGCTTGCTGAGACACTCTTTTCTGAACCCTTGGAATCGATTCATAAAGTACGTTTCCTTCCTGATCTAACACCGATCTCAGTGCTGATAATTGCGCTTTTTTACCAGAGTTTGTCAAGGTTTGGTACATTTGCGCCACTTGAAAAGGCGTCAACGTAAACGACCCTAAGAACATCGATGGAACGGGGCGAATTTCAGAGCGGTCGACCCCCAGTTTTTCTAGTGTATCCATGACGGCTGGAATACCGAGTTTCATCCCTAATTGAACCGTAGGAACATTGAGAGACTTAGACAGCGCTTCATACAGTGGTACTTCACCTCTAAATTGGCGATCATAGTTTCTCGGTGACCAGACATTGCCTTTACTGCCTTTTAAGCTGATGGGCTTGTCTTGAAGCGTTGTGGCTAGATTGTATTGTTCAGGCGCTTCTAAAGCCGTTAGATACACAGCTGGCTTAGCCAATGAACCAATTTGACGGCTGGCATTCAGTGCGCGATTAAAACCATCGTAACCCGTTCGCTTCCCCCCCACCATGGCTCGAATTTCTCCGCTATGACGATCGACCGCGACGGCCGCGCCTTCTAAAGAATTTCCGGCTTTTTTAGCCAGTTCAGGGATTTTGGTTGCTATCGCTTTTTCCAGTTCTTTCTGAGACACAGGATCGAGTGATGTAAATACCCGTAAGCCCATTTGAGACTGAAATGCACTGCCCACTTTTTCTTTAAGCTCAATATTAACCTGTTGGAAGTACGCAGGCTGACGACTCGCAATTCTAGGGTTATCTTGAATATCTAACGGTCGACTGGCCGCCTGATCGTATTGCTGTGCGGTTAAAATATCCTGTTGCATCATCAATCTCAGCACTAAATCTCGGCGCGTTTTTGCTCGTTCGGGATGGCGGATAGGGTTGTAATACGACGGACCTTTTACCATACCAACCAACAGTGCCAGTTGATCGATTCTTAATTCATCAATGGGTTGACCAAAATAAAGACGAGAAGCAAGGCCAAATCCATGTATCGCTTCACCGCCACTTTGCCCAAGGTACACCTCGTTCAGGTACGCTTCTAAAATACGATCTTTGCTGTAGCGATAATCTAAAATCAGCGCGATATACGCTTCTCTCACTTTACGCCATAAGGTTCTGTCGCTCGATAAGAACAGGTTTTTAGATAACTGTTGCGTTAACGTACTACCACCTTGCACCGTTCGCCCGGCTTTAACATTCACCACCATCGCTCGTGCAATCGCCACAGGAGAGACGCCATCATGTTGATAGAAATGACGGTCTTCGGTCACAAGAAGAGCATCAACCATCACCTCGGGAAATTGATTCCGCCTTAGAAAGAGTCTTTGTTCATCCGTGTTTTTTTCTAACATTCCTAACATCTTAGGGTCGATGCGCAGGTAACCTAAATTGCCGTTTTTCTCCAAAGATTGAATGCGATCCACACCACTGTCGTTAAAATGCACCATGACGTGGCGTGACGGCTCTGGTCCATCAGAAAACTCGAACGGACGACGAATCATCTCTAATTTGGTTGAAGACGAAGAATATTCCCCAGGGTGTCGCGGCTGCCTCACCTTACGATAATTGAGTACATCCAGCTCATTACTTAACTGCTTAACCGATACTGACGATCCTGGCGTGATGGTCATAATCCTTGCGTACACAACCGTGGGTAAGCTAAATAGCTGTCCTTCAAATTTTTGTTTTACAACGCTATCGAGATACACGCCGACAAAAATCAACAGTGCCAACCCTGCAAGGCTCGCTTTCCAACCAAAGCTCCACAGCAACTTTAGCCATGAGCGTTGATTCACGGTCTTTTTCTTGCGCGTCGCTTTACCCGCAGCAGGTTTCCTTGCTGACGTTTTCTTTTTTGAAGTGGCCTTTTTGGTCGTTGACTTCTTGGTTGGGGTCTTTTTATCCGTCATTACTGTCCATCATTGCTTTTAATTATTGCTTTTACGACATTGCTCTTTCGTTATGAATTAAAGTGCCGTTTTGTTTTTCTAGTCGCGACATGGTTGGCAGGATCATCTGGCCACACGTGTTTGGGGTATCGACCCTTCATCTCTTTTTGTACTTCTTTGTATGAACCGGCCCAAAAAGAAGCCAAATTTTGAGTCACTTGCAAGGGGCGCTGAGCTGGAGACAAGAGTTCTAAAACAATTTTCTTTTGTCCATTGGCAATAACCGGGGAATCGTGCTCACCAAAGATCTCTTGCATTCGGACCGACAATATCGGCTCACAACCCACTTCATAACGAATCCTCTTCTTGGTTCCGGTGGGTAACTGATGAGAAACGGGTAAGTACTGATCGATCTCTTTACTCAAAGGCCAACCGAGTCTTGCCAATAACACAGGCACCAGATCAATGCCCTTTAAGCCTTTTAACGAAGTCACTCCTACCATATAAGGTGCCAGCCATACATCGAGTTCCTTTAATAGGCTCGCTTCATCCATTGCAGGCCAAGAAAGATCAGGTAACCAAGCTGCGCCACAGCGAATACGAACCAATAAATCGTTAGCCGATTGCGACCAATTTAATACCGAAAGCCCTTTTTGCTTTACATAACCAAGTAATGCTTCGGTCATTTTTTGTTTATCCAACTGAGTCAGCGGTTGTCGAGTGATCACCAAGTTCGCAAGCTTTACTTGCTCTTCGCCAATCAATCGGCCTTTGTTTTCATTCCATTCGACTACTTCTTGAGCGACAAACATCGAAGGAAATTGCTTCTGTAACAAACGGATATCAAGCTCCACCGCCAAAAAGATTCGACTCGAATTGTGCTGACTGCGCATTAAATCTATGGCCACTAGATATTCGCTATCCGACAAGCTGTGCGCCTGATCCACTTCAGCCCCGTGACCATTCGCAAGAACGAATTTTCCACTTCCTATGGTACGCGCTTGAGCGACACGATCGGGAAAGGCAAGGCTCAGAGCGATGGCGACAAAACGCTCTTCAACCCTCGGTAAAGAAAAGCGCTGTTGGCACTTAGCGGCAAGCTGATCTGCTCGCTTCAAAATGGTTCGAGCTTTTTGGTGGCTTCCTTGCTTTAGACGATAAAGGCTGTCTTGCAGATCTAATATGTTTCGCTCGGGCTCTTCAATTAAGGCTGCAACGATGATGGCCGTCTGGAATAGCGCTTCATCGCCTTGTAGGGACTTCACCAACATACTTGCAATTCTTGGCTCCAAACCAAATTGATGAGCCTGTTTTCCCAGCGATGTTAGCTGACGCTGATCATTCATAAGTTCAAGCGATACTAACAACTGCCGAGCTTGTGTCAGCGCAACATCAGGAGGAGCATCGAGCCACTTTAATTCACTGGCTTCATACGCACCCCATTGTGCAAGTTCCATTGCTAATGGACAAAGATCCGAGTGCATAATTTCAGCAACAGGAACCGCAGGCTGTTGATTGAGGTGCCCCTCGCTGTATAGCCGCACACAAATCCCTGGCTCTAATCGCCCTGCTCGCCCTGCTCGTTGCTCTGCGGAGGACTGCGCTATTCTGACTTGCTCTAACTTAGTGATCCCAGTTTTAAGATCAAACTTAGCGACGCGCTCGAGGCCACAATCCAAAACCAAGCGGATCCCTTCAATGGTTAGCGAGGTTTCTGCAATGTTCGTCGCCAATACGATTTTTCTCTGATTCCCATTCAAGGGGGCTATCGCCTTTTGCTGTTCAGAGAAAGTAAGTTGACCATACAACGGAAAAATAGACACATCACTGGCCAGATCGCCAAGTTTTTCAGCCACATTTTTTATGGCTGATAGTCCAGGCAGAAAAACCAGCAAAGAGCCCTGCTCAGTGGCCATTAAATGCTGTATCTGTTTAACGATCGTTGGAATTAGGTAATCGTGGGGTTTTAAATCATGATAACGATATTCAACAGGAAAGCTTCGCCCATGCGACTCCACATATTTCGCCTGAGGAAGCAGAGTGGTTAACGCTGTTTGATCGAGCGTTGCTGACATCACCACAATATGAAGGTCATCCCTTAACGCTTCTTGCACCTCAAGGCTCAAGGCCAATGATGTATCAGCATGAATACTTCGCTCGTGAAATTCATCGAATATCAGTAAATCAATTCCAGAAAGTTCAGGGTCCGATTGCAACATCCGAGTCATGATCCCTTCGGTCACGATTTCCAGTTGAGTATCACGGCTTACTTTCGTTTCCCCACGTACACGGTACCCGACCCGCTCACCGACCTTTTCCCCCAATTGCTGGGCAAGATAGCCTGCAATATTTCTCGCCGCTAGTCGACGAGGTTCAAGCATGATGATTTTGCGCGAAAACACCCCTGCTTTAATTAATTGCAGTGGGAAAAACGTGGATTTACCCGCGCCAGGGGCCGCTTTAAGAATCAATTGATTGTGTGATTGAAGGCCTGAGAGCAATTCAGGGATCACACTTTCTATCGGCAATGGAATCGATGAAGACAATGGAGACGCCTTATGATGTAATGAGGGCACCATTGTACATAAAAACAGTAAAAATGCATTTTAATCCACCTCTTGAATCAGCGATTTTACTCAAGCGTTACAAGCGCTTCTTGGCTGACATTCAGCTGCCTGATCAATCGATACGCACGATCCATTGTGCAAACACAGGTGCCATGACAGGCTGTGCTGATGCGGGTAACACCGTCTGGTATTCAACATCGGATAACTTAAAACGCAAGTACCCGAACAGTTGGGAGCTCACTCAAACCCAGCGAGGTGATTGGATTTGTGTCAACACGGCTAAAGCGAACCATTTGGCGGTTGAAGCGATTCAAAATAACGTGATTCAAGAGCTCACTGGTTACGATGAATTAAAAACAGAAGTAAAGTACGGTAGCGAAAATAGTCGTATCGATATCTTGCTCAATTCAGAAACTAAGCCAAAATGCTATATAGAGGTAAAAAGCGTCACTCTATTAGATGAAGATAACGATGGGCAGGGCTACTTTCCTGATTCCGTGACCACTCGTGGTCAGAAGCATTTGAGAGAGCTCACGGAAATGGCGAAAAATGGAAGCAGAGCAGTACTTTTATTCACTGTTTTACACTCAGGGATTGAAAAAGTATCAGCAGCACTCCATATAGACGCAAACTATTCATATTTACTAAACCAAGCAATAGAGCAAGGTGTAGAAGTCCTGTGCTACAAAGCTCAGATTTCTGAATCAGGAATCAAACTTATTTCTGCTGTTGATTTTATCAATAATGAGTAGAAAGTGATGTGATGTTCACATTGATAAAAAGTTTGCTATTCAAGATTTGCGTCGCCCGTTTCTTTTTGCTATAGATAGCCGCCTAAAAATAGACTGCTCAAACAGTTGACTAGGTATTAGTAGGAGATGCTGCATGCCAGAATTAAAGAAAAAAGCGATAGGCATCCTAGCCATTGCAGGGGTTGAGCCATACCAAGCAAAGCAGGGTGAAGAATACATGTCACCTGAGCAGGTCGCTCATTTTACAAAAATTTTATCCGCATGGCGCAACCAACTGAGAGTTGAAGTTGATCGTACTGTTCACCATATGCAAGACGAAGCAGCAAATTTCCCAGATCCCGTTGACCGTGCATCTCAAGAAGAAGAATTTAGCTTAGAACTTCGTAACCGTGACCGTGAACGTCGTTTGATCAAAAAGATCGAGAAAACACTCAACAAGATCGAAGAAGACGACTTTGGTTTTTGCGAATCTTGTGGCGTGGAAATTGGTATACGCCGTTTAGAAGCTCGTCCAACTGCTGATCTTTGTATCGACTGTAAAACACTGTCTGAGATTAAAGAAAAGCAGATGCAAGGTTAAACCTAGCTTTTGTGACGACTAGCCTTTGTTTGTAAAGGGAGCTTATGCTCCCTTTTTGTGGTTTTGATATCAGGTGAATATGATGAGTTATGTGGGTCGATTTGCACCTTCCCCTTCGGGTCCATTACATTTTGGCTCTTTGGTCGCTGCTCTGGGGAGTTATTTTCAAGCAAAATCTCATCATGGAAAATGGCTAGTGAGAATGGAAGATCTCGACCCACCTAGAGAAATGGCAGGCGCCTCCGATCTCATTTTAAACACCTTAGAGGCTTATCATCTTCATTGGGATGATACCGTTGTTTATCAAAGTGAGCGCCACCCATATTATCAACAGCAAATCGAGCAATGGTTAAGTTCAAAAGAGGCTTACTATTGCCAATGCACACGCAAACAGATTAAGCAATCCGGAGGCTTTTATCTTGGAACTTGTCGAGATAAAGCGCGCACTCCCGATAAACCGTGCTCAGTACGATTTAAAGTTCATCATGCCATCAATCACTTTGTTGACGTAAACTATGGTCATATTGATATTCCTCAAGCTCTGGCTGATGAAGATTTCATTATTAAGCGACGTGATGGATTGTACGCTTACAACCTTGCCGTCGTATTAGACGATATTCAGCAAGGTGTGACCGAAGTCGTTAGAGGTGCGGATCTTATCGAGCCAACAGGTCGACAAATCAACCTGTATCGTGCTTTGGGAAAGTCAGAGGTCAGCTATGTACATTTACCTCTCGTCGTCGATCAACACGGTAATAAGTTATCCAAGCAAAACCATGCTCCAGCGTTGAATAATCAACAACCACTAGAGACGTTGCTCGAGGCAATGTCCTTTTTGGGGTTCGATATTGATGTACATATTCGTCAAGCAACGATAGACGAATTATTAACATGGGGATGCCAAAATTGGTCCTTGCAGCAACTGCCAAAGACTATGGCAAGCACAGCAAGATTCTCAAACGGCGCGTCTTAGGCTATTATTAGCCCCAAATTAGGCCTTACTAGGCAAATTATCACCAACTAAAGCAACCTTGGTTTAAGCCAATATTGCCAGAAGCACATGAATAATAACGAATATACACCAAGCCAATTTCCAGACCTTGCATTGAATGTTCTTACTCGACAAGAGCACAATATTTCACGCAAGCAAATCAGTGACAACGCTCTAAAGGTGCTATACCGACTCAATGGCGCTGGTTTTGAAGCTTACCTCGTTGGAGGTGGCGTTCGCGACTTACTATTGGATCTTGCACCAAAAGATTTCGATATCGCGACAAATGCGACTCCTGAGCAAATTAAGCATCTATTTAGAAACTGTCGTCTGATTGGTCGCCGTTTCCGATTAGCACACATCATGTTCGGCCGAGATATTATTGAAGTGGCGACGTTTCGAGGTCACCACCAAGAGCCAAGCAAGAACGTATCAGCTCAGTCAGACGAAGGCATGCTGCTGCGTGACAATGTCTATGGCAGCATTGATGAAGATGCTGAACGACGCGATTTTTCTATCAACGCGATGTATTACAACATCAGCGACTACAGCATTCATGACTATGCGGGTGGTGTAGAAGATCTGGAAGATAAGCTGATCCGACTGATTGGCGACCCTGAAGTTCGCTACCGCGAAGATCCTGTGCGTATGCTGCGAGCGATTCGCTTTGCCGCAAAACTTGATTTTGATATTGAAGAAGATACTGCAGCGCCAATCGAAGATCTGGCTCCCTTGCTACAAGGTATCCCTTCTGCTCGCCTTTATGAAGAATCACTCAAATTACTGCAATCTGGTAATGGGCTTGAAACCTATCACCTGATGCGTGAGTACAACCTATTTCAGCAAATGTTCCCTGTTATTGCCGATCACTTTACTGAGGATTATTCTTCACCAACAGAGCAGATGTTGGATCTGGTCTTTGACTCAACCGATCTTCGAATTGAAGATGGTAAACGAATCAACCCAGCCTTTATGTTTGCGGCCATGCTTTGGTATCCACTCAATACCTTGGCAGATCAATTGATGAGCGAGCGTAAACTGGGCCACTATGATGCGATCATGGAAGCCAGCAATATCATCTTGGATGCTCAGGTGAAAACCATTGCGATACCAAGACGCCACACTGCAACAATTCGTGAGATTTGGCAGTTGCAACTTCGCCTGCCTCGTCGCAACGGAAAACGAGCATTTAGATTAACAGAATTAAATAAGTTCCGTGCGGGTTACGATTTCCTAGAAATGCGTGGGGAAGTGGAAGGAGGACAAACCAAAGAACTCGCGACTTGGTGGGCAACCTTCCAAAGTGCAAGTCGCAATACCCGCCAAACGATGGCAGCTGAACTTGAAGAAACAGGGTCCAAAACGCCTTATCGCCGTCGTAAAAATAATCGTAAGAAAAAGAGCAAACCTGAATAATGGTGATCGCGTACATTGCGGTCGGCAGTAATCTTGCCGACCCTGTAGGCCAAGCGAACGACGCCATCGAGGCGTTAAAGCACCTGCCTAATTCATCAAAACTGAGCGCATCACAACTTTATAGCAGCAGCCCGATGGGGCCTCAAGATCAACCTGACTATATCAACGCTGTGGTTGCAATAGAAACACAATTAACGCCATTTGAATTACTCGATTGCACACAAGCAATCGAGCAAGAGCAAGGGCGCGTCCGTAAAGATGATCGTTGGGGTCCGCGAACTTTAGATCTAGACATCATTCTTTATGGCAATGAAGTGATCGATTCCGAGCGTCTTGTCGTTCCTCATTATGGAATGAAAGAGCGTGAGTTTGTTCTCTACCCGCTCGCAGAAATCGCACCAAATTTAACCCTCCCAGATGGGACAGAGCTGCAAGAACTACTGAATAAAGTGGATCTTAACGGGCTCAGAACTTGGCAATCATAGCCAACGCCTTGTAAGGAAAACTGATGAAAAAAATCACAATCAACGACCTAATTAAATGCAAACAAGAAGGTCGTAAATTCGCAACCTCTACCGCATATGACGCCAGTTTTGCACAGCTATTTGAAAGCCAAGAGATGCCCGTACTGCTGGTTGGTGATTCACTGGGCATGGTTTTACAAGGTAAAAGTGATACGTTACCCGTCACAGTTGAAGATATTGCTTACCACACGCGCTGTGTTCGCGCTGGTAGCCCAAACAGCTTGTTAATGGCTGATATGCCATTCATGAGTTATGCCACTCCAGAACAGGCTTGTGAGAGCGCAGCAAAGCTTATGCAAGCCGGTGCCAACATGGTGAAGATTGAAGGTGGCGACTGGTTAGTCGATACCGTTAAGATGCTGACAGAGCGTGCGGTGCCTGTTTGTGCTCACTTAGGCCTCACCCCTCAGTCTGTGAATATTTTTGGTGGTTATAAAGTTCAAGGTCGCGATCAAGAACATGCCGATCGTATGGTCAAAGATGCCCTAGCCTTGCAACAGGCTGGTGCTCAAATTGTCCTGCTTGAGTGTGTTCCCGCAGGGCTTGCTGAGCGTATCACTCAAGTTCTTGACGTTCCTGTTATCGGTATTGGTGCTGGTAATGTGACTGACGGACAAATTCTAGTGATGCACGATATGTTCGGTATTTCAGCCAATTACATGCCTAGGTTCTCGAAAAACTTCCTTGCTGAAACTGGTGACATGCGTTCAGCGGTAGCAAAATATATCCGTGACGTGGAAAGTGGCGCTTTCCCTGATGAAGCGCATACTATCGCCTAGGGAGTTCTACTATGAATATTTTTTCTGAAATCGCACACGTTAGAGAACAGATAAAGCAATACAAACGCGATGGTCGGAGCGTCGCTTTTGTCCCTACAATGGGAAACCTGCATGAAGGACACATCACACTGGTTAAAAACGCTCGTGAGCATGCCGATATTGTGGTCGTCAGTATTTTTGTCAACCCGATGCAATTTGAACGCGCCGATGATCTGGCTAACTACCCAAGAACACTCGAAGACGATGTGGCTAAACTTGCTGCAGAAGGCGTTGAACTGGTCTTTACCCCAACGCCTGAAGTGATGTATCCACAAGGCTTAGACAAGCAAACCTCTGTTGAAGTGCCGACTCTCTCAACCATGCTAGAAGGTGCATCTCGCCCTGGGCATTTTCGTGGCGTAGCAACCATCGTGACTAAGCTGTTTAATATTGTTCAGCCTGACTTCGCTTGTTTTGGCGAAAAAGACTTCCAACAGTTGGCGGTCATTCGTCAAATGACGACCGATCTCGCCATAGATACACAAATCATCGGCGTCCCTACGGTTCGTGAAATGGATGGCTTGGCGATGAGTTCCCGTAACGGTCTATTGACCATTGATGAGCGCCAACGTGCACCTGTCGTGGCGCGTACGATGCGCTGGGTAAGTAGCGCGA
>NZ_AJYQ02000093.1 GCF_000287055.2 Vibrio genomosp. F10 str. ZF-129 | reverse complement strand
GCCAAAGCGCGTAAAGCGCAGCAAGCCGAAACTCCGACAACGTCTGAGGCAGAAGCTCAAGCTAAAGTAACGCCATCAGCTGAACCAGTGGAAGCCGATCCGAAAAAGGCCGCTGTGGCCGCCGCTATTGCTCGAGCCAAGGCACGTAAAGCACAAAAAGAACAACTCTCCAATCAACCCAATAATAATGAGGAGAAAGGCTAGTGGCTTTTTTTATCGCCAGTTCACCGCACGCTCACAATAAAAAGAGCACCTCAGATCTAATGAAGTGGGTGATGATTGCTGCATTACCTGGGCTTATTGCGCAAAGTTACTTCTTTGGCTGGGGGACATTGATACAGTTAATAATGGCTCTATTTATTGCTGTTATACTCGAAGGTGCCATCTTATTAATACGTCAGCGGCATCCATTGTTTGCACTGCGGGATTACAGTGCACTTGTCACAGCATGGCTATTGGCTATCGCTATTCCCCCTTATTCCCCATGGTGGGTCATCGTCATTGGGTTGATTTTTGCGATTGTTATTGCCAAGCATTTATACGGTGGTATTGGTCAAAATATCTTTAATCCAGCAATGGTGGCGTATGTCGTCTTGCTGATTTCGTTCCCAGTACAGATGACATCTTGGGTGACTCCAGTCCAACTTAGCCAAGATCCTGTTTACTTTGTTGACGCATTCTCTCTGATTTTCAGTGGGTTTAATCATGAAGGTTTGTCTCTTGCGCAGATTCGAACGGGTATAGATGGCGTCACAATGGCGACACCCTTAGATGCGTTCAAAACCGGACTGCACTCTGGAAGTACCGCTTCTGAAATCATGAAGCAAAGTCAATTTAGTGGTTTTGCTGGTGTAGGATGGGAATGGATAAACCTCGCCTATTTGGCTGGCGGTCTATTGCTAATTAAACTCAGAATCATAAACTGGCATATTCCAGTCGCGTTTCTAGCCAGTCTAGTGGTGACGAGCAGTATTTTTTCTATCATCACACCCGCTGAAACAGCGACTCCCTTATTGCACCTCTTCTCCGGTGCGACAATGCTTGGGGCTTTCTTCATCGCAACTGACCCTGTATCGGCTTCAACAACAGTCAAAGGACGCCTTATTTTTGGTGCCTTCATTGGGTTCTTGGTCTTTGTTATTCGAAGCTGGGGAGGCTTCCCCGATGGTGTTGCATTTGCTGTGCTGTTAGCCAACATGTGTGTACCAATGATTGACTATTACACCAAACCACGCACTTATGGGCACTAAGGACTGTTATGTTAGCCGCTATTCGTAAAAATGGACTCACATTGGCGATCTTTGCTTGCGCGACGACCGGGCTTGTCGCGATCACCCATCATTTAACCAAAGATCAAATCCAACGCCAAGAGAAAGCCCAGCTATTGTCTATTCTTAACCAAGTCATTCCCAAAGAGCTTCACGACAATGATTTATACCAATCGTGTACCTTGGTCTCAGACTCAGCACTAGGGACCGACGATTCTATGCCTGCTTACTTTGCGACACTCGATGGTCAACCAAGCGCGGTCGCTATTGAGGCCATTGCTCCTGACGGTTATAACGGAGCCATTAAACTCATCGTTGGTATCGATCAGCAAGGTAACGTGACTGGTACGCGCGTCTTGTCGCATCAGGAGACACCAGGACTTGGCGACAAAATCGACCTAAGAGTCAGCGATTGGATCCTAGGGTTCATTGGTAAATCAGTGACGGATACCAACCAAGATTCATGGAAGGTACGTAAAGATGGCGGTCAGTTTGATCAGTTCACCGGTGCGACCATCACACCTAGAGCGGTCGTTGGTGCCGTCAAACGTGCAGTAAGCTTTGTAAATGAGAATCGTGGCCAGCTAACGAATCAATCGTTTAATTGTGGGGGTTCAAATGAATGATAATAAAACGCTGTTAAAAAATGGGCTGTGGGACAACAACCCGGCACTGGTTCAGTTACTTGGGCTATGTCCTCTACTCGCTGTATCATCAACAGTGACCAACGCTTTGGGGCTTGGTATTGCAACACTTATCGTACTGGTTTGCTCAAATGTGGCGGTCTCTTTGGTAAGAGATTACGTGCCGAAAGAAGTTCGAATCCCCGTTTTTGTCATGATCATTGCCTCTGTCGTCACCTGCGTTCAGCTATTAATGAATGCCTATACCTACGGGCTGTATTTATCATTAGGGATATTTATTCCACTGATTGTCACCAACTGCGTCATCATTGGACGAGCAGAAGCGTTCGCATCAAAAAATCCAGTGTTACCTTCGACACTCGATGGTTTTTGGATGGGTGTTGGTATGACCGTTGTACTGGTATTACTTGGTGCCATGCGAGAGCTACTGGGAAACGGCACTTTATTTGATGGCGCTGAACTCCTGCTAGGCGCTTGGGCGCAATCCTTGAGAATCGAAGTTTTTCAGTTTGATAATAGCTTTCTATTGGCGCTTCTTCCTCCGGGTGCGTTTATCGGTGTGGGAATTATTATTGCGATAAAAAATGTCATCGACTCACAGATAAAGTCTCGTAAGCCAACTGAGAAAAAACAAACCATTGAGCGCGCTAGAGTGACAAACTAGACGCTTTCATGTAAGTGAAAATAATAATGAATAACATAAAGCGTGTCGAAATCTTAAAACGTCTTAGAGACGATAATCCAAACCCTCAAACGGAGCTCAACTGGAGTAGCCCGTTTGAGCTATTGATCGCTGTTCTATTATCGGCTCAAGCAACAGACGTCAGTGTCAATAAAGCAACGGACAAGCTCTACCCAGTGGCAAATACACCGCAGGGGATATTGGATCTGGGTGTCGATGGTGTCAAAGAGTACATCAAAACCATTGGGTTATTTAACTCAAAAGCAGAGAACGTCATCAAGACTTGTCGAATGTTACTCGATCTTCATCAAGGGGAAGTTCCTGAAAACCGAGAAGCATTAGAAGCATTACCCGGGGTAGGAAGGAAAACCGCGAATGTGGTTCTTAATACCGCTTTCGGTTGGCCAACCATCGCCGTGGACACCCATATTTATAGAGTTTCCAATCGAACCAAATTGGCGATGGGGAAAACCGTTGATGATGTTGAAGAAAAGCTCATTAAAGTGATACCCAAAGAATTTAAGCTCGATGTACACCACTGGCTAATACTTCACGGTCGATACACTTGCGTTGCCCGTAAGCCTCGATGTGGAAGCTGTATCATTGAAGACTTATGCGAATTTAGAGATAAAATTTACCCAGAAAGCTAGGAGTCCATAATGTCAAACGGAAGAATTCTTCACACAATGCTACGTGTCGGAGATTTAGATAAATCTATTGAGTTCTATACAAAAGTCATGGGCATGAACCTGCTCCGAACTAATGAGAATAAAGAGTACGAATACACACTCGCATTTTTAGGCTTTGGTGATGAGTCCCAAGGGTCCGTTATTGAGCTAACGTACAACTGGGGAACAAAAGAATACGACCTTGGTAACGCATTTGGTCATATCGCCATTGGCGTTGAAAACGTTTATACCACTTGTGATGCCATTAAGGCCGCCGGTGGTATTGTCACTCGTGAGCCTGGCCCAGTCAAAGGCGGGACAACAGAGATCGCCTTTGTAAAAGACCCTGATGGATACATGATTGAACTCATCCAGAATAAACAAGCCTCCGTTGGGCTAGGTTGATACTTTTTGAGATTTGTTCGCATTAAGGCAACCAAGCGTTGCCTTTTTTAATATTCAATGATAATAATAACTCTCATTATCATTTGATGGTAATTACATCAGATTTGTTCTATTAAGTTGCTCAAAGGGTTATTTATGACGGTTACAGAGTGGGAAAAACATACATTACTCGCGGACGTTGCGATGCAGGAAAGTGACCACCTGAGAAGTATATTGCACTACCAGCAAGCGCTAACCATCAGTGAGCAGCTGACTCATGAAGAAGAGATACAAATAGAAGATCGATTGATTGTTTCTGTTATCTCTTGTCACAACATGGCCAGTTTCTGGCGCTCTGTGGGAGATGAGCGATATGAGCTGAAATACTTGCAGCTCGCTTCAGAAAAGGTGCTGCCACTCATTCCACAATGCGCGAATAGTCAGTGTGATTCTTACATCGACTCACTAGGTTGCTGTAAAAAGGGTTCATCCGGTAAATCGATACCCGAAGGTTTTTCTGATACCATTTCGTCAAAACTTGCCAGTTAATGTCTACATCACTTCTTTATCATCGTTTTGGGATCCGTGGCCCCTTCCATTATCGTTCAACCGAGTTTAATGGTGGCACCACTATCTTTCATATTGCACACAACTCCCATATCAAGTGTCCATCATGTCGCAGCCGTGATGTCATAAAAAAAAGGGAGCAAACTCCGGCGATTTATCGCTACACCAATAGGCACTAATCCTAGTTACATCCAGATAGAAAACCAACGGATTGAGTGCCGAGCCTGTAAAACGCTAGGGTATTTACCACTTAATTTTGTTCCTCGCCCTAAAGTGCGCTACACCAAGGGCTTTGAGCAATATGTTCTCTCTCTTTCAGCGTTAAATGTCACCATCAGTGCCATTGCCAGGCTATGCGGTGTCTGTTGGGATACAGTGAAAGATATTCAGAAGCATTACCTGCACACGCGATATTCTAAGCCTTGCCTTAAACACGTCACTCACATTGGAATTGATGAGATTTACTGCGGCTCTAAAAGCGGTTTCATGACGGTAGTGATAGATATGAAGACAAGTGCTGTGGTTTACACCGAAAAAGGCAAGAAGGCAGAAAGCCTTGATGGTTTTTGGAAGCGAAAGCAACGTTGTAAAAAGCCGATTAAAGCCGTCGCCACGGATATGGGACAGGCATACATCTCTTCGGTGAAACAGCATGCCCCGAATGCCAAGTTGGTCATCGACCGCTTCCATGTGGTAAAGCGATTCAATGACAAGCTGACAGATTTCAGGCGTGAACTTCAAAATTCGATGAGCGACAAAAATGAAGCTCAATTTCTCAAAAATACTCGTTGGTTATTGGTGAGCAACCCAGATAAGTTAGATGAACAAGGCCAAGAGAAACTGGCACGGGCACTTGAAGTCAACCAACCTTTAGCGACCGTTTATTATTTAAACGAAAAGCTGAGAATGCTGTGGACGCAGCCATCAAAGATAGAAGGAGAAAAGTGGCTAGAAAGTTGGCTAGATGAAGCGAACCATTCAGGTATTTTGATGCTAGAGAAGTTCACCAAGACCTTGAAGAAGCACAAGGATGGGATATTAGCTTTTTATGATGAGAGGATGAGCAGTGGTCGCGTTGAGGGAGTAAACAACCGAATAAAAACACTGAATAAAGTCGCCTATGGGTACCGTGATTGGGTGTTTTTTGAGTTAAAAATTAAAGCCAGTCATGAGGCGAGGTATCGATTTACCGGATGAACCGTAAAAAGGCCTTGATTGAGTTCTTAAAGCGTCACCCTAACCCATACATTGCCAAGCAAGTCAGCCACCTAGACAGCGCAACAAACTGTAACCTAATTTCTATGTTTCAGTTAAACTAACGGCCAATTTAGCGTCGTGTTAAACCTGTGTACGGCCTAGTGATATAACGACACGACGGTTTTTGTCTTTACCTATCGGAGATGAATTATCTGAAACAGGGCGGCGTTTACCATAGCCTTGAATTTGAATTCTATCTTCAGGTAACCCCAAAGATTGAAAATAACCGCGTAAAACTTCCGCCCGCTGCTCTGATAGATTTTGAGACACACTTCTGGTATCAACCGAATCGGTATACGTTGAAACCAATACCAAATCGATATCTTGATTGTGCCTAATATACTCAGCAATTTGAGCTAAACGCTTTTGAGATGATTTATTGAGCTGCACACTGCTTCGATCATAATGCAAAATAGTAAACGCGATGTCTTCGAAACTATAGGGAAGTAGGTTAGCAATACAATCACTGAAAACATTGTACTTCTGCTGAAACAAGACCGATGAAAGAGCAACTTCAATTCTTTGATCCCGACTTTGCCAATCTTGATAGCTGAATGTAGGATAGCGACCTTTTTCAAGTTCACCTAAAATCCCCCAAGCAGTCTGTCCGCCAATATAGCCGTCGAATTGTTTGAAAAATTTTATGCTCGTAATTCGTTCCGCATTTTCACCAGGTCGCCATGCAGGTGGCAAAGACACTAAGCTAACATTCCGCGTTTCCCCCATCGGTCTGCGCATCTTAAGTTCAAAGTCTAAGATGATTTTTTTACTCGCCCGAGATGAAAATTCAGCATCGCCGTAATTTGGGATTGGGTGGACTAAGCGGCACTCTAGTGGCGTATTTGCCACCATTTGCCATGTAGATTGCATAGGCGTGGCGACATAACGTTTATCCAACGCAACCGCGTTTGGAGAAATCAGATGACTGGTTATTAGTAATGCGCTAATCGCGGCCCACTTCTTCATATTTGCTGTTCTCTTAGATACCACTTGATGACGGCGAATGTTTGCCGTTGCAACTTCTCTTACCCTACAATGCAAAATTCTAGCCATAAAACTGAATAAATTACGTTTCATTCTTGGATTCTTCGGTTTTGCTCTCTGCTGGAATCTGCAATAATGCACGGCTTGTCCATCTGACTAAAAAAACTATGACTGTTGAAAATGAAACTCTAACGTTAAAGAAGCGATTTCGTGGATACTTCCCTGTCGTCATTGATGTAGAGACTGCCGGCTTTAACTCAGATACCGATGCATTATTAGAGATTTGTGCCATTACGCTAACAATGGATGAACAGGGTGATCTTCATCCAGCTTCAACCATTCATTTTCACATCGAACCTTTTGAGGGTGCAAACCTAGAAAAAGCCGCTTTGGAATTCAACGGAATTATAGACCCATTCAGCCCACTTCGCGGCGCTGTTAGCGAAGAACACGCACTAAAAGAAATCTATAAGCTTGTGCGAAAAGAGCAAAAAGACCAGGGGTGCAGCCGTGCCATTATGGTTGCTCATAATGCCACTTTTGACCATAAATTCGTTATGGCTGCAAGTGAACGTAGCAAGTTGAAAAGAGTCCCTTTCCATCCTTTTGCCACATTTGATACCGCTGCATTAAGTGGCCTTGCCTATGGTCAAACCGTTCTAGCCAAGGCTTGTAAAACCGCAGGGATGGAGTTTGACAACAAAGAAGCCCACTCAGCACTTTACGATACAGAAAAAACCGCTGAACTTTTTTGTGGCATCGTTAATAAGTGGAAAGCTTTAGGTGGCTGGCCACTAGTTGACAATAACAATTAATACCAACACAACTAACCGAGAAAACTATGAATCCTGTTGTAATTTCTGTCTGTATCATGTTGATACTCGCTTTGATGCGTGTGAATGTCGTTGTGGCGTTAACATTCAGTGCTATCGTTGGCGGCCTTGTATCAGGCATGAGTTTAAATGACGCAGTGTCTGCATTTGAGAGTGGCTTAGGGGGCGGTGCAACCATCGCATTGAGCTATGCCATGTTAGGGACATTTGCTGTCGCTATTTCTAAATCAGGCATCACCGATTTGCTCGCCCAAAATGTGATTAAGCGAATCAACGGCAAAGAGAGCGGTACAGCGACTACCGGCTTGAAATATGCGGTATTAGCATCGCTGATTTTGGTTACTATGTCCTCTCAAAATATTATCCCTGTTCATATCGCCTTTATTCCAATTTTAATTCCACCTCTGCTCGGCGTATTTGCAAAATTAAAGATGGATCGTCGGATGGTTGCTTGTGTCCTGACTTTCGGTCTAGTCACACCCTACATGATTTTACCGATTGGATTCGGAGGGATTTTCCTAAACAATATTTTGCTTAAAAACTTGCATGATAATGGGCTAGAAAGCGTAGTCGCATCTCAAGTGCCAGTCGCAATGATTCTTCCGGCTTTAGGCATGGTATTTGGACTATTGACTGCTCTGTTGTTCAGCTACAGAAAGCCTCGTGAATACAAAGAAACAACGCTGACCCATATTAATGAAGAGCCAACAAGTATCGACAAGAAAAGTATTTTGGTTGCCTGTGTCGGTATTGTGGTAGCTCTGGCAGTACAACTGTCAACTGGCTCGATGATCATAGGCGCTCTAGCGGGCTTTATGGTATTCACATTCGGCGGTGTCATTGCCTGGAAAGAGACACACGATGTCTTTACCAAAGGCGTTCATATGATGGCGATGATTGGGTTTATTATGATCGCTGCGGCGGGGTTTGCTGCTGTAATGAAGCAAACTGGCGGTGTTGAATCCCTCGTCGACGCGTTATCAACCACCATTGGCGATAACAAGCCACTTGCTGCTCTGTTGATGTTGGTCGTCGGCCTATTGGTCACGATGGGGATTGGTTCTTCGTTCTCAACCATTCCAATTCTAGCAACGATTTACGTTCCTCTGGCCGCTGCATTTGGGTTTTCACCGATGGCGACAATTGCTTTAGTTGGAACAGCCGCTGCACTGGGTGATGCAGGCTCACCAGCGTCTGACTCGACATTAGGACCAACGTCGGGCCTCAATGCCGATGGGCAGCATGAGCATATTTGGGAAACCGTCGTACCCACGTTTATTCACTACAATATCCCACTGATCATTTTTGGTTGGATTGCGGCTATGGTTCTTTAATTTTTTAAATTTAATACCTAGAGGTTTAATGTTAATACATTAAATTCTAGCCAAAAAAAAACCGAGCGATTATGCTCGGTTTTTTTACTTTTTTATTGCTACTAGGTCAAGTTACCAACCCGTGATTTCACGTAGGCCTTTACCGATATCAGCAAGAGACTTAACAGTCTTAACGCCTGCTGCTTCTAGTGCTGCGAATTTATCTTCAGCCGTACCTTTACCGCCAGAGATGATTGCGCCAGCGTGGCCCATACGTTTACCCGGAGGAGCAGTAACACCAGCGATGTAAGACACAACTGGTTTAGTTACGTTCGCTTTAATGAACTCAGCCGCTTCTTCTTCCGCAGTACCGCCGATTTCGCCAATCATTACGATTGCTTCCGTCTCTGGATCTTCTTGGAAAAGTTTTAGGATATCAATGAAGTTTGAACCTGGGATTGGGTCACCACCGATACCAACACACGTAGACTGACCAAAGCCTTCATCGGTTGTTTGTTTCACGGCTTCGTAAGTAAGAGTACCTGAACGAGATACGATACCGACTTTACCCTTCTTGTGGATATGACCAGGCATGATACCAATCTTACACTCGTCTGGAGTGATAAGACCTGGACAGTTAGGACCGATCATGCGAACGCCAGTTTCTTCTAGCTTCACTTTTACGTCGATCATATCTGTAGTAGGGATACCTTCAGTGATCGTTACGATCAGTTCGATACCTGCATCAATCGCTTCTAGGATTGCATCTTTACAGAAAGGTGCTGGTACATAGATAACGGTTGCTGTTGCGCCAGTGACTTCTACTGCTTCACGAACTGTGTTGAATACTGGAAGGCCCAGGTGAGTTTGACCACCTTTACCAGGTGAAACACCACCAACCATTTGCGTACCGTATGCGATAGCTTGGTCTGAGTGGAATGTACCTTGACCGCCAGTGAAACCCTGACAGATTACTTTCGTGTCTTTGTTAATTAATACAGACATTATTTAGCCTCCGCAGCAGCAACAACTTTCTGAGCAGCATCTGTTAGAGATTCAGCTGCAATGATATCAACATCAGAATTAGCAAGTACTTCGCGACCTAGGTCTGCGTTTGTACCTTCTAGACGAACAACGACAGGAACTGTTACGCCGACTTCTTTAACTGCACCGATAATACCTTCAGCGATCATGTCACAACGAACGATGCCACCGAAAATGTTTACGAGTACTGCTTTAACATTGTCATCAGAAAGGATGATCTTGAATGCTTCAGCTACACGCTCTTTTGTCGCGCCGCCGCCTACATCAAGGAAGTTTGCTGGCTTGCCGCCGTGTAGGTTTACGATATCCATCGTACCCATAGCAAGGCCTGCACCGTTAACCATACAGCCAACGTTGCCATCAAGTGCTACGTAGTTCAGTTCCCACTGAGCTGCGTGCGCTTCGCGCTCGTCTTCTTGTGAAGGATCGTGCATTTCACGAAGCTTTGGCTGACGGTACATTGCATTTGAGTCAATGTTGATCTTGCCGTCTAGACAAAGAAGGTTACCTTCATTTGTAATAACAAGCGGGTTAATTTCTAGTAGAGCTAGGTCGTACTGAGAGAACATTTCACCAAGACCCATGAAGATCTTAACGAACTGTTTAATTTGATCGCCAGCTAGGCCAAGTTTGAATGCCAATTCACGGCCTTGGTAAGCTTGAGGGCCAACTAGAGGATCGATCGCAGATTGGTGAATCAACTCTGGAGTTTCTTCAGCGATTTTCTCAATGTCCACACCGCCTTCAGTTGACGCCATGAATACAATTTTACGAGTTGCGCGGTCAACAACAGCACCTAGGTAAAGCTCGTTAGCAATGTTCGATGCTTCTTCAACTAGGATCTTTGTTACAGGCTGACCATTAGCGTCTGTTTGGTAAGTCACTAGGTTTTTACCTAGCCACTTTTGTGCAAACTCTTTAACGCCTTCTTTCGTGTCATGTAGCTCTACGCCGCCCGCTTTACCGCGGCCACCAGCGTGTACTTGACACTTAACAACTTTTTTCTCTGTGCTGATACGGCCAGCAGCTTCAAACGCTTCTTGAGGCGTATCACATGCGAAACCTTCTGGTACAGGCAAACCGAATTCTGCAAACAGCTGTTTGGCTTGGTATTCATGCAAATTCATTGTTTATTTCCATTTGTTTATCCCTAAAGGGATTTATTATTTCCATTAGACTTTCAGTCATACTGAGTCTACATCGTAGGGTGCTTCTAAATATCTATCGCTTAAACGATAAAATACAAATTAGGTGTGAGCATACTTAATTTGTAAAAATGGAGAGACCGTCGAAACGGGCTCTCCATATTGCTCTACTTATACATCAAGTAACAAGCGAGCAGGATCTTCTAGTAGTTCTTTAATGGTCACTAGGAAGCCAACTGATTCACGACCATCAATGAGACGGTGATCGTAAGAAAGCGCTAGGTACATCATTGGTAGAATCTCTACTTTTCCATCAACAGCCATTGGACGGTCTTGGATTTTGTGCATACCCAAAATTGCCGCTTGAGGCGGGTTGATGATTGGCGTAGACATGAGTGAACCAAAAACACCACCGTTAGTGATAGTGAAGTTACCACCAATCAGTTCATCGACCGTTAACTTACCGTCACGACCTTTAATCGCAAGCTCTTTGATGCCTTTTTCAATATCAGCAAAACCTAGCGTATCACAGTCTTTTAATACTGGAGTCACCAAGCCACGCGGCGTAGAAACCGCCATGCTAATATCAAAGTAGTTGTGGTAAACAATATCAGTACCATCAATTGATGCATTGACTTCAGGGTAACGCTTCAGCGCTTCTGTTACCGCTTTGACATAGAAAGACATAAAGCCTAAACGCGTGCCGTGACGTTTTTCAAAGCTATCTTGGTATTGCTTACGCAAGTCCATGATTGGCTTCATGTTCACTTCGTTGAAAGTAGTCAGCATTGCTGTGCTGTTTTTCGCTTCAAGAAGACGGTTTGCAACGGTTTTACGTAAGCGAGTCATAGGCACGCGTTTTTGGCTACGAGCCGCTGCTGGCGCTTCAACTGCTGGTGCAGATGCTGCTGCCGGAGCCGCTTTCGCTGCTGCTAGGTGTGCGTCGATGTCTTCACGAGTAATACGACCACCCACACCCGTACCTTTAACCTGAGACGCTTCCAAGCTATGTTCTGCTAGCAAGCGACGTACAGCAGGGCTAAGTGCGTCGTTATTTTCATCCGTTAATGAAGCTTTATGACGTTTGTCAGGCGATGCTTCTGTTTCATCGGTCGTATCCGATGTCGGCTCACCCGCTACAGCACCTGGCTTGAGTCGAGCAATAAGCTGCTTTGATAGTACCGTAGCACCTTCTTCTTCGATGATGGCTTCTAATATACCCGCTTCAGGAGCCGGTACTTCTAGAACCACTTTATCGGTTTCAATGTCTACAATTACTTCGTCGCGCGCAACCGCTTCGCCTGGCTGTTTGTGCCATGTTGCTACCGTTGCGTCTGCTACTGATTCAGGTAAGTCTGGAACCAGAATTTCAATAGTCATATTCGTGTCTTCCTTTTACTTCTAGTTCTTAATTCGAAACTTTTGGGTTGATGGTCAAAGCATCGTCAACTAACGCTTTTTGCTGTTTCAGGTGCACCGACATATAACCAACGGCCGGTGACGCTGAAGCAGGTCTACCTGTATATCGTAGCTTCGCATCAGTAGGTATTGCCGATAAGAAATTATGCTGGCTACTGTACCAAGCCCCTTGGTTTTGCGGCTCTTCTTGACACCAAACAAATTCTTTTGCATTTGAATAAGGAGCAATTGCTGCCTGCACATCCTCTAATGGGAATGGGTACAATTGCTCTATCCGTACAATAGCGACATCCTCTTGCTCATTATTTCTACGTTGAGCGAGTAAGTCGTAATAAACCTTACCCGAACAGAAGACGACCTGCTTAACGTTAGACGCTTCTAATTCATCCACTTCCCCAATCGCCGATTGGAAAGTTCCCTCAGCAAGATCTTCAAAAGAAGAAGTACATAGGGGATGACGCAGCAAGGATTTAGGTGACATGACGATCAACGGACGACGCATAGGACGTACCACTTGACGTCTAATCATGTGGTAAACCTGAGCCGGTGTAGACGGTACGACGATCTGCATGTTTTGTTCAGCACATAATTGCAAGTAACGCTCTAAACGTGCGGACGAGTGTTCTGGGCCCTGCCCTTCATATCCATGAGGTAGCAACATGGTTAGGCCACACAAACGTGCCCATTTTTGCTCACCAGAAGAGATGAATTGATCGATAACAACTTGAGCACCATTGGCAAAATCACCAAATTGCGCTTCCCAAAGCGTCAAACCACCAGGTTCAGCCGTTGCGTAACCATACTCAAAGGCCAGTACCGCTTCTTCAGATAAAACAGAGTCAAATACTTGGAATGGACCTTGTTTATCGTGAACGTTATCTAATGGGATGTAGGTACTCGCATCGGTTTGGTTGTGCAGTACAGCATGACGGTGGAAGAAAGTTCCGCGGCCAGAGTCCTGCCCTGAAATACGGATACGTTTACCATCATCGACCAGGGTTGCATAAGCCATTGTTTCAGCCATGCCCCAGTCAACGCGTTTTTCACCACTCACCATCGCTAAGCGGTCGTTGTAAAGCTTATTCACTCGACTTTGTAGCTTATGACTTTCCGGGTACTGACAAATTCGGTTACCTAGGTCTCTCAAACGCTCGACATCAATTTTACTATCCCAATCGATATCCCAGTCATGACCAAGATATGGGGACCAGTCGACAGAATGAAGCGCCATTGGACGCCACTCTTTCACGACAACTTCGCCGTGATCAAGTGCATCGCGGTACCCATTCACTAACTCAGTCGCGGTTTCGATATCGAACTCGCCTCGGTCAATCAACACATCAGCATAGAGCTTACGTGGAGTTGGGTGCTTTTTGATCTTTTGATACATCAAGGGTTGGGTGGCGTTTGGTTCATCCGCTTCATTGTGACCATGGCGTCGATAACACACCAACTCAATCACAACGTCGCGTTTAAATTCATTTCTATAATCAAGAGCTAAGCGAGCAACGAAAGCGACCGCTTCAGGATCATCAGAATTAACATGGAAAATTGGAGCCTGTACCATTTTCGCAATATCAGTACAGTACATGGTAGAACGTGTGTCGCGAGGGTTCGAAGTAGTGAAACCCACTTGGTTATTCACGACAATTCTCACCGTACCACCAACGCGGAAGCCACGGGTTTGAGACATGTTAAACGTCTCTTGCACAACACCCTGCCCTGCAATTGCAGAATCACCATGGACAGTAATAGGAAGAACGACGCTTCCATCTTTGTCATTTAGGCGATCTTGACGAGCTCGAACCGAACCGATAACCACTGGATTAACGATTTCAAGGTGAGATGGGTTAAAGGCCAATGCTAAGTGGACATTGCCACCAGGTGTAGCGAAGTCCGCTGAAAACCCTTGGTGATACTTAACATCCCCCGTGCCCCATGTATCATCATGTTTACCGGCAAACTCATCAAATAAATCTTGAGGTTTTTTACCCAGAACATTAACTAACATGTTCAGGCGGCCACGGTGAGCCATTCCGATAACAACTTCTCTCATGCCTTGACCACCAGCATGACGAATCAATTCTTTCGTCATCGGGATTAAAGCGTCACCACCTTCAAGAGAAAAGCGTTTCGCTCCTGGGAATTTAGCCCCCAAGTAACGCTCTAACCCTTCAGCAGCGGTTAGCTCTTCAAGAAAATCACGTTTCTCTTCAAGGTTAAAAGAAGGCTGACCCGACACAGATTCCAAACGTTGTTGAATCCAACGTTTTTGTTCTGTATTTGTCATGTGCATGTATTCAGCACCAATTGAACCACAATAGGTCTGCTTCAGTGCTTTATAGAGATCTTTGAGGACCATCGTCTCTTGCCCGATAGCAAAAGAACCGACATTGAATGTTTCATCAAAGTCTTCTTCGGTAAGATGGTGGAAAGAAGGGTCGAGATCTGGGACTGCAGGCCTAACCCATAAACCTAGGGGGTCTAGGTTCGCAGCTTGATGCCCTCGAAAACGGAACGCATTAATAAGCTGCAGTACTTTTACTTGTTTAACATCGACATCAGGATCACTAACTTGGACATTGTAATGCTTAGTCTCTTGAGCAAGCCGACGGAAGTAATCACGGACACGTGAATGCGGTTGTTCAACCACTTCTGAAGATTGCACAGGCAAATCTTCAAACACACGTTTCCACTCCTCACTTACCAGATCGGGATCACTTAGATACGTTTCGTAGAGTTCTTCTACATAAGTCGCATTGGCGCCAGCCAAGTGTGAAGACTCGAGCCATGCCTTCATCACGCCGTTGTGCATATTTTCCCTTAACCAGTAGTTTTCACGTTTACGTCGACCTATAGATCGACTGTCTGTCGCCCTAATCCTAGGGCGACAATCTTATTAATTTAAACCGAACGATTGACTAACATAGTCTTAATATGACCAATAGCCTTCGTAGGATTTAATCCTTTAGGACAAACACTTACACAATTCATGATGCCATGGCAACGAAAAACGCTAAACGCATCGTCAAGATTCGATAAACGTTCATCCGTTGCAGTATCTCGGCTATCAATTAACCAACGATACGCGGCCAGTAACCCTGCTGGACCAATAAACTTGTCTGGGTTCCACCAAAATGAAGGGCAAGATGTAGTACAACAAGCACACATAATACACTCGTATAAACCATCTAAATGTGCACGCTCATCCGGGCTTTGCAAATTCTCACGTGACGGCGGTAAATTACCATCAGTCACTAGGAATGGCTTAACTTTAGAGTAGTTGTCGTAAAACTGTGTCATATCCACTACCAAGTCGCGAACAACCGGCAATCCTGGCAATGGGCGTATGACTATGGTTCCTTTCGCAGATAAATCTGACAAAGGAGTAATACATGCTAACCCGTTTTTGCCATTCATATTTACGCCATCGGAGCCACATACACCTTCTCGACATGAACGTCTGAACGATATGCTTGGGTCTTGCTCTTTAAGTAAGATAAGCGCATCAAGGACCATCATGTCTGAGCCATCTTCGACTTCCAACACGTAGTCCTTCATGTAAGGCTTTTGGTCTGTATCCGGGTTGTAACGATACAAAGAGAAATTCAATTTCATAATCGGGGCCTCTCCTTAGTACGTTCTAGCTTTCGGTGGAAATGCTTCACGATGTACAGGTTCCATATTTACACCACGTTTTGACATACTTTCTGTCTCTGGGTTGTAAAGGGAATGGCACAACCACTCTGCATCATCACGATCAGGGAAGTCATATCGTGCATGAGCACCACGACTTTCAGTTCGGAAATTCGCCGCAACCGCAGTAGCAAAAGCGGTTTCCATTAAGTTTTCAAGCTCAAGACACTCAATACGTTGGGTATTAAACTCTGTAGACTTATCAGATAAATAAGCATTGTTCAGACGTTCTCTGATCGCTTTCAGCTCTTCCAAGCCGTTTGCCATCGCATCGCCTTCACGGAATACCGAGAAATTATTTTGCATGCATTGCTGCAAATCTTTGCGGATAACAGCAGGGTCTTCACCATCAGTACTGTTTTCCCAACGATTGTATCGCTCAAGTGAACGAGCAATGTCTTCATCTGTTGCTGGTTTAGCTTCTTCCTGCTTTCTAAGAGTTTCACCCAGATGAAGCCCCGTCGCACGACCGAATACAACCAAATCAAGTAGTGAGTTACCACCTAAACGGTTTGCGCCATGGACAGATACTGAAGCAATTTCACCACATGCAAATAAGCCTTGGACTTCAACATCAGCACCGTTAGCGTCTTGCTTGATTGCCTGACCTGATACTTGAGTCGGAATACCACCCATCATGTAATGACAAGTCGGGATCACTGGAATAGGCTCTTTAACCGGATCAACGTGTGCAAACGTACGAGATAACTCACAAACACCCGGTAAGCGCGACTCTAACGTCTCTTTACCTAAGTGATCGAGTTTAAGCTTGATATGTGGTCCCCAAGGTCCATCGCATCCTCGACCTTCACGAATCTCAATCATCATTGAGCGAGCAACAACGTCTCGACCAGCTAGATCTTTTGCATTCGGTGCATAACGCTCCATGAAGCGCTCACCATCATTATTTAAAAGATAGCCACCTTCTCCACGACAACCTTCAGTCACCAATGTACCTGCGCCAGCTATCCCTGTTGGGTGGAACTGCCACATTTCAATATCTTGCATTGGTACACCCGCACGGATAGCCATACCTACGCCGTCACCAGTGTTAATATGTGCATTTGTCGTTGACGCGTAGATACGCCCCGCACCACCTGTCGCCAGTATGGTTGCTTTGGCTTTAAAGTAGCAGACTTCGCCTGTTTCCATGCACAAAGCTGTGGTGCCTAAAATAGCGCCATCTTCATTTTTCACTAAATCAAGCGCGTACCATTCTGAAAAAATGGTGGTCTCGTGCTTAATATTTTGCTGGTATAAGGTGTGAAGTAAAGCGTGACCCGTACGGTCTGCTGCTGCTGCGGTACGAGCGGCTTGCTCACCACCAAAGTTTTTCGATTGGCCACCAAACGGGCGTTGGTAAATCGTGCCATTATCAAAACGAGAAAATGGTAAACCCATCTTTTCTAGTTCAATAACTGACTCAGGACCATTTTTACACATATACTCAATCGCATCTTGGTCTCCGATGTAATCGGAACCTTTGACGGTGTCGTACATGTGCTGCTCCCAGTGATCTTCATGAGCATTACCAAGGGCAACAGTAATACCGCCCTGAGCTGATACTGTATGAGATCGTGTTGGAAACACTTTAGACAGCAAAGCGCACGAAAGGCCTTGCTCTGAAATTTGTAGTGCAGCGCGCATCCCTGCACCACCAGCGCCAATTACAACGGCATCGAATTCTCGAACTGGAATAGTCACTTACGCACCCCACAAAATGTAAAAACCAGAGAAAAAATAGCTCAATAGTGCCACCACAACAGCTAACAGCAAACCGCCACGCAAGGTTGCGCATTTGACGTAATCCGTTAGAACCTGCCATAGACCAATCCATGCATGAATCAGCACGGACAGTAAAGCAAGCATGGTGAAGACTTTAGTAAATGTGCTACCGAAAAATTGAGTCCAAGAGATATAAGAAATATCGCCTGAGAAAGCTAAGAAGCTAATCAAATAGACGGTGTAAAGAGTCATGAGAATGGCGGTTGCACGAATCAATAGATAATCGTGAACGCCATTTCGTCCAAATGATGAAACATGCTTTACCATACTAATACTCCTGCAAGAAGTGATAGAACGGCAGTGGCAGCAAAAGCGACTTTAGCACTTAAAGCTCCAGTATCGAGTTCTTCAAAGTAGCCGAAATCCATCAGTAGGTGACGTATGCCACCAACAATATGGTAGGCCAACGCGGTGGCGATTCCCCATAAAATAAACTTCACAAAGAAACCACTAACAAGGTCACTGGCTTCTTTGAATCCATAAGGGGACTCGAGGGATAGAGACAGTAGCCATAACAATATGCCAATCGCTACAAACGTAATCACCCCTGCCACTCGGTGCAGGATGGATGCGATTGCAGTAATTGGAAAGCTAACTGTCTGTAAATCTAAATTAACAGGTCTTGACTTTCTTTCTTTCACGGGCTTGCTCACTCAGCTCCATTGAGCATTTATTGTTATCAACGAATCTCGTGCGGAAACCGACAAAACACAACATCTAAGTAACAATTATGACGAGAAAAGCACCAGTTAATTGTAAATAAAATGTTAACAAAAAAACTGAAAAGCTAACCCCGTATTTGTTTCTAGCCTTGAATTTATAAGGTTTTCACCGAGATTTCTAGCGTCACTATACGACTGGCAACATTCTAATACAATTGATGTAACAATTTTTGCTACATAGAACAGATTTTTAACTTATTTGCTATAAAAAGTCATGCTAAGTGCACACATCGAAGGAGAATAATTGACTTTATAAGCGAACACACGTACAAAAATGGCAAATAAACATCCTGGACGGATTAATAATAAACAAAGGAGATTGTTATGGCGGATAAGAAAGCGACCCTTCATATTGAAGGTTTAGCGCCAATCGAATTGCCAATTATGGACGGGACTGTCGGCCCTCAAGTAATTGATGTTCGTAAGCTAGGTTCAAATGGATATTTCACTTTCGACCCTGGTTTTCTTGCCACTGCATCTTGTGAATCTCAAATCACTTACATTGATGGCGGAAAAGGTGTGTTACTGCACCGTGGCTATCCTATTGATCAGTTAGCGAACAACGCTGACTATTTAGAAGTCTGTTATATTCTTCTTTACGGTGAAGCCCCTGGTCGTGAGCAATACGAAACCTTTAAACGCACGGTAACTCGTCACACTATGGTCCACGAGCAGATCGCAAGTTTCTATCACGGATTCCGACGTGATGCTCACCCAATGGCCGTGATGTGTGGTGTGGTTGGCGCACTTGCAGCGTTTTACCATGATTCACTTGATATTAATAACGATACGCACCGTGAAATCGCGGCTTATCGTCTGTTATCAAAAATGCCTACATTGGCAGCAATGTGTTACAAGTACTCTATCGGACAGCCGTTTATTTACCCAAGGAATGAACTAAGCTACGCTGAGAACTTCCTACACATGATGTTTGCAAACCCATGTGAAGAGTATGAAGTAAACCCTGTTGTCGCTCGCGCAATGGACAAAATCTTCACCTTGCATGCTGATCATGAACAAAATGCTTCAACGTCAACAGTACGTCTTGCAGGTTCATCAGGTGCTAACCCATTTGCGTGTATTGCGGCGGGTATCGCGTCTCTTTGGGGCCCTGCTCACGGTGGTGCCAATGAAGCATGTCTTCATATGTTGGAAGAAATTGGCAGCGTTGATAATATTGAAGAGTACGTAGCAAAAGCGAAAGACAAAGAAGACCCGTTCCGTTTGATGGGCTTTGGTCACCGTGTTTACAAAAACTACGATCCACGCGCAACGGTCATGCGTGAAGCTTGTCACGACGTTCTGAAAGAGCTGAATATTAAAGATCCTCTGCTAGACGTTGCGATGGAACTGGAACGCATTGCGCTTTCTGATGAGTATTTTGTTGAGAAGAAACTCTACCCGAACGTGGACTTTTACTCAGGCATTATTCTTAAAGCGATTGGTATTCCAGTCTCTATGTTTACCGTTATTTTTGCGATGTCGCGCACTATCGGGTGGATAGCTCACTGGAACGAAATGCACAGTGATCCTACAAACCGTATTGGACGCCCTCGTCAGTTGTATACCGGTCAAGAACAACGTGATTTCCAACCGCTTCACGAACGTGATTAATGGTTTGGGGCTGTCTCTACGTTGTTAGTGGCAGCAGAGAAACAAAACTAAAAAGCTTGGCCATGTGCCAAGCTTTTTTATTTTCATTCCAGCCACACGGGTTTATGCAAACTAAACAGGGTTATCAATATCAACGAACATCACCTCAAGCCCATGCTCTAAATGTAACCACTCTCCGAGTGCTTTAATGCCATATCGTTCTGTCGCGTGGTGTCCTGCTGCATAGTAATGGATACCCAGTTCACGAGCGACGTAAGTAGTGCGCTCTGATATCTCACCTGAGATAAATGCATCAAGCCCTTTTTGTGCAGCTAATTCAATATAGTCTTGCCCGCCCCCCGTACACCACCCCACTGCTTCAACCAGTTCGCCTTTGTCGACAGCGTTTTCTGGGTCTAGGTTCTCAAGGGATAAGTTCTCAGCGGACAGGTTCTCAGGGGAAATATGCAGCGGTTGGCGATTGAGAACTTGATTAATCTTTGTGGCAAAGTCTCCTGCCGTCATGGGCTCAGTTAGCCTCCCATACATTGCAACGGATTGAGCATGCCCTTCAAGGCCCCCTTCTACCTCTATGCCCAGTAAACGCGCTAATTCGGCGTTGTTACCTAAAGAAGGATGAATATCCAGTGGTAAGTGGTAGCCATACAAATTGATGTCGTTCTTAATCAGGGTTCGAATACGCTTACCTTTCATGCCTTTAATGACTTCTGATTCGCCTTTCCAAAAATAGCCATGATGGACTAAGATAGCATCTGCATTTAACGCAATGGCTTTGTCGATAAGTGCTTGTGATGCGGTCACACCGGTTACGATGCGCTTAATGTCACTCTTGCCTTCTATTTGCATTCCATTCGGGCAATAGTCTTTAATTAGCTGGGGAGAAAGCTCTGTATTAAGGATTGCTTCAAGTTGCAGGTTATTCATGGTTCATTTCCATTGGCCTTGTTTCATGCCAATGTTTATAGCAAGTTCACGCTCTAAAGTCGAAAGCTGTTGGAAGGAATATAGGGATTATATGGATTCATTACACCGTTTTTATCAGTGGGTCATCACAGCCCCATCATTATTTGAACCTAGGCCTCCACTTGATAATTTACCGGCCCTCCCGCATCACTCGCTCCCTTTAGGTGAAACGTATTCCGGAAACCCTCGTTTAGGTTTTTTATATCAATATCTTTGTGAGAGGTGGTTCGAGCATTCGGATGATCATCAAATCGTCATGACTGAAGAACAGATTAATGTAGATGGTAGAACGTTAGGGGAAATTGATTTTATCATTCAAGATCGCTCAAACCATCAATTTGAACACTGGGAAGTGGCCATCAAGTTTTATCTGTTGCACGGCTCCCATTGGTATGGGCCTAATTCTAAAGACCGGCTCGATATTAAGTTAAAGAGGATGATCGACCACCAACTAACTATGTCACAAACGGCCTCATTCAAACAAAAGTATCCGCAAATATCCCCTATTTCTTTACACCTTTTGCTTCAAGGGCGTTTGTACGTCAATCCATTTATTGATCAAGATATACCAGAAAGTTGTCATGGCTATGCGTTGAACGCTTCTCAAATACAGGGAAAGTGGTGTTATGAAAATCAATGGCATTTGATTGCGGAGCCTTTATACCCTCTAGAAAAGTACCAATGGGCCACTGGAGCAACGAAACTAGGCGAACCTATCGATAAGCCCACCGATCGATTTGTCCATGTTCAAACATCGTCTGGTGAGTTTTGGTTTGTCGTGCCTAACCACTGGCCAAACGAGCCAAAGCCGAGAAGCTAAACCGAACCGCTGAAAAACACGCATAAAAAAGGCGATCATCCGATCGCCTTTTTCTTCAACTATCGACTACAAACCGGCATCAGCAAATACTTGATTAACAATATCTTGCGCTTCCGCTTCAATTTGAGCCAAGTGCTCTTCGCCTTTAAAGCTTTCGCAGTAAATCTTATAGATATCTTCCGTACCTGATGGACGAGCAGCAAACCAACCATTTTCAGTCGTCACTTTTAAGCCACCAATGGCCGCACCATTACCAGGAGCATGGGTCAGTCGCGCTGTAATCGGCTCACCCGCTAAAGTCTCAGCTGAAACCATCTCTGCTGAAAGCTTTTTCAAAATGTCTTTCTGTGGCCCATTGGCAACAGCTTGGATACGATTGTATTTTGACTCTCCATGCTTAGCCGCCAGTTCTTCATAGTATTGCTGAGGGTTCTTGCCCGTGACCGCGGTAATTTCTGCGGCCAAAAGACACAATAAAATACCATCTTTATCGGTTGACCAAGGTGTGCCATCTTTTCTCAAGAAGGATGCCCCTGCACTTTCTTCGCCACCAAAACCAAATTGACCGCTGTACAGCCCATCAACAAACCATTTGAATCCAACAGGAACTTCACAAAGCTCGCGCCCCAGGTCGGCAACCACACGATCAATCAAAGCACTAGATACGAGTGTTTTACCAACAGCAACCTCTTTACCCCACCCTTCACGGTTACGGTATAGGTAGTCAATACATACGGCTAAAAAGTGGTTCGGATTCATCAAGCCTTGTGGCGTTACAATGCCATGACGATCGTAATCTGGGTCATTACCAAACGCCAAATCATAGTCGTCTTTTAATTCAAGTAACCCTGCCATTGCATAAAGTGATGAGCAATCCATACGCACAACCCCGTCTTTATCCAAAGACATAAACTGGAACGTCGGATCAATCGCTTCACTGACCAGTGTTAAATCAAGCTCATAGGCGGTCGCAATTTGGCGCCAGTAGTCAATGCCCGATCCACCTAGTGGATCGACGCCTAGCTTTAGCCCTGATTTTTGAATCGCTTCCATATCAACAACATTCACAAGATCATCGATGTAAGGCTTAACCAGGTCACACTCGACAAACAGATCAGACGCTTTTGCTTGTGCAATAGGCAGACGTTTCACACCCGCCAAATCAAGTGAAATCAACTCATTGGCACGGTCTTCAATCGCTTGTGTGAGTTCCGCTTCTGCTGGGCCCCCGTGAGTCGG
This sequence comes from Vibrio genomosp. F10 str. ZF-129, assembly GCF_000287055.2. Lineage (GTDB taxonomy): Bacteria > Pseudomonadota > Gammaproteobacteria > Enterobacterales > Vibrionaceae > Vibrio. The sequence continues at coordinate 67,111 of NZ_AJYQ02000093.1, read as the reverse complement.
GTTGTATTTGATACCACCATCTTGAGGTGGATTATGAGAAGGAGTAATCACAATGCCATCCGCTTTCGCATCATGTTTCAAATTGTGCGTCAGAATCGCATGAGAAACACCTGGAGTCGGTGTATAGCCATTATTTTCTTGACTGATCACCTTTACGCCATTGGCAACTAATACTTCGACAACGGTCAAAAATGCAGGTTCGGACAACGCATGCGTATCTTTACCCAAAAACAGTGGCCCTGTGATGTTCGCTTTAGCCCGAACTTCAGCAACCGCTTGAGCAATCGCCAAGATATGATTTTCATTGAATGTTGATTTATCTGCCGTACCTCGGTGACCAGAAGTGCCAAACTGCACCTTATGATCTGAATTGTTAGCCTGAGGTTGAAGTAGAAAGTAATTTGATACTAAAGCTGGAATATTATGCAAATCTTGTTGTTGTGCTTTTGTTCCTGCTCTTGGGTGCATAGCCATTTATGACGTCCTTTCTTAGGTAGGTTTGTAACACTAAAAAGCCTCACAATACGCTGCTAACCATGCATGTTATTGTGAGGCTTCAAGTATAAAATCTAAATCGTATTTATAACCTTTTCGATTAAATCAGCTGGAAAGTTCATTCGCGTCATCAGCTGCTCAGTCATTTGTCGTTTTCGACTGGTATTATTATTGGTTATAACCCAAAACGGTGTATTGGGAATCGCTTTTGGTTTTGTCGTATTACCGTTTGCCAATAGCGTCTGTTCATTATCAGCAAAATAAACACGTTTGCGCCCTTTGACTTGGGTCGCTTCAGAAAAGCTTGCTGGGTTAACTCGGTGCAGAGTGGACAACACCAGCATAAAACGATCAATCGCTTTCTTTAAGCTTGCAAACTCGTCAGAGATCAATAAAGAGCGCATCTCTTTAATACTGTCGACCGCTTCCACTTTACCCGCGTCTTTGCTGACAACAATACCTTTCGGCTTCACTTGTGCTTCTTCTTGCTGAGTCTCCGCATTGTCGCCTTTATTTGCATTCAGTAATCGGCGTAATATATCAGACGCGCTTTCACCAATATGCTGAGTCTGGCTCGCAATATAACGGTATAGATCCTCATCAACCTCAATTGTTTTCATTCGCTTTTCACAATCTCTATGTTTAAACTCTGTGGGATTATAGCGAGATCTTCACGGATACTCTACGGCAAACCAATCATGAATAAGATAAAAATGTCTCAATTGCTCAACTACAAACTTGAAGGCTCCGGCCAAACTCTTGTTTTAATCCATGGCTTGTTTGGAAACTTGGACAATCTCGGCTTGCTAGCACGTGATCTTGGACACGATCATCAAGTTTTAAGCATTGATCTCCGAAACCATGGCTTATCGTTTCATTCAGATACGCATGACTATGCATCTATGGCTGAAGATGTTGTGTCTCTTCTTGAGCACCTTAATCTTTCCGATGTTGTACTGATTGGTCACTCCATGGGCGGAAAGGTCGCGATGAAAGTGGCGGCGATATCAAACTCACTTATCAGCAAGTTGGTTGTTTTAGATATGGCGCCCGTTGCCTACCAAGTCCACCGACACGAAAATGTGCTTAACGGACTACAAGCGGTCATCGAAGCAAAGCCGACCAGCCGCAATAAAGCGTTAGAAATCATGTCTGAACATATTCTCATCGAAGGTGTTAGGCAGTTTTTGAGTAAATCCTTATTTCGCTCTGACGGCATTATGTGCTGGCGATTCAATGTCGAATCCATTGTGACTCATTATTGGGAAATACTGGGGTGGCATAGTGTTGAACCAATCGCTATTCCAACGCTATTTGTCAAAGGGGCGCAATCAGACTACTTATTACCAGAACACCAACCAGAGATTCAACGTCAATTCCCACAGGCTAAGGCGCATATCGTCTCAAACGTTGGTCACTGGCTACACGCTGAAAAGCCAAAAGAAGTGCTAAGAGTAATTCGGAACTTTTTATAATAACGTTACTCTCATTAATCAGGCACAGATAACTCTGCACGGATTAACTTTAGCGTTTAACAATGGTATAGTGCGCGCAAGTAAATTGGCATAAAGGGATTCCATGCTGTACGACTATATGAACATGCTTGAGTCTATTGGTTTAGACTTACTTTTTGCATCTATCTTCTTCCTCATTGGTATGGCGATAAAAGATGTTCTCAAACAAGGCAATGTTCCTCCTTTTGGGCGTCGTATTGTATGGCTAGTACTTTTCCTTGGTTGCGCTGGATTCATCGCTAAAGGATTGATCCAAATTAGCTGGGAAGGTTCAGGGCTTGGTTAGCCACTGTTTCTTTAGCCCCTCGACACAGACAATATGAAAGGTAATGATTCTATGGCAAGTGTAGGTATCTTCTTTGGTAGCGACACCGGCAACACAGAAGCTGTTGCAAAGATGATTCAAAAGCAATTGGGTAAACAACTCGTTCACGTTCAAGATATTGCAAAAAGTAGCAAAGAAGACATTGATAACTTTGATCTGCTTCTTCTTGGCATTCCTACTTGGTACTACGGTGAAGCTCAATGCGACTGGGATGATTTTTTTCCTGAGCTAGAAGGGATTGACTTCTCAACCAAGCTTGTTGGTATTTTCGGCTGCGGTGATCAAGAAGATTACGCTGAATATTTCTGTGACGCGATGGGGACTGTTCGAGACATCGTCGAAGCGAAAGGCGGCACCATTCTGGGTTATACATCAACCGAAAGCTACGAGTTTGAAGCCTCTAAAGCACTCGTAGAAGGGGATGACAGCCAGTTTGTCGGTCTATGTATTGATGAAGATCGTCAACCTGAACTGACTGAATCTCGCGTAAATACCTGGGCTGCTCAGATCCATGAAGAAATGTGCTTGTCTGAACTTGCTGACTAAGTAAATACTTAACCAAGTTCAAAAAAGAACCTCCATTCTAGGAGGTTTTTTATTGCCTGTTAAAGGGTTAAATCGTGAAACCCTAGTTATTGCTCATCATCACTACGATATTTGGGCTTCTTTCTAACGTATAACTTTCTTTGAACCTCTGCGACCACTTCACCGTTCTTATCTTTTACATGAATGACGAACTCAGGAAAACACTTGTCACCATTCATCGTGGATTCATAGATTTCGTCGATTTGGGGCTGGGAGACCATAAAATCCGCATGAAGATCACCTAAACCTGGCTTAATAAAATTGATGCTCGCCTCTTTGTCCCAAACGTAATATTTATCACCAAGAATGCCCATCAGCATTAATGAATAAACGGGATCCGTGAGTGAAAAAATACTGCCACCATATTGAGTGCGATTGGCATTTTTGTTCCACCAGCGCAATTTTAGCTTCATCTGAACTTCACGAAAATCTTCACTAATTGACTGAATCTTAATGCCAGCCCCCCAGAATGGTGGCCAAATATTCAATGCAAATTTAACGATATTGGGGGTATATATTTTTGATACAAATGAATCCATAAAAATGCGACGGTCAGTATAGGTTGGTGTAAATTGTTACATAAAAGTTACTGGTCCGACATCTTTTGTGTCAAATTATGCAAAGTTTATCATGCATTCCTATTAACCCTTTGAACTTCGCGGTTTATTGTTGAGTGACACTACCCTATAATAACTAAAACGTTGGATCAGTTACGACCGCAGAACATCAACAGGAAAGTATATGTCAGATAATAACCAAGCGCTAAAGAATGCTGGTCTTAAAATAACCCTTCCAAGGCTAAAGATTTTAGAAATACTGCAACATCCATCCAGCCAACATATTAGTGCAGAAGACTTGTATAAGAAGTTGATTGATCTTGGTGAAGAGATCGGTCTTGCCACGGTATACCGTGTTCTTAACCAATTTGACGATGCCGGTATCGTAACCCGCCATCACTTTGAAGGTGGTAAGTCTGTTTTTGAATTATCGACTCAGGAGCATCATGATCATCTCGTCTGTTTAGACTGCGGGACTGTTATCGAATTTGCTGATGACCTTATCGAAGAACGTCAAAAAGAGATCGCAAAAAAATACAATGTCGAATTGACCAATCACAGCCTTTACCTCTATGGGAAATGCGCAAGTGGTGATTGCAAAGAAAAATCCGACGCTCATAAGCCAAAATAATGCGTTGTTAAGAATAAAAAATGCCAGCATCAGCTGGCATTTTTGTTATCAGTAGAAAGCGAATATGGCCATTTAACCAGCCCAGGTATCACGTAATCCTACCGTACGATTAAACACGAGTGCATCAGCCTTAGACTCTTTGCTGTCCACACAGAAGTACCCCGTACGTTCAAATTGGAACCCTTGCTCCGCAACCGCTGAAGCTAAGCTAGGCTCAACAAACCCGTTCACTTTCAGCAATGATTCAGGGTTGATCGTTTCAGCAAAGTTATCTTCTGCTGCTGGGTTAGCAACCGTAAATAGACGATCATATAGGCGAATTTCAGCTGGTATCGCTTTGTCAGCAGAAACCCAGTGAATCACGCCCTTTACTTTGCGACCGTCAGCTGGATTCTTACCCAGTGTTTCATTGTCGTAAGAGCAGAAAATAGTCGTAATATTGCCTTCCGCATCTTTTTCAATACGCTCAGCTTTAATCACGTACGAGCCGCGCAGTCGAACTTCTTTACCTAGTACTAAACGTTTGTACTTCTTGTTCGCTTCTTCACGAAAATCATCACGCTCGATCCAAACTTCACGAGAGAATGGTACTTCGCGACTACCCATTTCAGGCTTATTTGGGTGGTTAGCAATCGTCAATGTCTCAACGTTCGTCTCATCAAAGTTTTCAATAACCACTTTAATAGGATCAAGAACTGCCATAGCACGAGGCGCATTTTCATTCAGATCATCACGAATACAAGATTCTAGAGAACCAAACTCAATCATGTTCTCTTGCTTCGTTACACCAATACGCTTACAGAATTCACGGATAGAACCAGGAGTGAAACCTCGTCGGCGCAAACCAGAAATCGTTGGCATGCGTGGGTCGTCCCAACCTTCAACCAGGTTTTCAACAACTAACTGATTCAGCTTACGTTTTGACATCACCGTATACTCAAGATTCAAACGACTGAATTCATATTGATGCGGTTGACAATCAATCGAGATATTCTCAAGGACCCAATCGTACAAACGACGGTTATCTTGGAACTCAAGCGTACACAACGAATGAGTGATCCCCTCAAGGGCATCAGAAATACAATGCGTAAAGTCGTACATAGGGTAAATGCACCACTTATCGCCCGTTTGATGGTGAGTCGCAAAGCGAACGCGGTATATCACCGGATCGCGCATCACCATGAACGAAGAGCTCATATCAATTTTAGCTCGCAGACACGCAGTCCCTTCTTTGAATCCACCTTCGCGCATCTTCTCAAATAACGCTAAATTTTCTTCAGGACTACGATCGCGATAAGGGCTCGCTTTACCAGGCTCTGTTAACGTACCGCGGTATTCACGGATCTGCTCTGGGCTCAACTCATCGACATACGCTAGACCTTTGTTTATTAGCTCAACAGCGTAGCCATAAAGCGTATCAAAGTAATTCGATGAATAACAAACATCGCCAGACCATTCAAAGCCTAACCAGCTGACGTCATTTTTAATAGACTCAACGTACTCAACGTCTTCTTTCTCAGGGTTTGTGTCATCAAAACGTAGATTACACTGCCCCTGGTAGTCCTGAGCAATACCAAAATTTAAGCAAATAGATTTAGCATGACCAATGTGCAAATACCCGTTCGGCTCCGGTGGGAAACGAGTATGCACGTTAGTGTGTTTACCATCCGCTAAATCTTTATCTATGATTTGGCGAATGAAATTCGATGGACGAGCCTCAGCAGCTTCACTCATCTATAGCACCTCAATATGGTTTAGTATTGTCAGAATTAATAAGCCGTTAATGATCCACAATTCTACGCCTTTACACAATAAGAACTCGCATTAAATTATCAATTACTCGCTGAGCCCGTGAAGAATGATGAAGAATACAGCGTTCATCTTCTAGCCACTCAACCTTATAGACTTCAACACAAACAAAAAAACCTCCCAAAATAGGGAGGCTTAATATTTTTCACTTACTTGTCGTTATTCCAATTAAGGAAAGTTGCGACTAAGGAAGTTTTACATCTGAAAGGTCTTCACCTGGACCGATTGCTTTCATTTCGCCAGCAACGATTTCAGCCAGTGGGCCAAGAATAACTTGTAGGTTATTTTCACCTAGTTTAACAACACCTTTCGCGCCAAGCTTCTTAAGTACAGCTTCATCAGCGATAGAGCGGTCTTTAAGAGTTAAACGTAGACGTGTGATACATGCATCAATTGAAGTTAGGTTGTCGTGACCACCTAGAGCTTTAAGGTATTGACGTGCAACATCACCTTTTGGAGCGTCGCCCGCTGGAGCAGCTTCTTCGTCTTCATCTTCACGACCTGGCGACTTAAGGTTGAATGCGCGGATAGCAAAGCTAAATGTGAAGAAGTATAGAGCACCAAATGCTAGACCAATCAATAGTAGAGTGAATGGTTTAGTTGCTAGACCCCAGTTCAATACGAAGTCGATAAGACCTGCAGAGAAACCAAAGCCGTGTAGCGTACCAAACATGTTAGCAACAACTAGAGACAGACCTGTAAACACAGCGTGCATTGCGTATAGAGCAGGCGCTAGGAATACAAACATGAATTCTAGTGGCTCTGTGATACCCGTTAGGAAAGAACAGAAGGCTACTGAGAACAGTGCACCACCAACTTGGCTGCGTTTTTCAGCAGGAGCTGCTAGGTACATTGCTAGAGCTGCGCCTGGTAGACCGAACATCATGACAGGGAAGAAACCGTTCATGAATACGCCAGCGCCTTTATCGCCACCGAAGAAACGGTGTAGGTCGCCAGATTTCACTGTTTCAGTCACTTCTTTCACAACAGTTGTGATTTCTGGAGTAACAGAGTTAGCGAATGTGAACGTGTGCTCTTGACCAACAACTAGAGTTTTAGCCAGTGTCGGGTCAACACAAAGTTGAGTGATGTTAGCGAAAGCGCCTTGACCAGCAACGATGATTTCTTGACACGTACCCATACCGAACCAGAAGTAAGAGTTCAACACGTGGTGCAGACCGACAGGGATAAGTGCACGGTTAAGAGTACCGTAAACGAATTGACCAACAGCGCCAGACGTTGATACTGCGTGAGCAAGTGCATCTAGACCAGACTGTACACCAGGCCAAACCACACCAGAAACAGCACCGGCAACAAGTGCAAATAGACCGGCCATGATAGGTACTAAACGTTTACCCGCGAAGAAAGCCAGCCATTCTGGAAGGCGTGTCGCGTGGAAAGCGTTGTATGAGTGACCTGCGATGATACCTGCGAAGATACCGCCGAAGAATGACATGTTAACATCTGCGTTAATTGTCGTTGCTGTAGCAGTTAGTACGAAGTAAGCAACTGCACCAGCAAGACCTGCCGCACCGTTACCGTCTTTAGAAAGACCAATCGCAATACCCAAACCGAATAGAAGCGGTAGGTTACCAAAAATTGCTCCACCAGCTTGCGCCATGAATGCGATATCTAACAGGTCGCCTTGACCCAAACGTAGTAAAAGCGCCGCAATCGGTAACGTTGCGATAGGCAGCATAAGAGCTTTACCTAGCTTTTGTGCGTATCCAAGAATATTCACCTTATAGTTCCCCCTATAGGAATTAATCATTATGCGAGTAACTTATTTCGGTCACTCAATTTAGTCGCTTTCAGTTTAGGCCATTAATTTTGCTCCGCAAATTAAAACCTTACCATTTGTGATCATAATCACCAGAAACACCCAAAAAGGCAGGTTTTTGCTAGCTAGATCATAAAACTTATTTTACAATTAAAAAAAATGGCAAATAGACGATAACATTTAGAGATTATTAGCACCAAATTATGGCGTCCAGGCCAATAAAATAAAGGCTTGCACCACTTTTTAATAATGTAAATTTATATTACGGCGCGATCTTAAAAGAATGTACTTAGAGCAATAAAACTCAGTATTTTCACGCCATTTGCTAACTAAATTCCCAGCCTAATTGAACGTTAAAAAAGAAGTATTCACTCCGTTCTTTCCTTCAATTAAGCTCACAAGGTTTCATATATTTTTAAAATAAGGATTAGCTGATCATGTATGCGCTAACTAACTGTAAAATTTTCACCGGCAGCGATGTACTTCTCAATCATGCTGTTATCATTAATGAAGGCCTTATCGAATCGGTTTGTGCTCTGTCAGAGTTACCAGCAGATATCGAAATAAAAGATCTTCAAGGTGCAAATTTAAGCCCTGGTTTTATTGATTTACAGCTTAATGGTTGTGGTGGTGTCATGCTAAATGATGAAATCACTGCAGATACCATGCAAACCATGCACCTGGCTAACCTTAAATCTGGCTGTACCAGCTTTTTGCCTACACTGATTACCTCTTCCGATGAAGATATGAAAAGTGCCATCAACGCGGCTCGAGATTATCATTCAAAATATCAAAACCAATCTCTCGGTTTGCACCTTGAAGGGCCATACCTGAATGTACTCAAAAAAGGCATTCATAGTGTTGACCACATCCGCCCTTCAGATGACAGCATGATTGATACTATCTGCGACAATGCAGACCTAATATCAAAAGTCACACTAGCACCAGAACACAATGCTCCCGAGCACATCGAGCGCTTGAAAGCGGCAGGTATTGTCGTATCAATCGGCCACACTAATGCAACGTATGCGGAAGCGCGCCAAAGCTTTGAATCTGGTATTACGTTTGCGACGCACTTATTTAATGCGATGACCCCAATGGTTGGACGTGAACCCGGTGTTGTGGGCGCGATTTATGATACGCCTGAAGTCTACGCGGGTATTATCGCCGACGGCTTCCATGTTGATTACGCTAACATCCGAATTGCTCACAAAATCAAAGGTGAAAAGCTTGTATTAGTGACCGATGCCACAGCTCCAGCAGGTGCTGAGATGGATCACTTTATTTTTGTTGGCAAGAAAGTATATTACCGTGATGGCAAGTGTGTGGATGAAAATGGCACGCTTGGCGGCTCTGCACTGACTATGATTGAAGCAGTTCAAAATACAGTAGAGCATGTCGGTATCGCTTTGGATGAAGCTCTTCGTATGGCTACGCTATACCCTGCAGCAGCAATGGGTGTTGATGACCAATTAGGCCGAATTAAAAAAGGCATGGTCGCTAACCTTGCTGTGTTTGATAGAGACTTCAATGTTCAAGCGACTGTTGTTAACGGACAATACGAGCAAAATTAATCATGAATGGCGGACAGATAGGTAACGTAGATTTAGTTAAACAACTAAACAGTGCAGCGGTATATCGACTTATTGATCAAAAAGGTCCTATATCGAGAATACAGGTTGCTGATGTGAGTCAACTCGCACCAGCCAGTGTTACCAAAATCACCCGCCAACTTCTTGAGCGCGGTTTGATTAAAGAAGTGGCCCAGCAGGCTTCCACAGGCGGACGCAGAGCCATTTCTTTAACAACAGAAGTGGAACCCTTCCACTCAGTGGCGGTAAGGCTAGGCAGAGACTATGTTCAATTTAGTCTCTATAACCTAGGAGGAATAGAGCTGGTGACGGAACATCACGAGCTTATCTATTCTAATCAAACTCAGCTGACTGACGGCTTGCTCTCCCAACTAGGGCGATTTATTGAAGATCATCGCGCTATTACCAACCAATTGATCGCGATCGGCATTGCCTTGCCAGGCTTGGTTAATCCAGAAACTGGGGTTGTGGATTACATGCCAAATACTGATATTGACCACCTCCCACTGGGCAGCATCATCAAAGACAAATTCAACGTCGAATGCTTTGTCGGGAATGACGTTAGAGGAATTGCGTTAGCTGAACACTATTTTGGCGCCTCTAAAGATTGCCAAGATTCGATACTAGTCAGCGTACACCGTGGTACGGGTGCAGGCATTATTGTCAACGGTCAGGTATTTTTAGGCTTCAATCGTAACGTTGGAGAAATTGGTCACATTCAGATCGATCCTCTGGGCGAGCAATGTCAATGTGGTAACTTTGGTTGCTTAGAGACGGTGGCTTCAAACCCAGCGATTCTGGAGCGAGTACAAAAACTGATCAATCAAGGCTACGAATCCAGCTTAAGTAAAGTTGACTCTATCACCATTCAAGATGTGTGTGATCACGCTAACTTCGGTGACGAGTTAGCAACACAAAGTCTTGTTCGCGTGGGGAACCAACTCGGTAAAGCCATCGCGATCACTATTAACCTGTTTAACCCGCAGAAGGTGGTTATCGCAGGAGATATCACCGCTTGTGAAGACATTGTATTCCCAGCGATACGACGTAATGTAGAAAATCAGTCTCTCACCACTTTCCATAAGGCACTGCCAATAGTCGCTTCAAAAGTGGATAAACAGCCAACGATTGGGGCCTTTGCCATGATTAAGCGCTCCATGCTCAATGGCGTCCTATTGCAAAAGCTTTTAGAAGATTGAGCCAGCTGACAACAAACCTGCAGAACTGAGCACAAAACTTCTTCTTCTATAACTAATTGATGTACACTTTATGGCTGTGATTATTCACAGCCTTTTTGTCATTGAGGATAACAATCAAATCGTATGGACATCATCTTAATTTCCGCCGCATTTTTTGCTGGCTTTATCGCTCTTAAGCTCAACCTTCCCCCTTTAGTTGGTTTCTTATTAGCGGGCTTTGGTCTTCATGCGTTCGGCTTTCAAAGTAATGAAACCATTATTACGCTTGCCGATCTGGGTGTTACTTTACTGCTGTTTACTATTGGCTTAAAACTGGATATTAAGATCCTACTCTCCAAAGAAATTTGGGCTGGGGCCACCGTTCACAATTTACTCTCAACGCTGCTGTTTAGTGTCGCTCTACTGATATTCAAATATCTGGGCATTTCAAGCATCGCAACCATGCCGCTTGAACATATTGTTTTACTTGCCTTTGCTCTCTCGTTCTCCTCAACCGTTTTTGCGGTCAAAACACTGCAAGAAAAAGGGGAATTGAACTCGACATACGGCACGATTGCGATCGGTATATTGGTTATGCAAGATATCTTCGCGGTCATTTTCCTTACCGTATCAACAGGGAAAATCCCAGAGTGGTATGCTATTGCATTATTCGTGTTGCCTTTTTTAAGGCCACTGTTTTACACAATACTCGATAAAGTGGGACACGGGGAAATGCTGGTACTGTGTGGCATTTTCTTTGGCCTTGTCGTTGGTGCCGGTCTCTTTAATTTAGTCGGCGTCAAACCGGATCTTGGTGCGCTTCTTTTAGGCATGCTGCTGGCTGGTCATAAGAAAGCCTCCGAACTGTCTAAATCACTCTTTAACATTAAAGAGCTTTTACTGGTGTGTTTTTTCTTAAACATCGGGCTTTCCGCGCAACCCACGCTATCAGCCGTTGTTTTATCACTTCTGTTTTTGCTGCTGCTACCCATTAACGGAATTCTCTACTTCCTCGTTCTTAAGGCCTACAAATTTAGAGTCCGAACGTCTCTATTAACCTCATTATCTTTGTTTAACTTTAGTGAATTTGGCCTGATTGTCGGTGGATTGGCCTTCCAAATGGGTTGGATGTCAGGCGATATTCTCGTTGCATTAGCCTTAACTATCTCTTTATCATTTATTGTTGCGGCTCCTATCAATAGAAACGGCCACGCTATTTATCAACGTTCAGCGGGTTGGTTAAAAGAGCACACCGCCGAGAAACTTCATAAACGCGATCAGCTGATTAATCCAGGTAACGCTCAGATACTCATCCTTGGAATGGGCCGTATCGGATCTGGGGCATACGATGAGCTGATTAAACGCTATGGGAAGGTTAGCTTAGGTGTTGAAGTCAAAGAAGAAGCAGCGTTAGAACATCGCTCTGAAGGAAGAAATGTGATTTCAGGAGACGCGACGGATCCAGACTTCTGGGAAAGAATATTAGATACCGCCAATGTGAAGTTGGTTCTATTAGCGATGCCTCACCACCAAGGTAACCAAATCGCTTTACAACAGCTTCAAAGCCGAAACTTCCAAGGCCAAATCGCTGCGATCGCAGAGTACTCAGATCAACTCGATATCTTGGTTGAAAATGGCGTAGATGCCGCTTTTAATATTTATAATGAAGCAGGCAGTGGTTTTGCGCGTCATGTGTGCGACCAACTAAAGCCGGTATTCAACAAACCAGAGTAATCTTACTCTCTTGTTCATTTCATGTTTGGCGAGATACACGGTATCTCGCTAGCTAATGGCTGCTCTCCAACCATTTATTAGAAAAAATCCATCAATATTGATTTTTTGGTGGATTTTTTCTAACCCTATCGTCTTTTTCTCATTTTTATTCTCTAATAGAGTTGCTTTTCTTAATCAAAATGGCAAATTGCTATTAACAGATTAAATAAAATTTAAAAGGAAGTTGTATGTGTTCAGTTTTTGGCATATTAGATATTAAGAGCGACGCTAGTTCGCTTCGTCCCGTGGCACTAGAGATGTCTAAAAAATTACGTCACCGAGGCCCTGATTGGTCAGGTATTTATGCATCGGACAACGCGATTCTAGCGCATGAACGCTTAGCCATTGTGGGATTAAATAGTGGAGCTCAGCCTCTTTATAGCCATGATAAAAAACACATACTTGCGGTCAATGGAGAGATCTACAACCACAAAGAGATCCGTGAACGTTACGAAGGCAAATACGACTTTCAAACCGACTCTGACTGTGAAGTCATTCTGGCGCTATACCAAGAATACGGCTCAGAGCTACTAGAAGAGTTAAATGGTATTTTCGCGTTTGTATTATATGACGAAGAAAAAGACCAATATTTAGTTGGACGTGACCACATTGGTATCATTCCTCTTTATCAAGGTTACGACGAACACGGTAACTACTACGTAGCATCAGAAATGAAAGCATTGGTACCCGTTTGTAAAACCGTGAGTGAATTCCCTCCTGGTTGTTACTACGGTTCAGCAGACTCTGAACCTCAGCGTTACTACACTAGAGATTGGAATGAGTACGCAGCAGTCCAGGGTAACTCAACCAGCAAAGAAGAGTTAACTGAAGCTTTAGAAGCCGCGGTTAAGCGCCAACTAATGACTGACGTCCCATACGGAGTACTGTTATCTGGCGGTCTTGATTCTTCGATTACTTCAGCAGTCGCCAAACGATTTGCCGCAATGCGTATTGAAGATGATGGTCAGTCTGAAGCATGGTGGCCGCAACTGCACTCCTTTGCGGTTGGACTAGAAGGTGCGCCCGATCTAAAAGCCGCTCGCGAGGTTGCCGATCAAATTGGTACCGTTCACCATGAGATGACCTACACTATTCAAGAAGGTCTTGATGCGATTCGTGACGTTATTTACCACATTGAAACATACGATGTCACCACGATTCGCGCCTCAACACCCATGTACCTATTAGCAAGAAAGATCAAAGCGATGGGCATTAAGATGGTGCTGTCAGGTGAAGGTGCAGACGAAATCTTTGGTGGCTACTTATACTTCCATAAAGCGCCTAACGCGAAAGAGTTCCATGAAGAGACAGTACGTAAGCTTTTAGCTCTGAACATGTTTGACTGTGCGCGTGCCAATAAGTCGTTGGCAGCATGGGGCGTTGAAGGCCGTGTACCATTCTTGGATAAAGAGTTTATCGATGTGGCAATGCGCTTAAACCCAGAGGATAAAATGTGTGGCAACGGTAAGATGGAAAAACACATCCTACGCGAGTGCTTTGAGCACTACTTACCAGAAGCCATTGCTTGGCGTCAAAAAGAGCAATTTTCTGATGGCGTAGGCTATGATTGGATTGATACGTTAAAAGCAACAGCTGATGCTAACGTCACAGACAAGCAAATGGAAACAGCAGCGTTCCGCTTCCCATACAACACACCTCAAACAAAAGAAGGTTACGCTTATCGTGAAATCTTTGAAGAGTTGTTCCCACTAGAATCAGCAGCAGAATGTGTACCAGGTGGCCCATCCGTTGCTTGTTCATCTGCAAAAGCAATTGAATGGGATGAGTCTTTTAAGAACTGCGCAGACCCATCTGGACGTGCTGTTAAAGCCGTGCATAACGATTCTTACTAATCACAATAGAATCTGATTCATAAAAAAGGCACCTTTCGGTGCCTTTTTTATTTCACTGTTCCGCATGAACTGTGTTTATTGCAAATCTAAATCTTTATTAGCAATACTAATTGGAACCTTTTTACTGATCATTTTCACTAATAATATCGATCGCGCTTCACCATCTGACTCTTGGTAAATGGCATCAATTCCTGCGAATTGACCACCCACTACCCCAATAATGTCGCCTTTTTCAGGAAGATTAAGTGACTGGACTTCGCAGTTATCTTGTTCTAACTGTTTCAGCGTATAGATCAGATCCCCTTGCACCTCTTGTGGGTGGTTACCCATACGAACAAAATCCACCACACCGCGAGTCGATCGAACGGTTGTCAACGACGGCCCGGCCTCAAAATCGAAACGAACAAACATATAAGATGGAAAAAGTGGCTCTTTCTTAACCGCCTTTTTACCTCGGGTGATTTTTTCCACCTCAACTTCTGGGTAAAAGACCTCGACATTTTGATTTTCAAGGTGCAGTTTCGCTCGTTGCTGCTCACCTCTTTTACAATACAGAAGATACCAACGCTTCATAATTTACCAACAGCTTTTTCTATTTATTTTAAGTCTATCTTACCCCTTTTAAAGGGTAAATTGTGTCTTTACAATCTGTTGCAATAACTCGATATGTTCATCCGAATCATTTAAGCATGGGATGTACTGAAAATGCTCTCCGCCGGCTTCAACAAAGATCTCTTTACACTCTTCTGAAATTTCTTCTAATGTTTCTAAACAATCAGAGGCAAAAGCAGGGGTAACGATATCCAGCTTTTTAATGCCTTTTCCTGGCAGCTGTTCAAGGGTTTTGTCAGTGTACGGTTGTAACCACTCTTCTCGTCCAAAACGCGATTGATAAGTGTGCCCTATTTGCTCTTCATTTAACCCGAGTTCTTGCGCCAACAATTTGGTGGTGGTTAAACAATGCTGAGGATAAACATCGCCATTATCGGCATAGCGCTTTGGTATTCCATGGTAGGAACAAAGTAAGTAATCGCCTTGACCGTTTTCTTGCCAACTCTTTCTCACCGTGGCAGCAAGCGCTTTAATGTATTGTGGATGATCGTGGTAATCGGTGGTCAAACGATACTGAGGAATGCGGGCTGCTCCCTTAAAGGCTTTCAATAGACCATCGCTCACAGCCGCTGTCGTGGTTCCTGAGTACTGCGGATACAACGGAAGGACAAGGATGTCATCCACGCCTCGTTCTTGAAGAGATTCTATGCCCGACTTTAAACTCGGGTTGCCATAGGTCATACCAAGTTCGACCGGGATACCTATCGCGGCCTCTAAGCGTTCTTTTTGTCTGCAAGAATGCACCATCAAAGGCGAGCCTTCTTCCATCCATACCGATTGATACAATTTAGCGACTTTAGGTACACGGACAGGAAGAATAATGCCATGCAACAAAGGGCACCATAACCAGCGGGTCATATCAACCACACGGTGATCATGTAAAAACTCAGATAAAAATGCCTTCACTGCTTTTGGCGTAGCGGCATCCGGTGTCCCTAAATTCACGAGCAAAATGCCCTGTTTTGTATTTTCCATAACCCAGCTTATCGTTAATGTGTGTCTGCTTGTTTACGCTTATCGCTCCAATACGGATCAAAAAAAGCGACCTTATAAAGGTCGCTTCACTATATCAAATAACTTGTCAATTAAGACAGTGCTTTTGCCAGCTCTGCACTCACTTCAGCCACTTGCTTAGTGCCGTCAAATTTCAGGTACTGAGTGTTGCCTGCTTGTGCTTCTTTACCGTAGTACTCGATAAGTGGCGCAGTTTGCTCGTGGTATACGCCTAAACGTGCACGAACTGTCTCTTCTTTATCATCATCACGCACAACAAGGTCTTCACCGGTAATGTCATCTTTACCTTCCACTTTTGGCGGATTATAAATTGCGTGATAAGTACGACCAGAAGCAAGGTGAGCGCGACGGCCAGCCATGCGCTCAACAATTACGCCGTCAGCCACATCAAATTCAATCACATAATCAACATTAACGCCCATTTCTTTCAAGCCGTCAGCCTGAGGAATGGTACGAGGGAAGCCGTCTAGCAAAAAGCCTTTTGCACAATCATCTTCAGCAATACGCTCTTTGATTAAACCTAAGATAATCTCATCAGAAACAAGTTGTCCAGCATCGATTACTGATTTCGCTTGCTTGCCCATTTCAGTGCCCGCTTTAATTGCAGCACGCAGCATGTCACCCGTTGAGATTTGTGGAATACCATACTTTTCCATGATGAATTGAGCTTGTGTGCCTTTACCTGCACCTGGAGCACCTAGAAGGATGATGCGCATGTTTGTTCCTCTTTAGAAATAAATGATTTATACCGAAGCTCACAGTGTCACTAAATCGGTTAACCGTTTAGCGCAGTCGCAACGATAAGTTTCGGTATAAGGTTTTAAAACAGTGTTGTTTAGATGAGTATCCGTGCATATAACCGATTACTCAGTCGAGCATATTAACATATTTTTTTACGTTCGGACTGAATTACGACTAAAGAATGGCTCAGCACGATAACGTTTACGTCCTTAATAAACAAAAGTTACGTCTTTTCGACGATTCTAAGGACAATTAGTAAAAAAGCTCGCCAAAGCGAGCTTTTTTACTACATTTGGTATTAAACCTTAGTCAAAAGCTTGTTGATCGCACCGACAAACTGAGATGGATCTTCCATTGAGCCTTTTTCCGCAAGCATTGCTTGACCTAGCAACACTTCAACCCATCCACCAAACGCTTGCTCATCGACTTCATCAGCCATGCGCTTAACAAGATCGTGTTGAGGGTTCAGTTCAAAGATGTATTTAACTTGAGGCGCTTCTTGGCCTGCCGCTTCGAGCAGCTTCGCCATCTGAGTACCCATTTCAAAATCATCCGTCACAACAACGGCAGGCGTAGTATCAAGCTTAAACGTTGTGCGGACTTCTTTAACACGATCGCCAAGGTAAGCTTGAGTACGCTCAACAACCGACTTAAACTCTTCTTCCGTCTCTTTTTGTTGCTCTTTCTCTGCTTCATCTTCAAATTTGCTCAAATCAAGACCTGCTTTCGTAATTGACTGGAACTGCTTACCATCAAATTCCGTTAAGTAGTTCATCAACCACTCATCAATGCGATCCGACATAAGAATAACCTCAATACCTTTCGCTTTAAATTGCTCAAGGTGAGGACTGTTCTTTGCCGCTACATAGCTATCAGCCGTTAGGTAGTAGATCTTATCTTGTTCTTCTTTCATGCGCTCAACATACGCCGCAAGACCAATCGTTTGATCGGAAGAATCCACTTCTGTTGAAGCAAAACGCAATAAGCCTGCAATTTTCTCTTTGTTGGCTGAATCTTCTGCTGGGCCTTCTTTTAGAACCAAACCAAACTCTTTCCAGAAGCTTTGGTATTTTTCTTCGTCGTTCTTAGCCAGACGCTCTAGCATTGTTAAAACCCGCTTGGTACAAGCATTACGCAGTGATTGAGTCACTTTGTTGTCTTGTAGAATTTCACGCGAGACATTCAACGGTAGATCATTCGAATCAATCAAGCCACGAGTAAAGCGCAAATAAGATGGCATAAACTGCTCTGCGTCATCCATAATAAAGACACGTTGAACGTAGAGCTTCAGACCTGATTTATGGTCTCTGTTCATCATATCCCAAGGGGCTTTAGCCGGGATATATAACAAGCTAGTATAGTCGTTTTTACCTTCTACTTTGTTGTGGCTCCACAGCAAGGAATCGGCAAAGTCGTGCGACACATGCTTGTAAAACTCTTGGTACTCTTCATCAGAAATATCCGATTTACTGCGAGTCCACAGTGCCTGAGCTTTATTGATTTGCTCCCACTTCGTTTCTTCGGTTTCCTTGCCTTCTTCATCTTTAACCACAGTTAAGATAGAAACCGGGATTCCGATATGGTCAGAGTACTTGCTGATGACATCACGTAAACGCCATTCTGAAAGAAACTCTTTACCTTCATCACGCATATGTAAAACAATATCCGTGCCGCGAGTCTCTTTAGTAATATCTTCAATGGTGTAATCACCTTCGCCAGCAGAGTGCCATTGAACGGCTTGATCAGAGTCAAGACCAGCACGACGAGTACGAACAGTGACCGCGTCTGCCACGATGAAAGCTGAGTAAAAACCAACACCAAATTGACCAATTAACTGTGAGTCTTTTGTTTGGTCTTCTGAAAGCTTCGAGAAGAAATCAGCGGTGCCTGATTTGGCAATAGTCCCCAAATGCTCAATGACATCGTCACGAGTCATACCGATACCATTATCAGAAATCGTCAATGTGTTCGCTGCTACATCAAAGGATAACTTAACCCCTAGTTCGGCGTCACCAGCGTACAGATTTGAATCTGATAGTGCTTGAAAGCGCAATTTGTCTGCAGCATCAGAGGCATTAGAGATAAGCTCTCTTAGAAAGATTTCTTTATTGGAATATAAAGAATGAATCATTAAGTGAAGTAGCTGTTTTACTTCAGACTGAAAGCCGCGTGTTTCTTTATTGCTTGTTAACGTCTCGCTCATATTAGCTCCGTGACTCTTATCATTTATGTACAACCCACTAAGGGGCAATTGATAGTTAACATGAGGATGACAATTGTAAATTCAAGGTCAAAAACCATAAAAACACTGTTTTTTTTATCATTTTTGTTTATCCTACTGTCGAAACTTATCAAAGAAACTAAAATCATAACTTTGATGTTTCAGTCATTGACATTCAAACTCACTGTTTTCCCCTAATAACTTGTCTAATTAAGAAGAGTCCAATGAGCAATATAGGCACAAAGTTTATCCTTGCAGACCGATTTACTTTTGACCCAAATAACAACTCATTAGTAGATAACGAGAGCGATACTGACCTAGTGCGTTTAGGCAGTAATGAAAGCCGTATTCTATTACTGCTGTGCGAACGCCCAAATGAAGTGATTACTCGCCATGAATTGCATGAATTTGTTTGGCGAGATCAAGGCTTTGAGGTAGATGATTCGAGTCTCACTCAAGCGATCTCTACGCTAAGAAAAATGTTGAAGGACTCAACAAAATCACCGCTATTCGTAAAAACCGTCCCCAAGCGCGGTTATCAACTGATCTGCTCCGTGAAAGCAACCACAGTACTTGCTTCATCAAAAGAAGTGACGTCATTTAACATTGAAGAAAAACCAATGTCAGAACCTGATGTTTCAGAGTCAGCGATTGCAGAATCAAAACAGGTTCCTAATGCCAATGAAAATACAGTCAGTGCGCTCGGTGTAGAACCTAACGTCAAACTCACTACACCTTCAAAGTTGATTCCTAAATTACTGCTTCTATTGGCGATGGCTCTGCCATTGATGGTGGTGCTTTTCACGACACCAAGTGAGTCTAAATTTAGAGAATTAGCGGTTTATCAAGATGTCCCGGTGATAACGCCATTCAATCATCCAGACCTTTCACAATGGCTTCCATCACTGGAACTATGTGTAAACAGCTACTTAAACCAACATAAAGACGAGTTAACCCCCATTAAAGTTATTGCTACGGGTGGTCAAAATGAGCAAGTGATACTCAATTACATTCACACTGTTGAGCAGTCTAGCAACAACAAAACCGTTCGTATTGTTTGGAAAAACCCTGATATTAACAAGGTGTGTTTATAATGAATAAGATCATGACTCAGAAAATCACGACTATTATTCTCGCAATATCTGCTTTGTTTAGCGCTTGGTTATATTGGGGAAGTGACCTCAAAGTTGAGCAAGTCCTTACTTCTCACGAGTGGCAGTCTCGATTAATCACAGAGGTATCTCATATCGCCGGTGATTCCGTTGGCCCATTACGCCGAGCTGAAGTCAATTCCAATGTAAAATACCTACCAAACGGGACTTACATCCGAGTGTCACTGGTACGCTTGATCGTTGAAGAAAGTGATAACATCGTCATGATCAATATCTCAGAAACCGGTGAATGGGATATCAGTGACAATTACCTTTTAGTATCACCAAAGGAATTTAAGGATGTCTCTTCAGCGCAAACCAAAGACTTTACTGAAGAGCAATTGAAGCTGATTACACAACTGTTCAAGATGGAAGCAAGACAAAGCCGCCGCATTGATATTGTCAATAAACAGACACTGTTGCTGACCAGTTTGAATCACGGTTCAACCGTTCTTTTTACTAACTAGTTCCTTGTTACTGTTGTGCTGATTAGGGAGACTTCTGTCTCCCTTTTTTTGTTTTGCATCGTTCTGATTACAAAAAATATTATTGACGTTGATATTTTTAATCTTGATAGTGTGAAAGAATCTCTCCGTCAAAGCTCACGACTTGAAGTACTCCGTCACTTAAGCGGCCAAAGCTTGCTGGGTAACCATCTCGAGGGAAAGTTGCCGAGCCCGGATTAAATACAACGATATCTCCGTGTTTTTCAGCAACAGGAATATGTGTATGCCCATGAACAAGGATGTCATTTTCTTTTAAGGGTGGGCGTTTATTCGAATTATAAAGGTGCCCATGCGTAATGAACATTCTCTGCCCAGACTCCATTAAGACCCACGAGTAGTCCGTCATCATTGGAAAGTCCAATAGCATTTGATCAACTTCACTATCACAATTGCCTCTAACCGAAATTATCGAATCTGCATACTGATTTAATAACACAGCCACCTCTGAAGGCGCGTAACCCTCTGGTACTGGGTTTCTAGGGCCATGATTTAGCGTATCCCCGAGTAAAATCAAAGTGGTAGCACCTGACTGTTCAAATTGTTCAAGTACTCGTTTCGTTGCTGGCAAGCTTCCGTGTAAGTCGGAGGCAAAAAATAATTCCACAGAAAATACTCCTGATTAATGACCAGCGATATTCTAGAACCTATTTTCTCGCTCGTCATCAATAGCCATGCCATTAAACACAATATTATTGTAGCTAACCATACCAATCACTTCTCCGTTCTCGATAACTGGCGCTCGACTTATTTTAAAACGCTCAAACAGACGTGCGCAGTATTTCACATTCATATTTGGTGCGACCGAGAGAGCTGGCTTAGTCATAATCTCGTAGACGTTTGTTCTCATTGGAGAGCGATTTTTAGCCAGGACTTTTTTCGCGATGTCATTCATCAGTATGATGCCAAACTCATCTTCTTCGTTTCGCTTGTTTACAATAAGAGCCTTCACATTATGCTGGCGTGCAAGTGCTATCGCTTCATTGACCGTGGTTAACCCATCAACCATGACATAAGTATTCGCCATGACATCTCGCACTTGTATTATTTCATGTGTCTTCATAGTTTATCCTCAACCACCTTCGTTAACGTTTCAACCTGATGAGCAACACCAACGGCATCTTCCACATCGATCTGCACAGCAATACCTTGACCAGACTCTGAATCAAACTCCCCGACGTCACTGATCGTTTCTAAAATATGCCGAGACAAGTGCTCCTCGACAACGAAAAGCAACACATCTTTTTGAACTTCTAAAGTCAAACCAAAGAAGGTTTTTTTCTTATTTAGCCCCTCGCCACGAGCGTTATTAATCACGGTGGCGCCTGTTGCACCAGCTTCTCTAGCGGCATCCAGAACGATGTCTACTTTACTGTCTTCAACAAATGCCAATATGAGTTTAAAGCGCATTAGACTTCTCCTTTAATGCTTTTTTTGTTCAATATTTGTGTAATTTGCGCATAAGCCATGACCGAAATAATCGGAAACAAGCTTGCAAAGGCAATCAGCCCAAAACCATCAATCACAGGATTTCGGCCTGGGACCGTGGAAGCCAGCCCGAGCCCTAGAGCCGCAACTAATGGAACGGTAACGGTTGATGTCGTGACGCCCCCTGAATCGTACGCTAACGGGACAATCAACTTAGGGGCAAAAAAAGTTTGAATAACAACGACGATGTAACCGCCAATGATGTAGTAATGGATGGGGTCCCCAACCACAATTCTGTAGCTTCCCAGAGCAATGCCGAATGCTACGCCAATGGCAACGGCAATTCTCAAACCGTTGACACTGATGCTCCCACCAGAGACTTGGTTCGCCTTAATAGCCACGGCAATTAATGATGGCTCAGCAATGGTCGTACTAAACCCAATAAGAAACGCAAACAAATACACCCAATAATAATCAATCCAAGAAAGATGAAGACCAATGCTTAAGCGCACTTCATTCAGAAACTTGGGGGCTGTGAGTTGCTGAGCCATGGTTTCTCCCAATGGAAACAATGCCAAATCGAGCCCTATCAGAAAAAGAGAGAGCCCGAGCAAGACATAAAAGAAGCCAAGTAAGACGTGAGGCAGATTATTGATTGGGCGTCGTAATACAGCCACTTGAAAGCCAAACAGGATCGTAACAATCGGAATCACATTCACAATCGTATCAAGGAAAATACGGAAGAAATGATCAATAGTTATCATCCAATCACCATTCCATAAACCATGACAAACATCATGGGCAGTAGAGAGGCAAACGCAATCAACCCAAATCCATCGATCATTGGGTTTCTTCCTTTAATCGCAGAGGCTAACCCCACGCCTAAAGCGGTCACCAAAGGGACGGTAATCGTTGATGTGGTGACACCACCAGAATCATAAGCAATACCAATAATATGATCAGGGGCGAACCCAGTGAGTATAACGACCCCGATATACCCACCGATGATCATATACTGTATTGGCCACCCTTTTAAAATTCGTAACACCCCCACTAATATGGCGACCCCTACAGACAAAGCAACGGTATAGCGAAGCCCATTTGCGTAAGAGTCGATCTCTTCAATGGTACTGGCTATGATGCCACCTTCTGCTGCGACCTCGGCTGCTTCATTGGCAACTGCCGTCAAAGCAGGTTCAGCAACGGTCGTACCAAACCCAAGACAAAACGCAAAAGCTAACAGCCAAAAGACACTCCCTTTTCTTGCAAACGCTTGGGCCATTGACTCACCAATAGGAAATAACCCCATCTCCAAACCAAAGATAAAAAAAGTTAGACCTAGCACAATCAGAACCAGTCCAAATAAAATCGACATCAAATTAGGTAATGGTTCTTGAAGTACAACGAGCTGAAAAAAAACAACCACCAAAATAATCGGTAAAAGATCTCTAAAGCTTGCAAACATTGATTTAAGTAATGTGGTTAAGCCGTTCATTCTATCTCCATGACACAACTGTATTTTATAATCATGGTAAATAGAATTCGCCCGAGGTGTGATACAACTAACGCAATGGAGATATAACTCGTCTTTTTTGTCCTATTGTCATCTATTAGCCGTATAAATGAATTGAAGGTATGTCGTTCATCACATTGTGACTATACTCAATCAGTTAAGGAGGAAAAATGAAACTATTGATTACAGGTGGAACCGGCTTTATCGGCCGAGAGTTACTCAAACATTTAATTACCCACCAAATAGTCGTGGTGACTCGTGATGTCGGCAATGCCAAAAAAAAGCTTTCCCACATTAGCAATAAAAATATCGCCTTTCTAACCTCACTTGACGACCTCCAAGATGTTAATGATTTTGATGCCATTATTAATCTCGCAGGTGAACCCATCGCAGATAAACGTTGGTCAAAAACTCAAAAAGAGAAGATCTGCCACAGTCGTTGGAATACTACCGAAAAACTGGTCGCACTGATTCATGCCAGTACAACGCCACCCGCTATTTTTATTAGTGGCTCTGCCGTTGGGTATTACGGCGATCAACAAATGCACCCTTTTGACGAGTCGCTGCAAGTCAATCAAACCGGATTTAGCCATCAAGTCTGTCAACAGTGGGAAACCATTGCCAACCGCGCTCGTTCTGAAAACACTCGGGTCTGTGTGATAAGGACGGGCATCGTTCTCCACCCGACCGGCGGTGCACTATCAAAAATGTTACCGATTTATAAGTTTGGCCTTGGTGGGCCGATTGGTTTAGGTCAGCAGTACATGCCATGGATACACATGACAGATATGATAAGAGCGATTCTGTATTTGCTTGAAACTTCACACGCGAGTGGCACATTTAACTTAACCGCGCCTCATCCGGTCACTAACCAACACTTTAGCCAAACCCTGGCAAAAACGTTAAAGCGACCACACTTTCTATTTACACCAAAACCCTTGATAAAGTTGATGTTAGGGGAAAGCGCTTCTTTGCTGCTTGATAGCCTCCGTTGCAAGCCTAAGAAGTTAACCGAACTGGGTTTTCACTTTCATTACTCTCGTATTGAGCCTGCTTTCAAAAACTTGTTACAACATCATAACTAATCGATTACTCTAGCAATTCAAAACCAAAAATAGTGACGTTTTAATGAGTCGATGGGTATTAATTACAGGCTGTTCTTCCGGAATCGGCCTGACTGCTGCAAAAGCATTAAAGGAGCGAGGATATCAAGTCATCGCTTCTTGTCGCAAAGTTGAAGATGTCGAGCGGTTAACCAAACTTGGGTTAACTTGCATTCAACTTGATCTGAACTGTGCAACCAGTATAAGCACAGCAGTAGAGTCGGTTCTCTCTATCACCGACAATCAACTCTTTGCATTATTTAATAATGGCGCTTATGGGCAACCAGGAGCGATTGAAGATCTTCCCACGCAAGCCTTGAGAGCGCAGTTTGAAGCCAATGTCTTTGGTTGGCACCATCTCACCACGTTGCTTCTTCCTGTTATGCGCAGCAACGGTGAAGGACGGATCATTCAAAACAGTTCCGTTTTGGGCTTCGCTGCGATGAAGTATCGAGGGGCCTATAATGCCTCTAAATTTGCGATAGAAGGATGGACAGACACGTTACGCCTAGAACTTGCTGGCACCAACATTTTCATTAGCCTCATAGAACCTGGCCCTATCGAAACTCAATTTCGCGCTAATGCATTGACAGCATTTGAACAGTGGATAGACACAAAAAACAGCGCACATCAGCAAGCCTATGCGTTACAAAAAGAACGGTTGAATAATGAGAAATCAGGGAATGCGTTTGCTCTTCCCCCTGAAGCTTGTCTGGCACCTTTGTTTGATGCGCTTGAATCCAACAAACCAAAGATTCGTTATCGAGTGACAACCCCGACGAAAGTGTTTGCCATATTAAAAAGGCTATTACCAAATCGGTGGTTAGATAGACTATTACAAAAAGCCGCTTAATGAGTAATCTGTAATCAAATCGTCATAGTTCCCTGTCATCATGCTCATGAAACATACAAAAATGTGACTTACAACATTTGTTCAGGTGACGATTTTAATGACATTAACTCAACTCAATATACTTGGTGTATGCATTACGCTGACTTTGTTTATTTTGTTTTAGATTACAACAGCTCCAAATGCAGACCTCCTTTGAAAAGAAATGCCACTAAATAACGTGGCATTTTTCATTTCCCCTTGATAAACACGCTATAAGCCCCTATTTCTTATATCAATTGAGCGAATCACTTAGGATAGGCACAAATGCAATCACCATATATTGTTGAAATGAATGAGCAAAACTTCAGAGACATTCTAGAAGGCTCGACGAACATTCCCGTCCTTATTCACTTCTGGGCACCAATGAGCCAAGAAAGTGCTGAAATCATCCCTCAACTTCAAACGGTTACTCAGCAATATGATGGTGCATTCACGCTCGCTTTGCTCAACTGCGAACAAGAGCAAGCCATTGCTGCTCAGTTTGGCGTGCAGTCGCTTCCAACCATTGCCCTTTTTATTAATGGTCAAGCCGTTGATGGCCTTGGTGGTCCTCAACCGATTGGCGCTATTGAGCAAATGCTAACCAAACATTTACCTAGCCAAGATGAACGCAACCTCAACAAAGCCCTTGAGTTGGTGCAAGACCATCAATACGAACAAGCATTAGCGTTATTCAACGCGCTCGACGACGATCTAAAAAACAAGCCTGAGGTAAGATTAGCCATTGCTCAGAGCTTACTCGAAACACAGCAATTTGATTTGGCGGAAGTTCAGTTACAACATATTCCACTTGAGTATCAAGATAACTACTACAAAAGCCTGATTGCAAAACTCGAGCTGCATAAGCAGGCGGCAGACAGCCCTGAAATACAAGCGCTTGAAACGGCTCTAGCGCAAAATTCATCGGATCACGCTACCGCCTGTGAATTAGCGCTGCAGTATCATCAAGTGAATCGTTCAGAAGAGGCATTGGAACTACTCTGGGGCTATCTGAAATCGGACCTTAACGCTTATGATGGTAAATTCAAAAAAGAGATGATGGACATTTTAAGCGCACTTGGACAAGGCAACCCTATCGCAGGTAAATACCGACGCCAGCTCTACTCGCTGCTGTACTAACATTACGTTCCTGACAGAACTGACTAACATAGCTCACTAAAACTACTCACTAAAATTGATTATTAATATTGTTGCATTAATAACAATCAACAACTTAAGGTTGTCATTTCAACCTTAAGTTGTCTAAAAACGACGACTCTGCCTAACTATTCCAAATCCAAACGCGCTAATATAGACGACAATTCATACAAAAACCTAGGTTAGGAATGGTTATGCCAATTGATTCTCTCATTACTATCAGCGTGTTTATCTTTGTTGCCATCGCCGTTATTGCCTCCGCGGTTAAGACGGTTCCCCAAGGCAGTCATTGGACGGTTGAGCGCTTCGGCCGCTATACTCATACGTTACAGCCCGGCCTTAATATCATTATTCCATTCATCGATCGTGTCGGACAAAAAGTCAACATGATGGAACGTGTTCTGGATATTCCCGCTCAGGAAGTGATCTCTAAAGATAATGCGAATGTCGTGATTGATGCCGTCTGCTTTATACAGTGTATCGACGCTTCCAAAGCCGCTTATGAAGTCACTGACTTGGCTCATGCCATTCGCAACTTAACGCTAACCAATATTCGTACCGTGCTTGGTTCAATGGAGCTCGATGAAATGTTAAGTCAACGGGATATGATCAATACTAAGCTACTCACTATTGTCGATGAAGCGACCAACCCGTGGGGCGTGAAAGTAACTCGAATCGAGATCAAAGATGTTCAGCCCCCTGCCGATTTAACCGCAGCAATGAATGCCCAAATGAAAGCAGAACGAAATAAGCGTGCTGATATTTTGGAAGCGGAAGGTGTCAGACAGGCCGAAATATTAAAAGCCGAAGGTCATAAACAATCTGAAATCTTGAAGGCAGAAGGTGATAAACAAGCGGCAATACTGCAAGCAGAAGCTCGTGAGCGCGCCGCAGAAGCCGAAGCCAGAGCGACTGAAATGGTATCAACGGCTATTGCTCAAGGTGACATGCAAGCGGTGAACTACTTTATCGCTCAAGGCTACACCGAAGCATTGAAATCTATCGGTGAAGCTGAAAATAGCAAGATCATCATGTTGCCATTAGAAGCCACCGGATTGATGGGTTCAATCACGGGGATTGCTGAAATGTTTAAGACGGACTCAACGAAAGAAAAATAGGTGAACATGTGTTGGAATTCTTAGATTCAATCAATCATTGGCATTGGCTAGCGTTTGGCCTTGCCCTTCTCGCAATGGAGTTGCTGGGCACCGCCGGTTATTTTTTATGGCTAGGAATTTCTGCGCTTATTGTCGGTGTCCTTCTGGCTCTGTTACCGATGAGTTGGCAACTACAATGGGTTTCGTTTGGCGTATTCTCTCTCATCACCACCTGGTTGTGGTGGAGAAAGCAAATCAAAAACGATACCCAAGACGATAGCAAGCGAGATCTCAATCAGAAACAAAAGCAGCTTGTGGGTAAAGTAATCACATTGACTGAAGATTTACCTGTTGGGTCTTGTCGATTAAAAGTTGGGGATTCCACCTGGAAAGCAGAGACATCTCAAGCAATATCGTCTGGGCAAACGATCAAAATAATAGCGGTGAATGGCATCACCCTAAAAGTTGAAGTTGTTTAATTGACGAACAACCCATTACACATCATGATTTACTGCATATTTAAAGTGAAAAATAAGAGGACAAAGAATGAACCTAGCCAAAATCATGTTTTTAGCCTTAATTTTCTCATTTCCTGTATTATCAAACACAGGAACTCCACAGACGGGTCCACTTGTTGATTGTAAACTTGAGAGCGGTGACGTTGTCAGGTTGACGGCATTTATTTGCCAACAAAACAAAGGGCAAAAAGTATGAGGTAATAGGCAGGTGTTTATCACTCATATTTCACCTGCCTTTTAGGTTTATTCTTGCTCTAATAACCAAGCTAAGATCTGTTTTCTTTCACTTAGATCGCATTGGCTATACCAGTAGCTTGCCATTTCTAATGCTTTACTTCCTTCAATAACTTCTACTTCTTTAGTTTTTCTGTTATCAAACGCCCAATCACTGAATACGGTTCTTTCTTCGTTAGACGCTTTCTCATACCAGTATTCAACCATTTGAGATGGCTGGCTTTGATCAGAAGAAGCCTTCGCTTTCGGTTTGCTCTCAACTGCCACAGCCGTTGTTGCTGTTGTCACTACCGCAACACCTTCAATAGAATGCTTAGCGTTATATCGAGCTAGCTCCTTTATGTAATCACGAGAGATACCACTCGATGCTGGCAGTATGTCTTGTCTAACTTTAATTTCTTTACCAGATTTATCGGTCACGACAAAGCGTGGATTTTTCTCAAATTCTTCAGCTTGTTCGACTCTGCTAATTTTTGAAGGCGCGCTAACGAACAAAGAAGTATCGCTCGCTTCAAAAGTTAAAACTATTGGTTGTGAATTAAACTTTTCCTTTTCACCAAAGTCTGACACAAGTTGCGAAACACGAATAACGACTTGGTTAGTTCCATTTTCTAACTCAAATTTATCTTTTTTAGAAATAGAAAAACCGACTTCCTCGCCATGAACAACCAGAGCAGAAATATTTCTTTCAATAGATAAATCGACTGCAGCCATAGGAGCGAATGAAGTAATCATAGCGCCAACAACCAATACCTTACTCATTACTTTCATTTATATTCTCCTTTAAATGAAAACGAGCATCTAATATAGATGCTCGTTAATACTACATAATAAAATTAGCTATGTAACTGATTAGAAGTAGTATTCTGTACCAAGAAGGATACGGTTAGCCCACTCAGTGCTGTAACCATTGTCTTTGTTAGCAATCTTGTAGTTACGAGAGTCGATGTACCAGTAAGAGCTTGGTAGTAGGTAACCAAAACGAACCGAAATTGCTGTATCAGCTGTGTTGTCAGTACCTTTTGCATCATCAGTTGCTGCGTAACCCGCTTTTAGTACGTACTTGCTGTCAATAACATATTGAGCTGTTGCTGAGTAAGCATTTTGTGAAGCATCGCCCACTTCCATCGCTTTCATTGCCGCTGTTAGCGTTACGTCGCCAAGATAAAGTGCACCACCAACGATTGAGTAGTTACGCTTAGCCACTGTTTCTGTTTGCTTGTCTCCGCCTGCATTTTTCCACGCAGTCCATTTGTCTGAAACAACTACGTTGCCGTTAGAGTCGATATCAAACTTCTCTGGCTCACCAACGCCTTGATCGTAGTCACCTTGGTTGTAGTAACCAGCGTGAATGTTGAATACACTAGTGCTGTAAGAAGCACCAATACTGCTAACCATTTGTTGTGTATCAGTAGTCATGCCGCTTAAAGTCGCTTGGAAATTGAAACCGTTCCAAGTTGCTGAATCAAAACGTAGTACACTGTTCGCGCGGTCTTGGTAACCACCGCCAATGTCATTGTTCCAGTCAAATACGTTACCAAGACCTGGGTTTGAGTGTGGCCAGTCAACGTAGTTGTATGCAGCAACTAACTGACGACCGTATTTGAATTGACCTACGCCTTCGAAATCAAAACCAAGGTACGTATCACGAGCGCCTAGACCGCCAGTATTATCACCGTTGTTCGCGTTACCACCTTCCATCTGCCAGATGAAGTTTGGAGCAATGTCATCAAACTCTACCACACCACGGAAACCGATACGTGATTCAATTTCAGCACCTACTGATTTAGTAGAACCCGCATCGATAAGAGTTACGTTACCTGCTGCTTGTCCGTAAAGTTGAACAGCTTGACCCGCTAATTCGATTGCAGCGTTAGCTGAGCCAGATACTGCAGCTAGAGAAACTGCTGCACCTAGTAAAGTACGTTTAAACATTTTGTTGTCCATGGAAAAACTCCTAAAAAATGGATATATAGCTATTTTATATTTCTCACCTTAAGTTGGCCGCCGAAGGGAGAAAACAATTCCTATGTCGAAAATCTAAATTAACATTAATCTTTTAACCTTAATTTTTGATTTTCTTATTTCCTGCATACACATCGTGCATCCATGAGTTACAGACTAACTTTGCATCAAAAAATATCAACGAGAACTTAATTTTTATCTAAAAAAATATGAGCCAGGCCAAACTTTACTCTAGTTAGTGATCAAGATCGTATAAATAAAATGAACTTTACCAAAACAAAATCAAACAATTAAAAAACAAGGACTTAAACAAAACTAGCCCCATATTTACTTGAAGTGGATCGCATAGTTTTAGCATCAAACCAGTCTATAATTAATAATTTGAACAACATCACTCTATTTTATTTTTGTTGTTAGCCACAATTCCCAAGACTATATTTCGATCATAAAAAAAGGCACCAACCTTATCGATTTGTGCCTTTTTTTGGGGTTTTTAGTTATTTTTATCAGCTTAGTAAAGAGGACTAAGGAATTAAATCGACCAAATCTTGTTCCGTTCTCACTTCAATACCCAGTTCTTCCGCTTTGGCCAACTTAGACCCTGCTGCGCTGCCCGCAAACAACATATCAGTTTTTTTCGATACACTGCCCGTCACTTTAGCGCCGAGCTTTTGCAATGCTTCTTTCGCTTCACTTCGAGTTAATTGAGAAAGGGAGCCCGTCAATACCACAACTTTACCTTCTAGAGGCTTTGGTAAAGAACTGTCTTGAAGCCGTGAAAGGTCTGGCCAATGAACCCCCTGATCAATCAAATCTAAGATGATATTGACATTTTTCTCTTGCGCAAAAAAGGTGGTGATGTGCGCGGCGACTATTTCACCGATATCGGAAACGTCAAGCAGCTGCTCGTGAGTCGCCACTTGTATCGCCTCTAAGGTCAAAAAATGCTGCGCTAAATTATTAGCGGTTGCTTCACCCACTTCTCGTATACCTAAAGAGTAGATAAATCGCGCAAGCGTAGTTTCTTTGGCTTTGTTAAGGGCAGACACTATATTTTGTGCCGATTTAGGCCCCATGCGATCCAGAACCGTCAAAACACCCGCAGACAGTTTAAATAAATCTGCTGGCGTCGAGACCATCTCTTTATCGACCAGCTGCTCTATCACTTTTACGCCTAAGCCATCCACATCCAAAGCTTTACGCGAAACAAAATGCTTAAAGGCTTCTTTGCGTTGAGCTTGGCAAACAAGCCCGCCACTGCATCGCGCGACCGCCTCTCCTTCCAATCGTTCAATATCAGACTGACACACGGGGCAATGGGTTGGGAATACAATATCTCGGCACTGTTCATCTCTACGCTCCACGATTACCGATGCGATTTGAGGTATCACATCACCCGCGCGGCGTATGATCACGGTATCGCCAATTTTCACCCCTAAACGTTCTATTTCATCGGCATTGTGCAAGGTAGCATTGCTCACCGTAACCCCACCCACAAAAACAGGTTCAAGCTTTGCAACTGGGGTAATGGCACCGGTTCGACCTACTTGGAATTCAACATCGTTTAGCTTAGTCAGCTCTTCCTCGGCGGGGAATTTATAGGCAATCGCCCATCTTGGAGCCCTTGCGACAAACCCCAATGCATTTTGTTGTTCGATGTCATCTACTTTTATGACCACACCGTCTATTTCATATTCCAACTCGCTGCGGCGCTCTAATATGTCTTTGTAATACTGTTTTACATCATCTAACGAACCGACCTGCTTTGTTGCCGCACACATGGGCAATCCCCAGCTTTTTAACTGAAGGAAACGATGATAATGACTGCTTGATAATTCACCACCTTCGACAATGCCGACACTGTATGCATAAAAACTCAGCGGTCTCATGGCAGCAATCTTTGAATCTAACTGACGAAGACTGCCCGCCGCTGCATTTCTCGGGTTCACAAACACTTTATCGCCTTTACGAAGCGCTTCTTGGTTCATTTTTTCAAACCCTGCTTTAGGTAAAAAAACTTCACCTCGAACTTCTATGCGGCGTGGCCAGCCTTCACCTTGTAACTTCAATGGAATGGCTTTGATCGTTCGAGCGTTCTCTGTCACATTCTCGCCTGTCGCCCCATCTCCACGCGTCGCCGCCTGTACTAATACGCCATTCTCATACAAGAGACTTATCGCGAGCCCATCGAGCTTCGGCTCACAGCAATAGTGTTCCACCCGATCCCCAGCCAGTCGATCGCTCAGACGTTTTTGAAACGAATCTAAATCAGCGTCACTAAACGCGTTATCAAGTGACAGCATTGGCATTTCATGCGTTACCTGTTCAAAACCTTCTAGGGGCTTTCCACCTACACGTTGACTCGGAGAATCAACCGTCATTAATTCAGGGTGTTTTTCTTCTATCTCTAGTAACTCGCGCATCAATCTGTCGTATTCCGCATCAGGGAGCTCTGGGGCATCTTCTACATAATATTTGACCGCATGGTAATGAAGCGTATTTTTGAGTTGGGTTAGTTTGTCAGCGATTAGATCAGACATAATATTCTCTAGACAGGTAATTAGATGTGTGAATGACAACAATAAAAAAGGCCCCAATCAGGAGCCTCCTTTGTAAAAATCGTTTTTGTTACTTCTATCTTAGGCTCTTAAACTCAAGCAGGCAAAGCCGTTTTAAACTCTTGAATTTGTCGTCGATACGCAGACAGCCTATCTGGGGTCATAAGATTGCGTCGATCATCGAGAACGTTCCCCCCCAAGTCATCGGCTATTTGTTGCGCGGTTCTTAAGAGCAGGTTGAAGTTTTGCTCTGCGTCACCGTAGCAAGGTAACGTCATAAAGAAAGAAATACCTTGGGTCGAAAAATCAGCTGGGGCATCATGTTTTAGTGTCCCCGGTTGCATCATATTCGCCACACTAAACAAAACCTTACTCGTTGGTGAAGCATCGGCATGGCGATGGAATATATCCATATCGCCATAGCTCAAGTCGTTTCGCTCCATGCTATCGAAAAGTTTAATACCAGTAAAAGGACTGTCTCCAGCACAATGAACATTAAGGACGATGACCTCAAGTTCAGGCTCAGGGCTTTCACCAACATCCTCAGTGATGTCAGTAGTATCAGTCATTTTACTTTCATTAACCACGCTGAGTGTATCATCAGATATGCTATCTGATTGTTCCAATGGGTTAACACGGCGCTCAACAGTGAACTCTGTATCGTCTATTGCACTAAAAGAAGGTATTTCCTGATCATCTCGGTCGGTGTCTTGAGCATTGGTAATGATGGGTTCAAGATGAGATTCATAGCTGTCGATAAGAGGATCAGAGTCAATCAAAGGATCAGCATCCATCGATATATCATTTTGAAAGTTCGGCGCTTTCGGCTTTTTACGAACCACTTCATAATCGTCTTCAGGAGCAAACCCACGCTCGGGGGTGTCTTCTATTTCTTCTTTTGTTGTCTTCAATTTACCGAGTGGTTTATCACCGAACTTGGTTTTCCCTTCTTTTTTACTGGTCCATAGACCATGAAACAGTAACGCTGCTATCGCCAATGCGCCGACAATAATAAGTACGAATCGCAATTCCTGCATACTTAACTCTCAATAACTTGATGATAAATTTAATGATAGAACGAACTGTATTCCGTTCACATCAAGGGAAAAAACCTAAATACTGGTGTTACTCTACCAAAACTCATGACTCTTTTAGAACAAATTAATGTAATAAGTTCAACCTTGATTAGAATTTCATCCTCTTTTTTTATTAACAAAGTTAAGTAGAATAGAGAATACGACACAAAAAGGGTAATTTCTGAATGGACGATAAGTCTTTACAACGAAGTGGGTTTGGGTATTTTTTCTTTGGGTTAGAGTTAGCATTAACGCCTGGAATTCGTCGATTTGTTCTTATGCCTCTGATGGCGAATATTATTCTAGTGGGCGGCGCACTCTTTTATCTCTTTTCCAATATGGACAATTGGATAACTCAGTGGATGGCACAACTGCCCGAATTTCTAACTTGGCTCAGCTATATTCTTTGGCCACTCATTGTGATTACCGTTTTAGCCACGTTTTCCTATTTCTTTAGCACATTAGCTAACTTCATTGCCGCCCCATTTAATGGACTACTGGCTGAAAAAGTCGAAGAACACTTAATCGGGAATTCGATTAACGACGATGGCCTTCTTTCTTTAGTTAAGGATCTGCCTCGTGTTTTTGCACGCGAATGGAGAAAACTCCTTTATGTTATTCCTAAAGCCATTGGATTATTTTTATTGCTGCTTATTCCTGCCTTTGGGCAAACCCTAGGCCCTATTTTATGGTTTGTATTTACAGCTTGGATGCTTGCTATTCAGTATTGTGATTACCCATTCGATAACCACAAGGTTGAGTTCAATCAAATGCGACACAATTTGAAACAAAATCAAACCAAAACCTACAGCTTTGGGGCTTTGGTTGCTATTTTCACCACGATTCCAATTCTAAACCTCATTGTCATGCCAGTTGCTGTTTGCGGTGCAACCGCTATGTGGGTAGCAGAATATAAAAATAAAATCTGATCGAAACCCTAGCAGACACCTCTGTTTGCTAGAGTGCATTTGCCAGATAACCTACCTTGCTTCTATATGTTATAACTTTTTAATCCTTTTCCGTTTTTTACTTAGCGCATATTCTTCTACACATATTCACAAAACGTGTAATGAAGGAACATCGACATGAGCAAGATCTACGAAGACAATTCACAAACAGTTGGTAACACTCCACTTGTCCGCTTAAACAAGGTCAGCAACGGTAAAGTACTGGCTAAAGTAGAAGCCCGTAACCCAAGCTTCAGTGTTAAATGCCGTATTGGTGCTAACATGATTTGGGAAGCAGAAAAAGCAAGAACACTGAAAGAAGGTGTTGAGCTGGTTGAGCCAACGAGTGGTAACACTGGTATCGCCTTAGCTTTCGTAGCAGCAGCTCGTGGATACAAACTGACGCTGACTATGCCTGAATCTATGAGTCTAGAGCGCCGTAAATTGCTTAAAGCGCTAGGCGCAAAACTGGAACTGACAGAAGCGGCAAAAGGCATGAAAGGCGCCATTGCTAAAGCGGAAGAGATCGTTGCTTCAAACCCTGATAAATACCTGCTACTTCAGCAGTTCAATAACCCAGCAAACCCACAAATTCACGAAAAAACGACGGGCCCAGAAATCTGGGATGCGACAGATGGTGACGTTGATGTTCTTGTTTCTGGTGTTGGAACGGGTGGTACCATTACAGGTACAAGCCGCTTCCTGAAAAGCAAGAAAGACACAATAACTTCCGTTGCAGTAGAACCATCTGAATCACCAGTGATTGCTCAAGTACTAGCCGGTGAAGAAGTGAAGCCAGCTCCACACAAAATTCAAGGTATCGGTGCAGGTTTTATCCCTGGGAACCTAGATTTAGAATTACTTGACCGCGTTGAAGCTGTGACTTCAGAAGAAGCGATTGAAATGGCCCAACGCCTAATGAAAGAAGAAGGTATTCTTGCGGGAATTTCTTCTGGTGCGGCTATTGTTGCTGCTAATAGAATTGCAGAACTGCCTGAATTTGCAGGAAAAACTATCGTTGCCGTACTACCAAGTTCAGGTGAGCGTTACCTAAGTACAGCCCTATTTGCAGGTATCTTTGGAGAGAAAGAGAACCAGCAGTAATATGTGGTCAAATCAATTTTTACTACAAAAAAGCCCCTTTTAGGGGCTTTTTTGTTGATCCCTGCCGCACCTTTGGTACTATCAAGACGGTTTTATTTTTAGCTTCAAAATAAAGAAGCGATAAACATATTTAGACAATGGCGAATCTCCATATGGATAAGAATCGTGGTTGCATAACTTTGATCTAGTATCAGTTCTGACACGGAAACGACGTTACTCAGGTAGCAGAAAGTTGTTGAAAGAGTTAAGCTAAATTAGACGAATAAACTAACAAAAAATAAATCAATTGGGGTAATAACATGTACGAGAAGCAAGTAGAAATCACTGCAGAAAATGGCCTTCACACACGTCCTGCTGCACAGTTCGTTAAAGAAGCAAAAAGTTTTGATGCGGACATCACTGTGACTTCTAACGGTAAAAGCGCTAGCGCTAAGAGCCTTTTCAAGCTGCAAACTCTTGGCCTAGTTAAAGGCACAAAAGTCACTATTTCAGCTGAAGGCCCTCAAGCACAACAAGCTGTTGACCACCTAGTAGCACTAATGGACCAGCTACACTAATCCGGTCCCCTATTTTTAAAGCCATTTTGTGAAAACAAAATGGCTTTATTGGAAATAGGGTAAAAAGTGAGCTACAACTTATCGTTAGCACTTTAGTTACACTCTCCCGTTTACAGTTGACCAATTTAAGGTAAGGCTATGATTTCAGGCATCCTAGCATCTCCAGGTATTGCTTTTGGTAAAGCACTACTTCTTCAAGAAGATGAAATTGTCCTAAATACACATTCGATTTCAGACGACCAAGTCGAAGCTCAAGTACAATGCTTCTTTGACGCTCGTAATAAATCCTCTGCACAGTTAGAAATGATCAAGCAAAAAGCGCTTGAAACATTCGGTGAAGAAAAAGAAGCGATCTTTGAAGGTCACATTATGCTTCTTGAAGATGAAGAGCTAGAGGAAGAAATCCTAGCACTCATCAAAAAAGACAAAATGCATGCTGATAACGCAATTCATACCGTTATCGAAGAGCAAGCATGTGCGCTAGAATCTCTAGACGACGAATACTTAAAAGAACGTGCAACCGATATTCGCGATATTGGTACACGTTTCGTTAAAAATGCACTAGGCATCAACATCGTTTCTCTAAGCGATATTGATGAGCAAGTTATCCTAGTTGCTTACGACCTAACGCCATCAGAAACAGCACAAATTAACCTCGATTATGTACTTGGTTTTGCTTGTGACATTGGCGGTCGTACTTCTCACACTTCTATCATGGCTCGTTCACTTGAACTTCCAGCTATCGTTGGTACTAACGATATCACTAAGAAAGTGAAAAATGGCGACATGCTAGTGCTAGATGCGATGAACAATAAAATCATCGTTAACCCTTCTGACGCTGAACTAGCAGAAGCGAAGAAAATCAAAGCCGATTTTGAAGCAGAAGCGGCAGAACTAGCAAAACTTAAAGACTTACACGCAGAAACTCTAGACGGACACCGTGTAGAAGTTTGTGGCAACATCGGTACGGTAAAAGACTGTGATGGTATTTTACGTAACGGTGGTGAAGGCGTTGGTCTGTACCGTACAGAATTCCTATTCATGGACCGTACCGCGCTTCCTACAGAAGAAGAGCAATACGTTGCTTACAAAGAAGTAGCCGAAGCGATGGAAGGCGAGTCCGTGATCATCCGTACTATGGATATCGGTGGCGATAAAGATCTTCCATACATGGATCTTCCTCAAGAGATGAACCCATTCCTAGGCTGGCGTGCAGTACGTATCAGTTTAGACCGTCGTGAAATCCTACGCGATCAACTGCGTGGTATTCTACGTGCATCTGCACACGGTAAACTGCGTATCATGTTCCCAATGATCATCTCTGTTGAAGAAATTCGTGAGCTTAAAAAAGCCATCGAAGAATACAAAGTTGAACTTCGCGCTGAAGGCTTAGCATTCGACGAAGAGATTGAAATTGGTGTTATGGTTGAAACGCCAGCCGCAGCCGCGATTGCACATCACCTTGCTAAAGAAGTGTCATTCTTCTCTATCGGTACTAACGATCTGACTCAGTACACGCTAGCCGTTGACCGTGGTAACGAGGTGATTTCTCACCTATACAACCCACTATCTCCAGCGGTTCTACTTGTTATCAAACAAGTCATCGATGCTTCTCACAAAGAAGGCAAATGGACAGGTATGTGTGGTGAGCTAGCGGGTGATGAACGTGCAACGCTATTGCTTCTTGGTATGGGCCTAGATGAATTCTCAATGAGCGGCATCTCAATCCCTAAAGTGAAGAAAGTTATCCGTAACTCTAACTTCGCCGAAGTTAAAGCGATGGCTGAAGAAGCGCTTTCACTAGCGACTGCTGCTGAAATTGAAGCTTGTGTAGACAAGTTCATTGCAGAGAAAACTCAATAATCTGCTGATATATGCCTACTATCATAAGCGACAAAAAGAGTTAGACGACTAAAAGTAGTCGTCTATTGTTTATGATTGGTATACTATATTTGACAGAATAAAACTAAACGTTAGGAGCATGACACAATGGGTCTGTTTGACAAACTTAAAAAGCTTGTATCTGATGACAGCGCTGACGCTGGTGCTATCGAAATCATCGCACCACTTTCAGGTGAAATCGTAAATATCGAAGATGTGCCAGATGTGGTTTTCGCTGAGAAAATCGTTGGCGACGGTATCGCGATCAAGCCAGCTGGTGACAAAATGGTAGCTCCTGTAAACGGTACTATCGGTAAGATTTTCGAAACTAACCACGCATTCTCTATCGAGTCTGACGATGGTGTTGAACTATTTGTTCACTTCGGTATCGATACTGTTGAGCTAAAAGGTGAAGGCTTCACTCGCGTAGCTGAAGAAGGTCAATCTGTTAAAGCTGGTGACACTATCATCACTTTCGACCTAGCGCTTCTAGAAGAGAAAGCAAAATCGACACTTACTCCAGTTGTTATCTCTAACATGGACGAAATCAAAGAGCTGAACAAGCTTTCTGGTTCTGTCACTGTTGGTGAGAACCCGGTGCTACGCGTAACTAAGTAATGACGACTTGCTTATAAGTTCGTGATGAATACAAAAACGCTGCCTTTGGGCAGCGTTTTTATTTGAAATCTATTATTTTATCTTGCTTTAGTTTCGGTCACAGATTCATGCTTGCCCTTCTGTTTTTTTAAAATACATGGCTTTAAATACAATGCTTTAAATAGACAGTTCTAAAGCAAGTGGACTTCAAAGCACTTTACTTCAGCCCTATTTACAGCAAAAAAATGTACTTCAAACCCGTTTAGCTCACACTCATTTACTTCAAGCCAACCGCATATTTTAGGACTTCTTTTTTCAGTACCCCTGAATTATCCGCAATTTTTAATAACCCATTTCGAGCAAACCGAGTAATGGGGTTCAGCGAACTAAAGCCTTTATAGAATACATCCATCCCGGTTTGCATGATCAGGTTGTCACGTCGGCGTTTCTTTTCATATTTAAGTAAACTGTCGTTATCGATGGGCTGCCCATCCGTTTCTTCTAGCAAAGCCAGCGCATCTTTGAAACCAAGGTTCACTCCTTGCCCCGCTAACGGGTTGATGGTGTGGGCGGCATCCCCAACCAATACACAATGGTTTCTCACATACTGCTGAGCATGTCTTCTGGTTAAAGGGAAAGCGCCACTTTCCACAATGTTTATATCACCCAATTCTTGCGGGAAGTGTGTGATTACTTGTTCTTTCAACTGTGTTTTATCCATCGCCTTTAACTGACGAATACGCTTGGGTGCGTCGTACCAAACTAATGAAGCATTGTGACCACCAAGTGGAAGAAAAGAGCGAGGGCCAGAAGGAAAAAACTGTTGCCATGTGATGTCCTGCTGTGATTTCTGTGTCGTCACATTAATTAACATGCAATGTTGGCGATAATCCCACGCGGTGATACCAATACCGGCAAAACCTCTCACTTGAGAATTTGCTCCATCAGCACCGATCACCCAATCACATTCAATAACCTCACCCGATTCAAGAATAATCTTATTTGTCACACCAAATTCGATCGTTTTCAAACGGTCAGGACACAGCAGCGTTAGATTTGAATATCGCTCAAACTCTTGCCATAAACCCAACTGAATAACGCGATTTTCAACCATAAAGCCAAGCTCTGACAAACCGAGTAAATCAGAATGAAATGCAGTTCGGCACTGTTCATGCTCCCAGGTTTCAAGACCTCGATATGGGCAAATACGCATAGCCGAGATATTATCCCAAGCACCGAGCTTATCGAGTAGAGATACCGATGCATGAGAAATAGCAGAGACTCGAATATCATAAGGCTGGTCAGGTTGATAGCCTTGTGGCTGTTGATTTTCGATAACCACAACTTCTCGTCCTTGCTTCGCAAATCCAAGAGCAACAGCAGCACCAACCATACCACCGCCTATGACCGCAACTTCATACTTTCTCATTCGTTCTTAACCATGGCAACTTGAAGAAAATTTATTGTACGTTTTCATCAGGATAATGTAACCCTTATCGTACAACTTCATTAACCACCGTATATCGCTAAAAAAGCGCAGT
Source organism: Vibrio genomosp. F10 str. ZF-129 (assembly GCF_000287055.2). GTDB lineage: Bacteria > Pseudomonadota > Gammaproteobacteria > Enterobacterales > Vibrionaceae > Vibrio. The sequence goes on along the minus strand of NZ_AJYQ02000093.1, from coordinate 26,629 downwards.
ATTATCATTTTATCTAATCACTAGTCAGTCGGTTTTGAAAGCAGTACAATACGCCGCTTGCCGCCATGACAGCCTTGCATAGGTGTATTTGGGCGGAGAAACACTGGGCGATTTGCTCCCTTATTTTAAACTAACGATCGAGCGAACAAAAATGAGCAAGAAACTACTAATCAAAACATGGGGCTGTCAGATGAATGAGTACGATTCATCGAAAATGGCAGACCTGCTGAACGCAGCCAATGGCTACGAACTCACCGAAGATCCAGAAGAGGCAGATGTACTGCTACTCAATACTTGTTCTATTCGTGAAAAAGCCCAAGAGAAAGTATTCCACCAGCTTGGTCGTTGGAAAACCCTTAAAGATAAAAAAGAGGGCGTTGTTATCGGTGTTGGCGGCTGCGTTGCCACACAAGAAGGTGATCATATTCGTCAACGCGCACCGTTTGTTGATGTCATCTTCGGCCCACAAACGCTTCATCGACTGCCACAAATGATCGCTTCTTCCCTCTCAAATGAAGCGCCGGTTATGGATATCTCTTTCCCAGAAATCGAGAAATTCGACAATCTTCCTGAGCCTCGTGCAGACGGCGCGACCGCATTTGTTTCTATCATGGAAGGCTGTTCAAAATACTGTACTTACTGCGTTGTACCTTACACTCGTGGTGAAGAAGTGAGCCGTCCAATGGATGATGTTCTGTTTGAAGTGGCTCAACTGGCTGAACAAGGGGTTCGCGAAGTCAATCTGCTTGGTCAAAACGTAAACGCATATCGTGGCCCACAGCACGATGGCGAAATCTGTTCGTTTGCAGAATTATTGCGCCTTGTTGCGTCTATTGATGGCATCGACCGTATTCGATTTACTACCAGCCACCCGCTTGAGTTTACTGACGATATCATTGCCGTTTATGAAGACACGCCAGAGCTGGTTAGCTTCCTCCACTTACCCGTTCAAAGTGGCAGTGACCGTATTCTCACGATGATGAAGCGTCCTCACACGGCGATTGAATACAAGTCGATCATTCGTAAGCTACGTAAAGCGCGTCCAGGTATTCAAATTAGCTCTGACTTTATTGTGGCCTTCCCTGGTGAAAGTGATAAAGACTTCCAAGATACGATGAAGCTTATCAAAGAAGTGGATTTCGATATGAGCTTTAGCTTTATCTTCTCTGCTCGCCCAGGAACACCCGCAGCGGATTACCCTTGTGATCTTCCAGAGCAAACGAAAAAAGATCGTTTATGGGAATTACAACAGCAGATCAACAGCCAAGCCATGCGCTTCTCTCGTCTGATGCTAGGTACCGAGCAACGTATTTTGGTTGAAGGGCCATCGAAAAAGAACCTAATGGAACTTCGTGGACGTACTGAAAACAGCCGCGTAGTCAACTTTGAAGGTTCTGCTGATCTCATCGGCCAGTTTGTTGATGTGAAGATCGTTGATGTCTTTGCCAACTCTCTGCGTGGCGAATTAGTTAGAACTGAGAATGAAATGGATCTTCGCAATGTGATGTCTCCTTCAGAAATGAAAGAAAAGACCCGCAGAGAAGATGAACTAGGTGTAGCGACTTTCACACCATAAGCTAAAATGTCAGAAGAAGCCTGATGTGGATTAGGCTTCTTTTTCATTACTAAACGGTGAGGCAACATTGAGCAATAAAATTGTGACGCTAGAGATCAATCTAGAACCTTCAGATAACCGCCGACTAGCCAGTTTATGCGGTCCTTTCGATGACAATATCAAGCATTTAGAACGCAGATTGGGCGTTGAAATAAACCATAGAAACAATTTCTTTACCATTGTGGGTAAGCCCCATACAGCCGCAGCCGCACTGGATATTATCAAATCTCTTTATGTCGACACCGCTCCGGTACGTGGCAATATTCCCGACATTGAACCTGAACATATTCATCTCAATGTGAAGCAATCAGGTGTTCTTGAGCAAACGACTGAACCGACACTAGAACATGGCAAAGAAGTCTTCATTAAAACCAAAAAAGGGGTGATTAAGCCTCGTACGCCAAATCAAGCGCAGTATTTAGTGAATATGGTCACCCACGACATTAGTTTTGGTATCGGCCCTGCTGGTACAGGGAAAACTTACCTCGCTGTTGCTGCTGCTGTGGATGCCCTTGAGCGACAAGAGATCCGCCGTATTTTACTGACACGTCCAGCGGTGGAAGCGGGTGAAAAGCTCGGTTTCCTTCCCGGAGACCTAAGCCAAAAAGTGGACCCTTACTTGCGCCCGCTTTACGACGCTTTGTTTGAGATGCTTGGCTTCGAGAAAGTTGAAAAACTGATTGAGCGTAACGTTATTGAAGTCGCCCCCCTCGCCTATATGCGTGGCCGTACTTTAAATGATGCCTTCATCATTCTCGATGAAAGTCAGAATACGACCGTAGAACAAATGAAAATGTTCTTAACCCGTATTGGTTTTAACTCTCGTGCCGTTATCACCGGCGACGTCACACAAATTGACTTACCGCGTGGGGCACGTTCAGGCCTTAGACACGCCATCGAAGTGCTCAATGAAGTGGACGAGATTAGCTTTAATTTCTTCCTCTCTGATGATGTGGTTAGGCACCCTGTTGTTGCCCGAATCGTCAATGCTTATGAGAAGTGGGAAACACAAGATCAGAAAGAACGCAAAGAAATTGAAAAACGTCGCCGTGCAGAGCGAGAAGCACTCAATACCGAATCAGCGCCTCTCGTCAACAATCAAGCATCACCTGAAATCAAAGAGCCCAAATAAACATGACAATTGAATTGGACCTGCAACTGGCCGTTAAAGACGAGCAAGGCCTACCAAGTGAAGCCGATATTCATCTCTGGTTAAGCAAAGCTGTGACAAATTTTCAGCAACAAGCGGAAGTGACCATTCGCATTGTCGATACTGAAGAAAGCCAAGAACTTAATCATCAGTACAGAGGCAAAGACAAACCCACTAACGTGTTGTCCTTCCCGTTTGAAGCGCCTCCAGGCATTGAACTCGATCTACTCGGTGACCTCGTCATTTGTCGCCAAGTCGTTGAGCGCGAAGCAAAGGAGCAAAATCAGCCCGTTTTTGCACACTGGGCGCATATGGTTGTACATGGTAGCTTGCATCTGCTAGGTTATGATCATATTGACGATGCTGATGCTGAAGAAATGGAAGCGTTAGAAGCAGAAATTTTGCAATCAATGGGGTTTGAAGACCCTTATAAAGATGAAAAACTGAGTTAAAATACCATCATCGCCAAACAATTTGGTTTGCCTTTAAGAAACAGTCGAAGGCAATTATGTGCGCTATCACACTTTTGGTAGCAATATAGATATGAGAAGCAATGAACGAAGGTAATCCTCCCTCTTCGCCGGAAGGTAAAAAAGAAAAGGCCGAAGGTCCGAGTAGAAAGTCCTTTTTAGGACGTCTTGGACAACTTTTTCAAACAGAGCCCAAAGATCGCCAAGAGCTGGTTGATGTAATAAGGGACTCTGAAGAAAACGATTTAATCGACCATGATACGCGCGATATGCTTGAAGGTGTTATTGAAATATCTGAAATGCGAATCCGTGACATCATGATACCTCGGTCTCAAATTGTCACGGTAGAAAAAAGTGACGATCTTGATAAACTCGTCTCCTTGATAACCGATGCACAACACTCTCGGTATCCAGTGATCAGCGAAGACAAAGACCATGTAGAGGGAATACTTCTCGCCAAAGACTTACTCAAGTATTTGGGCTCTGAAAGTGAAACCTTTGCAATAGAAGAAGTTATTCGTCCAGCGGTTGTTGTTCCTGAAAGTAAACGCGTTGACCGTTTGCTTAAAGAGTTTCAAGAAGAGCGCTACCACATGGCGATTGTCGTCGATGAGTTTGGCGGTGTATCTGGTCTTGTGACTATCGAAGACATTCTCGAAGAAATCGTCGGTGAGATTGAGGATGAATTTGACGACGAAGAAGAAGTGGATATCCGTAAACTGAGTAAACATACTTTCTCAGTCAAAGCCCTAACCACCATTGATGAGTTCAATGAGACTTTCCAAACTAGCTTCAGTGCCGATGAAGTGGATACCGTAGGAGGACTTGTCATGAGCACCTTGGGACACTTGCCTTCGCGTGGTGAAGTCGTTGAAATCAACCATTATGCGTTTAAGGTCTCGGCTGCTGATAACCGACGTGTACTGCAACTTCAAGTCACCGTACCCGATGAAGAACCGCTTCCTCAACCGACGGAAGAATAATCCAACCTCGCTTTTCGAGAATATTGATAGATGACTAATCACATTATTCATCGCCTACAGCGGCCTTTAGGGGCCGTTTTTGTTGGCGCTTTAACCACATTGGCTTTTGCTCCTTATCAAATTTGGCCGCTGGCTATCATTAGTCCGTTGTTACTTTTAGCCTTACTCCAAGGGCAGTCATCCAAACAAGGCTTTTTTATTGGTTATGCTTGGGGAATCGGCTTATTTTCCACCGGCATCAGTTGGGTCCATATCAGTATTGATGTCTTCGGCGGCATGCCCAAAATAGCGAGCCTGTTTTTGATGGCGCTGCTGGTGGGCTATCTTGCTCTATACAGTGGTCTGTTCGCTTGGTTATTAAACCGCTACTTTCCTCTGGTCAGTCGCCATCGATTTATCCTAGCCGCGCCTGCTTTATGGCTTCTTACCGATTGGCTACGCGGTTGGGTAATGACTGGCTTTCCATGGCTATGGCTAGGCTACAGTCAAATAGACTCACCACTCGCGAACTTTGCCTCCATAGGTGGCGTAGAGTTAATCACTTTTCTGCTGCTTCTCTCTTCTGCATCCATGGCTTTTTCCCTATTTAGCCGTTCATGGTCAATATTGCTCATTCCATGCGTCATCTTATCTTCTGGGTTTGGCCTGAGAAATGTGGACTGGGTGACTCCCGACTCTGACAACTCGACGACAGTAGCATTGATACAGGGAAATACTGACCAATCCAGTAAATGGATACCCAGTCAACGCTGGCCAATAATCATGAAATATGTCGAGCTAAGCCGTGAACACTGGGATGCAGATGTCATTATCTGGCCAGAAGCGGCCATTCCTGCTTTTGAATTTGAGATCCCAGCTTTTCTACGAAGCCTTGACGAGTCCGCTAAGGAAAACCAAACGGCAATCATTACCGGAGTTGTGAACAAAAATGACACAGGGAACTTTTATAATAGTGTCCTCGCTATTGGCAGTACACCTTACGGCGACTACAGTTACGACCCAAATGAACGCTATCACAAACACCACCTATTACCTTTTGGTGAGTTCGTTCCTTTTGAAGACATTTTAAGACCAATTGCGCCATTTTTTAATCTACCAATGTCCTCATTCAGTCAAGGGGACTTTGTTCAACCTAACATCATAGCCAATGGTCGTCATATGGCACCAGCGCTGTGCTATGAGATTATATTTAATGAACAAGTTAGGCGAAACGTCACCGATGATACCGACTTTATTCTAACGCTATCTAATGATGCTTGGTTTGGGGACTCTATTGGCCCGCTGCAACATATGGAGATTGCGAGAATGAGAGCCAGAGAGTTAGGTAAGCCTTTGATTCGTTCTACCAATAACGGGGTAACAGCGGTAACCGACTTTAAAGGGAATATTATCGAACAAGTCGCACAATTTGAGACCGCTGTGTTAACGGCCACCCTCCAATCAACAACCGGCCAAACCCCTTATCGTAACTTTGGAACTTGGCCATTGTATATTTGGGTAGCTTTAAGTTTGGTTCTTTCCGCCGTTGCCGCTCGTAACACCGTTGCTAAGCCTAAGCGTTGAGACCTTAAGATTTCGTGCTTAATGCCTAGTGCCCTAGTGCTTAGTGATCAACGCTCAATGATCAGTACTTAACAGCAACGAGCTCAGTACTTAACACTAACAACCGATAACCTAGTAGCTCGCACCTAAGAACAAAGATGATTGGTGAGGTGCTAGATTATCGGTGTTAGCGGCCCTCAGCGAAAAACAGAATGCAGTATTCGCTAAGGCTTTAATGCCTGCCGACTAAACCCAGTATGGCCACATTGCGTGCAGGCGATCACTTTTGTGGGATGGTTATACTGCACCTTATGACCACATTCATCACAAATCAAAATACCAAGCCCTATCATATCCCCTGCCTGATATAGCCCCTGATGTTCAAGATCTTGAAACAGCTCGACCCACTCAACCTTTGTTCGATCGGTAATATCAAGCAACCCCTGCCAAATCGAATCCGAAATCATGATCGAAAATGGGCTGCCTTTGCTCTCTTCATAATTATCAGCGAACGCCTTAAAGTCAGATTGTAGATACGCTGAAATCAATGAAAGCTCATCTTTAGTCATATCATTAGCAGCGCTGACGACTTTAGCGGATGTTTCAAAAACATGGGTAATTTCTTCAGGGCTACTTTTCAATGTTTCGACAACCTCATCGAACATATCTTCGTAACCCGCTTTATGTTTTGGCATAACAAACCCCCTCAAGATAGATTGGCTATTGTTGTACTACGCTCCTTTAGGTATTCTATGTCGATCTGTAAGATTCTGTTCTAACCGAACTCACAAATTCCAAGATAACCGGATATCATCGATGCAAGAGCAATATAACCCGCAAGACATTGAACAAAAAGTTCAGCAGCACTGGGACAACAGCAAGACCTTTGTTGTAAGTGAAGACCCAAATAAAGAAAAATTCTACTGTCTCTCTATGTTTCCTTACCCTAGTGGGCGACTGCACATGGGTCACGTTCGCAACTACACTATCGGTGATGTGGTATCTCGTTTCCAGCGTCTGCAAGGAAAAAATGTCATGCAGCCAATTGGTTGGGATGCATTTGGACTTCCTGCTGAAAACGCCGCAGTCAAGAACAAAACTGCGCCAGCGCCGTGGACATATGAAAACATCGAGTACATGAAAAACCAGCTGAAATTACTCGGCTTTGGTTATGACTGGAGCCGTGAATTCGCAACCTGTACGCCAGAATATTACCGTTGGGAACAAGAGTTCTTTACCAAACTGTACGAAAAAGGCCTGGTGTACAAGAAAACCTCTTCTGTTAACTGGTGCCCTAACGACCAAACTGTACTGGCTAATGAGCAAGTAGAAGATGGTTGCTGCTGGCGTTGTGACACGCCTGTAGAGCAAAAGAAAATTCCACAGTGGTTCATTAAAATCACAGAGTACGCTCAAGAGTTACTCGATGACTTAGATAACCTTGAAGGTTGGCCTGAAATGGTGAAAACCATGCAGCGCAACTGGATCGGTCGCTCTGAAGGTGTTGAACTCTCTTTCGCTGTTAACGGTGAAGAAGCGCCATTAGAGGTATACACAACGCGTCCAGACACGCTAATGGGGGTTTCTTACGTTGGTATCGCAGCAGGTCACCCACTGGCAGAGAAAGCGTCTAAGAACAACCCAGAGCTTGCAGCATTCGTTGATGAATGTCGTAACACCAAAGTAGCTGAAGCAGAATTGGCAACGATGGAAAAGAAAGGTATGGATACTGGCCTAACGGCTATCCATCCTCTTAACGGTCGTGTTGTTCCTATTTACGTAGCAAACTTCGTTCTTATGGATTACGGCACAGGCGCGGTAATGGCGGTTCCTGCTCACGATCAACGTGACTACGAATTTGCAGTTAAATACGGTATCGACATCATTCCAGTCATCAAACCAGAAGACGGTTCTGAGCTAAACGTTTCTGAAGCGGCTTACACAGAAAAAGGCGTTTTGTTCGATTCTGGGGAATTTGATGGCCTTGCATTCCAAGAAGCATTCGATGCCATCGCGGCCAAGCTTGAAGCTGAAGGCAAAGGTAAGAAGACAGTCAACTTCCGCCTGCGTGACTGGGGGGTATCTCGCCAGCGTTACTGGGGCGCTCCAATCCCAATGGTCACCACTGAAGATGGTCAAGTTCACCCAGTACCAGCAGACCAATTACCCGTCATTCTTCCTGAAGACGTAGTAATGGATGGCGTAACGAGCCCAATCAAGGCAGACAAGTCTTGGGCTGAAACAACATTCAACGGCGAACCCGCTCTACGTGAGACCGACACATTCGATACCTTCATGGAATCATCTTGGTACTACGCACGTTACTGTTCACCACAAGCAGACGACATTCTCGATCCAGAGAAAGCAAATTACTGGCTACCCGTTGACCAGTACATTGGTGGCATCGAACACGCTTGTATGCACCTATTGTATTCTCGATTCTTCCATAAACTGCTTCGTGATGCAGGTTACGTCACCTCTGATGAGCCATACAAACAACTACTATGCCAAGGTATGGTATTGGCTGATGCGTTCTATCACGAGAATGAAAAAGGCACGAAAGAGTGGATCGCACCCACAGACGTGACCGTTGAGCGTGATGCAAAAGGCCGTATTGAAAAGGCAACCGACGATCAAGGCCGTAATGTTGAGCACTCTGGCATGATCAAAATGTCGAAGTCTAAAAACAACGGTATTGACCCTCAAGAAATGGTCGACAAATACGGCGCTGACACCGTACGTCTATTCATGATGTTTGCGTCTCCTGCAGACATGACACTTGAATGGCAAGAGTCTGGGGTTGAAGGTGCAAACCGCTTCCTTAAGCGTGTTTGGAAACTGGTTCACGCACACTCATCTAAGGGGGCTGCCGAGGCAGTTGATGCTTCTGCGCTTTCTGGCGACCAAAAAGCACTTCGCCGTGATGTTCACAAGACAATCGCAAAAGTCACCGATGATATCGCTCGTCGTCAAACCTTTAACACCGCGATTGCTGCCATCATGGAACTCATGAACAAACTGGCGAAAGCGCCTCAAGAGTCAACACAAGATCGTGCGATTCTAGATGAAGCCCTGAAAGCGGTTGTTCGCATGCTTTACCCAATGACGCCACACATCTCTTACGAAATGTGGATTGCATTGGGCGAGTCCGACGTTGATTCAGCAACATGGCCAACGTTTGATGAAGCGGCACTGGTTGAAGATGAAAAAACCATTGTGGTTATGATCAACGGTAAACTTAGAGCAAAACTCATCGTTGCTGCAGACGCGACAGAAGAACAGGTTAAAGAGCTTGGTCTAAAAGATGAGAACGCCATTAAGTTTCTAGATGGCTTAACCATACGTAAAGTTATTTACGTACCAGGTAAGTTACTTAACATCGTGGCAAACTAATGCAGTTTGGATTTTAGCTACGTGTAAATTAAGCAGGGTGCTTACCCACCCTGCTTACTTATCTAATCGTTCTACGTCTTGTTCTACCGATAAGCACAAAGAGCCATTAGATAAGTATCCCAATTAATGAGAGCCTCCTAAACATGCGCCTGACTTCTAACTCATTTAAACTTGCTTGCGTTGTATTCAGCGCCAGTTTAATTTCGGCATGCGGATTCCATCTGCGTGGTGACTATTCAGTACCCGAAGAGTTATCGACTATTTCTGTCACCAGTTACGATGAATACAGCACTTTTACGCGTGTAGTCAAAAATCAATTTCGCCTAAATGATGTGGAAATAGTTTTACCAAATGAAGAAATCCCAAACATGCACTTATTAGGTGAGGGGGTTGGTGAAAGAACATTGTCGCTGTATCAAAACACTAGGGCCGCTGAAATTGAGTTGACCTTTCGTGCCTCATACCGCGTCACCATTCCTGAACTAGGTGCGAAGACATTTTCTACCAGCGTGACTCGAAGCTACCTTGATAACCCACTGACCGCTTTAGCAAAGTCAGTAGAACGTGACATGATCGAAGATGAAATGCGTAAACTCGCCTCAACACAAATTATTCGCCAGATGGGCCGATTAAGAGCCGATATCGAAGCGCATGAAATGCTCCTTGAAGAGCAATTCGTTGCGGGTTATGACAATACGGAAGAGCAGTACAAAATCAAAACTATTGAAGGCCAATTGCCACAAATATCAAACCCACAAGCGGAAGCCAATTCCACCGCTGCAGACACTGCGCAATAGAGCCGAACATGCGTATTTACGCCGACAAACTTTCAGATCAACTGAATAGGCAACGCCATCCTGTTTACTTGCTGTTTGGTAATGAGCCACTGCTGATTCAAGAATCCCACCAAGCTATCCGAGCTAAAGCTCAGACAGAGGGGTTTGATGAACGTCATCGATTCACCTTAGACAGCAACCTAAACTGGAATGATGTGTACGATTGCTGTCAAGCGCTCAGCTTATTCTCCGCTCGCCAAATTATCGAATTAGAAGTGACAGAAGCAGGGCTCAATGCAGGACACTCCAAAGAACTGGTGTCACTAAGCGCAATGCTTCATCCTGATATTTTGCTGATCATCATTGGTGGGAAGCTCACCAAAGCACAAGAAAATGCAAAGTGGTTCAAAGCCCTAAACAACCAAGGTTGTTGGGTCAGTTGCTTAACACCAGACATTCAAAGACTGCCGCAATTTGTTCAATCCCGCTGCCATGCTCTGGGTTTAACAGCAGATGCAGAAGCAAGACAAATGCTGGCTCAATGGCATGAAGGCAACTTATTTGCCCTATCCCAAAGCTTAGAAAAATTAGCACTTCTCTACCCCGATGGGCAGTTAACTCTGGTTAGATTGGAAGAATCCCTGAGCCGTCATAACCATTTCACTGCTTTTCATTGGATCGATGCGCTGCTGGCAGGAAAAGCAAAGCGAGCTCAACGGATTTTACGCCAGCTTGAAGCTGAATCGGTAGAGCCGGTGATCCTGGTTCGCTCAATTCAAAAAGAGCTTATGCTTTTGCTGAAGCTGCAAGTAGAACTCAAAACAGCGTCTGCATCTCAAGTCTTCGATAAGCACAGAATATGGCAATCGAAACGACCGCTGTACAACAGCGCTTTATCTCGACTTTCTTTCGTCGCTATTCAACAACGTTTAAGCTTACTTGCACAGTGCGAAATATTGTCTAAAACTCAATATGACACGTCTCCTTGGCCAATATTGCACCAATTGAGCTTAGAGCTGTGTCAGCCGTCTATCAACTTGGCAGCATCCTAATAAAAGCATGCTATACTGCGCAGCCAAAAATTCACCCATTGACACCCCCTGAGGAACTCCTTTTGTTACGTGAAGAACTGAATAGCTTTCTTGCTGATAAAGCAGACGATATGAAAGCACTGAATATAAAAACGATTAATGTACAAGGTAAATCAAGCATTACCGACTACATGATTATTTGTACTGGCACCTCTAAAACACACGTGGCTTCTATCGCAGGGCATGTTGCAAAAGAAGTAAAGCAAGCGGGTTTAGACACGTTTGGTATGGATGGTGAAAAAGAAGGCGAATGGGTTGTTGTTGATATGGGCACAACCATGCTGCACGTCATGCAAGAAGAGCACCGTGAGCTATACCAATTAGAAAAACTTTGGGGCTAGTTTGTGAAGATTCAGCTTATTGCCGTTGGGACTAAAATGCCTAAGTGGGTCGAGGAAGGCTTTCAAGAGTATCGTCGACGATTTCCACATGACATGCCTCTCGAGCTGATCGAAATAACGGCAGGTAAGCGTGGGAAGAACGCAGATATTGCTCGAATCCTACAAAAAGAAGGGGAAGCAATGCTGGCTGCAGTGCCAAAAGGCAATCGCATTGTGACTCTGGATATACCGGGCAAGCGTTGGGACACAGAACAGCTCTCACAACAATTAGAAGCCTGGAAGTTAGACGCACGCGACGTATCGATTTTAATCGGTGGTCCTGAAGGATTAGCCCCTGCGTGTAAAGCAGCGGCTGATCAAAGCTGGTCTCTCTCTCCGCTAACACTCCCTCACCCTCTTGTCCGAGTGTTGATGGCTGAAAGTCTGTATAGAGCTTGGAGTATTACAGCCAATCACCCTTATCATCGAGAGTAACCTCCATGTTGCGTAAGCGTAGCCAAATTCGAGACCACCATCAGGAAACACGGCTATTTAGAAGTCGTGCTCTTATTTCCTTTTTCGGCATCATCTTTTTGATGGGTATTCTGCTGGCGAATCTCTACAACATTCAGGTTAATCAGTACCAAGACTACAAAACTCGCTCTAATGACAATCGCATTAAAGTCGTACCGATTGCGCCGAATAGAGGCCTCATCTATGACCGTAATGGTAAACTTCTTGCTGAAAACCGCCCTGTTTTCAACCTAGAGATCACACTAGAAAAAGTCGACAATATTGATGATACGATTGCGCGGCTACAACAAGTACTGCCTGAAATCACCCCAGATCGAATCGAAACATTTACTCGCGAACGACGACAAACCCGTCGCTTTAATTCTGTCCCTTTGCTAACTCAGTTAACTCAAGAACAAGTGGCTAAGTTTTCGGTGCAGCAACACAATTTCCCTGGTGTTTCCATTACTGCTAACTTGAAGCGTTACTACCCTTACGGCAGTGTTCTTACCCATGTTATTGGTTACGTATCTCGAATTAATGACCGGGATTTACAGCGATTAGCGCGAGAAGAACGAGCCGCGAACTACCAAGCCACTCGTGACATCGGCAAACTTGGAATCGAGCGTTTTTACGAAGAAAAACTGCACGGCATCGCTGGCTATCAAGAAGTCGAAGTGAATAGCCGTGGAAGAATTATACGAACATTAAAGTACGTGCCACCAATCCCTGGCAAAGATATCGTTTTGAATCTCGATATCGATTTGCAGCTTTATGTTCACAAGTTGCTCGATGGTCGCCGAGGCTCCGCTATCGTGCTTGATCCTATTGATAATGGCGTCCTCGCTATGGTCTCTAGCCCAAGCTACGATCCCAATGCATTTGTGCATGGCATTTCATCCAAAGCCTACAACGCACTATTAACGGATATCAACCGTCCCCTTGTTAACCGAGCCACGTTAGGCATCTATCCACCAGCGTCAACGGTCAAACCTTTCATCGCTGTGGCAGCCCTGCAAGAAGGTGTCGTTACAACGAAAACCGTGCGTAATGACCCTGGCTACTGGAAAATTCCAAATTCGAAGACTCGCCCTTTTAGAGATTGGCTTCGTTGGGGACACGGAAAGGTCGACATTGTAAAATCTATTGAAGAATCCGTGGATACTTTCTACTACCAAATCGCTTATGATATGGGTATAGATCGCCTATCAAGTTGGATGAGCATGTTTGGTTTTGGCGAATATACCGGTATTGATATTTACGAAGAAAGTAAAGCCAATATGCCCACTAGAGACTGGAAAGTCGCCCGTCATCGCACGCCTTGGTACCAAGGCGATACCATTCCTGTGGGGATAGGCCAGGGCTACTGGACAGCAACGCCGATGCAAATCGCCAAAGCTACCTCTGTCCTCATTAATCATGGCGAAGTCACGGCGCCACATTTACTCCGTTCAACGATTAAAAATGGCGAGAAGTTTGACCTTCAACAGCTGGAAGATTTTGAAACATACCCTCCTATTACCGGGGTTCCTGAACGATACTGGAATGTCGCAACCGAAGGCATGCGTCTGGTTAACCACGGTGTCAAGGGAACGGCGCGACGTGCGTTTAGAGACCTTAAATATGTCAGTGCAGGCAAGTCAGGAACAGCGCAGGTATTTGGCCTTGCAGAAGACCAAGAATATAACGCGGATGAATTAGAAGAGCATCTTCGCGATCATGCCCTGTTTACCGGTTATGCGCCTTTCGATAAGCCCGAGTTCGTCGTTACTGTCGTATTAGAAAATGCAGGCGGAGGCTCCACTCATGGTGGTCCTGTCGTCAGACGAATATTTGATCATGCAATACTTGAAAGACAAGAAGGAACAGAACAATGATCTTTGATCCTTCAACAGGAAACAATCGCGCTTTTTTTCACCGCTTTCATATCGACCTGCCGCTATTACTCGGCATACTTGTCCTGATGGCATTTGGCCTTGTTGTGATGTACAGCGCAAGTGGGCAAAGCTATGGGATGATGGACAGACAAGCAATGCGAATGGCGCTGTCACTAGGCGTTATGGCAATGTTGGCTCAAATCTCCCCTCGAACCTACGAATCACTGGCTCCTTTTTTATTCTTTTGTGGCATAACCTTGTTGCTTGGAGTGCTGTTTTTTGGTGAAGCTTCAAAGGGAGCGCAACGTTGGTTAAACTTAGGGTTCATTCGCTTTCAACCCTCTGAATTACTTAAGCTAGCCGTTCCTTTAATGGTCGCGCGTTACATAGGAAAACGAGCTATACCGCCAAGCTTTAGAACCATTATAATCTCATTGGTGATGGTATTTGTTCCCACGATTCTGATTGCTAAGCAGCCCGATCTAGGCACATCCATTCTCATCGCCGCTTCAGGTATTTTTGTTATATTTCTAGCGGGTATCAGCTGGAAAATCATTTTTGCAGCGATGGCCTGTGTAGGGGCTTTTGCGCCCATATTATGGTTTTATTTAATGCGCGAGTACCAAAAAGTACGCGTTAGAACACTGTTTAATCCTGAGTCCGATCCGCTGGGTGCTGGCTACCACATCATCCAAAGTAAGATAGCAATCGGTTCGGGCGGCGTATCCGGTAAAGGTTGGCTGCAAGGCACTCAGTCTCAACTCGAGTTTCTACCCGAGCGACATACTGACTTTATCTTTGCGGTTATCGCAGAAGAATGGGGCATGCTAGGGATTCTCGCTTTGCTGACCATTTATCTGTTCATCATGGGAAGAGGCTTATATCTAGCGAGCCAAGCTCAAACCTCTTTTGGACGAATGATGGCGGGCAGCATTATCTTAAGCTTCTTTGTCTACGTCTTTGTTAACATTGGCATGGTCAGTGGTATTTTGCCCGTTGTTGGCGTTCCTTTACCACTAATTAGCTATGGTGGTACCTCAATGGTCACCTTGATGGCAGGCTTTGGCATATTGATGTCGATACACACTCATAGAAATGCATTCTCAAAGGCGACATAAATTGATCATCCAAAAGCACATTCTCATACTCGCAGTGACCAGTGCAACATTATTCGGTTGTTCGTCATCTGGCCGCTATAGCCTAGATCAAGACGTCGCGCCAAAAGAACCTATTTCGGTCGATCATATTGAAGATGCGGTACCTCAATATGAACCTTATAGCTTGGGGGGAAACCGTAATTACACCCTCCGTGGCAACAGCTACGTTATCGTTAAAAACGCGAAAGGCTTTACCGAAACGGGCAAAGCCTCTTGGTATGGTAAAAAATTTCACGGTCATTTGACTTCAAATGGTGAAATTTACGACATGTATTCGATGACAGCAGCGCATAAAACTCTGCCGATTCCTAGCTACGTCAAAGTCACTAATCAGGATAACGGAAAATCGACCGTAGTTCGTGTTAATGACCGAGGCCCATTTCATGAGAGTCGCATCATCGATTTAAGCTATGCCGCTGCCATCAAACTGGATGTCGTCAAAACAGGTGTTGCTAATGTGGAAATTGAAGTCATTACGGTTGAACGGCCAGAATCCGCCCATAAACAAAACGCACTACCAAGCTATATTGTGCAAGTCGCTACCTCGAAGCACCAAGATCGCTCTTTAAACCTCTCCAACGATCTCGCGGCAAAATTGTCTGTACCCAGTTATATTGAATCCAATCAATCCCTTCATCGTGTTTTTCTCGGGCCATTTAATGACTATACGTTGACGCAACAGACCCTTGAGCAAGTTAAAGTGCTTGGATACTCTTCAGCCTTCATAAAAAAGCACACAGTCGCCCAGTAATCACTCATCATATTCGGTGCCATAGACGTGGCACTGGTGTGAATAATGGTTTCTGTTAATATACGGACAGTTAAAACAAAAATTTTGTATTCATCATGAAAAAAACATCAGTATTTAATACCATCCTCACATGCTCGATTGCTCTTTCTTCCGTTGCAACTACTCTGGCTAACGCCTCACCAATAGTCGTACCTGACGCGCCCCAAATCGCTGCAAAAGGATTCGTTCTTCTTGATTTTCATTCCGGAAAAGTTCTGGCTGAAAAAGAGATGAATACCAAATTATCCCCAGCAAGCTTAACCAAGATGATGACAAGCTACGTCGTTGGTCAAGAGATAGAGCGTGGTAACCTTTCACTGACCGATGAAGTGACCATCAGTGAAAACGCGTGGGCGAAGAACTTTCCTGACTCATCAAAAATGTTCATCGAAGTCGGTACAACAGTGACCGTTGAAGATCTCAACCGCGGTATTATCGTTCAATCGGGTAATGATGCCTGTGTCGCGATGGCTGAGCATATTGCAGGATCAGAAGACGCCTTTGTCGATTTGATGAATGCTTGGGCAGATACCATTGGCATGACCAACACTCACTTTGCCAATGTACATGGTTTAGACAGCGATAGTCTCTATTCTACCCCGTACGATATGGCGCTTTTAGGATCGGCGCTGATCCGCGACGTACCCGACGAGTACCGTATCTACTCAGAAAAAAAATACACTTACAACGGCATCACACAGTACAACCGTAACGGATTATTGTGGGACAAGAGCATGAATGTTGATGGCATTAAAACCGGCCACACAAGTAATGCAGGTTATAGCTTAGTCAGCTCAGCGACTGAAGGTAAAATGCGTTTGGTGGCGGTCGTAATGGGCACCAAAAACGCCAATGCACGAAAATCTGAAAGCAAAAAACTACTCAGCTATGGTTTTAGATTCTTCGAAACAGTCGCACCTCACAGTGCTGGCGAAACCTTCGTTGAAGAAAAAATCTGGATGGGTGACAAAGATAGTGTTGCTTTAGGCGTGGATGTCGACACTTACGTGACCTTACCTCGTGGCCAAGCCAAGAACCTAACCGCAAGTTTTGTTCTTGAAAGTGAACTAGAAGCACCGATCATGAAAGGTGACGTAGTCGGTAAACTTTTCTACCAACTTGAAGGCGAAGATGTTGCCGAATACCCATTACTCGCTCTGGAAGACGTTCAGCAAGGCGGTCTATTTAGCCGACTTTGGGACTATCTAATGTTACTTTTCAAAGGTTTTTTCTAATCTGACCTTTTTAATTGTTTGAAAAGCTGCCTAGTGCAGCTTTTTTCCTTTTGGTACTTAGTTGAGATTCCGCTCAATAGACAGTAATATGCGTCCCCTAAAAACCGATTTAACCTTGGAGTATCTACAATGATGACCATTAATTCAGATGCAAAGCTTAAAGACTTGCTCGAATTCCCGTGTTCATTCACCTTTAAAGTGATGGGCTACGCAAAACCTGAATTACCGGAGTTGGTATTGGAAGTCATTCAACGTCATGCTCCAGGTGACTACAGCCCAGTCGTTAAGCCAAGCGCTAAAGGCACGTATAATTCAGTGTCAATCAACATCACAGCAACCTCAATTGAGCAGGTAGAAACCCTGTATAAAGAGCTCGGCGATATTGATATCGTACGCATGGTCTTATAATAAAGTTTAAACTTTAAAATAATATTGAAAGCAGCCATTGGCTGCTTTTTTGTTTTCAATCAGACACCTATGATATATGAGCATTTTTTCTAGTTAATTTGTGGTTATCAATATGTAGTTCATTCTCATGAATGTGTTTATAATGCGATAACTTTACAAATCACTACGGAAAGCGGAATGCTAAATCAATTAGTCGTCAGACAACTTGGTCGCCAAGATTACCATCCTGTATGGAAAGCGATGCACGAGTTCACCGACAATCGAACCGATGAAAGTAGCGATGAAATTTGGTTAGTTGAGCATAATCCTGTATTTACGCAGGGTCAGGCTGGAAAAGCGGAGCATATTCTCGCTGCGGGTGATATTCCTGTCGTACAAAGTGATCGTGGGGGGCAAGTCACTTATCATGGTCCAGGTCAGTTAGTGGCCTACTTCTTAATTAACCTAAGACGAAAAAAATTAGGCGTTCGAGATCTCGTTACACATATTGAGAATCTCGTCATTAATACTCTGAAAGCTTACAATATCGAAGCTTCAGCCAAGCCCGACGCACCCGGTGTTTATTCCGACAATAAAAAGATCTGTTCCCTTGGATTAAGAATTCGAAAAGGCTGTTCTTTTCATGGTCTAGCACTGAATGTTGATATGGACTTGTCTCCGTTTTTGCGTATCAATCCATGTGGTTATGCAGGAATGGAAATGGTACAGGTTAGCCAGTTAGGTGGACCAAGTCAGCTAGACGTCGTTGAACAGCAATTAATACAAGAACTCGTCGCACTCCTAGACTACGAGCACGTTAAATTTTGCACAAAAGCCCTTAACGAGAAGCAGTAAAATCATGAGCAAACCAATTCAAATGGAAAAAGGCGTCAAATACAGAGACGCTGACAAAATGGCATTGATTCCTGTTAAAAACATGCCAAGCGAAACAAAAGAAGTATTGCGTAAACCAGACTGGATGAAAATAAAGCTGCCATCTGACAGTAAGCGCATCAAAGAGATCAAGTCGGCTCTACGTAAAAATAACCTTAACTCGGTGTGTGAAGAAGCCTCTTGCCCTAACCTTTCAGAGTGTTTCAACCACGGAACGGCAACCTTCATGATTCTAGGTGCTATCTGTACACGCCGCTGCCCATTTTGTGATGTTGGCCACGGCCGACCTCTTGCTCCTGAAGGCGATGAACCGAAGAAGCTGGCACAAACCATTAAAGACATGAAACTTAAGTATGTGGTGATTACCTCTGTCGATAGAGACGACTTGAGAGACGGAGGCGCACAGCACTTTGCCGATTGTAACCGAGAAATCCGCGAGCTTAACCCTAACATTCACATTGAAACATTGGTCCCTGACTTTCGTGGCCGTATGGACATCGCCCTTGAGTTACTCAAAGACAACCCACCGGATGTCTTTAACCATAACTTAGAAACCGCCCCACGCCTGTACCGTAAAGCGCGCCCAGGTGCGAACTACAAGTGGTCGTTAGAACTTCTTAAAAAGTTTAAACAGCAACACCCTAATGTTCCGACAAAATCGGGGGTAATGATGGGGCTTGGGGAAACAAAAGAAGAGATCATTCAAGTTCTTAAGGACTTACGTGAGCACGATGTTACCATGCTCACTCTGGGTCAGTACCTCGCACCAAGCCGTCACCATTTGCCAGTGGAACGCTATGTACCGCCGGCTGAATTTGAAGAGTTGAAAGAAATTGCGTTGGATTTAGGTTTCACTCACGCAGCTTGTGGCCCGTTTGTGCGTTCTTCTTACCATGCCGATATGCAAGCACAGGGCAAAGAAGTTAAGTAACGCCAATATTGATAAAGTCGGTGGTATCATCGACTTTACTTTCTGATCTATGGTTAATAATCCATTGTTAATAATAGATGGTGAATAATCCGCTTCTCAATTGAAACTGAACGGTAAAATCGATAGGCTAAAGAAACTAACGGAATGTACTCACCTATCGTTGAGATAGCTAAGGAATAAAAATGAATAGAATGGGATTATTGGCGCTGATGTTCGCAGCCGTTACTGCTGGTTGTGCTAACAACACCAAACAAGACAACTATAGAGAAGCCTCTTTTGAGCTTTGTAACACTGAGGTCGATATTTATTCGGTCAGTGATGATGGTCGTGTAAGAATTGTCTGCTCAGATGGTTCGAAGTTCGCTCTAACATCAGAAGAAACGTTAGAGGTTATGCGTGATATCAATATTGATTACTGTGACGGTGAAGGGTTGGGTAAATTCAACGAAAGCCG
Organism: Vibrio genomosp. F10 str. ZF-129; assembly: GCF_000287055.2. GTDB lineage: Bacteria > Pseudomonadota > Gammaproteobacteria > Enterobacterales > Vibrionaceae > Vibrio. The sequence continues at coordinate 7,051 of NZ_AJYQ02000093.1, read as the reverse complement.
AAAATACTACTCATTCCAGTGTAAGTCAGGCACCTTGCTGAGTATTTCGAAAAAGTAAGACGACCTTTTAGACTATAACCGATATTAAAAAGACCAGCCCTTCAACAAGCTGGTCTTTTTGTTTCTAAGTTTCGTTCTACGCAGAAACTAAAAGAGCCCCCAAATTGGAAGCTCTTCATTATTATTTTCAAACTTAACTGATTCTAGTTCTAGGAAAAGGCGCGGAGTTTACGCTAGTAAATGAGTACCTTTAACACCGAAATAGAACAGTTAAGGCAGAAAAATTAAGCGTAAACCGGTAGACGCTTACAGATCTCTAGTACTTTCGCTTTCGTTGCTTCGATAACAGACTCATCACCCATGTTATCTAGGATGTCACACATCCAACCTGCTAGCTCTTTCGCGTCGGCTTCTGAGAAACCGCGACGAGTGATAGAAGGAGAACCGATACGGATACCAGACGTAACAAACGGGCTACGTGGATCGTTTGGTACTGAGTTCTTATTCACAGTGATGTTCGCTGCACCTAGTGCTGCATCGGCTTCTTTACCTGTGATGTCTTTGTCGATTAGGTCAACTAGGAACAGGTGGTTCTCTGTAGAACCTGAAACGATGTTGTAACCGCGAGCTAGGAATTCAGCAACCATTGCTTTTGCGTTAGCCACTACGCGAGCTTGGTATTCTTTGAACTCTGGCTCTAGCGCTTCTTTGAACGCTACTGCTTTACCCGCGATAACGTGCATTAGAGGGCCACCTTGGCCGCCTGGGAATACTGCTGAGTTTAGTTTCTTGTAAAGATCTTCGCCTTCGTTAGAAAGGATAAGACCGCCACGAGGACCCGCAAGCGTTTTGTGCGTTGTCGTCGTTACAACGTGAGCGTGTGGAACTGGGTTCGGGTAAACACCTGCAGCGATTAGCCCAGCAACGTGCGCCATATCGACGAAGAAGTAAGCACCGACTTTGTCAGCGATTTCACGCATACGCTTCCAATCACAAACTTGAGAGTAAGCTGAGAAGCCACCGATGATCATCTTAGGTTTGTGTTCGATAGCCAGCGCTTCCATCTCTTCGTAATCGATTTGGCCTGCTTCATCGATACCGTAAGGGATGATGTTGTAAAGCTTACCAGAGAAGTTGACAGGAGAACCGTGAGTTAGGTGACCACCGTGCGCTAGGCTCATACCAAGAACAGTATCACCCGCGTTTAGTAGCGCCATGTAGACAGCGTTATTTGCTTGAGAACCTGAGTGTGGCTGTACGTTTGCGTATTGTGCGCCAAACAGTTCACATGCACGCTCAATTGCCAATGTTTCAACCTTATCAACGAACTCACAGCCACCGTAGTAACGCTTACCAGGGTAACCTTCTGCATATTTGTTCGTTAACTGAGAGCCTTGAGCTTCCATTACACGTGGGCTTGTGTAGTTTTCAGAAGCGATAAGCTCAATATGTTCTTCTTGGCGAACCGTTTCCTCTTGGATCGCTTCAAATAGGTCTGCATCATAATCTGCAATGTTCATGTCACGTGTTAGCATCTGTATCTCCTGACTCAGATTGTACTGAAAGTTTCAAAAAAACCACACAAAAACCGTACGCAAACGTTTACGTAGGTCGAATTTATGAAAAGCATTCTACATAATTTGATCTGTATCATAAAGAGCAAAATCACTTTTTATCATGCAGTTTATTCATAATGACTTATAAGCTTTATAATGCTTGTCGTACCTTAATCACCCACAAGCGGCTTACTGTCAAGTTTTCGCTTTACACCCTGTAAAACGATAATTACATAGGTTTACCCTAATTTTATCTCTCTAGCTACCGAAAAGATCATCTTTTCTCTACTATTCGCCCCAATAGTCTCTAGAAGAAAATCAAGTTGATGGAAAAACACTCAAGTAAAGAAGATTGGATTGCAATTTTAACCGGGACTTTCTTAGTCGCTCAAGGGGTATTCTTTCTTCAATCCGCGCATTTGCTCACAGGCGGAACAACGGGATTAGCCCTGCTGTTAAGCCAAATTGTCTCAGTGTCTTTTGGTACTCTGTATTTTCTTATTAACTGCCCATTTTATTTACTTGCCTGGCAGCGATTTGGCAAACGCTTTGCCATAAATAGTGCTATTTCCGGTGCGTTAGTCTCTGTTTTCGCCGATCACTTATACCTAGTGATTACCCTTGATACCGTCAATGACATTTATTGCGCTATCGCTGGCGGATTGTTAATGGGATTGGGGATGCTGATCCTATTTCGACATCGTTCTAGCCTCGGAGGCTTTAACGTTCTATGTTTAGTGATCCAAGATCGATTTGGAATATCAGTGGGAAAAACTCAAATGCTTATTGATGTGGCGATTTTGTTCGCTTCTTTCTTTTTTGTGTCTCCACAGGTTATTGGTTTGTCTTTACTTGGAACCGTCGCGCTCAATGTGGTTCTGGCCATGAATCACAAGCCGACTCGTTATACCGTCACTTACGGCTAGTTATTCCAAGCATAAAAAGGGCTCGCACACTGGCGAGCCCTTTCTGTTTGTAACATTCAATTCAATGTGTCATTAATGCACACTTCTCGTTTTAACATCATGTTGCAGTTCTTTATTTAATTCCGCCTCAACATGGCCTGGAGAGTGCGTCGTAATAGAGATCAATCGATACATAGCAGGAATAACAAACAGGGTCACCAGGGTTGCAAACCCCATACCAAAGAAGATCACCGTACCTACCGCCACTCGGCTTTCATAGCCTGCACCTGTTGACGTTATCAATGGAATGGCACCCGCCAATGTGGTAAATGCCGTCATCATGATGGGTCTTAACCGCCTTGCGGATGCATCGACGATGGCTTGTTGGAACTCGATACCTCGGTCACGCAACTGGTTGGTAAATTCAACGATCAAAATACCATTTTTCGTCACCATACCAATCAACATAATCATACCGATCTGGCTATATATATTCAGACCCTGTCCCATAAAGTACATACCGAGGAACCCACCGAATACCCCCATTGGCACCGTGAACATCACCACTAATGGGTTAATAAAGCTTTCAAATTGAGCGGCTAACACTAGATAGGCCACCAGCAAAGCCAATGCAAAGACAATCAAAATACTCGATTGATTTTCTTTGTAATCTTTCGATTCGCCAGAATAGCTCACCGATATTTCGTTCGGCAGCAGTTCGATCGCTTTTGAATCTAAGAAATCGAGCGCATCGCCCAACGTCGAGTCACCAGCCAAGTTTGCGGTCACGGTAATCGATTTCTGTTTATTGTAGTGAGCAAGACGAATCGATGACGCAACTTCTTCAATGCTTGTCACCGCATCAAGCGTCACTAATTCACCCGACACGGTTCGCATGTAGATTTGACTCAAATCGGAAGCATTGTTGAAGCTGTTTTCATCACCACGAAGGTAAACGTCATACTCTTCGCCTCGTTCAACAAACGTGGTTTCCGTTTTACCGCCCAACATCACTTCAAGCGTATCCGAAATATCCGACACACTGATCCCTAGTTCAGCCGCTCGTTGACGATCAATCGTGACGACAAGCTCCGGCGTTTTCTCTGAATAGTTAATCTCTGCCCCTTCCATTAACGGGGAGTTTTCAGCCTCGACTTTTAATCGCTCGGCCCACTCCATCAATTCAGGGTAATCGGTTCCGCCTAAGACAAATTGCACTGGCTCACTGGATCCCCCTCTAAAACCGGGCATGAATGGGAATACACGTACGTCGGGAATACCTGTAAGTGCTTTCCTAACTTCACCAAGGGCATTTTGAGCGGTAATATCGCGCTCGTTCCAGTCATCCAAAATCATGATAACAAAGCCCGTTTGGTCACCGGCATTACCACCAAACGCTGGGGATTGGATACTGAAAGATTTAAGAAAGCCTTGTCCTAAAAGTGGCAATAATCGTTCTTCCACAATGTCCATGTTGGCTGACATTCGGTTATAACTCGTTGCATCCGCACCGCGCACAAAGGCAAAGATAACACCACGGTCTTCTGATGGAGTGAGCTGTGCCGGAATTTGTTGCATTAAACCGTAACTGCCACCAATACACGCCATGATGACCAGAGGCGCCGCAAACTTCCACTTAAGCGCCAACGTTAATACTCGGCGATAACCGTTCTCTAACTTAGTAAACAATCTATCGATAAAACGGTTGAATCGATTCGGTTTGACATTGGCTTTGAGAATTTTACTGCCTAGAACCGGGGTTAAAGTCAGCGCCACCAACGATGAGAAAATGACAGACATGGCTAATAATACCGAGAACTCGGTAAACAAAAGCCCGACCATTCCATCCATAAACGAAATGGGTAAGAAGACCATAACAAGCACCAACGTTGTCGCCACAACGGCAAAACCAACCTCTCTGGTTCCTTTGTAAGCCGCTAATAACGGTTTTTCACCTTTCTCGATATGGTGAAAGATGTTTTCCACCACCACGATCGCATCATCCACGACTAGGCCTATCGATAAAATCAACGCCATCAATGTAATCAGGTTAATTGAAAAACCAAAATAATGAGCGGCAATAAATGATGAGATCAACGAAACCGGCACCGTCACTGCGGGAATAAGCGTGGCTCTGGCCTGGCCTATAAATATGTACAGCACCAGGATAACCAACCCGCCTGTAATAAAGAGCGTACTGTAGACTTCAGAAATGGAACGCTCAATAAACACGGTCGAGTCATAATCAATAGCAAGACGAGTGCCTTCTGGTAAAAACTGCTGTATATCATCCACTTGCTTATGCACAAGATCAGCGACATCGAGCGGGTTTGCATCCGATTGGGGGATAATACCCATACTCACGTTGACCACCCCATCACTTTTAAACGTGGAACTTTCATTCTGAGCGCCAACATAAACATCGGCGACGTCTTTCAAGTAAATAGGCGTGTTGTCACTGGCACGTTTTACGACGAGATAATCAAAATCTTCAGCAGAGTTGTAGCTTCGAGCAGTCCGGACGGACATAACAATCGAATCATTACGCACTTCTCCACCCGGGCTTTCTAAGTTTTCTTGTTTTAATGCCTGGGTAATATCTGACGTCGTCACGCCACGCCCAGCCATGAGTTCAGGCTTAAGCTTCACATACATGACTTTGTAGAGGCCACCCGACACATCCACTGAACTGACGCCACTGATCAAACTGAAACGGTCTAACAGCACACGTTCGATGTAGTCCGTGAGCTGTGTTCTGTCCATTTCTGAAGAACTAAGGTTGATGTATAAAGAGGCTTCTCCAGAACCATTGTTCTTGAAGACGATAGGATCATCCGCCTCATCCGGCAAAGAACGCTGCGCTCGAGCAACCGCATCGCGAACATCACTCACCCCCGTGTTTAAGTCATAACCTAAATCAAAAGTAATCGTGATCCGCGAACTGCCGTTTCGTGTCGTAGATTCAATCTCATCAATCCCACTGATACCAGAGAGCTGATCTTCAAGAGCGGACGTAATCTGGCTTTCGATAATGGTTGCAGATGCCCCCTCATATCGAGTTGATATGGATACCACAGGGCTTTCAATATCAGGCATCTCACGAACAGCAAGCTTACTAAACGAAACAATACCAAAGACACACAATAGTAAGCTAAGTACAATGGCAGAAACCGGTCGTTTAACCGATACATCGGATAACCACATTAGTTCGTTTCCTTCTGCTTCGCTTTTCCATCAGCGCCCAATTCGGATACCGAGACGCCATCTCTCATATTAACGATGCCCTGAACAACGATTTTCTGGCCTATCTCTAACCCTTTCTCAATCACCACCAAGTTCTCAATACGAGCGCCTAAAATAACTTCTGTTTTTTTAGCGATATTGTCATCGTTCACAACATAAACAAACCGTTTAGTTCCCGAGTATTGCAGTGCTTGAACCGGAATAATCGGCGCTTCAATCTCTGGAAAAGCCATATCGGCCGATACGAGCATGCCCGGTTTCAATTTCATGTCAGTATTATCAAAGTGGATACGCACCCGTAGGTTGAGTGTTTCTTGGTTAATACGGGAATCAATGCCAACCACTTCGCCTTTAAATTGACGTTCACTGCCCCAAGCGCTAGTCGTTGCAACCACGTCCATCCCAATCGATAATCGTGACAAATAGTGCTCTGGTACTTGCAAATCCAATCTCATTAAAGACAAATCATCGAGAGTCAGCAACTCACTCCCTGCGCTCACCAATTCGCCGCGACTGAAGTCAATAAAGCCTACCGTACCTTCAAATGGCGCAGAGATGTGTAAATCGCGTAAATTGGCATTAGCGGCATCTAAACGAGCCTGGGCAATATCAACACTGGTTTTCTGTGCATCAATTTCCGTTTGCGTGATTGCATTGCGTTTCGCCAAGCGCTCATATTCTGTTAGTTTACGTTTTTCATCCCGCAAATAAGCTTTGGCCTCTGCGACAGCTGCAATCGCTTTATCGTCATCGAGTTTGACTAATGTTTGATTTTTAGTCACTTTCTGGTTCGCTTTCACGGCGATCGTATCGACCTTTCCCGCGACTTCCGAAGAAATGACCACCGACTGATCGGATTCAATTTTACCAACAAGAGACAAAGATTGAGACACATGGTGAATTTGAACTGACTCAGTGATGACAGATACCGAAGGAGCCGTACGAGGGCCTTTAGCATAAGCCGTTGCAGAAACGAAAATAGACATTATGACGCTGAATATTATTGTATTTTTCATAGTACTTCGCTGAATTTTGTTGACTGGCTGTAGTATATCTATTGATACGCACAGTAACGTCAATGAGTGTAAATTATTTCAATAATATTCGAACTTTCTTTTGTTTATGCTGGCATAGTGGTTCCTGCATTTAGCCTATTTGTATAAAAACCAACGCCTTTGCCCAAAAAGTCAGCATTTGATTCAAAATCATAAGAAAAATCTTTACAGCATGAGCGAGTTTGCTATTATGCGCTCCGCACTTGAGCGATGTGTTGGGAATACATTGTTTAAGCTTACTTTCTAAAGAAGTAAGAAAACACCCCTGGAGGGGTTCCCGAGTGGCCAAAGG
>NZ_AJYQ02000092.1 GCF_000287055.2 Vibrio genomosp. F10 str. ZF-129 | reverse complement strand
AGAGCTTCCTCGATACGGATAAGTTGGTTGTACTTAGCAACACGGTCAGAACGGCTCATAGAACCAGTTTTGATTTGACCTGCAGCTGTACCTACCGCTAGATCAGCGATAGTTGCATCTTCAGTTTCGCCAGAACGGTGAGAGATTACTGCAGTGTAGCCAGCGTCTTTAGCCATCTTGATAGCAGCTAGAGTCTCTGTTAGAGAACCGATTTGGTTGAACTTGATAAGGATAGAGTTAGCTACGCCTTTCTCGATACCTTCAGCAAGAATCTTCGTGTTTGTAACGAACAGATCGTCACCAACGATTTGAAGCTTGTCGCCTAGAAGTTCAGTTTGGTGCTTGAAGCCATCCCAATCAGACTCGTCAAGACCGTCTTCGATAGAAACGATTGGGAAGTTGTTCGCTAGCTCAGCTAGGTAGTGGTTGAACTCTTCAGAAGTGAAAGTTTTACCTTCACCCTTCATGTTGTAGATGCCAGCTTCTTTGTCGAAGAACTCAGATGCTGCACAGTCCATAGCAAGAGTAACGTCTTTACCTAGTTCGTAACCAGCAGCTGCAACAGCTTCTGCGATAACTTCTAGAGCTTCAGCGTTAGACTTAAGGTTAGGAGCGAAACCACCTTCATCACCAACTGCAGTGCTGTAGCCTTTAGACTTAAGAACTTTAGCTAGGTTGTGGAATACTTCAGCGCCGATACGTAGACCTTCTTTAAGAGTCTTAGCGCCAACTGGTTGGATCATGAACTCTTGGATGTCAACGTTGTTATCAGCGTGCTCACCACCGTTGATGATGTTCATCATAGGTAGAGGCATAGAGAACTGGCCAGCAGTGCCGTTTAGCTCAGCAATGTGCTCGAATAAAGGCATGCCTTTAGCAGCAGCAGCCGCTTTAGCGTTCGCTAGAGAAACAGCTAGGATAGCGTTAGCGCCGAACTTAGATTTGTTCTCAGTTCCGTCAAGGTCGATCATCACTTGGTCAACGTCAGCTTGAGCTTTTGCGTCTTTACCAACTAGAGCTTCAGCGATTGGGCCGTTTACAGCTTCAATAGCTTTAAGAACACCTTTACCTAGGAAACGGGATTTGTCACCGTCACGCAGCTCAAGAGCTTCGCGAGAACCAGTAGATGCGCCAGATGGAGCAGCAGCCATACCTACGAAACCGCCTTCTAGGTGTACTTCAGCTTCTACAGTTGGGTTACCACGTGAATCAATAATTTCACGACCTAGAACTTTAACGATCTTAGACATTGAATGTTTCCTTCTCGTTGAATATATAAATGTCAAATTAAAAACAGCAACATAATTCTTATATCACCGCCTGTATTCCTTACTTCAAAATCTTATTTTTCAAATTCACCGCGTTGATAATCACCGGCAGCTTTTACAAAGCCTTCAAATAGTGGGTGACCATCTCGTGGGGTTGAAGTGAACTCTGGGTGGAACTGAGCGGCCACAAACCACGGGTGCTCTGGGTTCTCGATAACCTCAACTAACTTCTTGTCCGCCGACAAACCAGACACTTTTAGGCCTGCTTTTTCAATTTGTGGACGAAGGTTATTGTTCACTTCGTAACGGTGACGGTGACGTTCATGGATCGTCGCGCTACCGTAAAGCTCATAAGCTTTCGTGCCTTTCGCAAGGTGACAAAGCTGTGAACCAAGACGCATAGTACCACCTAGATCTGAAGTTTCAGTACGTTCTTCGACTTTACCTTCACCATCAACCCATTCAGTGATCAATCCTACTACAGGGTACTTCGTCTCTTTGTTAAATTCTGTTGAATGTGCGCCTTCAAGACCCGCAACATTACGTGCGTACTCGATAAGCGCCACTTGCATACCAAGACAGATACCAAGGTATGGTACTTTGTTTTCACGAGCATATTGAGCGGCTAAAATCTTACCTTCAATACCACGGTCACCAAAGCCACCAGGAACTAGAATAGCATCGAGACCTTCTAGAGTTTCAAAACCTTTCGACTCGACATCTTGTGAGTCTACATACTTAATGGTCACACTTAGGCGGTTTTTCAAGCCTGCGTGTTTTAATGCTTCATTTACTGACTTGTAAGCATCTGGAAGCTCGATGTATTTACCCACCATACCGATAGTAACTTCAGCAGTTGGGTTCGCTTCTTCATAAATAACCTGTTCCCACTCAGCAAGGTTCGCTTCTGGTGCCGTAATACCAAAGCGAGCACATACTAGGTCATCAAGACCTTGTGCTTTGATAAGTTGTGGGATTTTGTAGATAGAATCTACGTCTTTCATTGAGATAACCGCTTTTTCTTGTACATTACAGAAAAGTGCGATTTTCTTACGTTCGTTTGCAGGAATAACACGATCAGAACGACAAACCAAAATATCAGGCTGGATACCGATAGACAGAAGCTCTTTAACAGAGTGCTGAGTTGGTTTGGTTTTCACTTCGCCTGCTGCTGCCAGGTATGGAACCAGGGTCAGGTGCATGAACATCGCGCGTTCGCGGCCAAGTTCTACTGCTAGCTGACGAATCGCTTCCATAAATGGTAGAGATTCGATATCGCCTACAGTACCACCCACTTCAACGATAGCGACATCATGGCCTTCAGAACCAGCGATGACGCGATCTTTGATGGCGTTAGTGATATGAGGGATAACCTGAATCGTTGCACCTAGGTAGTCACCGCGGCGCTCTTTGCGTAGAACGTCTGCGTAAACACGACCGGCTGTGAAGTTGTTTCGCTTAGTCATTTTGGTACGAATGAAACGTTCGTAGTGACCAAGGTCAAGGTCAGTTTCAGCGCCATCTTCGGTAACGAACACTTCACCATGCTGAGTTGGACTCATCGTGCCCGGATCAACGTTGATGTAAGGGTCAAGCTTCATCATGGTCACTTTGAGGCCACGAGCTTCTAAAATAGCAGCCAAAGATGCTGCTGCAATACCTTTACCTAGAGAGGATACAACCCCGCCAGTAACAAAAATGTAATTTGTCGTCATGTTTAACCTGAAATTGGTTGAATGAGGGAAATGGACTACTTCTGGACGGGGTATAAATATACCAGAAGCCCCTTATCGCCACAACGTGAAATCTATCACACTGTGGTTTTTTATTTTTTGCTCCAAATCAAATTGTTTAACCACTTTTAAGTTAGTCAATATTCAAAATGAGTCAACTTTCACCCACTAGTAAACAGAAAATACGATTTATTCTAGATTCTTCTTCAACTTTTCTAAGCGCTTAACTTCATCCCACATAGCATCGAGTTGCTTCAAATTGAAATCCGTTAACGTCTTGTTTTTTTGATTCACCAGCCCTTCAATCTGCTGAAAACGTCGGGTAAATTTAAGGTTTGCTTTGCTTAATGCCGACTCTGGGTTTTGCCCCAAATGACGAGAAAGATTCACAACTGCAAAGAGCAAATCACCCAGTTCACTTTCTACTCGTTCTGAATCAACCTCAGCTTGCAACGCTTCTTCCATGACCTCATCAATCTCTTCATGGATCTTTCCCACAACAGGCCCTAACGTGTCCCAGTCAAAACCAAATTGAGCACATTTCTTCTGAATTTTGATCGCACGAGGAAGAGCAGGAAGCGAGTTAGGGATAGCGTCTAAAATACTATCCAATTTCAGTTCACCGTTATCGTCGAGGTTCTTCGTTCTATCTTGATTTTTAGCCGCTTTCTCTTTCGCTTTTTCAATATCCCAGTTGGCATTGATCGCTTCTTCGCTGTCAAATTGAACATCTGAAAATACATGCGGGTGACGACGAGTGAGCTTTTCATTCACCGTGTCTACCACATCTAAAAAATCAAACAGCGCTTGTTCCTTTGCGATTTGACTATAGAAAATCACTTGAAACAGAAGATCACCCAATTCTTCTTTTAAATTTGGCCAGTCTCGATTATGAATCGCATCCACCACTTCATAGGTCTCTTCTATGGTGTGAGGAATAATGGTGTCGAAGGTTTGCTTTTGGTCCCAAGGGCAGCCATTGTCAGGATCACGTAGCTTCGCCATTATTTGTTCTAACTGTTCAATTGGATGACTCATTTCTCTTATTCCTCTATACAAAAAGGTGAGCAGCCAAAACCACTCACCTCGATTCCATTATTGTCTCTGAGTTTTTTACTTGGTCGTTAGCGCTTAAACTTTCGAGGCGCCTTTGCATAGCTCGCCTATGTGATGGTGCGAGCATAACGCAGTTAGAGTGCTAAATACGACGTAAAAAATTAGCCTAGACGTTTCACGCTCATCACATCTTTCAATTGCTCTACGCGCTGGGTGACTCGGCCCAAAATCTCGATATTACTCAGCTCTAAATCAAAATCCATGATTGATAGCTGTCGCTTATAATCACTACGACTCTTCATGCTGGTGACTTTGATTTTTTCGTTCGCGAGCAACGAGGTAATATCTTTCAATAATCCGCTTCGCTCCATCGCCTCAATACGCACCGTTAAGATGTAAGATCCAACAAAGCCGCTTCCCCACACTGTATCGATGATACGCTCTGGTGCGTGGTGGTTCAGCTCCGCTAGCTGCTCACAGTCAGCTCGGTGAACGGAAATACCTCGGCCTTGAGTGATATACCCTTTAATTTCATCACCAGGAATAGGCTGACAACAACGCGCTAAATGCGTCATTAAGTTATCAACGCCCTCAACAACGACCGCATCTTTCTTTGGACGACTGTGCACAACCGGTTTATTTTCTGCCTCTTGCAATCGTTCCAGAGCTTGTTGATCTTCTTCTTCTGCAGTGGGCTTATTCACTAATGCGTTAATGTGATTAACCACCTGATTAATCCGCAAATCACCACTGCCAACCCCCGCGTAAAGCTCATCGGTTGTATTGACATTAAACCGTTTTAAGGCGTACTCCTGTGCATGTTTTAGAGTTGCACCAACCTTTGCTAATTCCGCCTCTAGAATCTCTTTACCCGCTTCTAGGTTTTTCTCTCGGCTTTGTTTTCTAAACCATGCATTGATTTTAGCGCGCGCCCGTCCTGAATGAACAAAACCTAAGGTTGGGTTTAGCCAGTCACGAGAAGGGTTAGGTTCTTTCTGGGTAATGATTTCAACTTGATCACCCATGGTGAGTTTGTGGGTAAACGGAACAATACGACCCGCAACTTTGGCACCAATGCAGCGGTGCCCAACCATTGAGTGAATGTGGTAGGCAAAATCCAGAGGCGTCGCCCCCATAGGTAAATCAACCACATCTCCGCGAGGCGTAAAGGCATAAACGCGGTCATCAAAAACTTGGCTTCGAACTTCATCCAGCATTTCACCTGAATCTGACATCTCTTCTTGCCAGTCAATCAGTTTACGCAACCAGGTGATCTTTTCGTCGTAACCGCTTCGAACCGTAGACGCGCCCTCTTTGTATTTCCAGTGAGCCGCCACACCTAGCTCAGAATCTTCATGCATCTGCTTCGTTCTGATCTGAATCTCTATGGTTTTACCTTCAGGCCCTAAAACGACGGTATGGATAGACTGATAACCATTGGGTTTTGGGTTGGCGACATAGTCGTCAAACTCGCTCGGAAGGTGTTTGTATTTCGTATGGACAACACCTAATGCGGCGTAACAATCTTGCAATTGATCGGCAATGATTCGTACGGCGCGGACATCAAAAAGCTCGTCAAACTCTAAGCTCTTTTTCTGCATTTTTCGCCAAATGCTGTAAATATGTTTAGGTCGCCCACTGACTTCAGCATTAATACTAGACACCGTCATTTCAGACGTTAAGTCATCAACAAAATCAGTAATGTACTGCTCACGGACAATGCGACGCTCCGAAAGCTGTTTAGCAATTTGTTTGTACGTTTCGGGCTGCTGGTAACGGAAAGCATAATCTTCAATTTCCCACTTTAGCTGACCGATACCCAAGCGGTTCGCCAATGGCGCGTAAATGTTGGCACACTCTTTTGCTGCCGCTCTACGCACATCATCTGGGGCCTTTTTTACTTCAATAAGATTACAAATTCGCTCAGCCAGTTTGATAACGACACAACGAAAATCGTCGACCATCGCCAATAACATCCGACGAACATTATCAACCTGATTGGAAGCGGCACTGCCCTCAAGTGTCACGTTCAACTGACCAAGCGCGGCCATTTCTTCAACGCCATCAATCAGCTTGATCGTCTCTTTGCCGTAACTCTCTTCAAAGAGTTCTCGTTCAAAGGCACCAACCGATACTAACGGGAAAAGCTGGGCAGCGACTAACGTGGCTTTATCCATAGACAAAGTCACTAAAATTTCGTTCATTTCACGCCCGCGCCATAATAGCAACTGCGCATCTTCACGACCTTCCACCACTTTTTCACAATGGCGATACACTTCTTTAAGTCGCTTGGTAATATTCTTGTCTTGTCCTAGGCTAGCCACCCAGTTATCTAAATCAAACTGCTCGTTTGGGTTTAAATGCGCGCTTCTTACCGCAACCATCTTTTCATCCTAGAAAATATTATTATGTTTTCGACTGATCTTTTGGTGATTAGTTCTTGTTGATTGGTTCTATTTTTCAAACAGAGCCATAGACTCTAAATGACTGGTATGAGGAAACATATCCAACATACCTAATTTGGTCAGTTGATAGCCCTGTTCAAGTAAGCTCTGACTATCCCTTGCAAGGGTAGCAGGATTGCAAGAAACATAAACCACGCTTTTCGCGCCAAATTGAGAAATTTGATCTACGATCCCGCTCGCTCCTGCTCTGGCTGGGTCAAGAAGAACCTTATCGAATTTTTCTTCGGCCCAAGGCTGTGTGATCAGATCCTGCTCTAAGTTTGCTTGATAAAAACGGGCATTATCCAGCGCATTGTCAATGGCGTTTTTACTCGCTTGCGCTACCATTTCTTCAACCCCCTCAACCCCCACCACTGCATTCACTTTCTGGGCTATGGGTAAGCTAAAGTTCCCCAAACCGCAGAATAGGTCGAGCACTCGGTCTTGGCTGGAAAGATCAAGCCAATCCATCGCTTGCTCAACCATTTTGGCATTTACTTCTTGGTTTACCTGAATAAAGTGATTAGGCATAAAAGACATCTTAACCCCTGCATCCTGGTAATAAGCTGGCTCCCCTGTGACTAAATCCAACTGATCATTGCTTGGCATTAAGTACAGAGTCGCCTGATGTCGCTGTGCCAGTTCCGTCAAAGCATGGCTATCTTTTTCTGCTAACAGTTGAAGATGGCGCAATACCAATACAATACCATTATCCGCCTTGACCAATTCGACATGACCCAATGTTTCTGGCTTTTTAAACTGAGAAAGGAGTGATTTCAGTTCTGGCAGCAATGCACTTAAAGAAGGTTCAAGCACCCCACAATGGTCGATATTTACGATCTGTTTACTCTGTTTTTTTCTAAAACCAAACTGAAGCTTTCGCGTTTTTTTGTCCACAAAGACGCTGATTCGTGCACGGCGTCGATACCCTTTGTCATCACCAGACAGCATGGGAGATAAAGCCAGTTCTTGTCCTGCGAACTTACTCATGAGCTGGCTAAGTGACTGCTGTTTATATTCACGTTGTGCTGAATGCTCTAAGTGCTGTAAGTTACAACCGCCACACTCTTTATAGTAAGAGCAAAATGGATCCACACGCTGATCGCTAGGCTCAAGGACTTTTATCAATTGGGCTCGAGCAAATTTACTCTTACTTTCCGTTAGCTGAACCACTACTTTTTCACTTGGCAACGCTTGATCGATAAAAACAGGCTTTTTATTGAGGAAAGCGATTCCCGAGCCGAGGTTATCGAGCTTTTCAACCAATACTGACTGATGCTTTGTTTCTATTTGAGTTTTCTTTTTGGGTTGGAAAAAACGTGCCATGCGCTAAGTGCCTAAAGTCATTACTGCTGATTAATTTACCCCCAGTATCACTATTTCTCACTGGGTATATTGTCGAATGGTGTCGACTTGATTAAGCTAGCAAATTAGCTTAATAATTCGCTTTGCGGGTTATTTTCCCATATCCAACCCGCGATGTTTAGATAATAATGACTAGATATGGTTTACGAGCGCGAGTTATTACTCTTACTCTCGCGCCAACCCTAATAATTGGCTTGTTACTCAGTAGTTTCTTTTCTTTTAATCGTTACCACGATCTCGAGACACAAGTCATTCAATCTGGGTTAAATATAATAGAACCTTTGGCGATCGCCAGTGAAGACGGCATGCGCAACCAAAGCCATGAGGCCGTGCGACGCCTCATTAGTTACTCTCATCGAAAAAATTCCAAGTTTGTTCGAAGTATTGCTGTTTTTGACGCAAAACATGAACTGTTTGTGACGTCAAATTTCCACCCTAATTTTGAGTCGCTGACTTTCCCTAAAGAGCAGGCAATACCTCTTCATAGCTCTTCGCTGCTGAATGATAACTCTCTTATTTTACGAACCCCTATTTTGCCTGAATCACGATTGGCCATCGCGACAGAATTGGAAGGTGAAGGGGAAAGCCAGGCATTCGGTTACATCGCAATCGAGCTGGATCTTTCTTCTTTGCGCCTTCAGCAATATCAAGAGATTCTGCTTTCTGTATTAATTCTGCTGCTTGGACTAGGGCTTTCGGCCATCTTTGCAATGCGCTTGATGCACGATGTGACGCGTCCTATCGAGCACATGAAAAATATGATTCAGCGTATTCGTCGCGGACACATTGATGTGCGTATCGAAGGTAAGATGCACGGCGAATTGGACTCATTGAAAAATGGCATCAATGCCATGGCGGAATCCCTGTCGGCCTACCACAGTGAAATGCAGCACAGCATTGATCAGGCTACGTCGGATCTTCGAGAAACACTTGAGCAGTTAGAAATTCAGAACGTAGAGTTAGATATTGCGAAGAAACGGGCTCAAGAAGCGGCGCGAGTAAAATCGGAGTTTCTTGCCAATATGTCCCACGAACTGAGAACACCGCTAAATGGTGTGATTGGTTTCACCAGACAGATGCTCAAAACTCAGTTAACCAACAGCCAAACAGATTACCTACAGACTATTGAAAAATCGGCCAATAACCTGTTGAGCATTATCAATGATATTTTGGATTTTTCTAAACTGGAAGCTGGAAAACTGGCACTCGAAAATATCCCATTTGAATTCCAAGACAGCCTTGAAGAAGTCGTTAATCTACAGGCGACATCGGCTCACGAAAAAGGCTTAGAATTGACGCTCAAAGTCGATCCTAAAATCCCCGTTGGTCTGGTGGGCGATCCCCTGCGAATTCAGCAAGTACTGACCAATCTGGTGGGCAACTCCATTAAATTTACGGAACGAGGCAATATCGATATCAGTGTTGAGCTTCGTTCACAAAAAGATGACATGGTTGAATTGCAGTTTATGGTCAAAGATACCGGTATAGGTATCTCTGAGCGACAACAGGCGCAATTATTCCAAGCCTTTAGCCAAGCTGATGCGAGTATTTCACGTCGCTATGGCGGTACGGGGCTTGGTTTGGTTATTACCCAAAAACTGGTCAGTCAGATGGGGGGAGAAATCAGCCTAACCAGCCGCTTGCACCAAGGCTCAACCTTTTGGTTTACCTTGAGACTTCATGCTACCGATATGCCATTGAGCGCTCTCATCGATTCTAAGGTCTTAGAACAACAGCATTTATTGCTCATTGAGCCGAACATGCAAGCCGCCTCGGTGATCCAGCAAACGCTGATTCAAGAAGGCTTAATTGTCACTTATCGCTCGTCGATGCCAGAAGAGAATGAACGCTATGATTACGTTATTCTCAACCTAGCACCGAATAAAAATGCCTCTGTGGACACCA
The DNA here is from genome assembly GCF_000287055.2 of Vibrio genomosp. F10 str. ZF-129. Classification (GTDB taxonomy): domain Bacteria; phylum Pseudomonadota; class Gammaproteobacteria; order Enterobacterales; family Vibrionaceae; genus Vibrio. Next base: position 41,763 of record NZ_AJYQ02000092.1, on the reverse strand, counting down.
TTGCAGAATGGGTAGAAAAAGCCAAGACCGTGTCTCCTAACGTAATTGTAGGGACGCCAAGTACCGAATTGGCTCTGGCCGATCATCTTATTCAAACTCATGATGTTCAATGTATTACCAAGCCTTTGTCTCGCAAAAAGCTCCTCCAAACAATGATAGCGAATCAACCGCCAACGCTGTTACCGGCCATAGAGCAGACTTACCATGAGACGCTACCCTTAAAGGTCATGGCTGTTGACGATAATCCCGCGAACTTGAAACTGATTACTGCGCTACTGCAAGAGCGTGTGGAAAGTATCATCGCTTGTACCAACGGTAAAGATGCGGTGCAGCAAGCGGAGAATCATGCCTTTGATATCGTACTTATGGATATTCAAATGCCTCATATGGATGGCGTAACGGCATGCCATAAAATCAAACAAACTGAGCTCAACGCCAACACACCTGTTGTTGCCGTCACGGCCCACGCAATGGCAGGTGAAAGAGAACGTCTACTTAATGCTGGCATGGATGATTACTTAACAAAACCGATTGAAGAACACGTATTGCAGCAGGTTTTGGTTCATTGGAATCCAAACACCTCAGAGAGTGACGTAGAGAAACTCGATATTTCCCCGTCGGATAACAACATTAACCCGCCGCCGGTGACCGATACGAAGCGTTTGGATGATACAACGAGTAACCAAACTATTATCATTGACTGGCAAGCCGCGTTAAAACAAGCCGCAAATAAAGAAGATTTAGCAAAAGAGATGCTCACCATGCTAGTGAGTTATATTCCTGAAGTGAATGGGTACATTAATGCGGCGTTAGAAGACGACCAAGAAGAGACACACGATCTTATTCATCATATTCATAAGTTGCACGGAAGTTGCTCTTATTGTGGTGTCCCTAAACTTAAACATGTTTGTGCCACTCTTGAAACAGCACTTCGTTCAGGGAAGAGTATCGAAGAGGTCGAACCTGAGCTGTTTGAGCTTCAAGATGAAATGGATAAAGTACTAGCCTCGGCTAAATTGCACTTAGAGGATTAAGATTCTAGCAGAACCGTTGCTACTGCATACCGACGTTCATCTGAAATCGTCAGGTGAATGTGGGTTACCCCCATTTTTTCTGACAGTTCGAGAGCTTTGTTAGAAAGAGATAACATCGGTTTGCCGAGTTGATCGTTACTGATAGTGAAATCTTGAAATGATACGCCTTGAGCAATGCCCGTACCCAGCGCTTTTGATGCTGCTTCTTTAGCGGCAAAACGCTTGGCTAAAAAGCGCCCTTTCTGTTTTAACCCCCGATACGATTCCATCTCAGAATTCGTCAGTATTCTTTGTGCAAAAGCCTCTCCTGAACGGGAGAGGGCTTTTTCAATGCGTTCAATCTCGGCAATATCGGTTCCTAAACCAAGAATGGACATCGCTTTTAACCTCGAGCTGCTTGCATGATGGCTTTCATGTCTGCAACCGATTTAGATAAACCATCAAACACCGCTCTGCCCATAATGGCGTGACCGATATTCAGTTCATAAATCTCAGGCAAAGCCGCAATAGGAGCGACATTGTGATACGTCAAACCATGTCCAGCATTAACAATAATGCCTAAGTCATCGGCGTAGCTCGCAGCAGCGGCAATCTTTTTCAATTCATCTTGTTGGTCAGCTTCGGTTTTTGCTTCGGCATAATGACCGGTGTGCAATTCGATGTAAGGAGCTCCGGTCGCTTTTGCTGCGTCGATTTGTTCTCTATCGGCATCAATGAACAAAGAAACCTTAATACCCGCATTGGTCAATTTTTCTGTTGCTGCTTTAATTTTCTCTAGCTGACCTGCGACATCTAATCCACCTTCCGTTGTCAGCTCTTCACGTTTTTCAGGCACAAGACAAACAAACTCTGGTTTTGTTTCTAATGCAATATCCACCATTTCATCAGTCACGGCCATTTCTAGGTTCATTCGTGTTTGCAGCGTTTCACGTAAAAGGCGAACATCACGATCGACAATATGACGGCGATCTTCACGAAGGTGAATGGTAATGCCATCGGCTCCTGCGCGCTCAGCAATTTCAGCGGCATGGACGGGATCGGGGTACTTAGTGCCACGTGCGTTGCGTAAAGTAGCAATATGATCGATGTTTACCCCAAGATAAATTGAGCTCATTTTCCAATACTCCTTGCTTTGGGAATGCCTACTCGAGGTAAGAACAATTCCCGGCTTTTTAATGGTTTGCCGCCAAGATAAGGCTTTAAGGCTATTCGTGTAAAGCGTTTTGCTGCTTTCAGCTGCTCTTTGGTGGTAAATCGACGTTCACTGATCGCAATTAGCTCATCACCTAAAAATGAAAAGTGGTCTTTTCTCACCGAGGCAATAAACCCTTGTTGTTCACGATACCGATAAGTCATGGTGGGTTCAACAAGCTCTCCTGTTCCCGCACAATGCATAAAATCGACCCCATATCCGAGAGCTGAGAGCAAGGCGAGTTCAAAACGCCTTAATGCGGGCTCTGGGTTATCGCTTTGTGCTAACTCGGTCAGTGCGTGCAGGTAGTCATGAAACAAAGACGGCATGGCAACTTCGGCAACAAGAACCCGCCCAACAAGCTCATTAACGTACATCGCAGAATACAGGTTAATACCAGATAGTGGCAGACCTAGGCTGATGGGTTCCGCTTGACGAAGGGTTTTCATTGAACTATTACCCGACCACTTCAACAAGAGAGGCGTAAAAGGTTGTAGAGCACCTTTTAAATTAGAACGCTTGCTACGAGCCCCTTTAGACATCAAAGTGACTCGGCCATACTCTTCGCTAAACACATCGAGGATTAAGCTTGATTCACTGTAAGGGCGACGGTGCAATACAAAACACCGCTGCAGTCCTTCACTCATACCGCCACCCTATTAAAGATACAAAAAGAGAGAGTTAATACTCTCTCTTTTATCTAGCAAAAACAAATCGTGTTATCGATTAATGCCGTATTATAAATCGTCGATGTAGCCTAATGAACGTAAAGCTCGCTCATCATCTGCCCAACCGGATTTCACTTTGACCCAAGTTTCCAGGTAAACCTTACGGCCAAACAACTCTTCCATATCAAGACGCGCTTCACGACCGATAGTTTTGAGTTTTTCACCCGCTTTGCCAATCACCATTTTTTTCTGACCGGTCCGTTCAACCCAAATTAGAGCATTGATATGAAAACCATCGTTGTCCGGGTTGTAGTCAAAACGTTCAATTTCAACAGTGACTGAATATGGTAATTCATCACCAGTAAAACGCATCAACTTTTCACGGATAATTTCAGACGCCATAAAGCGTTGAGATCGATCAGTGACGTACTCTTCAGGGAAGTGATGCTTAGCTTTGGGTAAATGATTTTTTACGTGTTTACGTAGCACATCCACATTTTTACCCAGCTTAGCCGAAATAGGCACAACATCGAGGAAATCCATCTTTGAAGATACTTTCATCATGTGCTGCATAACATCGTTGCGATCTTGAACGTTATCAACTTTGTTAATACACAACACAACGGGATAATCGGCTTTTCTTAGCTTGTTCAACACCATTTCATCGTCTTCAGTCCAATGGGTACCATCGACGAGGAAAAACACCAAGTTAACATCACTTAAAGAGCTGTTCGCAGCGCGGTTCATCAAGCGGTTGATCGCGCGTTTTTCTTCAATATGAAGCCCAGGGGTATCAACAAAAATCGCTTGATAGTCACCTTCAGTTTCAACGCCCATAATACGATGGCGTGTGGTCTGTGGCTTACGAGAAGTAATCGAAATCTTCTGGCCTAAAATGTGGTTCAACAGTGTTGATTTTCCAACATTTGGGCGACCAACAATGGCAACAAAACCACAATGTTGATTTTCAGGAGTGCTTGGTGTGTTGCTTGACGCGAAATACGCATCAATATCAAATTCGTTATCAGCCATTGGTCAATTGCTCTAATGCTGTTCCAGCTGCCGCTTGTTCTGCTTTGCGACGACTGGTACCTTTTCCAATAACAGGCTGTCCGAGGCCTGCCACTTCACACGACACCGTAAATTCTTGGTTGTGTGCTTCACCTTTAATATTAGTCACTATGTACTCAGGGAGTGGCTTTCTTCGACCTTGAAGGAACTCTTGAAGACGTGTTTTAGGATCTTTTTGCGATACACCGGGCTCAATGGCATCTAAGCGTGTTTTGTACCAGCTTAAAATAACCTGACGAACCTGCTCTGTATCACTGTCTAAATACACGGCTCCGATAATAGCTTCTACTGCATCAGCGAGAATAGAATCACGGCGAAAGCCACCACTCTTTAACTCACCTGGACCTAATTTTAAGTAATCTCCGAGTTCAAATTCACGGCCTAGCTCAGCCAATGTGTGACCTCGAACTAAGGTAGCACGCATACGACTCATGTCGCCTTCATTCACCTTAGGAAAACGATGATACAAATCATCGGCTATCACAAAACTTAAAATTGAATCGCCCAGAAACTCAAGACGTTCATTGTGCTTACCATGAGCACTTCTATGCGTTAATGCTAACTCTAGGTGATCGGTATCATTGAATTGATAACCGATCTTTTTTTGTAGCTTCTCAATAGGAGAATTCATACTCTCTCGACTTGTTTGGGTCCAGCTTATGCTGGACTAGTTAATACCACCGATGCGATTAAATCGCACACCGGTTGGGATCCATGAAGGCAATGCACTGTCGTCACTGCGTTCAAATTCAAAGCTAATCCAAATACCCACCGCTTTACCGACTAAATTGGCTTCAGGAACAAAACCCCAGTAACGGCTATCAGCACTATTGTCACGGTTATCACCCATGACAAAATACTGACCTTGTGGAACAACCCATTCACTCACACCACTGCGAGGTTGATACGCTTCGCGGCGGTCTTGCCTTAATGGATTCACTAAAATCTGATGTTTGACTGCGCCTAGTTTTTCATCCAGCTGGATTAACGGAATGCCATTTTGAGAAAACTCACTCTCTTCGACATTCGATAAATGCACAGGCTTACAATCACGCTCACCGACGGCCTGAATACAAATTTCTTTCTTACCGTTATAACGCACGGTATCACCCGGCATACCGACAACACGCTTGATATAATCGATGCTTGGTTGTGGTGGGTACTTGAATACTGCGACATCACCACGCTCTGGCTTACCGGTTTCCACCAACTGGCTACGCCATACTGGATCTTTGATTCCGTACGCGAATTTTTCCACCAGAATGAAGTCACCCACCAATAAAGTTGGCATCATGGATCCAGATGGAATTTGAAACGGTTCATAGATAAAGGAACGCAAGACTAAAACAAACGCGATCACAGGGAAGATAGAGACGCTATTTTCAATCCACCAAGGCTGAGTTCGCATTTTTTCAACCGTAGCAGAGTCTAATCCATTGGTTTCAGCCTCAGCATTATCTATTTTTTGTTGGCGCTGCTTAGCCCAAACCCACTTTTCCAGCGCCCACACAATACCGGTAACCAGTGTTACGATGACTAGAATCAGTGAAAATGTATTTGCCATTAGCTTCCCTTATCTAAAAATACGAAAGTGAAAGGACCGAAACCCTTTCACTTAATAATATCACTTCAAAGTAAACCTACTTTAAGTGTTAATCTTTTCCTACATGAAGAATGGCTAAGAATGCTTCTTGCGGCAGTTCAACGTTACCAATCTGCTTCATGCGTTTCTTACCTTCTTTTTGCTTCTTCAGTAGTTTCTTCTTACGACTGATATCGCCACCGTAACATTTTGCAATAACGTTTTTACGTAATTGTTTAACCGTTGAACGAGCAATAATATGCGCCCCAATCGCAGCTTGAATAGCAATATCGAACATTTGGCGAGGGATGAACTCTTTCATTTTCTCAACCAATAAACGACCACGGCTTTGCGCATTATCGTGGTGAGTAATAATGGCAAGTGCATCGACTCTGTCGCCATTAATCAGTACATCCACACGGACCATGTTTGACGCTTCATAGCGATGGAAATTGTAATCCAGTGACGCATAACCACGCGAAGTCGATTTCAAACGGTCAAAGAAATCAAGAACCACTTCAGACATTGGAATGTCGTAAGTCAAGGCAACTTGGTTACCGTGGTAAACCATATCCACTTGAACGCCACGCTTTTCGATACATAAGCTAATAACGTTACCTAAATAGTCAGAAGGTACTAAGATATTACAACGGGCAATCGGTTCGCGGATCTCTTCAAGATCATTAATTGCAGGTAACTTTGATGGGCTATCTACATACAAAAGCTCACCTTTGTTTAGCACAACTTCGTAAACTACCGTTGGGGCTGTGGTGATCAGGTCTAAGTCGTATTCACGCTCGAGACGCTCTTGAATGATTTCCATATGCAGCATACCAAGGAAACCACAACGGAAACCAAAACCGAGTGCTGCTGAACTTTCAGGCTCATAAAACAGCGACGCATCGTTTAGGCTAAGTTTGCCTAGTGCATCACGGAAGTTTTCATAATCATCAGAAGAGACAGGGAACAAGCCTGCGTATACCTGCGGTTTCACTTTTTGGAAGCCTGGTAAGCGTTCTTCACAGCCACCTTTTGCGAGTGTTAACGTATCACCAACAGGCGCACCTAGGATGTCTTTAATACCACAAACTACCCAGCCAACTTCACCGGTTCGTAGAACATCAGTATCGACTTGCTTCGGTGTAAAAATACCAATACGGTCAATACCCCAAACTTGATCGGTACTCATGACTCGGATCTTGTCATTTTTCTTTAGTGAACCATTTTTGATTCGAACTAATGAAACCACACCAAGGTAGTTATCAAACCACGAATCAATGATCAGTGCTTGCGTTGGACCTTCAGGATCACCCTCGGGTGGTGGGATCTGCTTAACAATAGTCTCAAGAACGTCGTCAACGCCAAGCCCTGTTTTGGCTGAACAACGCGTGGCTTCCATCGCGTCGATACCAACAATCTCTTCAATCTCTTCCGCTACGCGTTCAGGGTCGGCGGCTGGTAAGTCAATCTTATTCAAGATGGGCACGACTTCCAGATCCATTTCAATCGCGGTGTAACAGTTCGCTAAGGTCTGGGCTTCTACACCCTGGCCAGCATCAACCACCAACAATGCACCTTCACACGCCGCTAGAGAGCGAGACACTTCGTAAGAGAAGTCTACGTGTCCTGGGGTATCGATGAAGTTAAGTTGATAGGTTTCACCATCTTTCGCTTTATAATCGAGTGTCACACTCTGCGCTTTAATGGTGATGCCACGTTCACGCTCTAAATCCATTGAATCTAAAACTTGCGCGTCCATTTCACGCTCACTTAATCCACCACAAACTTGGATTAAACGGTCTGAAAGGGTCGACTTACCGTGGTCGATATGGGCGATAATCGAAAAATTACGAATGTGCTTCATAGGCTTGGGGTGACTAAACTCGTTGAAAATAGGAATAATATGAAAGCGGCCTGAGGCTGCATTTCAATCAAGTTGGCAGATTCTACCCAATTTCTAATCAATTCGCACTCTTATTTGCGGTTTGAATAATGGCCCCACCAAGGGTTCGAAGTAAAATCACCTGCTGCTCAGAGGCTTGCTCCAATTTCAGAGCCTTGTGCTTTGCTAGCTTAAACCCAGCAAAGGCAAATAAAAACGCACTGGCAATCACACCCGGCTCCCCCACTTGAAAGTAAGGAACCAGTAGCAACTGCCCTAAAATGGCACCGAGTATTAACGAAAACAGAGGAATTAGATAAATGGTTGCCGCTGATTGCAGCAGTGTTTTTTCAGGAAAACCGATTTCAACAACATCCCCTTTATTCACCGGTTTAGGGCTAGCGACACGCCAAGAAAGCGCCTTAGCCCCTACAGCTTTACTCACAATCCCCGTCCCACAACTTTGCTTTGATGCACAGCTAGAACAACTTGTTTGTTGATCACAGCTCAGCTCAAGAATGTATTCTTGGTCATTATTATGCACCGCAGCAACCGTTGCCAAAGCTGTCATCATTGCGTTGCCGCCTTAGTCTCATTAAATGAAATGGATTGAGCAATACGTTTGGCCGTACTCGGGGGAATATCACCGACGACAGAGATTTCAGAGCGCCCTTTAACAAAGCTATGAAGTGTTCTTCGCCCTTGACGAACGAGTTGCCCTTTCAAAGAGTGATCATCGCTGTCTGAGACGTAGACTGAAAAGCTAAATAAACCATCTGAATACATTTGGCTTTCAACCATTCGATCAGTCACAGCCATTCGGTAACGATTAAGCTCTTTAGCTTCAAACCCACTCGGTATCCAACCAACACTCCAGAATGTTTGTTTTACATTACCTTTTGGCAAGGAAATAACCTCTGGTAATTGAGCATCTTTCAAACCACTAAGAATGCCTTCAATTTGATCGTTAATTGAGTAGGAAATCGTACGATATTGCTCTAATACTTCACCATCTCGATCAACCAAATCAGCTCTAAGTGGGAGGCTATTTTTCTCATCGACCCATAAGACATAGGAATATCTTAAACCGTCTTTGGGGACGATACGTAAAACCTGACAAGCCGTTCCCGCTTCTCGCGCCCGACCAACGGTAATGAAGTCATAATGTTCACTCAAATGATCGATGCTTGTGTTGAGCAATGGAATCGTCGGTGCGACCATCTTCCCTGACTCAATAGTAAATGGCTCTACCCCAGGTTCAATGTAACTGACCTCATCACCACGACGTATCACCTCACGAACAGGGCCACTTAGATAAACGAGATGGGCAAGCTGCTGGGATTCACTTCGAGCGTGACGATACAGCAAAGGTTCAATGCTATTCTTTTTGATCAGAACATAAGAGAGTTCGTAATTTAACTGCTGACTTGCTTCATTCATTTGATGCAACAAAGCCTCTGCAGAAGAGGATTCTGCAAAGGCGTTGTTGACATTCAAACTGAGCAGCGTCAGAGCACTGATCAGGATTTTTTTCATTCAATTACCGGTTCAATGATGTCGCCATCTGAATATTCACTGTTCAGCCTTAGCTGTAACTCATAATCGAGAAGCATTGCGTTGACACGACGGCGCTGCTCTTGAACATTCACATTTTGATTCTGTTTTCCTACGGATTCTCGACTCAAACTCACAGGCTCAACACTGCCTGATAAAGGAATCGTTTGTAATACAGGAAACTGTTCTGCCGATGAGGATTCTGCACCAGAGTACTGTTGCACACCAAATATGACCGCTAATGAGACACAGGCTGCGACAGCCACTTGCCCAAATTGAGGCATCCAGTCAGGCAGATAGCGCCTTGCTTGGCTCGGCGTTGGTTGAGTTTCTCTGTGTGTAGCTAACTCTGAAACGTTGCTATTTAATAAGCTATGCGTAGGCTCATCTTCGAGAGCTAACGCGACACTTCCAGCAATGTTCCACTCCGCAACCTTCGGCGTGTCACCACGCATTACATCACCAATCAAATGGTAATTTTTCCAGGTATCTAGACATTCTTGATCGAGTTGAATCTCTGAAATCAGAGCCTTATCGACCACTTCTCCATCCATGAGTGCTGAAAGTTTTTCTTGGTCAGCCATTATTTTCACCATTTTATTACTAGTACTAACGCTGCAAAAGAGGCTTTATTTTCTTTTCCACCGCTTCACGAGCACGGAAGATACGTGAGCGTATCGTTCCTACGGGGCAATCCATTACTTCTGCGATTTCTTCATAACTTAAGCCATCTAGCTCTCGTAGCGTCATCGCGGTTTTTAAATCTTCTGGCAGTGCTTCTATCGCGCTAAAAACCACTTGTTTCAATTCATTGGACAACGTTAAGTTCTCAGGGTTCGATATTTCTTTTAGCGCACTGCCCGTTTCATAGTATTCAGCATCTTCAGCATCAACATCAGTTGCAGGAGGCCTTCGTCCTTGGGCAACAATGTGATTTTTAGCAGTGTTAACAGCAATACGGTATAGCCAGGTATAGAACGCACTTTCACCACGAAAGGTGGGAATGGCTCGATACGCTTTGATGAAAGCCTCTTGGGCCACATCGGCTACATCGCCAGAATTGCTAACATACCGAGAAATAAGATTGCATACTTTGTTTTGGTATCTCAAAACCAGTAAATTGAATGCTTGCTTATCTCCACTCTGAACTCGCTCAATCAAGACCTGATCGGTAAGCTGCTCGTTCATTCGAGCGTGTACTCCTATTGTTATTCACTCTTATCCTCACAGATATGAGTATTCATGATGCACATTGTAGTATTGACACCACTGCCTACATGAGCACTATTGTGACTCAGTAGTAAAAGGAAAGTTCAAAACTTTCTTAAAATAATGACAAATAATAATTTACAGTGTGATGTGCTCGTCACTTATTCAGTGGAGGAATTTTGAAGCTGATATTGATTAAAAGCAATCGGATTTACAAAGTATTGCGCTTAATGTAGTGATAAGATATATCGAATATGACGCATTGTTGCGTATTTAAATAGAGAGTTGGATGACTCTATACAGTTCGGGATTTTAAAAGACTTATGAACGCAAACCGTGAACATCAGTGTGATGTATTAGTGGTAGGAGGTGGCGCTGCTGGCTTGTCTTTAGCTCTTCGCGTCGCTGAGCATGGAAAAGTCATTGTATTGAGCAAAGGCCCTCTCAGTGAAGGGGCCACCTATTATGCTCAGGGTGGGATCGCCGCTGTCTTCGATGAATCAGACAGTATTGAATCTCACGTGCAAGATACAAAAGTGGCTGGCGCTGGGCTTTGTGAAGAAGACACCGTCCGATTTATCGCAGAGAATGCAAAAGAGTGCGTTCAATGGCTGATCGATGGGGGTGTGCCCTTTGATCGCGTAGAAGACGATACTGACGATAAACCGCGTTATCACCTCACTCGAGAAGGCGGCCATAGCCATCGTCGAATTCTTCATGCTGCCGATGCAACCGGTATGGCAATGCAAACCTCTTTGCAGGCAAACGTCCTTCGTCATCCTAATATTGAAATCCTAGAGCGCCACAACACTTTAGATCTCATTACTGAAGACAAAATTGGTGGTGACGCCAATAAAGTCGTTGGTGCTTATATCTGGAATAGAAATGAAGAACATGTTGAGACAGTAAGAAGTAAGTTCGTCGTGCTTGCAACAGGCGGCGCATCTAAGGTTTACCAATACACATCCAACCCTGATGTTTCTTCTGGAGACGGTATCGCGATGGCATGGCGAGCCGGTTGTCGAGTCGCGAACTTAGAGTTTAATCAGTTTCATCCAACCTGTCTGTTTCACCCAGAAGCGCGAAACTTCCTACTAACGGAAGCACTTCGTGGCGAAGGCGCTTATCTGCTACGCCCCGATGGTACTCGCTTCATGAAAGATTTTGATGAGCGCGGTGAACTCGCCCCTCGAGACGTCGTTGCCCGAGCGATCGATTTTGAAATGAAGCGCCTAGGCGCCGATTGTATGTATCTCGATATCAGCCACAAACCGGCCGACTTTATCGAAAAACACTTCCCGACCATTCATATGCGTTTGCAAGATCTTGGTATTGATATGACTAAGGAAGCCATTCCGATTGTCCCAGCCGCACACTATACCTGCGGAGGGGTTATTGTCGATCAATCGGGAAAAACGGATCTCTCTCAATTGTATGCGATTGGTGAAGTCAGTTATACAGGCCTTCATGGGGCAAACCGTATGGCGTCAAATTCATTGCTTGAATGTGTGGTGTACGCCTGGGCTGCTGCCAAAAATATCGTTGATCAAATAGACCAAGCGAGCATGCCAACTACCTTACCGGCATGGGATGAAAGCCAGGTGAGCAATTCAGATGAAGAGGTCGTTATACAACATAACTGGCACGAGTTGCGTCTATTTATGTGGGATTACATGGGCATTGTACGTACCGACAAGCGTTTAGAGCGAGCACTACGCCGTATTCAATTGTTGCAGCAAGAAACCCATGAGTATTACAGCCACTTTAGAGTGTCAAACAATCTCTTGGAACTGAGAAACTTACTCCAAGTAGCGGAATTGATGGTTCGTTGTGCGATGCAACGTAAAGAAAGTCGAGGCCTGCACTACACATTGGATTACCCTGAGTTAGCACAAGAGAGCGGTCCAACCATTCTGGATCCCAACACCAAGAATGCACCTTAGAGTTTCAGTCGTCTGAACTCTCCCTTTCCCAATCTCAAAAGCGCACCCTGAAACTATTCGTGGTGCGCTTTTCTTATTTCCACGAGCAGTTTGCGATATTCATCATCAGAAACACTGTCTCTCCATAATAGAAAGCGTTGATTGTCTGCGAAGTGGAGAACCACCCCCACAAACGCAACATTTAAAACAGCGTATCTGATTAGGTATTTTTTCTGTTGATACTCCAGTACACCATGTTCGCTCAGACGGAACTCTCCACGAATAGAACGCGGCATAAAGCCTGAATGCCAAAAGACCAAGATCAGAGACAACAATAAAATAAAAGTAAGAACGAGAGGGATGGAAGAAATAATCACTAGCCACGCCATCAATAACAAGAAAATGGTATTAATAGCGAGGGCATAAAAAGAAGGTTTCGCTGTCGCGTTAACGAACTTTTGAGAGGTTATGGGCAACAATTTTATCCACAATAGATGCGTGGCCTAGGTTCTCACTGCGGCCATGACCCATAACCCATGTGAAGAGATCTGGATCATCACATTCAAGCAGAGAAACAAAGTCTTGCTGTTCATTAAAGTTTAACGATTCAAAGCACTCTTCAAAAAAAGGCATAATAACGACATCAAGTTCTAGCATTCCTCGACGACATGCCCACTTAACGCGTGCTTTTTGTTCTGTGGTGTACATGGATGATTCCCTACTGTGTATTCACTGGCAACGAGTGTACCAATCCCTGCGGCAGACAACTATTATCCCAGTCACAGTCCTTTCTCTCGAACAAAAAAGATTATCGACATTGTATCGCCATAGCCCTCTGATTCTGATTCTGATTCTGATTCTGATTCTTGAATGGACCTAAACATGAACTGAGATTACCATAGAGGAAGAAACCTCTCACACTTGTATCTAGGACGATAACATGGACTGGCAGCAACAATTCAATACACTTTCAATCTCACCTGAAACCTCGCTACCATCATTAATGCTAACCCACCTAAGTTCGTGGGGAGCGATAACCATGATGGGTGATGACAAAAAATCGTACTTACAAGGTCAAGTAACCTGTGACGTCGTAGGTTTAAAGAAAGATCAATCGACCTTTGGTGCCCATTGTGATGCAAAGGGAAAAGTATGGAGTATTTTTCGCTTGTTTCATCACAACAATGGCTACGCAATGTTTCAACCCAGCAGTGCCATCAAAACAGAACTATCAGAGATCAAAAAGTACGCTATTTTTGCTAAAGTTGAGATTAACCAATCTCAAGATATTCCGTTGGGTATCATGGGGCCCAATGCCCAAGAATGGATAGACACATTAAGCCAAGAAACGGGTGATGTTAGGCCTATTAACGGTGGAACAGCCATTAAAATAGATCAGCAACGCTGGTTATTACTGATCACACCAGAAGCCGCTGTAGACCTAGTGAATAATAGTGATGCCGAAAAAGTCACCGAAGAGCTATGGACACGTTTTGATATTGAAGCTGCGCTGCCCTATGTTGATGAAGCCATTCAAAACACCCACATACCTCAAGCGCTTAATCTTCATGCTCTGGGTGGCATTAGCTTCTCAAAAGGCTGTTACACCGGGCAAGAAACCGTTGCAAGAGCCAAGTATAGAGGCATCAATAAGCGAGCAATGTATGTGGTAACTGGCACGACAGAAGAGCCGCTTTCTCGTTTCGATTCAATAAGCCTTGAACGTGCTGTTGGAGAAAATTGGCGTTCTGCGGGGGAATTGCTCAGCCATTATCAATTTGAAAATGGACAAGCCATGGGGCTCATCATTGCATCCAAGGAGCTAGAATCAGATACCCAATTTAGGCTTAAAGAACAGCCCGAACATTCGTGGTCATTACAAACACTTCCTTATTCACTTGATGATGAATAAACCCATATCGACCCCTGTCACTCGTTATCTTGATCAGCAGCAAGTGGATTACCGCTTGCTGCCTCAACAGCACGCCACAATAACGATTGAAGATACGGCAAAACAGCGTGGTGTACGCCCTGAACAAATGGTGAAGAGTATTGTATTAAGGGATATGGGTAATCAATACACTTTAGCCTGCGTCCCCGGTGATCAAAGTGTCGACCCTAAAAAAGTACGAAGCCTATTAAATTGCCGACGCATGACCTGCGTCGATTCAAACAGTGTGGCTCTGATTACGGGTTATCAGCCTGGTACCGTCTCTCCTTTATTACTTAAGACTCCAATACCCGTCGTGTTTGATGTGCAATTGACGCATCAAACGCTCATTACCATCAGCAGCGGTCATGCCATGCTAGGCCTTTCATTACGCAGTGATGAACTGATCGCGCTGTGCCAGCCAACCATTGCGCCAATTTGTCGCAATAATTAAAGCGCAACAATGTAACGTTACATTTTATTGCGATGCCAATCTAAAGTACGAACACCAATATTGGAATTTTTATTCACAAATAAAACATAAATAGTCACAAGGTGATTTTTACCGTAGACTATACCTGTTGGTTAAATGTTGAAGCGAACATTCATTCGCTTAACGCCTTCTCCAACAAAAAAGTGTATCCACTGATTGTTTCAGGACATCCACTTTTTGTGTAATGCATCTGTGACTATTCGCCCGTTCATTCTGTAGCGGGCATTTTTTTAATTTTTATTTACAAAAAATTAACACTCTTTTATGAAATGCACGCTATTCTTAAAAATGTCACAATTTTCCGGCTAAATAGGTCGCAGAGTTAGGTGGCTTGGTTCATCGCTTTGATTAACTTTGGGGAGCCCATCACGCTAACTCGGGTATTTGTCTTAATATCTGCCTAAGGCAGCACAAATATCCAAATATATCAGTTGAATATGCATAATCCTCTCGCCTTATCACAACAATATGAGAGGGAAATTTATATAATTCGCACTGCTAGAAGAATAATAAGGATATCATTTTATGAGACTGTTTAAGCGCTATACGCCAAGTATGATTGCTAAACACATTAGTCGGCTTTTCAAGGGGAAAATCTACATCTACGGTGTAGGGAAGTTTGAATTTGATAACGGAAAGCTCATCTTACCAGAGCGTGCCGATAGTCGTCATTTTCAAGCGGTTAAAGAAGTGAACGGGGAAATCAAAAAACTACGTTGTGCTTACGCGTAAGGCTTAAAAAATTAGTAAGGGTTGGCCATGTGCCAACCCTTTTTCATTCAAAAGCAACCTTCATAAAGCGATGAAACCGCTACGACACGATCTTGCTCGATCCTTTGGCTAACTCCGGCAAATGCCCTTTTAAACCTAACGCTCGCTTCATTATTTCATCTTTTGCTCCAGGAAGATGGCTGGTTAACTTCATCCCGATACCGCGGATCAGTTTTTTCGCTGGATTATCCCCTTCAAAGAGATCTTTGAAACCCTGCATTGAAGCGATCATTTTTGCCGCTTCTGACTTTCTCCAACGCTCATAACTGCGTAAGTTGCGTTTGCTTCCAATATCTTCTCCTTGCGACCAAAGAGCTTTGATCTCTTGTACTAAGCTCGCAGCATCCAGCAATCCAAGGTTTACACCTTGACCAGCCAACGGGTGAATAGTGTGTGCAGCATCCCCGACTAGAGCGACTCTATCTAAAGCAAAATCTCTCGCGTAACGCATTCGTAGTGGAAATGCTGAGCGTTCGCCTACCACTTCACAAAGCCCAAGCCGATGGTCAAACTCTGCAGTCAATGACTTGTTAAATTCTTCATCCGACATTTTCACTAATTGTTCAGCACGGCTTGGATCCGTTGACCAAACAATCGAACTCATGTGTTGATCAGACATGGGTAAAAAAGCCAATGGTCCCAGCGGTGTAAACACCTGACGAGCAATAGACGCGTGCGGCTCTGCCGTTTTCACATTCGCCACAATGGCACTGTGCCCGTAGTCCCAATGCGTTAGTGGAATATCAAGCTGATTTCTTACCCACGAGTTCGCTCCGTCTGCGCCAACCACCAATTTAGCCGTTAACGATTGACCATTATCTAACGATAACCAAGCTTCACTTTCACCAACGGCAATACTTAAACACGTATTCGGCATAAACAATGACACGTTGCTTTGCTGTTTTACTTTTTCCAACAGTGCTAGCTGAATCACCCGATTTTCGACAATATGGCCTAAATTAGGTTGTGAATGCTGCTGAGCTTCAAATTCTATTCGAGCGAAACTGTCTTGCTCCCACACTTCCATGCCCACATAAGGCGATAAACGGCGCTGTTGTATTCCTTCCCACGCTCCTACATTTTTCAATATGGTTTCACTGGAACGGCTTAAAGCAGAGACTCTTACATCAGGCAGTTCTTGCAACGAGAGGTCCGGAGTGTGCCCTTCAATCACCGCCACTCTTAGTGCGGTATCTTTAAACGCAGCAGCAAGAGTTAATCCAACCATGCCTCCACCAACGATGGCGATATCGACACTTTGCATCATATTTCAATTACCTTATATTTGTTATCGCTTAACGATACCTAATGTTCTTCGTAATAATGGAGCTTTCAGCATGGAGAGATTATCCATCGCCATTAAAGCAAGATTTCGACCGATGCGCATTGGCAGTAAGTCATTTGAAAATGTATGCACAAGTCCCGAAGTCATGGATATGGTGGTATCACGGTCAATCTGTCGACGCTTCATATAAGCGTTCAACACCCCATAACAGCCAGGGTCAGATGGGGATAACATGATTTCTTCAACCAAGCTGGCGACATCGCGAATACCCAGATTAAAACCTTGCCCTGCAATGGGGTGTAACGTTTGAGCTGCATTCCCAACCGCGACAATGCGGTGAGTTGCATTTCGCTGTCTATGGCGAAGAACCAGAGGGTAACTCGCCCGCTCTCCGACTTTAGTAAACGGCCCTAGCCTCCACCCAAACTCGTTTTGTAACTGTTCAAGAAACGACTCATTATTCAGTGACAGTACTTCCTCTGCACGCTCAGGAGACAAGCACCATACTACCGACAGCCGATGATTACTCATTGGCAGCAAAGCTAGTGGGCCGTGCTGAGTAAAGCGTTCAAATGCACGTCCTGAATGATCCTCTCGGCTGACAACGTTGGCAATGACAGCAGATTGCTGATAATCATATTGATAGAGATCTAGCCCAACTTGCTGGCAACATGTCGACATGGCACCATCGGCGGCAACCAACAACTTAGCTTTAATCTCGGTACCACTAGAGAGCGTTAATTTAACGTAATCAGCTTCTTGCTTAACCTGAGACACAGAGTCCGGACAAAGAAAATCGATATCTGAGCGGGTTAACATTTTGGACTGGTAAATTTGTCCAATATCGGCAAGCTCGACCACATACCCCAACGCCTCAACACCCACATCAGCTTGGTGAATGTCGGTCATGCCTAAGTGAGTACGATCAGACACATGAATGTGACGAATGGCGGTTGCTACTGGTTTTATCCCATCCCAAAGGTTATAGCTCTTTAGAATGTCCACCGTCCCCGAAGAAAGAGCAATAGAACGAGAGTCAAAACCAGGATGAGCATGATGATCAGTTTGATACGACTCAACAACTGCAATCGACAGGGTTTGTTTACTCAGCTCAGATAACGCTAACGCTAAGGTTGCGCCCGCCATCGCTCCACCAGCGATAACCACATCGTACATTTTCATTGGCCCTGCTTTTTTATCAACATCTTTATCACCATCGTATCTATCACTGATTGTTAATGACGAACCGCGTGCTTATTTATCATGGACAATAAACATCTCTTCTTTTACCTATTAGAGCTTGAATTGGCTGACAGTTCTAATGCAGTGTTGGTTTTTTTGAACTTTCTTTCTCTTTAACACCATATTCGGCATTAATAGTGAGAACGCACACTTTCACATGCTCTATTACCTGCTCTAATAACAGAGCTTGCTCTTCAATATCATCATCTTCATCGATACCAAGCTTGGCCATTTCTTCCAAGTCAGCTAGGACTTCTTTCACATCCGAAGGGGCTTTGTTTAATTTCGTTCCAACCAACCCAAGCCCCGAGATAAAGTGATTGATCCAATCGGATACGCCATCGGCAAGATCAAACACGGTGGCACTGGCTTCTTGATCTGGCAGTAACAGGGTTAACTCAAAATCAGAACCGGCTAATTCTTTCGACGTCGCATCAAAAATTTGCTGAGCGATTTGTAGCGCTTTATCGGGCCAACCCATGCCATCATTTGTGTAATCGAAGATCAGAGGTTGCCAGCTTTTATCGGTTACCGCTAAGCCTCCACATAACATTCCGGTCAATAAACCGTGGAGTTCTGAAGGGTTAACGGCCAATGTGGCAGACTGCAACTCCGTTGCACTTGAAAGGTATGCTGGTAATGTCATTTCGCTCATGATTAGGCCTGTTTTTCTAATAGTATTTATCATTCTAACATTTCGTCGTTACAGGCGAAAATAGAGATAACGGCATTATGGTTAGCTTTCACCCGATTTGCCCAATAACTGTGTTCTTAGCACTTGTTTTACACACCTGTTACGGGAAAAGCTTGAATGTTATGAGCGGTTTTTCTATAGTTTCCGACTCGGTGATTGCATTGATTGCCATCATCCTTAATTACGCACCATCCAAAGTTGCAAGTATGACGTTGCAAGAGTAGAGTTGAAGCATAATGAGTAATCAAGCGGTAGACGTTAAAATTTTAGGCAAATTGACTCGAGTGAACTGCCCTCCTGGGCAAGAAGAGTCTTTGCAACACGCTGCTATCGACCTTGATAAACGCCTGAGTGAGCTTGCAGAGCGTACGAAAGTCACCAATGAAGTTCAGCTACTGACCTTTGCTGCTCTAAATATTTGCTATGAGCTACACAGTAAAAATAAAGACGACCAATCCCAGCAAAGTAAACTTACCGAGAGAATGGAACTTCTCTCAGCATCATTAGATGAGGCGTTAAGCAAAGTCACTCAAGAACAGCAATAACCTTGTTGTTACACTTTGCCATACAGATAAACGTTATCGTTTAATCTGTGACCATATTTACCCTGGAGTGTTTGTCAGCAGGATTTAAGTCCCTGAGCCGATAAGCAATACCCTAGGGTTAGTATTCGATGACTATTGAGCAAGCTCGGCTCGTACCGAGAAGCCTACGGCCACCTTTGCTGACCCGCCTTGAACCAAATGGTTCAAGGGCCACAATCCTCAACGGCACTCTGGGGTATCCTATTCGATACCTGCTACACAATAGGCGGAAGCATGACCTTATCTCGACAAGCGATACGATCACAAATCCGGACAGCACGAAATCAACTTCACTCTGACACTCAGCATCAAGCTGGAATCGACCTTATTCAGCAATTCTCGACCCTACCAGAGTGCTCAGCAAGTTCTCATATTGCGCTTTACCTTTCAACGGATGGTGAAATTAATACCACGCCACTGATTGAATGGTTATGGGCACAAGGAAAATCCACTTACTTGCCAGTATTGCACCCCTTTTCAAAAGGGCATCTGCTCTTTTTGCACTACACCCCAACAACGCCCTTAGCCCTGAATAGATACCAAATTGTAGAACCTAAACTGAATCAAGCCTTAGTCAAGCCTGTGGCAGAACTTGACCTTATCTGCACACCACTGGTTGCCTTTGACTCAACAGGACAACGGCTTGGTATGGGTGGAGGCTATTACGACCGAACACTAGAAACTTGGTTTAAGCACAAACAAGGGCCGGTGCCTATTGGGCTTGCACACGATTGTCAGTATATAGAGACGCTACCGAGTGAAATATGGGATGTGCCACTACCAAAAATAGTGACACCAAGCAAAGTATGGCAATGGGAATCTTAGGCTAATACCGTTATAATCGCGCCGCAAAAATCGGTTAATTATTGACATTAACGTTCGCATTAACCAGTCGCATTAACCATTCGTATCCAATACTCATATTAACGACTCGCAGGGGATGAGCATGACTCAAGATGAAATGAAGAAAGCAGCCGGTTGGGCAGCGCTAAAGTTTGTAGAAAAAGGCAGTATTGTCGGCGTAGGTACAGGCTCTACAGTTAATCACTTCATCGATGCTCTTGGTTCGATTAAAGATGACATTAAAGGTGCAGTATCAAGCTCAGAAGCTTCAACAGCGAAGCTTATCGAACTTGGTATTGAAGTCTTTGATTGTAACGATGTAGAAAAGCTGGATGTCTACGTGGATGGGGCTGACGAAATCAACGCAAGCCGCGATATGATCAAAGGCGGCGGTGCAGCGTTAACCCGTGAAAAGATTGTTGCCGCCATTTCTGAAAAATTCGTCTGTATTGTCGATGGAACAAAAGCGGTAGATGTACTGGGTACATTCCCACTCCCTGTTGAAGTCATTCCAATGGCACGTGCCCACGTAGCACGCGAACTCACCAAGCTCGGCGGCAACCCTATTTACCGCGAAGGTGTACTCACAGACAATGGCTGTGACATTCTTGATGTACACGGTCTAAGCATTACTGACGCAAAAGCGTTAGAAGAAACCATTAATGCGATCGTGGGTGTTGTAACAAATGGCCTATTTGCTCGTCGTGGTGCTGATGTGGTTATCACCGGTACGCCTGACGGCGCAAAAATTGAAGAATAATCGATAAAAAGAAAGGCACTTTCTGTTATTTGATTACAAACGGTACCCTTGGGTGCCGTTTTTTGTGGTTTATCGCAATATTATTATGGCTTATTCCGTAATTTTCTTACCCAAAAGCAAAATTATTTGTTACTTTATTGAACAGAAGACGCACAAGGAAACGTTTGTCTTCCAACAAAATCGATGATTTCCCCCTTTTCATTGCTTTTGACCAATGTGCGCCGCGTTTGCCCAACTTTCCATTTTAAGGACGAGAATAATGGCCAAAGTTTCACTGGAAAAAAACAAGATTAAAATTCTACTATTGGAAGGGCTGCATCCTTCTTCAGTAGAGGTTCTTCAAGCCGCTGGCTACAGCAACATCGAATATCATAAAGGCTCTTTGTCGGAAGAGGCTCTACTTGATGCGGTAAAAGATGCCCATTTTATCGGTATCCGTTCTCGTACGAATTTATCCCAAGAAGTGATTGATGCGGCTGAAAAGCTGGTTGCGATCGGTTGTTTCTGCATTGGTACTAACCAGGTGAATCTAACGGCAGCGACAAAGCGCGGAATTCCAGTCTTTAACGCTCCGTTTTCAAACACTCGAAGTGTGGCAGAATTGGTTCTCGGCCAGATTCTTTTGCTTCTTCGTGGCATTCCAGAAAAGAATGCCCTGGCCCACCGTGGTATTTGGAAAAAGAGCGCAGACAGTTCATACGAAGCTCGTGGCAAGCGTTTAGGTATTATTGGTTATGGCCACATTGGTACTCAGCTGGGGATTATTGCTGAAAACCTGGGTATGCGAGTCTACTTCTACGATATCGAAAATAAACTCTCATTGGGTAACGCGACTCAAATCAGCACAATGAGCGAGCTCCTCAACAAATGTGATGTTATTTCCCTGCACGTACCTGAAACGGCGGGAACCAAGAACATGATGGGAGCAGAAGAGTTTGCACGTATGAAGCCTGGTTCTATCTTTATCAATGCTGCCCGTGGCACTGTGGTTGATATTCCAGCATTATGTGGCGCTCTAGAATCAGGTCACCTGTCAGGTGGTGCTGTGGATGTATTCCCAACAGAACCGGCAACAAACGCAGACCCATTTGAATCTCCGTTAATGCAATTTGATAATGTTATCTTGACGCCGCATGTAGGTGGTTCGACTCAAGAAGCGCAAGAAAACATTGGCGTTGAGGTTGCTGGCAAGCTAGCGAAATACTCTGATAATGGTTCTACACTTTCCAGTGTTAACTTCCCAGAGGTATCTCTACCAGAGCATGGTGATTGTTCACGTCTATTGCACATTCACGAAAACCGTCCTGGTATCCTGACTCAAATTAACACCATCTTTGCTGCCGAAGGCATTAACATTGCCGCACAATATCTGCAAACAGATGCCGATATCGGTTACGTCGTTATTGATGTTGAAACCGCTCGCTCAGAAGAAGCATTAGTAAAACTGAAAAGCATTGAAGGCACACTTCGTGCTCGTATTCTTCACTAAGCTCTTCCATCTCCCTTAAAAAAGCGAGATATAATTCAAAAAACAGAAAGGCCACTCAAATGTGGCCTTTTCCTTTTATTGGGTTTATCAAACAAATAAAACGTACGGCTACACTCTCAAAGCACGCTCTCCACGAGCAATACCCACCACGCCACTTCGAGCTACTTCAATCACATCGGTGACTTCAGAAAGCGCCTTGATGAAGGCATCCAACTTTTCACTGGTTCCTGTTAGCTGGACCGTATATTGGGAAGCGGTAACATCCACGATCTGACCACGGAAAATATCCGCGGTGCGCTTCACTTCAGCGCGAGCAAAACCACTGGCTTTGACCTTCACCATCATTAATTCACGCTCAATATGCTCAAGCTCCGTGACCTCCTGTACCTTTAAGACATCAATCAGCTTATGCAGTTGCTTTTGAATCTGCTCTAATTGCATCTCGGTCGATTCGGTTGTGATGTTAAGGCGCGACAGAGTTTCATCATTAGTAGGTGAAACCGTCAACGATTCAATGTTATAGCCACGTTGAGAAAACAAACCAACGACACGAGATAAAGCACCCGCTTGGTTTTCCATTAATATTGAAAGAATATGTCTCATATTATGTTCTCTCCGTTCTGCTTAGCCACATATTGTCCATACCCTCTCCACGAATTTGCATCGGGTAAACATGCTCTGTTTCATCCACGGTAATATCAACAAACACTAGGCGATCTTTCATATCCAGTGCTTTTTTCATTCCCGACTCTAGCTCATCTGGTGAAGTGATACGTATACCAACATGACCATACGCTTCTGCAATCGCAGCAAAATCAGGCACAGAATCCATGTATGAATTTGAATGACGACCTTGGTAAACAATATCTTGCCACTGTTTAACCATGCCTAAGAAACGGTTGTTTAGGTTAATGATCTTCACGGGAATATCGTATTGAAGGGCAGTTGAAAGCTCTTGAATATTCATTTGAATGCTGCCATCACCGGTAACAATCACCACCTCTTCGTCTGGCTTCGCAAATTTCACCCCCATGCCGGCCGGTAAACCAAAGCCCATCGTGCCTAAACCGCCAGAGTTAATCCAACGACGCGGCTTGTTAAACGGGTAATAGAGAGCTGCAAACATTTGATGTTGGCCTACATCAGAAGCAACATACGCATCGCCATTGGTCAATTTATGCAGGGTTTCAATCACTTGCTGAGGCTTAATACGATCGGGCTGTTTCTCATAGGACAGACACTGACGATCTCGCCATACCTGAATCTCACTCCACCAGCGATCGATCGCTTCCGAGTCATTCGTGCCACTCTGCTCTTCTAAGATGGCTAGCATGCTCTCAAGCACTTTTTCAGCAGAGCCGACTATCGGCAGATCCACTTTTACATTCTTAGATATTGATGATGGATCAATATCAATATGCATGATCTTGGCGTTTGGACAGTATTTATCGAGGTTATTGGTGGTTCGATCATCAAAACGAACCCCAATACCAAAAATTAGGTCTGCATTATGCATCGCCATATTCGCTTCATAAAGGCCATGCATACCTAGCATACCGAGAGCGTTCTTGTGAGTCCCCGGGAAAGCACCTAAGCCCATCAAAGTGCTGACCACCGGAAGGTTCAACGCTTCTGATAGCTTGAGTAATTGTTGATCAGCTTCTGAAATGATCGCACCACCACCCACATACATAACCGGCTTTTTAGCCGCTAATAGTGCTTTAAGTGCTTTTTTAATCTGGCCTTTATGGCCCGTTATTGTTGGGTTATAAGAACGTAAGTTGATTGATTTAGGGTACTCATAAGGCAGTTTATTCAGAGGGCTCATCACATCTTTGGGAAGATCGATAACCACAGGGCCTGGTCGTCCTGTTGTCGAAATGTAGAAGGCCTTCTTCATTACTTCTGGGATTTCTTCGGTATTTTTCACCAAGAAACTGTGCTTCACGATTGGGCGAGAAACGCCAACAATGTCACACTCTTGAAAGGCATCGTTACCAATTAAGTTACGTGGGACGTTACCTGAGATAACAATCATTGGAATGGAATCCATATAGGCAGTAGCAATACCCGTCACCGTATTTGTGGCTCCAGGGCCTGAACACACCAACACAACACCAGGCTTCCCTGTCGCGCGCGTATAGCCATCAGCCATGTGGGTTGCCGCCTGCTCATGACGCACCAAAACATGTCTAATCTCATCGGATTTTGCATGCAAGGCATCATAAATGTCTAACACCGATCCGCCGGGGTAACCAAAAATCTGCTCGACACCTTCTTCGATCAGAGATTGAACCACCATCTCAGCACCAGATAAATTTTCCATACTCTTTCTCCTTTCCCATCGCTACCTTGATTTGGTCTATCAATTAGCTGGGTTTTGCATAGTCTAGGGCTTATTTGTAGCCTAATTCCAGTTGTCATACTTTTTGGCTATGTCTTGACTTGTAATACTCAAGCACAAGAATCTCAACAACTGTAACGTTTTATTAGCAAAGGATCTAATGCGATAAAGATCGAGATAAACGAAATCGTCTATATAATGCGAAAATTTAGGTTTAAAAAACCATCAAATAAAACTTTAACGGCTTAAGTGACCGAGGTTATAGAAATAAAAGCGTATAATTCTTTATTTGCGATGATAAAAATAGAATAAAAGAATGCTTATGGTATAAAAAAACCTCCACCAACAATTTTTACTGCCGCATGGAGGTTTTTTAAACAAGTCAAAAATTATCTCATTAAGAAATCACTTATCTTTCTTAACTTCTGTGTACATTTCTTCAATTTCATCTTGGTACTTATCGCTAATCACTTTTCTACGCAGTTTCTGAGTTGGGGTTAACTCTCCGCTGTTCATAGAAAACGCTTTTGGCAACAACTTGAACTTTTTGACTTGCTCAAATTTCGCTAACTCATCTTGCAGACCACTGACTCGGCTCTCAAACATCTCGACAATTTTATGATGCTTAACCAACTCAATACGATCGTGGTATTTGATGTTCAGCTCTTTGGCATACTCTTCCAGTGTATCAAAACAAGGGACAATTAAAGCAGACACAAATTTACGCGTGTCGGCAATCACTGCAATCTGTTCGATATAATGATCTTTACCTATGGTGCCCTCGATCATTTGCGGTGCAATGTATTTACCGTTAGAGGTTTTCATTAGTTCTTTAATGCGATCAGTAATAAAGACGTTGCCATGCTCATCAATATGGCCCGCATCACCGGTTTTTAAGAAGCCCTGTTCATCGAATGTTTTCTCGGTCTCTTCTGGCATTTTATAGTAGCCACGCATAACCATTGGACCGCGAACTAAAATTTCGTTGTTCTCACCAATTTTAACTTGAGCGCCCGGCATCGACATACCAATGGAGTCTGGGTTGAAACACTGATCATCCCAGCATGAAACCGTCGCCGTAGTTTCTGTCATGCCGTAACCAAGTTTAACGTTGATACCAATAGCGTGGAAAAATCGGCCTATGGTTTCATCCAGTTTTGCTCCGCCGCACGGCATAAAGCTGATTCGACCACCCAGCAATAAACGCAGTTTTGAAAGCACCAGTTTGTCTGCTAGCTGATGGGATTTTCTCAACATCAACGAGGGCTCACGGCCTTCCTGATGGCAAAGTGACATCTTCGCACCCATGTTTACCGCCCAGGTGAATAACACCTTACGGATAAAGGGCGCTTTGGATACTTTCTCATGAATGGCGGAGAATATCTTCTCGTAGAAACGTGGGACCGCACACATGACGGTTGGCTGAATATCACCTAACGCATCTTTTACTTGCATGGTGTCTTTCAAGTAACAGTTAGTGGCGCCCTTGTATAATACATAGAATGTCCAAGCGCGCTCAAACACGTGTGACAAGGGTAAGAAAGCCAATGACACATCTTCTTGAGTTAAACTCAATCGTTCATCATGCCCTTCTAATTGAGCCGCGATGTTCGCGTAATCGAGCATCACACCTTTAGGCTGGCCCGTGGTCCCGGAGGTATAAATTAGGGTAAGTAAATCATCTAAGCTGATATCACTAACACGTTGATTGAGTTCTGCTTGGTGAGCATCGCTGCCTTTTGCTAGGAAATCATGCCAGCTTATCGCGAAATCAAGTTCACCAACGTTAATATCATCGGACATAGCCACGATGAGTTCTAGCTGTTCGCAGTCATCGAACAAGCCAATGGCTGCATCAAACTGTTCTTGTTCACCGACAAACAAAATACGCACATCGGCGTCTTGAATAATATATGAAGCTTGGGCAGCTGTATTGGTCGGGTAGATAGGCACCGATACAGAGCGAATTTGCAGTGCGGCAAAATCTGCTATCGTCCATTGAGGCATGTTGTTGGCAAAGATGCCAACCTTATCTTGAATTCTCAGTCCGTGAGCCAATAAAGCAAGGGATAATGAATCCATTTGCTGACCAAATTGCTTCCAGCTAATTCCGTTCCAGTTGGTATTAACTTTATGTTTAAGCGCGATACGATCGCCGCCTTTTGCAATTTGCTCTCTAATACATTTGATGATGTGAAAATCTAAATTGGCCATGTCTTTTACCTTTGGCTTACACATGTAAGCTATTTGAGCGGACAAGTGTACATTCCAGTTAAAAAAAGGCAACTGACTCACTTCAAAGTTATCAATTATTCGATAATAAAAAACCTTGAACTGACTCAATCAGCTCAAGGTTTTGTTATCAATTTGTATTGAATTATTTCAATGCAACAACTTCACCGCAAATCATCATAAGTTGGTCACGGAACCAAATGTGGCCTTTGTCTTTTTCACTTGATTCGTGCCAGCTAAGGAAGCCGCTGATATTGGCGTTCTCAAACGGGAAATCGATGATTTGAAGCTGCTCTCGGTTCGCCGCGTTTTCAACCATCCAACGAGGAGCAATCGTGACTAACTCTGATTGGCCGACAACGTAAAGAACGTTACTTAAGCTCGTGCCTTCATAATAAGGTTGGCAGTCGAGATCTCGATACGCTTGCTCAGAGAAACTACGTTGGCCGTGAATTTTCGACAATTTAGCGTGCTTTTCAATCATTAATTCGTCAACAGAAACTGTACCTTGAATGCGAGCATGAGCTGTCGAGGCAACAACAACCAATTCATCTTGGAATATTTCAGTACTAGAGAAACCCTGCTCGTCGAATCGAGCATAATCGATAACAAAATCAATCTCTTGGTAACGCATACGCTCAGCAAGCTTGCGGTCAAACTCGGCATCTAAATGAAGCTTAACATTCGGTGCTTGCTCATGAACGGTTGACATAATCTTAGGAGCAAAGCGCATATCACAAGGGCTACAAATCGCGAGTTTAAATAGGCGCGTTGATGTTTCTGGTGAAAACACAGAGCTAGGTAGCTCATTACGAATAAGTTGAAGCGCTTGACGAATTGGACCAAAAAGTTGACGAGCACGTTGTGTTGGCTGAATGCCTCGGCCTTGGCGCATAAATAGCTCATCATTAAACATCACTTTTAGACGTGCAACGGCATTACTCACCGCTGGTTGAGACATCCCTAAGTTATGTGCTGCTCTTGTAATGTTTTGTTCTTGCATTACGGCATCAAACACAGTGAGCAGATTCAAATCTACCCCGCGTAAAGTACTTTCCATTCTGTAGCTTGCAATTGCACTCATCGCGTCTTTTTTATCTAACATCGGGCACGCCTCTTTGTCTCGTTATCGTCAACATTTATAATTAGTACGAAAAGAAATATAAGCCCCATCGCTATTATTCATTTCTTAGATACTTCCTAGCTGACAATTACTATCTGCGAATTAATCAATGATTAGCAACTCGATTGACAATTAATCAGTTAATTTTATCTTATATAAATAAAAAACATTGTAAAACATGATGTTAGACAATACATAAAAAACCATAAAACGGGGGTTTTATGGTTTTTATAGTTAATATTGACCAGACCTATCAATGAGCCCGTTAATATACTGTTACATTTGCACGGCATATCATTGGTCAGATAAAACGATACACTAGAGTTATAATTAGTTATAAATTTGAAACATAACTGGGAAAATCCACTTTCTCCCATAAAGACCGGCACAATAAATCTTGAGTATCCCAGCGTCCTTTATGCACCCATTCCGCTATTGCTTGTGCTACATCGGGATAGTTGACTTTTTCGCCGGGCTTTTCATCAAGCCACACCCGTACCTTAGACGCATCTAAAAACTCCATGCTCGTCGCCAATCCTAAACTATCGAGAGTAGCAACATTGCTTTGCTGTTCGAATTGTCCCGATAATGGCTTTAAGAGCAACTTTTTACCCAAAGTTAACGCTTCTGAGGGAAGCTCAAAGCCACCATTCGCGATGACACCATTACAACCATGCAGATACGATTGAAAACTTTCATGGGACAAAGGCTGCAACTCCACATTCTCAATTGTTTCAGCCTTGTTAACGTCAGGGTGAAAACAAACAAACTGATAACTCGAAAAACGAAACAATAAATTACAAATTTCATCGCTATTTTCGAATGGCAGATAGACCAATATGAAGTTCCCTTGCTCACTGGGGCAATGGATTGAATGCACTATAGGGGGAAGAATCGGCTGCTCAAAGTGATACCAATGGAGTCCAATGGCATAATCTGAAGGAGCAAAATGGTGAATCAGTTGTTTATCAAACCAGCTCGCTCCTTTAAGTGGCACGCTATAGCGAAAAGCATTCTGGTGGCTAATGCTGATGCAGGTTTTATTCTGCCATTTTGCCGCCCAGGCCGTGATGGGTTCGAAATCATTCAAAATCAAATCATACTTTGACAGGTCTAGTCGTTTGATTTCATCAATAAGCTCCAACACATTATTGTTCTTAACTGTCTTTAAATAACTCACCTGCCCATTTTCAGTTGAAAACGTTAACCCTTTTCGAGTTTGATAAGATCCAAATGCTTCCATCGAAAAGTATGTATTCTTGTCCCTACCTGAAAATAAGTAGTCAACATCAAGACCTCGTGCTTTGAGTGCCGCGCTCATGGCTCTAGCTCTGGCAATATGACCGTTCCCCGTCCCTTGTACGCCGTATAAAATTTTCATCAACTACACTCCCGCCACAGTAAGAATGAGTTGTGCACTGCCTATTCCCAGCAACGCACCAACAACAATATCCGTTAGGAAGTGGACGCCAAGTAACACTCGCGACGCGCCAATTAAACATGCCCACGCCAACGCAAAAGGCACGAGCTCCGGATAATAATGCCCGATGAGTGTGGCGATCAAAAAACCAGCGGCGGTGTGCCCAGAAGGCAAGCTATAGCGATCAGAAGGTGTAATGAAAGCGGCAATGTATGGCACGAGCTCATCTGGCCGCTTTCGTTTGACGCTATTTTTCATTATCCAGTACAACGGCAATTCAATTGCAAACGCAAAGATGATACTCCAAAAAAACATTTCTCCATTGGCGCCCCCATAGAAATAGGCAATGAGACCGAAAATGACGTAGAGATGACCGTCTCCACTGTGCGATATTGCTTTACTGATCCTCGCCACTTGATATGAAAAGCGGTGATCAAGGCAGAAAGCAGAAAAAGCCAAATCAAATTTAGTAACCGATTCAAAACTGCGCATCATGACTCCCTTTATTGGTTAACCTTGGTTGGTAACCTTGGCTGATAACACTGTGTGTTAAACCAAGCTAAGCAAGTTAAATGACAACTGGGTGACGTTTTATTTTAGATAGGATGAAGATTGCTGTGATTGGCTCTTTGTCGTAGTCAACCGTATTTGAAGGTCAGGTAGGATTCTATTCGTGACAATGCAATAGGAAAAAAACAGGGCATTAAATGAATGCCCTGTCGATACAGTTTTACTTGCTTATCTCTTTATCTCTTTTAAGCGTCTAATGATTCATGCTTATGCACCAAACCAAAATCCGCCAGCACAGCATAAGACGCCGGTATCATGAATAGCACTAAGAGCGTTGAAGCAAAAATACCAAACACAATCGAAACGACCAAAGGTTGAATAACCTGAGCTTGCAAGCTGGTTTCCGTCAACAAGGGTAACAACCCGGCCGCGGTTGTCATTGATGTTAAAAACACCGCACGAAAGCGCTCTTGACTCGCTTTAACAACAGACTGATGAACCGAGTCTCCTTCATCGACGTGATGGCGAATATACTGCACCAATAAAATAGAGTCATTCACGACGATGCCAGCCAGTGAAACAAACCCCATGAGACTGGGCATACTGAGCGAATACCCTAAGATTAAATGCCCCCAGACAACGCCGATAAAGGCCAAAGGAATCGCTAGCATCACAACGAAAGGCTCTAAATAGCTACGGAATTGGTAACTTAAGATGGCAAAAACGCCAAATAGCCCAAGTAGGAACCCTTTCCCCATCGAAGCCCCTGTCTTCGCTGCATCTTTGGCTTCACCTTCAAAATCAAAGCGCAATCCTTGGTATTTTTCTAATAATTTGGGTGCCATCTCCTGTCTAAATTGAGCCACAATGGCCGATGAACTGGTTTTGTTATTATCAATATCACCAAAGATACTGACCGTTCGCAAGCCATCGATTCGCTGAATCCGAACGTAGTTACGCTGAAAATCGAGGGTTGCGATGGTCGCCAGTGGCACTTGGTTTCCGTCAGCTAAGAAAATGGGGAAATTGGATAGCTGTTGTAGGTCACCCGCTTCGACTTTATTAAGGCGAACCTCAATGCTGATATTTTCAACCCCGACTTGAATTTCATCGGCCGTTTGACCAAAGAAGGCCGCACGCAGTTGACTCGCTATCATTTGGCCATTCACACCATAAGTCTCAGCACCGGGTCTCAGTTTAACCAGTATCTCTTCTTTACCCATGCGCATGTCATCTAACACACCGGATACACCAGAAAATTGATTCAGATATTGCTGAATATCAATCGACGCCGCTTTAAGCTCGTCAAGATCATCGTGCTTGATTCGAATATCAATGGCTCGTCCACCAGGGCCCATTGTCGGTTGTTTAAAGACCAGAGAGACAGGATCGGCGAGCTCTCCGACATCTTCTCTCCAGGCTGAAATAAAATCGTCAATGAGCGTATTTCGAATCTCAGCGCTAAGAAGATCAAGCCGAACGGTAGCTAAATGGGGACCGGATTCATTCGCATCCGCATTGACGTTGAATTGAGTCGTGATATTGATAACCAGCGGCTCACCATTTTCGGCATCCTCGCTCAATTGAGCATTAAGACGCTCGGCTGAAGCGACAATAGTATCCACCACTCGCTCAGTTTGAGACAACGATGCGCCCGGCGGCAGGATGACTCGAGCCTCTGCGATATCGCCATCTAAATCCGGGAAGGGTTGAAACTTGAGCGCGCCTCCAGCAATGGTTGCGACAGAGATCAGCATTAATGCGACAACGCTTCCCAAAAACGCGTAGCGATACTCAACCACTTTGGTGACGGCATTAACCAGCTGTTTATTACGAAATTGCTCAAACTTTTCTAACAGGGCTTTTTTAAACTTCGCAGGCTCTCGCTCATTCTTCTGATTATGAAGCGAATGAGACAGGTGATTAGGAAGAATCAGAAAAGCTTCCACCAAACTTAATACCAACACTAAGATCAGCACTTGTGGCACCGCTTTTAACACCGCGCCCATCTCTCCTTCAATAAACAGTAAGCTACCAAAAATACAAATGGTGGTTAAAAAAGAGGAAAGCACCCCGGGAAACACCTTTTTTACGCCATTGATAACGGCTTCATCAACGCTTTGACCTTTGTCGAGATGCGATGCCACCGATTCTGCAATCACGATAGCGTCATCCATCATGATCCCGATGGCCATGAGCAGCCCGACTAAAGACATAATATTGATGGATAAACCGAGGTTGGCCATTAAAAATAGCCCACCTAAAAACGCAACGGGTAGCCCGGCTGCAACCCAAAAGGAGTAGCGAAAGCTGAAAAATAGCCACATGGTCGCAAACACCAAGACGATCCCTTGCCAGCCATTACTGGTCATCATCGTCAGGCGATCCCATAACAGTGATGACAGATCGTTAGTCAACTCGAGTGTCACTCCATCGGGAGCAATCAATTGCTGATGCGCAACAAATTCAGACACTCTATCTTTGATTCTAAGGGCATCATCTTCCTTGTTCTTACTCACCTTTAACATCGCAGAAGGATGACCATTAAAATAGACTTTTTGCTCATCTAACTCGAACTGATCGGTGATCGTGGCAATATCTTTTAAACGAATTAATGACCCATTAGGCCCAGAACCAACGACGATGCTTTCTAGTTCGAGCGGGCTAATGCGTCTTTCATCGAATCGAATCAGAAAGTTCTTATCGGTGGTTTCTACATTACCGCTTGGCAATTTCACATTCTGACGTTTTATTTGATCGGCAATATCCCCTACGCTGATCCCCAACTGCCTTACGGCTTGCAAATCTAACTCCACACGAAACTGATGATCAGAAAAGCCGCTCACCTCAACCAGAGAAACATCATAATCAAGCTTCAAGGTTCGCTTTAACTTTTCGGCGTAGTCTTTTAGTTCAGGCCAAGTGGTATTAGCAGAAATAGCGATATCAACCACAGGCTCGTTCCAATCGAGCTCTTGAACCATTGGTGATTCAATTTCTTCAGGAAAGTCATTGATGGCATTGATCTGAGTTTGCACATCCACCAGCATACGGCCGATGTCGGCTTTACTGCCCAACTTGAGTATTAACCGAGCGGATCCTTCTATCGCTTCACATCGAGTTTCTTCAATGTTCGCTAAGCCATCCACAGCGTCTTCCATTCGGACACAGATACTCTCTTCCACTTCTTGAGGGGAAGCGCCAGGGTAAACAACGGCGGCCATAATATAAGGGGGCGAAAATTCAGGGAATGTTTCGCGTTTAATGGTAGATAGACTTGAAATACCCAATATAAGTAACGCAAGCATCAGTAGATTAGCGGCCGTAGGGTGGCGCGAGAAAAAGCGAATCATCGTTCAGATTCCTCGATCTTTGGGGCTGATTTTTGTTCCAGCTCTTTGAGTTGCATTCCTTCGATTGCGGGCAATAAATCGTTCAAAATCAATCGTTGTCCATGCTCAATATCACCGTCGATGATCACATGGTTGTCGCGACGGTAAAGTACCTCTATGGTTTTGATCACCAAGCGATTGTCATCATCTTTTAGATAGATGCGATTACCGTGTAGGGCTCTTTCTGGAATCACCCAACTTGGGTTAGCCTGCCCTTCTATTGAAGCCTTTACGAACATGCCATTGACTAAAGGAGGAACTGAAGTGGGGGTAAGATCTTTGTAGTTTTGTTGAATCTCCAAAATCACCCCGGCCGTCGCTTGATTATAATCGACCGTTTCACTGACCCTTGCCACTTTAGCAGGCCAGGTGACGTTCAAACTGCCACTATTTAGCTCAATAGTGGCTTTTGGAAAAGCCAAGTCGGCTTGAGGGATACCCGATTCATTGCGGCTAAATTCACCCAATGTTGATGCCAAGGTTTGCAAGTCGTGTATAGAGAGTTGTGCTTCTACTTCCATGACATCGATACCGTGAGCGATGATCATTGTTTGTTGTTGATTCACCACTTGCTGCTGTTCAATATCGACTTCGGCAATGCGTAAGTTTTGCGGCAATACAATGGAAGTTTTCGCTAATAGCCTCTGAGCTTCTTGTACCTTTGCAGCCGCAACCTTCACCGCTGCTTCCGCTACCCTTCTATCATCAGGCATGGTGATCAATTGATGTTCTATATCGAGCACCAGCTTTTGCTGCGATAGACTACTCTGTTTTTGCTGATCCACATCCGACTGTGATGTTAAGCCTTTTTTACGCAAGTCGAGTTTTCGCTGAAGTTCGGTGTTGGCAATCTTCAAACGATTCTTTTCGATATCTAACGTCTGCTTAAGATTCTTTTCATCTAAATTCAGCTTAGTCAGTGACGTTTTACTCGATTTATAATCGGCTTCCGCCTGTACCAGCTTCAATTCATAATCGAGAGGGTCGATTCGTAAGACTTCTGTCCCTGCTGGGATTATCTGTCCTTTTTCAAGGTTTGGATGACGGTACACAACCTTACCCGTGACCTCTGAAATGGCTGACCATTCCACTTTTGGCAGCACTTTACCAAACCCTATAGCCAGTGGCGCCATGGACGTTAATTGAAGCGGTATCGTTTCGACTAAGCGTGCACGATCCTGTGCTGGCTTAACGGGTAATGATGGCTTCATTTTAATCGCCAGGACCAACACGACAACGCCAATGATGACAGCAGGAATAAACAAAAACTTACGATTTACGGCCATTCTTATGTCCTTATATAACGTCAGGGGTTAGGAATCCCTGAGTAATGAGTTTTATATTGTGCTCAAATAATTGAGACAAGAAATCAGCATTCAGTTCAACACCATGTAAACGAAGCATGGCAGGAGGCGCAAGAAAAGGAAAAACCATTAAACTGATGTAGGAAAACCGACACAGTTTAGCATCCATTTCTGAGCGAATAACCCCGCTAGACAATAACTTATCAAAGATAATTACTTGCATTGGTTGAGTAATATCTAAAAACACTTTTTCGACTAATTGGCGCTGAGAGTCATTGGCGGGCATATTCATGACTTGGACGATTAAACGAGGCAGCTTAGGGGTTTTAATCATGACCTGATAATAGGTTCGCATCAGGTCAATCAGATTTTTATGAGTACTGTCTTTAACCAGCTTGCTCATTTGCTGACGCATCGGTGATAAAGCATCACGCAACATCGCTTCAAACAGTCCTTCTTTATTGCCAAAGTAGTAGCGAATCATCGCAATATTGACACCGGCTTTATCCGCTATTTTTCGAGTGGACACTTTGTCATAAGACATCAACGTGAATAATTCTTGCGCACTCGCTAAAAGCTTATCTCTCGACTCAGTGTCTTGACGCGGTCGCCCTACTTTTCTCTCGCTATTGCTCATGGTTATCCCACATATTAATCAACCGATTAATTATAGGCAGATAAAATCGCAACCGATAGGTTAATAATTAATCACAAGTTCATCATTTGATTAATTTATGGATCTTCGCAATTTCAGTGGCTAACTGATCCGATATGAGTAAAAAATCAACTTAATGGTTGACGTTGTAACTGGAGTGCGGTACTAATTTGTTAACTTAATTTTGTGGTTTCTTTAACTCTCTATAGGAAGCAGTTAACAATGACAAAGCAATTTTCTATCCTGCTCAACCTCCTCCTTATCGTGAAACAATCGCGCGGGTAGGTCATGGAAGAAAATTAGCCACACAAGAATTCCAAAAGCCCGCACTGAGATGCGGGTTTTTTTGTAGTTATGGACTGGAAGTAAACGATTAACTGACGCTAAGACGTCTAATCACTAAGGAAGCAAATATGAGTAATCAGGTCATTATATTCGACACCACGTTACGTGATGGTGAGCAAGCATTGTCAGCAAGTTTGACCGTTAAAGAGAAACTGCAAATTGCTTACGCACTCGAACGCCTTGGTGTTGATGTGATAGAAGCTGGTTTCCCTGTGTCCTCTCCGGGTGATTTTGAATCTGTTCAAACCATCGCTCGTCACATCAAGAATAGCCGCATCTGTGGTCTTTCTAGAGCCGTTGCAAAAGACATAGATGCAGCAGCAGAAGCATTGAAAGTGGCCGAAGCGTTTCGTATTCATACTTTCATTTCAACCTCGACGATTCACGTGCAAGATAAATTGCGTCGTAGCTATGATGACGTCGTTGAAATGGGGGTAAAAGCGGTTAAACATGCTCGTAAATACACCGATGACGTCGAGTTTTCGTGTGAAGATGCAGGGCGAACACCGATTGACGACCTTTGCCGCATGGTAGAAGCTGCGATCAACGCAGGGGCAAACACCATTAATATTCCCGATACGGTTGGCTACACGGTACCGAATGAATTTGGTGGCATTATTCAAACACTGTTCAACCGCGTACCTAATATTGATAAAGCAATCATATCGGTACACTGTCATGATGACTTGGGTATGTCTGTTGCCAACTCAATTTCAGCTGTCCAAGCGGGTGCTCGCCAAGTTGAGGGAACCATTAACGGTATCGGTGAGCGTGCAGGTAATTGCTCATTAGAAGAAATAGCCATGATCATCAAGACTCGCGAGGAATTGCTAGGTGTTCATACGGGCCTAAAACACGATGAAATTCACCGCACCAGCAAACTGGTTAGCCAACTTTGTAATATGCCGATACAAGACAACAAAGCGATTGTTGGCGCCAATGCCTTTAGTCACTCCTCAGGTATTCACCAAGACGGTATGATTAAGAATAAGAACACTTATGAAATCATGACCCCTGAGTCTATTGGTCTGAAGAACAAGGCATTAAACCTTACCAGTCGAAGTGGCCGTGCGGCAGTAAAGAACCACATGGACTCTATGGGATATAAAGACGAAGAATACAGCCTAGATGCTTTGTATGAAGACTTCTTAAAATTGGCCGATCGCAAAGGCCAAGTCTTTGATTACGATTTGGAAGCATTGGTCCACTTCTCAAACCTTCGTGAAGAAGACGACTTCTTCAAGTTGAACTATCTAAGTGTTCAGTCTGGCAGTGTCATGGCTACAACGAGTATTAAGATGCTTTGTGGCGATAAAGAGACATCAGAAGCCGCGGTTGGTAACGGCCCTGTTGACGCTCTTTACCAGTGTATCTATCGAGTTACAGGTTATGATATTGTGCTAGATAAATTTGACCTAACCGCGAAAGGTGAAGGGGAAGATGGTTTAGGTCAAGCTGACATCATCGCCAACTATAAAGGCAGGAAATACCACGGAACCGGTATTTCTACTGATATCGTCGAAGCATCAGGCCAAGCGTTACTGCACGTAATTAATAGCATTCATAGAGCCGATGAAATCGCTGAAATTAAACAAAATAAAGTCGCGACGGTATAAGCCCAAACAGAATAAATGCGTTCATGCCTGAATAAGAGCTCCTTATTAGGCGTGAACCAAAAACATCATATATTTAAAGGATTAACATGACAGACAAAAATTACAAAATCGCAATTTTACCCGGTGATGGCATTGGCCCTGAAGTCATGCAGCAAGCGCATAAAGTACTTGATGCTATTCAGAAGAAGCACGCGATCAGCTTCGCTCGTGAAGAATACGATGTCGGCGGTATTGCGATTGACAATCATGGCTGCCCACTTCCAGAAACCACTATCAAAGGCTGTGAAGAATCTGACGCGGTATTATTTGGCTCTGTCGGTGGCCCAAAATGGGAACACCTTCCGCCTAATGATCAACCAGAGCGTGGCGCACTGCTCCCGCTACGTAAGCACTTCCAACTGTTTTGTAATTTACGTCCAGCTCAAATTCATACGGGCCTAGAAAATTTCTCACCGCTTCGCGCCGATATTTCTGAGCGTGGGTTTGATATTGTCGTGGTTCGTGAATTAACTGGCGGTATTTACTTTGGGCAACCTAAAGGCCGTGAAGGCGAAGGCGCTAACGAAAAAGCATTCGATACTGAAATCTATCACCGTTTTGAAATCGAACGCATTGCTAAAATTGCCTTTGAGTCGGCTCGCCTACGTGGCAAAAAAGTATGCTCTGTCGATAAAGCCAATGTACTGCAAAGCTCAATATTGTGGCGTGAAGTGGTAGAAGAGATTGCCAAAGACTATCCAGATGTCGAGCTTTCTCATATCTATATTGATAACGCGACCATGCAGTTAATTAAAGATCCTTCTCAATTCGACGTGATGCTTTGCTCGAACATTTTCGGTGACATCATTTCTGATGAGTGTGCAATGATTACAGGCTCTATGGGCATGTTGCCATCCGCTAGTCTTAATGAAAGCCAATTTGGTCTGTATGAACCTGCAGGTGGAAGCGCTCCAGATATCGCTGGTAAGAACATTGCAAACCCAGTGGCTCAGATTTTATCTGCTGCGTTAATGCTTCGTTATAGCTTAAACGAAGAAGAAGCGGCTCAAGATATTGAAAGCGCCGTTTCTAAAGCACTATCAGCAGGAGAACTTACCGCTGATCTTGCTGGCAACAATCCAGCACTGACTACCTCAGAAATGGGCGATAAGATCGCTGAATATATTTTAAATTCATAATAATAATGACTGTCGTCAATTAAGTACGCTAACGCCCATGACTCGAACCTTTTCTGATTTATGGGCATAACACAGTGACAACGGCGACAAGGAAAGGAAGCAACAATGTCTAAAACACTGTATGAAAAAGTCTACGACGCGCACGTAGCTGTCGAAGCGGAAGGCGAAAACCCTATCCTTTATATTGACCGCCATCTGGTTCACGAAGTGACTTCCCCGCAAGCGTTTGACGGCTTGCGAGAAAAAGGACGAAAAGTTCGCCAAGTCAGCAAGACGTTTGCCACGATGGATCATAACGTTTCAACAACAACCAAAGACATCACTGCCTCAGGGAAAATGGCGCAAATCCAGATGGAAACGCTATCAAAAAACTGTGAAGACTTCGGTGTTACCCTCTACGACCTTAACCATAAATACCAAGGTATCGTGCACGTGATGGGGCCTGAGCTAGGCATTACTCTACCTGGCATGACGATTGTTTGTGGTGACTCGCATACTGCTACTCACGGCGCATTTGGTTCACTAGCATTTGGTATCGGCACCTCTGAAGTAGAGCACGTTCTCGCAACTCAAACGTTAAAGCAAGCTCGTGCTAAAACGATGAAAATCGAAGTAAAAGGCAAAGTAGCGGCGGGGATTACGGCTAAAGATATTGTTCTCGCTATCATCGGAAAAACAACCGCAGCAGGCGGTACAGGCTATGTAGTTGAATTCTGTGGTGAAGCGATCACCGATCTTTCTATGGAAGGTCGAATGACCGTGTGTAACATGGCTATCGAATTGGGGGCCAAAGCGGGCCTTATCGCGCCGGATGACACCACGTTTGAATACATTAAAGGACGTAAGTTCTCACCACAAGGTGCCGAGTTTGATGCGGCTGTTGAGTACTGGAAAACACTCACTACCGATACAGATGCACAGTTTGACGCTGTTGTGACATTAGACGCTGCGGACATCAAGCCACAAGTTACTTGGGGCACAAACCCTGGACAAGTTATTTCAGTAGACACTCCAATTCCTTCACCAGAAAGTTTTTCAGATCCTGTAGAGAGAGCCTCGGCTGAAAAGGCACTAGCCTATATGGGACTGGAAGCAGGTAAAGCACTGTCTGATTATAACGTTGATAAAGTATTCGTTGGCTCTTGCACAAACTCTCGTATCGAAGACATGCGTGCGGCAGCAGAAGTTGCAAAAGGCCGCAAAGTCGCTTCACATGTCCAGGCGCTTATCGTACCAGGTTCAGAACAAGTTAAAGCGCAAGCTGAAGCTGAAGGTCTAGACAAAATATTCATTGAAGCAGGCTTTGAGTGGCGTTTACCTGGGTGCTCTATGTGCCTAGCAATGAACAATGACCGCTTAGGTCCACATGAGCGCTGTGCATCAACATCAAACCGTAATTTTGAGGGCCGTCAGGGTCGTGATGGACGTACTCACCTAGTTAGCCCAGCGATGGCAGCGGCAGCGGCAGTCGCTGGTCACTTTATCGATATTCGCGAACTTTAGGAGGCAAGTTTTATGTCAGGTTTCAAGCAGCATACAGGTTTAGTCGTTCCTTTAGATACGGCAAACATCGATACTGATGCCATTATCCCAAAACAGTTTTTGCAAAGAGTTTCTCGCCTAGGATTTGGTAAAAACCTTTTCCATGATTGGAGATTCTTGGATGACGCTGGTGAGCAACCAAACCCAGAGTTTGTGATGAATGCACCACGCTATCAAGGCGCTTCTATTCTATTAGCTCGTGAAAACTTCGGCTGTGGTTCATCTCGTGAACACGCGCCTTGGGCACTGGCTGACTATGGAATTCAAGCCATGATTGCTCCAAGCTTTGCCGATATTTTCTACGGTAATTCAATCAATAATCAAATGGTTCCCGTGCGCTTAACAGAGCAAGAAGTCGATGAAATATTTCAATTTGTTGAAGCCAACGAAGGGGCTCAAGTCGAAGTTGATTTAGAAGCGATGAAAGTCAGAGCTAACGAAAAAGAATACGATTTTGAAATTGACGAATTTCGTCGTCACTGCCTGCTGAACGGTTTAGATAATATCGGCTTAACACTGCAGCATGAAGATAAAATTTCGGCTTATGAAGCGAATATTCCAAGCTTCTTAAAATAACGAAAAATTCATTCCAATTATCTTGAATCTATATCGTCAAAGGCTGGTCGTCATGAACCAGCCTTTTTTATGAAAGGAATCTCATCGAATAGAGGTCTTATTACTAAATCTAACTGGATGTAAAACATGAAAATAATAATCACCTTACTTTCACTCACTTTAGCTTTTGGCGTAAGTGCTGCACCAAAGTCAGAGCTTTGGCCACATTGGAACAAGAGTAATGAAAATAGTAATCAAACAATCACACATACTGAATGGGATGATTTGCTAAATACATACGTTGTTTCCGAAGGACAACACAATCTCTTTAAGTACTCGACAATATCAAAAGAAGATAAAGAAAAGCTCGAATCCTACCTTGAGAAACTCTCATCTGTCACTCCTCAGCAATACTCTAAAAATGAACAATATGCCTATTGGGTAAACCTGTATAACGCGATTACCGCTAATATAGTTTTAGACCATTACCCAGTAAAATCGATAACCAAGATAGGTGGCTTATTTAGCTTTGGTCCTTGGGAGCAGGAAGTGATCACTATCGATGGAAAGAAACTAACCCTCAATGACATTGAACACCGTATCCTTAGGCCGATTTGGCAAGATCCTAGAACGCACTACGTGCTAAATTGTGCAAGTTTAGGATGCCCAAACCTACAGCCAATGGCATTAACAGCTGACAACACCAATGTACTGCTAGAGCAAGCCGCCTATCAATTTATTAATAGCGACAAAGGCGCTTACTTAACAACAAATAAGCTACAGTTATCTTCGATTTATGACTGGTTTAAAAGTGATTTTGGTACTGAAGAGGAACTATTTAAACATCTTGGTCACTATCGCCCCGATCTATCCCACTATAAAGGGAAGCTTACTTATGAGTACGATTGGCAGCTAAATAGCAAATAGGCGGCGATAATATTCTGTGTTCTAAATAGAAAAACCTCAGCATTTCTGCTGAGGTTTATTTTTCATCTCAACGCTTATAAAGCGGAGGAATAATTAAAGTCTGGCGATGTCCTACTCTCACATGGGGAAGCCCCACACTACCATCGGCGCTATTGCGTTTCACTTCTGAGTTCGGCATGGAATCAGGTGGGTCCACAATGCTATGGTCGCCAAACAAAACTGTTAACTAACGTTATTACATTAGCATTTTGTCTGGTGCTGATACCCAGACTCGAACTGGGGACCTCACCCTTACCAAGGGTGCGCTCTACCGGGCTGAGCTATATCAGCATAAACTTTTTGTCCATAGGACTAAAAAAGCCCGCTCTACAACGGGCTATTTTATAAATTAAAGCCTGGCGATGTCCTACTCTCA
>NZ_AJYQ02000091.1 GCF_000287055.2 Vibrio genomosp. F10 str. ZF-129 | reverse complement strand
ATTAGAGATTAGAGATTAGAGATTAGAGATCAGAGATTAGAGATTAGAGCATCAGTATTGAGTGACTGAATCTGTACTTAGGCTAACCAGCTAATGCACACGCTACCTAACGATTGACTGTATTTCGCCATCAGCTAAGCGAGTTGTGATCTGATCACCTGTTTTGACTTGATCATGATGAGTAATCACATTTTCACGATTGTCTTTAGTAATCGAATAGCCACGCAGTAATGTAGCAAGAGGGCTAACCGTATCCAGCTTTTCGGTCATCAAATTGAACTGGTAACGGCGATTGACTAACAGACTTTTCATGGCATCAATGAGTTTTTGCTCTGAGCGAGATAAGTGAGACGTTTGTTTACTCAATTGCATTGCAGGAGAGTGCAGTTGTAACTTGTGCGCGAGGTTATTGAGCCTGGTCTGGTGATGATTTAAGTATTGCTTTGATACATGAACTAGACGAGCTTCGAGTTGGTCGATTTGTTGGCTTTGTTGCTGGAGTTGAACGCTCGGGTGTTGCTTGTCTAATCGATGAGTGAGCTGTGACACATTGGCGCTCTGTAGCGACATGTAATGACGCATGGCATTAATCAGGTTTCGCTGCTTTGCAGCAAAAGACTGAGATTTATTGCTGGTATCACGACTGACCAGTTCTGCTGCGGCTGAAGGCGTGGGCGCTCGCATGTCAGCGACAAAATCAGCGATAGTGACATCAATCTCGTGACCTACTGCACTGATAATTGGAATCTGGCTGGCTGCGATGGTCCGAGCAACGGTCTCATTGTTAAAACACCAAAGATCTTCCAGAGAGCCACCACCACGGCCAACTATGAGAACATCACATTCTTGCCGACTGTTTGCTCGTCCAATGGCTTGTGCAATCTGGATTGCGGCATCATTACCTTGTACAAGGGTTGGATATACGATCACCGGTAAGCTTGGATCTCGACGTTTTAGTACATCAAGAATATCAAAAAGAGCCGCTCCCGTTTTCGATGTAATGACGCCCACACACTTAGGGTTTTCTGGCAGCTGAGATTTATTGGTTTGTGCAAATAGCCCTTCTGCGGCGAGCTTCATTTTTAACTCATCAAATTGCTGCTGCAGCTGGCCATCACCTTCTGGCTGCATGCTGTCAATAATCAACTGGTAATCGCCACGAGGTTCATAAAGAGAAAGTCGTGCTTTCACTAATACCTGTTGGCCATTTTTGGGTTTAAAAGTGACTCGGCGATTGTTCCCTTTAAACATTGCACATTTTACTTGAGCGCGGGAATCTTTAAGCGTGAGGTACCAATGACCAGAGACGGGGGATGAGAAGTTTGAGATTTCGCCGACTAGCCAAACAATACCCATCTGATTTTCAAGCAGTAATCGGACTTCAGAATTAAGGCGAGAGACAGTAAAGATATTTGGGTTAGTCAGAGAGGGCACAGCTAAACTCTTGGGCGTGAGTATGGAAGTTAGCGGCAATATAATACATAGCAAGGGGGTAAATGCAAATTAAAGTTAGATAAATGTGTAGCCAAGCGATTGCGCCCTGCGTATAATCCGTCTGCAATATCAAATCCAAATGACTCTGTTATGCGAAACGATAGAGTCGGATTTATTCCCTTTAACACCTTTGTTGTGAGATATTGCAAATGCTACGAATCGCAAAAGAAGCTTTAACGTTTGATGACGTTTTACTCGTCCCTGCACACTCTACTGTTCTTCCGAACACCGCTGATCTTCGCACTCAGTTGACGAAAAACATTTCTTTAAACATCCCAATGATCTCTGCATCGATGGATACTGTTACGGAAGCGCGCCTAGCAATTGCCCTCGCGCAAGAAGGTGGCATTGGTTTTATTCATAAGAATATGTCAATCGAGCAGCAAGCTGAAATGGTTCATCAGGTTAAAATTTACGAAGCGGGTGTGGTTTCTCACCCAGTAACTGTAAACCCTGACGCGACAATCGCTGATGTTGTAGCCCTTACTCAAAAACACGGTTTTGCCGGTTTCCCTGTTGTTACTGAAACAAACGAACTTGTTGGTATTATTACTGGCCGTGACGTTCGTTTTGTTACTGATCTTTCTAAGAAAGTGGATGCGGTAATGACGCCTAAAGCTCGCCTTGCTTCTGTTAAGGAAGGTGCAACTCGTGAAGAAGTTCAAGAGAAAATGCATGAAGCGCGCGTTGAAAAAGTGCTTGTTGTCAATGATGACTTCCAACTCACTGGAATGATCACTGCAAAAGATTTCCATAAAGCAGAACGTAAACCAAACGCTTGTAAAGATGAGCGCGGCAGCCTACGTGTCGGTGCAGCTGTTGGTGCTGGTGCTGGTAACGAAGAGCGCGTTGCTGCTCTTGTTGAAGCGGGTGTAGACGTTCTACTCATCGACTCATCACACGGTCACTCTGAAGGCGTACTTAACCGTATTCGTGAAACTCGTGCTGCATACCCTGATCTACAAATCATTGGTGGTAACGTAGCAACAGGCGCTGGCGCTCGTGCTCTTATCGAAGCCGGTGTCAGTGCGGTTAAAGTGGGTATCGGCCCGGGTTCAATTTGTACGACTCGTATCGTTACGGGTGTTGGTGTTCCGCAAGTAACAGCCATCGCAGACGCAGCTGAAGTAGCGAACGAATACGGTATTCCAGTCATTGCAGATGGCGGTATCCGCTTCTCTGGCGATATCTGTAAAGCTATCGTTGCTGGCGCATCTTGTGTGATGGTTGGATCAATGTTCGCGGGTACTGAAGAAGCACCGGGTGAAGTTATCCTTTACAACGGTCGTTCTTACAAGTCATACCGTGGTATGGGGTCTCTTGGCGCTATGTCTCAAGGTTCTTCTGACCGTTACTTCCAATCTGATAACGCTGCAGACAAGCTTGTTCCAGAAGGTATTGAAGGTCGCATCGCATATAAAGGCCGTTTGAAAGAAATCGTACATCAGCAAATGGGCGGTCTTCGCTCAAGCATGGGTCTAACAGGTTCTGCGACTGTTGAAGATATGCGTACTAA
The DNA here is from genome assembly GCF_000287055.2 of Vibrio genomosp. F10 str. ZF-129. Taxonomy (GTDB): domain Bacteria; phylum Pseudomonadota; class Gammaproteobacteria; order Enterobacterales; family Vibrionaceae; genus Vibrio. Next base: position 53,590 of record NZ_AJYQ02000091.1, on the reverse strand, counting down.
AGCTGAATTTGTTCGTATTTCTGGAGCAGGTATGGCCGAATCTCACGTGCATGATGTTCAAATTACAAAAGAAGCACCTAATTACCGTCTAGGTTAATGGTAGGTTCGTTGAGGCTATTTCAGTGATGAAGTCGCCCTGCGAAAACGATTGCCTTACCGCTTGAAGACTTAATAAGAGGCGAGTAAACTCGTCTCCGTTTCATTATTTAGCTAATAAGATTACCTCAAATGACTAAAAATATTCATGACCAACGTATTCTGATTCTGGATTTCGGCTCTCAATATACGCAGCTTGTTGCTCGTCGTATTCGTGAAATCGGTGTTTACTGTGAACTTTGGAGCTGGGACGTAGAAGAAGCGGATATTCGTGAATTCAATCCAGACGGTATCATCCTATCTGGCGGCCCTGAAAGTGTAACGGAACAGAACTCTCCACGTGCACCTCAGTACGTATTTGATTCAGGCGTTCCTGTATTTGGTGTCTGTTATGGCATGCAGACCATGGCTGAGCAACTGGGTGGTAAGGTTGCAGGTTCGAATGAGCGTGAATTTGGTTACGCAGCGGTCCAAGTAACGGGCGAATCAGCACTTTTCGCTGACCTTGAGACGACTCAAGATGTTTGGATGAGTCACGGTGACAAAGTGGTCGAGATTCCATCTGACTTCGTTAAAATCGCACAAACAGACACTTGTCCATACGCTGCGATGGCAAATGAAGAGAAGAAATACTACGGCGTACAGTTTCACCCGGAAGTGACGCACACGAAAAATGGCCTAAAAATGCTAGAAAACTTCGTACTGAATGTATGTGGTTGTGAGCGTTTATGGACATCTGAATCGATTATCGAAGACGCTGTTGCACGTATTAAAGAACAAGTAGGTGATGACGAAGTTATCCTTGGTCTTTCTGGTGGTGTTGATTCATCTGTAGTTGCGATGCTTGCTCACCGCGCTATCGGCGATAAACTAACCTGTGTATTTGTAGATAACGGCCTTCTTCGTTTAAACGAAGGTGAGCAGGTTATGGAGATGTTCGGCAACAAGTTTGGCCTAAACATCATCAAAGTAGATGCTGAAGAACGTTTCCTTAACGCTCTGGAAGGTGAAGCTGAACCAGAAGCGAAGCGTAAGATCATCGGTCACGTATTCGTAGATATCTTCGATGAAGAGTCTAAGAAACTGAAGAATGCTAAATGGCTAGCTCAGGGTACTATCTACCCAGATGTCATCGAGTCTGCAGCATCTAAGACAGGTAAAGCACACGTAATCAAATCTCACCACAACGTTGGTGGTCTTCCTGATGATATGGAAATGGGCCTTGTTGAGCCTTTACGTGAGCTGTTTAAAGATGAAGTACGTAAGATCGGTCTAGAGCTTGGTCTTCCATACAACATGCTTTACCGCCACCCGTTCCCAGGTCCAGGTCTAGGTGTTCGTGTACTTGGCGAAGTGAAGAAAGAGTACTGTGATCTACTACGTCGCGCAGATGCTATCTTCATTGAAGAGCTTCACGCTGCTGACCTTTACCACAAAGTATCTCAAGCATTCACGGTATTCCTACCAGTACGTTCAGTTGGCGTAATGGGCGATGGTCGTAAGTACGATTGGGTTGTATCGCTACGTGCAGTAGAAACCATCGACTTTATGACGGCGCATTGGGCACACCTACCATATGACTTCTTAGGTAAGGTTTCTAACCGTATCATCAATGAAGTCGATGGCATCTCTCGTGTTGTTTACGATATTTCAGGTAAGCCACCTGCAACTATCGAATGGGAATAATCTTTCAATAGATTAGGTCTATCAGAATAGGAAAGCCTCGTGATGTTATTGCGAGGCTTTTTTTGGCTCTATCTTTCTTATGATCGAACTGCAATCTTAGTTTTCGTTAACGACATTTCCTTTTTATAGCACTCAGGATTAAACTCCGCGTGTAAATTTTATAACTATTTTTTAAAAGGTAAGTGAGATGTCAACGAAACTAGCAAACCCTGCGCCCCTTGGATTAATGGGGTTTGGTATGACAACCATCCTGCTAAACATCCATAATGCGGGATTTTTTCCTATGGATTCAATGATTCTAGCGATGGGAATCTTTTATGGCGGATTGAGCCAAGTTATCGTGGGCACAATGTGTTTCAAACGTGGTGACACGTTCGGTACAACTGCGTTTACTTCTTACGGCCTATTCTGGTTGTCTTTGGTTGGTTTAATCGTGATGCCTTACATGGGCCTACCTGCAAGCCCTGCAGCATTCATGGGTTGGTACCTACTACTATGGGGCATCTTCACAGGCTTCATGTTCATCGGCTCTCTATGCTACCCAGTGGCGAAGCAAGTTGTATTCGGTTCACTAACTATCTTGTTCTTCCTACTTGCAGCTCGTGATTTCACTGGCAGCGAACTAATCGGCACTATCGCTGGTTTTGAAGGTATCTTCTGCGGAGCAAGCGCGATTTACTTTGCGATGGCACAAGTTATCAATAACGAATACGGGCGTACTGTATTGCCGATTGGTGAAAAACAGCAAGCTCAGGTCATTCCAATGACTCAAGAAATTGCGGCTTAAGTCTGAGAATACTCACCTTATACGTCGCAATACAAGGTGATAAAAATAAAAAGGGTTAGCAATATTGCTAACCCTTTGTGTTTATTGGACTGAATTTACTTCATTTTCATTAGTGACGGCTTATTGTCTCCAATGTTAGGTTGATGGTTGTTCAACAGGTTTGGCTTCTTTTTCTTCAGCCTGAGGTTCGTTACCTGTCTTGCGTTTGTACTTCTCTTCCCAGTACGTCGCGCCTTTAATGCCTAGTTTAATAGGGTTAAAGGTGAACTCAGTCACACCACGCTTTTGTTGTTCTTCATAATCTTCCAGTGCTTTTAGTGCAGGTTTTGACATGAAGAAAATAATGATAATACTCACTATATTCAACCAAGCCATCATGCCTACGCCCACGTCACCCATAGCCCAAGCTAAATTAGCTGTTTTCACCGTGCCATAGAAAACAGCGGAAATGATAACCAGCTTAAGGACAAACATCAGACCATTGACTTTTACCGTTCTACGGATGTAAGCAATGTTGGTTTCCGCGATGTAGTAGTAAGCCAGAATCGTCGTGAAAGCAAAGAAGAACAAAGCAATCGCGATGAATGGTTTACCTACACCAGGAAGCGCACTTTCGATTGCCATTTGAGTAAATACAGGGCCGTTTGCACTGATGTTTTCAGCAATGTTTTGAACGATGAAAGCATCTGGACCGCCGTGAACGTTGTACGCACCAGTGATCAGAATCATAAACGCCGTTGCAGAACAGACGAGTAGTGTATCGATGTAGATAGAAAAAGACTGAACCAGACCTTGTTGAGCTGGGTGATCAACGCTCGCCGCCGCCGCCGCGTGAGGACCAGTACCTTGTCCCGCTTCGTTAGAGTAAACACCACGCTTAACACCCCAACCGATAGCAGCACCAAAGCCTGCCATAGGCGTAAATGCATCACCAATGATCATGGCAAAGATACGTGGAACTTCACCAATGTTCAGAAGGATAATCACGAACGCTGTAATGATGTACGCAAGAGCCATGAAAGGAACAACGATTTGAGTAAAGTTAGCAATACGTTTAACGCCACCAAAGATAATGAAGGCAAGAATGATGCAAACAACCGTACCAGTAAAAATTTTAGCAAAACTGAATGTGCCGATAGCGGTTTCAATCATGTCGCCCGAGCCGAATGCCGCTTCTACTGCATTACCAATACTGTTTGATTGGACACCAGGAAGAAGAACACCACACGCAAAAATCGTCATGATTGCGAAGATCCACGCATACCATTTCTGACCCATCGCTTTTTCGATGTAGTAAGCCGGACCACCGCGGAACTGCCCTTCATCTTCTTCTTTGTAGATTTGGGCTAAGGTTGACTCTGTGTAAGCCGTTGCAGCACCAAAGAAGGCAACAACCCACATCCAGAATACGGCCCCAGGGCCACCAAATCCGATAGCAGCGGCAACCCCCGCAATATTACCCGTACCGACTCGACCAGATAAAGACACCGCTAGGGCTTGAAATGATGAGATACCTTTACTTGAGCTTTTTCCTGACAGTAGCAAGCGCCACATTTCAAAAAAGTGACGAACCTGAACAAATCGAGTCAAGATGGAATAGAACAATCCCGCCCCAAGACACAAGTAGATAAGCACTGGGCTCCAGATAATTCCATTCAAAAAGTCAACGAACGACTGCATGAGCATTTTCCCTGTTTATGTTGTGATTATTTTTCAGTCGATAGATTAACGGTTTTGTAGCGTAATTGTTAATAGTTTTGTCTGTTTCGGTTTCTTGATGTGAACAAGTGCACAAAACTGGTTTGCATTTGATTTACCGAGGAAATAACTATTTAGGCGTTAATGAGGTGTTAATTTGTTCCTTTGTTCGATTTTGAATGGGGTTATATCTTGGTTGAAGTGCATTTTCTAATTGGTTTTTAATTCTTTATTTATTCACTATTTTGGCTTATTAATCTAGTGGGTGGTGTATTTATGCTGTTTGAAAGTATTTGGCGTGTTTTAGGAGAGGTTAAAGAAAGAAAAGGATTTTCAATGGCAACTTAATCGCGAACTCCTACAATTAATTATTGAGGGGTACGACTATGAAATCAGAACAAAGCCAATGCCGTTATCAAAGCCCCGATAACTGGCGTTGTGACCAATCTTGTGGAGAGTCGGAGTTATGTTACTGGCACGATCCAAACGTAGACAAAAGCAATGATAATGTACGTGAAAAGATTGAAAACTGGGCCGCCGAGGGTAAACCTTTGGATGGATTTCAGTTGGCGAGAACAAATTTGGTGGATATCAACCTGGTAAATAGAGGAAACAAAGAAGGCTACAAGTGTCGAGATGTGGATTTTTATCGTGCAGATTTATCGGATGCTCACTTTTTTGGCTTAGATCTAAGAGGGTCATCAATGATGAAAGCCAAGTTAAATGGTGCAAATTTGCATTGTGCACGATTGGATAACTGCAATTTATTGGGTGCAGACCTGAGCCGAGCCAAACTTGAAAACATCGAATGGGGAGGTTCGTTAAAACAAGAGATAGATACGCGATTGGCGATGAAAGAGGGTGATCGAAGGCGAAGCATCTCATTGTGCCAAGAAGCTGAAGAGGTGTGTCGTAACATTCGCAAGCAGTGTGAAAAACAAGGTTTATTTGAAACCGCGGGGGTATTCTTCAAAAAAGAAATGCGTTATCGGCGCTATCAAATGCCATTGATGAGCTTGAACCGTATTATTTCAAAGACCGTTGATGTTTTTTGTGGTTATGGCGAGTCGCCAATAAGAGTCGTTGCATTTTCATTGGGGCTTATTCTTACCTGTGCGATGGCGTATTTTGTGTTGGACACCACCGCCAGTAACCCGATATATGAAGATATCGAAGGGTGGCGTTTCTATCTGTTCGAGTTCTTTAACGCCTTGTATTTTAGCGTGGTCACTTTTACAACGTTAGGGTACGGGGACATATCCCCTGTTGGCGTGGCTCGATTCATTGCTGCATTTGAAGCGTTTATGGGCAGTTTTACCATGGCACTGTTTGTGGTTGTTTTCGTAAAAAAAATGACGCGATAAAAGGATTGCAAACATCAGAGAAGCCAACGACTCAGGGGGCTTCTCTGGTTTCGCGCCTAAATGATATTCCCACTTGCTGCTGTTAACAAACCTTCATCTTTCCCACACATAACCGATTTAGACTGAAATAAAACGTATATAAAACAGGTGAATTTACATCCTGTGTAAGTTTTTTGTGGATCAAGCGGTCTGCTTAATCGTGAGTCTTGTGTGTCTGAGTATGACCGTCGAACTCTTACGTTTATCACTCAACCGTTTATTGCACGATCGTTTATTACTCGTTGATGACAACGATCGTTTATTACGCAACGCATTAGTGAATTGGGCTATCGGAATAACTTCGCTGTGGAATGGAGATGTGAATGCCAATGATTACCGACCTACAGACAGAGCTGTTTAGCAGTACGCATTCTGCTTTGTGGATGTTTGCTGGGGTGATATTGCTTTCCTATCTTTTGGAGGATCTCGCGATCGTTTCTGCGGCTAGCTTGGCGATGCAGCAACTCATGTCGCCTTCGTTAGCCTTGCTTGCCATTTTTATTGGGATAACAACCGGTGACATTGGGCTTTATTACCTCGGAAAAAGCGGTCGTTATTTTCGTGGGGTACGTTACAAAGCGTTAACGAGCCGACACTTTCGTACATTAAGACGAAAGCTACATCAACGCACTTTTATCAATTTATTTTTCATCCGATTTATTCCAGGAATGAGGACAGTTGGGTTCACTTTAAGTGGCTTTTTTGCCATTCCATTACCTCAGTTTTTGTTGGCGGTGTTAACCGCGAGTAGCGTCTGGACGTTGGCTGTGTTCGGCGTTATCTATTCGCTGGGCAGTGCAGATTGGTTGCAAACCGGGGTTTTCCAATGGTTAACGATTCCTGTTGCATTATTGGTGCTTTTTTCCGTCAACCGAATTCTTAATAAATCACTCTCTAGAGGTTTTTCATGAGCTTGAACAATGGTGTGGTATGCATTGCCAAAAATAAAATCAATGCAGGGATGCCAAAACTCGAGGTAGAGACAACGCGAGCGGTTTCACCGTACGAATTTTTACCCAGTTGGTTTTTTTACACGCCAGTGCTCATTCAAAGCCTGTTGTTAGGAGCGAAACACCGAGATATCGCCTTGCCACTTATCGCGAATCCAAGCATTAAATTAAGTGGAATGGTCGGAGAATCAAAACACGATATTCTTTCACTCGCAGGTTCAAAAGCAAGGGAATCGATTTCACGCTATATCCTAGTGACAAAAGGGCATGAATCTGTTTCTCAGCAGTGCACATTAGCACTGGCCGCCATGAAAAAAAACAATCTGGAATTTCCTATTGTGGCTAAGCCGGACTTAGGCTGTCGTGGTGCAGGGGTTCAGTTATTACGTTCACCAGAACATTTGCACGGTTACATAAAAGCGTTCCCCAGCAATGCCCGTTTCCTTCTACAGGAAAAAGCGCCATATCAAGCCGAGGCGGGTGTTTTTTATGTGCGCTACCCCGGTCAAAAACAAGGTGAGATCATCTCTATGACTCTCAAGTATGCCCCTTCAGTGATAGGTGATGGCGTGAGTACCTTAAAGCAGCTTATCGAACAGTGCCCAAGAGCAGGGCAGTTATCTCATCTCTATTTCCCAAGACACCAAGACAAACTCGATTGGGTTCCTGAAAAGTCGGAAGAGTTCCCGTTGGCGTTTGCCGGAAGCCACAGTCGAGGTTCTATTTTTAGGAATGGGAATCACTATATCAGTCCGATGTTAACGAAGAAGTTGGACGAGATATTTGACGATTTAGCTGGGTTTCACTACGGCAGGTTGGACATCAAATTTGAAGATATTGATCAGTTTATGGCGGGTGAAAAATTTACCATTTTGGAAATCAATGGAGCGAGCAGCGAAGCCGCCCACATCTGGGATTGCAACACGCCACTGAAAGAGATTTTTTCTACGTTGCTCAAGCAATACCGAATTTTATTTGATATTGGTGCCCAACAAAAACGACTGGGACACAAATCCCCCCCTCTCTCTGTGTTACTGAATGCCTGGCGAGAAGAAAAATTATTGACTCAGCACTACCCCGCGACCGACTAAATAACAACGAATTATAGGGATAAATATGCTTGTACTTTCAACTCAGAGCTTGATACCGGAAAGGGACGGTGATGCAGAAGCCCCCATCATCTCTCCTGTTATATCGGGTGCGATTGAAACCCTAGATCAAGGCCTTCAGTTTCTAACTAGGATCACTGACGCTCAATATGGCTACGATGCTCAGCCTTATCTTTCTAGCTCAATTGGCCAACATTTTCGTCATTGGCTTGATATCTTTCACGCACTTTTTCAAGAGGGTAGTCATGTGGATTATAACCAAAGAAGAAGAGGGCATGAGGTCGAAACACAACGCCAGATTGCCATAGAAGAGATCCTGTATTTTATTGAAAGACTCAAAACGACAAAGACAAGCGATCTTATTGCCCCCGTGGTCATCGCTACCGAAGTGTCGCTGAAAAAAAGTAAGGTTTGCTTAATGTCGTCAACGTTTGAACGTGAGTTAACCTTTGCGGCCTTGCACGCCAACCATCATTTCGCAATGGCAAAAGTGGTGACCACTCTTTTAGCCATCGAAACGAGTGATGATTTTGGTTTGGCACCGGCTACCGCCACATTTATTCGGGGGCAATAGTATGTGTTCTGTTTCTTGGTTGGTGGATGACGATGGCTACCAGATATTTTTTAACCGTGATGAGCAAAAAAGCCGTGCTCTTGCATTGCCGCCTAGACAAATCACCGTCGACGGAACCGATGTGATCATGCCGATTGACCCTGTTGGAAGTGGTAGCTGGATCAGCTTGAATGAGTTTGGGTTGTCACTTTGCTTGCTCAATAACTATCAAGGTTCAGTAAACAACGATCAAGGTTTACTCAGCAACGAGCAAGGAGTGATGCCTTCGGCGATAACCGAGAAGAAAGAGACGTTAATGAGCCGAGGGCTACTGCTTAAGCACCTGTCTAGTTACTCCGAAGTCGAGAAAGTAGAGCAAGCTTTTAGGCAATGGGATCTTCATCGTTTTGCGCCTTTTACGTTACTGGCTTTTTCTCCGTCGCTCAAAACGGATAACCCTTACGTTACTGCCTTGGAATGGGATGGTCAGAAGCGGCTTATTCATTTAACCGACTGCCCGCTATTTTCATCAAGCGTTGATTTAGAAGCCGTGACCGCTTATCGGTTAGAGCAGTTTTCTAAATTGACCGCGAAAGATAAAAGCGTTCAAACCCTATTGGAATTTCATACCCATCATCATCCGGAGCATTTGCACCGCTCAACCTGTATGCATCGAGAAGATGCCCAAACGGTGAGTTTTACCTATTTAAATGTGTCTAAAAATCGCCAATACATGTCCTATGTTGCTGGTTCTCCATGTGACCAATTGTCGGAACAAACGCTAAAGCAACATCAATATGATCTTTGTCTTAACCGCTGCTTGGCTTCTTGAGTGACAACCACGCTCACTAGAACGCCAATAAAATTGAAAAGGAATTAAGTGTCCATATGAAAACATTAATTAACGTCAACATCATCTCAGCATTATTACTGCTATGTGTGAGTTCTTTTAGCTACGCAAGCGATGAAGTGTATACCGGTTTTTTTAACAACAAAGCACTCAGTGGCTACGACAGTGTTGCGTACTTTACAGAGAACGCACCAGTAAAAGGTCTCGCTGAATTTAAAACGGAATACAAACAAGCAAACTGGTACTTTTCGTCTCAAGAAAATCTGCAGGCCTTTATCGCCAATCCTGAAAAGTATGCGCCGCAATACGGAGGTTATTGTGCCTGGGCGATTTCTGAAAAGAATGATTTTGCCCCAGGCGATCCAGAGCAATGGTCTTTGGTGGATGGGAAGCTATATCTCAATTACAACGAAGGTATTAAGAATAAATGGGAGTCTGACCGTACTCATCATATTACTCAAGCAAACCAAAATTGGCCCTCGTTAATTCAATAATTCGATTGAACTACGTCAAATACACAAGGTGACCACCATGATAGATAGTCCTTTTCGTTTGCCGAGATATACCCCTTTTGGGATTGGAGAGTCCGTGGTTGAATGGGCGACGGGTTTATCTAAACTTGATCGCTTGTATCAGCAAAGGCCCAAAACGCGGACAAGTTTCGAGTTTATGAATTACACGCTCAACGCGCTCAATATTCAATATCAAGTAGAACAAGGCATTGTGGAGAGTATCCCTCAATCAGGGGCGACGGTCATTGTGGCTAATCATCCATTAGGGGCGCTTGAGGGCGTTATTTTGGCGGATTTAATGGGCGCCGTACGTAAAGACGTCAAAGTGTTAGCGAATCAACTTCTGAAACGTCTTCCTGAGATCGACGAGCTGTTTATTGGTATCGATGTGTTTAATGGAAAATCATCGCAGCGAACCAATACCAATGCGATTCGCGAAGCGCATCGTCATTTATCGGAAGGAGGCGTTTTAATTGTTTTCCCTGCTGGCGAAGTCTCTACCTATCAAGAGGGGATCGATTCTTTGTTGGATATAGAGTGGAGTCAATCGGTCGCGAAATTTATTAAGCGCAGTCAGGCTACAACGGTGCCGATTTTCATCAATGGTAAAAACAGTGCCTTGTTTTATCAAGCTGGGCGAATTCATCCATTGCTTAGAACCGCACTACTAGGTCGAGAGCTGCTCAATAAAAAAGCGTCAAGCATCGCCATTTCCATAGGCAGTGCTATTCCATTTTCTGAACTTAAGGGTTTTGAACAAGACAAGGACATTGTTCATTATTTAAGGCTGAATACCTATCTGATGAGCCAACATTCAGCGGCAACTCCAAATGAGCATTGGGTTCAGGGAGCCTCATCCGTGTTTCAGACGCCGATCATTGCCCCATTACCTCAGGATCAACTGCATTTAGAAACCTCTTCATTGCCACCCTCGACATTACTGTTTGAGCAAGGCGATTATAAAGTCTATTGCGCGCCAACTCAGGCGATTCCAACCGTGATGCAAGAGATTGGTCGAATACGAGAAGAGAGCTTTCGCGCGGTTGGCGAAGGCAGTGGCCTAGCCTGCGATGTCGATGAATACGATCTGCATTACTATCAATTGTTTGTTTGGAATGAAAAGGAACGAGAAATCGTTGGATCCTATCGAATGGGGTTGGTTGATGAGCTTGTTGAGAAGCATGGCTTAGACGCCCTCTACTCGCGAAGCCTTTTTCAATATGATCAGAGCTTTATTGATTCACTGGGTAAGAGTCTTGAATTGGGCCGCTCTGTCGTGGCGAAAAAATACCAACGTAATCTGAGCTCGTTATTGATGCTTTGGAAAGGTATCGCTGCCTTTGTTCAGCGTCATCCCCAGTACACCCATTTATTTGGCCCAGTCAGTATCAGCAGTGACTATAGCCATGTCGCGCGGCAATTAATGGCAGCGACGTTATCTATTCATCATTACGATCAAGAGAAAGCCACACTGGTAAAAGCGTCTACACCACTTCGATCCAGTGGCGCTGTCTTTTGGCAGGCGAATTTGTTGTCATCGTTAGCGAGTGTATCGTTATTGTCTAAAGTGCTGGCTCGTATGGAAAAAGGAAAAGGCCTTCCCGTATTGCTTCGGCAGTATTTAGGCATGAATGGAAAGCTGGTTTGTTTTAATGTCGACCCTGCATTCAATGACGCGCTTGATGGTCTGATTGTCGTGAATCTAAAAGCAGTTCCTTTGAAAACCTTAGCCAAATACATGGGCAGAGCAGAAGCCGAAACCTACTTAGGATTAACACATCGTGATCCCTAATCAAGAATAGACGCTGGTGACGAGATACACAGACATAGATTGATGAAGAGATCTTTATCAATGTGTGATGGCGCATTCTTTCATCAGGATAATCTTGTGTGTCATGATAGTCGGACAAAAAAACGACAACATTCAAGGAAGAGAAATGAAAGACGAAACCCTTTCCATCCATTTTGGCTATGACACAGACCCAACAACAAAATCGGTGGCAACGCCTATTTATCAAACCGTCGCGTATGAATTTGACAGCGCTCAACATGGCGCTGATTTATTCAACCTTGAAGTTCCAGGGAATATCTACACGCGAATCATGAACCCAACCAATGATGTGCTGGAAAAACGTATGGCAGCGTTAGAAGGCGGCATTGCGGGTCTTGCGGTGAGTGCAGGAAGTGCTGCTATCAATTATGCCATCCAAACCTTGGCTGAGGGAGGCGACAATATCGTTTCTACTCCACAGTTATACGGTGGGACATACACGCTGTTTGCTCATATGCTGCCAAAGCAAGGCATTGAGGTTCGATTCGCCAAAGACGATAAACCAGAAAGTCTTGCTGAACTTATTGATGAAAATACCAAAGCGGTCTATTGCGAAAGTATCGGGAACCCTGCGGGGAACATTATTGACTTAGAGCGCATAGCAGAACTTGCCCACGCGCAAGGTGTTCCTGTGGTGGTCGATAACACGGTTGCAACGCCAGTATTGTGCAAACCCATGGAGTTTGGTGCCGATATTGTGGTGCATTCTCTCACCAAATACGTAGGTGGGCACGGAACGACCTTAGGTGGCATGATTGTCGATTCAGGCAAATTCCCTTGGGCTGAGCACAAAGACCGTTTTCCAGTATTTAATACACCCGAAGCGTCTTATCATGGTGTTGTTTATGCCGAAGCGTTTGGAGAAGCTGCATTCATTGGCCGAGCTCGCACGGTGCCGCTACGCAATACTGGGGCAGCCCTGTCACCAATGAATGCATTTATGTTAATGCAAGGCCTAGAAACCTTATCACTACGTATGGAACGTCATACTGAGAACGCATTGAAAGTGGCAGAATATTTAAGTCAGCACGAGAAAGTCAGCTGGGTAAGTTATGCTGGTCTTCCTACCTCCCCTTACTTTCCGCTCGCAGAGAAGTACATGAATGGGAAGCCTTCTGCGATTCTTTCGTTTGGCTTAAAAGATGGCTACGACGCGGGTGTTCGTTTTTATGACGCGCTTGAGATATTTAAGCGCCTAGTGAATATTGGTGATGCTAAATCATTGGCTTGTCATCCAGCATCAACGACTCATCGCCAATTGAGTGAACAAGAACAAAAACAAGCGGGCGTTTCACCGGAAATGATCCGGTTATCCGTCGGTATTGAACATATCGATGATATTCTTGCGGATCTTGAGCAGGCCTTAAATGCCTAAATGAATGGACGTTAATAAGGAAACTGTGCGAATAAGCGCATAGTATAAAATAAGAAATATTGAGTAGTTGAGAGAAAGCCGGAACCATGTGTTCTGGCTTTTTTATTCACCGACCTCGGATTTTTTACTCGTGTTCGGGGCTAAAACCTTTGTCTCGTTTGTTACTCTTCTAGCCAGCGTATTACTTCTATTTCATCGGCCTTAAATTGGTTTGCAAAGTGCTCGAGTAAAGCCGCTAAGTTGTTGCCGTTATCAACGATCGTATTCATGACCCGTTGAGGGCTAACTTCAATATCACACCCTTTTGGGCCGGCCTCAGTCGCAATGACCACAGGAACAATAAATCGGTCCGCGCACAGTGAGTGGTCTTTTTTTAAAGCCATTGCGAACTCCTGAGCTAGGGCGATATCTTCTGCTTTGTATTCCCTTTCCCCGATTCGAAACACAACAACAAAGACCAAGCCGCGATACAACATAATCATGTTTGCTTTGTGGGGCATGTCAGCCACTTGATATTCAAACACGACTTGCCCAGCAAGATGAAGTAGCTCTTTCAATTGCGATTGGACGATCCTGATTCTTTCAGACATATCCGTGGGTAAAGAGGGAGCAATATCTAAAGCAAGCAATTCTTTATCCGCAAGAGAAAAATGATAAAAAGAAGCCGAATAGAGATACGAAGAGCTGAGTGTGGGGGAAGACATAAGGAAGAGTACCGATATTATTGTGAACTTAGTGCGACAGCGCGGGTGCCAGTGTATGTAAGCCCCCTCATTGAGTAGTTAGATTAGCATAGAAACGATAGGTGCGAAGAGGTTTAAAGGGATTAGCACATGGCAACCCAATCGAATGTTTGTTGAGGTGTTTTATGCTTTATTTGATATTAACTGTTTTATTTCAATGGTTTGAATTTTATTTTTGTGGTGTTTTTTGTTCAGTAAAATTGGTGAAGTAGCTTTGGGTTACCCATGTGCCAAATGAAATTAAAGTGTCGATAATACTTCGATATAACAAGGAAGCAGCCATAAAAGAGGTTTTGTCATTACTAGAAGAATGGTTACTGGAAAAGCTAAGTGTTTAATTTAAGTGTTTGATTTGTAATTAATTTAAATAATATATCCATTTACTATTCCATTGCCCTATAAAGCACATCGATAACAGCGTAGGATCACACTACTTTAGACAAAAACTAGGTTTGCATTTCGGTGCACGATCATCAAAAAATATGAAACTAACAGCAAAACCATCGCTTAATCACGCTTTACTCATCTCTATTTGCACGCCCAAATTTAAAGGAGATGAGGCAGCAGAATCACTAGCAGAACTTGCTCGTTTAGTGACAACCCTAGGGTTTAAAGTGGTCGGCACACAGTCTCAAAAGCAAAGTTCGACTCAAGGGCTTAATGTACTTGGTTTAGGTAAATTGGCGGAAATTGCGCACCTTACGGGCAATAAAGGTTCAATAGGAGAAGAAGACCAAGAAATTGAAGAGCTGTTTGATGAGACGGATTTTGACGATCTTCCCTCAGAAAACCAGCCACTCTCTAGCGCTGATGTGGTTGTTTTTGATTGCGATTTGACACCATCTCAACTGCGTAATGTAGAGAATCAACTGGGCGTAGAAGTGTTTGACCGTACGGGCATCATCATTGAAATTTTTAGCCGTCATGCTCGCACTCGTACGGCACGCTTACAGGTGGAGATAGCCCGTCTTAATTATTTAGTGCCACGACTTCGTGAATCATTGACAGGTGATAACGAACGTCAAATGGGGAAAGGAGCGGGTGAAACCTCGTTAGAGTTGGATCGCCGTAAAGTACGTGATCAATTGGCTGACCTGAGACGTGAATTGGTCAGTGTGCAATCTGAACTGAAAGGCCGCCGAAAACAGCGTGCGGAACTCTTTAGTGTGGCATTAGTGGGTTATACCAATGCGGGCAAGTCATCAATGATGCGCGCCATTACAGGCAGTGAAGTATCAGGAGAAGATAAACTTTTTGCGACGCTTGATACGACTGTGCGTGCGTTACACCCGATCACACAACCCCGGATTCTGGTATCCGATACCGTCGGGTTTATTAAAAAATTACCGCACGACCTCGTTGCTTCATTCCATTCCACTTTAGCTGAAGCTCATGATGCATCTTTACTGCTTTATGTGGTTGACGCTTCAGACGCATCATTCCGTGCTCAGCTTGATGTTGTGCACGAGGTTCTTGGTGAAGTCGGTGTTGATGGCATTGAAAAGTTATTGGTATTGAATAAATCCGATCGACTTAGCGACGAACAGCAGCAAGCACTGATGGAAGAGTTTCCAGATGCGATGATGACGTCAACACGTAACCCACTTGATATTGCGAAGCTACATAAGTACATCGTCAGTGTGGCTGAAAATGAGATGGTTGAAGATGAAATCATTGTGCCGTACACCGCGAAAGGCATTGTTGGTGAAATTCGTTCAAGTATGAGTGTTACGAATGAAGAGTACGAATACGACCATATAAAGCTAACTGTACGCTCGAACCCAATTGATTTGGCTAGACTCAAAAAGAAAATGTTGAATTTATAAAAAGCCCATGTCGCCATAAATGCAGCAAAAAGCCTAACGTATCAATGACAACATGACGTTAGGCTTTTTTCTTTCTCACTGTTTTCTTGATCCCGTATTTTAGGCACATTTCTTTCTAACTAAGTCGATAGAGAGTTGAGAGAAAAACGCACAAAAGAAGAGGGATTAACGGATTAGATCATGGCAACCCAAACCGTTGATAAGATCATTGCCTTACTGATGAAATTAACCTAATTAATTGAATTAAATCATTTTATTACCGTGAGCCCTTTCTTGATTAGCTCACTTGAAAACTGTTCTTTTGCTTTTGGTTCCCCATGTATCAAATGGACTGTTTTTGGGGGAGGCGATATCCCTTCAATGAATTTTAACAAGTCGGCTTTGTCGGCATGAGCAGAATATCCAGACATGCTATGCACCTTTGCATTCACTGCGATTACCTCGTCATCAATCACCACAGTTCGTTTATTATTTTGGATGTCGTGTCCGAGCGTGCCTTTGGCTTGATAGCCAGCCAAAATGAGATCGGTTCTTTTATCGGACAGTAATGCTTTCAAGTAATCAATGATTCGCCCACCTTGGCACATACCTGAGGCGGCTACCACGATAGCGGGTTCCCCAGTCGATTGTAGCCTGTTAACCAAACGCTGGTGGCTGCGATAGTCTTCAACGGTAATACATTGCTCAAAAGCGAGTGGGTGACGGTGTGTTTGTAATCGTTCTTTGGCTTCTTGACCCCAAAGTTGTTTAAAGCGACGATACGAATCGGTGACCTTTTGAGCCATTGGTGAATCAAGAATGATAGGAACCTTAATATCTATCTGGTGCGTATAAATGAGCCGTTCAATATCAAACAGCAATTCCTGGGTTCGACCTACGCTAAAAGCAGGGATCAGAATGGCTCCACCATCGCTCAGGGAACGGTCGATAATGGCTTTAAGCCGCTCGGAGCGGGTACTGATGTCCTCATGCGTTGCGTTACCATATGTGGTTTCAATCAATAGGTGATCGGCACGTTGCGGGGAGACAGGGTCAGGTAAAAGAGGGGTATTGTTCGGCCCTAAGTCACCAGAAAACACAATGACCTCTTGGTTGGGTAGACGAACCTCTATATAGGCAGACCCAAGAATATGCCCAGCTTGCTGGAATCGAGCCATTAGCCCGTTGGGGTTTTCTTTCGTGATCGGGAACCATTGATTGTATTTTCGAGGGCTTAGCATACGACGCAGATGATTAAGTACCTGTTCGTTTTTTTTCTGTGTTAACCCCAGTTGCAGTTTTAAGCTGTCTTCAAGCATTAATGGCACTAGCTCTGCGGTCGCGTCACTGCAATAAATAGGCTTGCTAAATTGCGTAGCAAGTAACCAAGGCAAGCGGCCAATATGATCGATGTGAGAGTGGGTAAGTAGCAATGCGTCGAGGTGCTGAGTAGCAAACTCAATATCAAGTGGGCGTGTGTCAGCCCCTTGAAACAACCCGCAGTCGATAAGAATGGATTGTTCATTGGCTCTCAGTTCATGGCAAGAACCTGTAATGGTATTTTTGCCGCCGTGATGTATGATTTCCATAATCCACTCCCCAATTAACGCCATAATCAACGATTCATTACTGTGCCTCTGGAGCGATGTAAATACAAAGTTGGGTTCGATTAATGCGATGAAAAGGAGAATACATAACGAGTGTGTTACTTGATTGCATGGATTTTTTGAATAATGAGCGAGCTAAAATCCCAATGAATGAAACGCTAGTGCTCGTAGGTGGATATTTTAGAGCGCGATCCGCGCCAGATAGATAATGTTATAACCTTATCTTTCATCTTCGAAAATACGGGGATTCAACTTAATTCCACTCTTGCGTTATCACTACTGCACGCTTGAGATAACAGCGGAAGGGATTTGAAATCTAAAGGACCAGATTCTAGTTTTGCTTAGAGTCAAATAGCGCATGTTTTAGTACCTACGTTCAGTGAAAAACCGATAAAACCAAGCGTGAAAATTCAAAAAAGCCCTACAAATCAACGGGTTGCGTCCATCCTCAAGCGGCTGGCGTAAGTTGAACTTGATTTTTAACTGTCTGTTTCTCATTAAGTTGTATTGATTTGGTTTTTACTGGTGTACCTATTCCTTACGGTTACCCCCATTTTTCACCCAAATAGTGTGCACTTCCTCAGAATCTAATTCTCTCATCCATCTCAACGGAACAACTTCTGAGTTGTTAATGATGCAAAATACAATTTTAAAGTTGTTAGAGGGGGTTTTTACAACTAATATGTTGTTTATAGTAACTAGTACAACAATAGAGTTGTTTGAGGTGTGTAGTGAAGAATATTGATGAAATTGCAGTGCTGCTTACCGAGCAACGTAAAAAGCTGGGTATCGAGCAAAAAGACATGTACATGCGAATCGGCATGAAGCAGCAACAGTATCAACGTATTGAAGCAGGTAGTGACGTAAAGCTATCAACCTTACTCAGAATTTTAGAAGGATTGGACTTAGAGCTCTCTATTTTACCTAAAGGCCAGAAAACCTTTCTTTCCTCGCCAGATAAAATGTCAGAACGTCAAAGCGATAGCACCCAAAGTTCAGATGGATTGCAAGATGATACTGATGATCTCGGCTTTTGGTTCGACATAGAGGGCAAATCATGACTAGGCAGGTAGAAAAGGTCGAGGGTCTTAATATCCAGTTGCATGGCATCGATGTAGCGGTTATTACACATTATGCTGGTGGAAAAAATATACTGACCTTTAATCCCGAATTTGTTGTGATGCCAGTTGAGAAGCGGCCTGTTTTTACATTGAGGCAACTGCGTGACCCTGGCTATTTAAGTAAACCTCAGATTCGGACCGATAAAATCCCGACTGTATTATCCAATCTGTTACCAGAGGGAGCATTGAGAGAGCTGACAGCCAAAGCGCTCCAATGCCACGTAAACAACGAATTTTCAATTCTTGCCTATTTGGGCTCTAACTTGCCAGGAGCACTAATCGCTAAGCCGATAAAAGCGGGTGATGTGCCCGATTGGGCGTTAGAGCAGCGATTATCGACAGAGCCTCAGCAAATCAATGTTAGACATGCTGATACCAAGTTTTCATTGGCAGGCGTACAAATGAAGTTTTCCTCGTCACATCTAGATGGCCGATACCATATCGATCAAGAGATTTCTGAGGATATGTGGATTATTAAAACCCCATCTACTGTTCACAAAGGTGTACCCGTCAATGAATATACCTGTATGAAGCTGGCTGAGGCGGCGGGGGCAGAGATACCTGAAATACGACTAATTGAACTGGAAGAGCTTGAGGGGTTGCCCTGTATTAAATTACCGAATGAGCAATATGCTTATGGCATCAAGCGATTCGATCGTAGTGACCAAGGGCGTATCCATACTGAAGATTTTGCTCAAGTATTTGGCCTTTATCCTTCGGACAAATATCAACGGGTTAACTATGAACAACTAGGCAACGTGCTCTATCAATCTAGCTCTGAACGATTGAAAGACATTCAGCAGATGGCAAGAAGGTTATTGATTAACATCTTGCTAGGAAATGGCGATGCACACCTTAAAAACTGGACGTTGATTTATAGCGATGCTTACTCCCCGCGCTTATCGCCTCTTTATGACGTGGTATTCACCTCTCCGTATATAGAAAATGACAGCCTTGCGCTGAACATGGTAGGAACCAAACAGTGGTTTGAAATCACCATGAAGCACTTTGAAGAGTGGGCTGAGAAAGCCGGAGTACCGTGGGTTGCGGTTAAGCCACACCTGATTGATGTGATGAGCCTAGCCCGAAAAAACTGGCCCAATTTGCTGCAAGAGCTTCCTATGGAAGTTGAGCAAAAAGACGCACTAAAGAAACACTGGGGCAAGTTGAGTGATGACTTCAGAATTTCCCTGTAGACCTATAAAGAGAGTTAGATGAGCAAGTTACTTAAGCTGAAGAGATTTTTCACATTAGAGGAAGCGGGGAGGTAACTCAGCAGTGTACCTTTGGCTGTATCTAAAAAGCAAAGAAGCTGTAGAATGTAAAAAGACTTTGAAAGACGATAAGTCATTGATTTTGATTTGTTATAGGCACAAAAAAAGACGCCCGAGGACGTCTTTAAATGTTGAATTGGTGGAGCTGGCGGGATGCTCCACGAGTGTTTTAAATTCAATAGTTTAGATGTTGATTTTTGTTTGTTTTAGGTATTTTAGTACCATGTGATAGTTAGTGCAATACTGGAATTATATTGATATGACCCCCTCAATTACATTGGCTTTAATTGTCCCCAGTTCAACTCCCTAATAGGGAGTTGAACTGGGCTACTTAGTCAGTTGAGCAGATGCTTTTAGGCGATCAATTGTTGAGCTTTGCTCTGCGGTTAAATGGCATAAAGAAAGTTCTTGGAGTGTATTAGATATGCGGTTGTATTGGCGTTGTTCTTGATAAACGATACGAGCTCTTTTTGCGTTAAGCCATCTGTCTATTTGCTTTTGTAATTTGAGGATTACCTTTTGAGTTTCGAGTGATTCTCGAGCTTGTTTTTGTTGGTATCTCCATTCATTTAGGCGAACTCCTTTTGAGGGACTATGTGGGACGTAGAGACGGTGATCTATTTGGCAGTGTTTTAGTACAGCCGTATTAAATGCGCTCTTTATTAATCTCGTTGCCGATTTTTTTTGGAGCATTTTGAGCACTCTCGTCCCCAAGACTTTTCCTACAATAAGGTGAACATGGTCTCCACTACCAAGGTTACCTTGTTGTGGTTGTTGATGTAACACCGCTCTAATCAGTTTTTTGAATGTTTGAGTCTCTTCGTGTGTGAGTTTTAAGTTATGCGCCAAAGCTCTACAGCAGTCTCCTGTCATTAAACGCCATTGATTTACTGATGGCCGGAAACCTCTGGGTAGAGTTAAACAGAACTCCATAGCATAGCTCGAGATTGGACGTCCTCTAGTCTTCAATATTTGCTGGGTTGTTTTGTATTCTTCTCCCCGTAATGCGATTAGCTGAGATGTTTTTGCGTTGCCAATTAGCGAGATTATTTTTTCTGTATTTTGATGGTTCCGGTGGGAGCTAGAGAGCAGGTACAGCTCTCTAGTCATTACCCCTTTTAACCCTGCTTTAACAGGCTCGGTAGTTACAGTCCAATTTTTGAGCATGTTTTATTTCAGATTACTAATCTGTGTTCTAAATACCAAATAAATCCCGCAGTGATAGTGGCTTCCAGATAGGACAAATAGCTCCGCATTTGATCCACTGGTGAGAGGAGCCCCTCTCAACTCCCTAAAAAATTTTGATTAGTAAAAATAGTTTCCTACATTTTAAGAAAACCATGAAAGATGAAATAACTACATTTGAAGACGCTCTTATATCTGCTATCGAACTTGATCAAGCTAGAGACATTAAAGCTCGAGTTGAAAGTGATGTAATGAATCTTTGCGTAAAAAAAGGGTTGATATGTGAAGAAGATAAACAAAGTAAATCCAAGGACTACCGCTTGGCATGTAAGGTCCTTGAAAACGATTTTCCTGCACTATGTTTATTGAGAACAGGTTTTCCAGAAGTTCTTAACTCATCTGATTTGAGAGAATTGCACAGTGCCGTTGATCAAATGTGTGAAGACGTTGTAACTAGAATCGCTCAGCGAATGTTAGATAGGAAGGTTGAGTGATTCTATACTTATATTCTAGATATCTGAGATACCTAGCATATAAGCAATAGCAGTTAAATATAATGAACGATACCGCTTAAAATTCATTTCGTAGCATTAACAACTGCTTTGATAGTTTTCATTGGATAGCTAATTACATTGGCGTTGAGTATTGATAGTGCAGCTTAATAAAATCGCGTCAGTTTAGCTCAACATATCTGATAGATGTCGGCTATTCGACATCTATCCTTATTAATGCCTATTTCTTATTTTTTAAGATGATCCATGCAGCTAGTGAAAAGCCAGCAGCACCTGTCAACATGGAAACAATACGAATAAAGCCCTCTTGATCATCAAGCATGGACATTAGCCAAGCTATATCGATCAAAGGATAGACCATACCAACAAAGCCGATGATTAGACCGTAGACCAGTAAAATCCTATCCTTTACCGCAAAGAACTGAAGCTTTCGTTCCACTTTTTCATTGCCAAAAGGTTTAGACCTAAATTCATCAACCGTAACGTTCCAGCCCAGCTTGTTCGAGAGTTTGTTCCAGCACTTGGCAATCGAACTCTTGTAAATTGTACGGCTAATATCATCCCAAAAATACTTAGTACCAAAACTTCTCATAACATCCATATCAAAGGGGACTGCACCTAAATACTCAACACCGCCTTGCTGCGCCAAATCTAAGTTGTCCGACCGTGTTTTATTGCGAAGTCTGAATATAGAGCTCGTTGAGTCTTCCCTTAATTGGTTAATAAGATTGTCTGATGTAATTTTAGATATACTATCTTCTTCTTCTACACAGAGAGTGACGTCACTGATGAAGTGACTTGCCGCAACTAACTCATCATAACCAGCACGACTATCTAAAAGAATAAAATCGTAGCTTTTGGATACTTTACTTAGTAAAGCATTAAGTAACTCTATTGCTTCACCTTTGGTGTCGGGCATCAAATCTGTAAACTTCAGAATTTCGTCAACGCGAGATACAGAAGGGACGACATCAAATGCCCTATATCTAGCAGTTGCAACCTTTGAAGCACCAGAGACTTCCAAATCACCTTTGCCTATAAAAAAATCTGCGATTGATATCTCACCATCCTCGATAAGCTCTAATCTTTCTTTTTTATGGTAATACAACAAAGATGTTAAGCCTCGTACGAAAACATCTAGATCGATAATTAGTGTGGAGTGATTTTCATTTCCAAGTAAGTCT
Source organism: Vibrio genomosp. F10 str. ZF-129 (assembly GCF_000287055.2). Lineage (GTDB taxonomy): Bacteria > Pseudomonadota > Gammaproteobacteria > Enterobacterales > Vibrionaceae > Vibrio. Next base: position 31,309 of record NZ_AJYQ02000091.1, on the reverse strand, counting down.
GCTAATACTGCGGTTAACAAAGTTTTACCAGTGCCACCTTTACCACTTACAATGTTAATAATTTTAGGCTCTGGCATGCTAACCTCTCTTGAACAGTGTAATAGCTATAAAAATGATAGCTTGAACAACATACGAATACAGAATTGTTGTAATTAGAACTGATAAAATATTTTCGTATTCAATCGTAAATGAGGCATGGACTAAATAATATATGGGTAACATGATTAGAGAGAACCAGAATAACCCTAGTGCTGTCTTGCCCAACCAGCCATCAAAAAAACCCTCACTTTTGTTTTTTTCTCGAAAATACGTAAATACGATATATGACCACATATGACCAGAAATCCACGACAGTACAAGAGTCGCTAAAACTTTAGGACTTCCTACTAGAAATGTAATTACTGTCTGGATGATCTCATCAGGAATCTTAATTTCCAACTTCAGTCCCTTTCAAAAAATAATAGCTGTGGAATACATTCCACAAATTGAATTCTTGCACTATACATAATACTACTTAGCGGCTAATAGTCGTCTTATTAGTCACATGATGTCACTTTTTGTTTACTATTTCAATTTATAATCAATAGTTTAAGTTAAATGGCGTGTTATAGTCGGCAAGGTGTAACCTAATAATTTAAGTGATGGTTTATCAACTTATTCGGATGAATTCTAAAGGAACTATGGAGCTAATAGGCACGTTTTAAACGTCTACCCTATAGTTTTTGGCAAAGATAAGCTACCACACGCGCCAGCTCGGAGTTGGACAGAAACCATTCAGACATTGCCAGCTGTAACCTTTATGGACAGTAATGATTTATGACCAGAGTGGCAAACGTTTTCTATCAGGTTAGAAAAAGTATCTGAATCCTTATTCGCTTATTCGCTTATTCGCTTATTCGCTTATTTGTTTATTTTTCGTCTTCAAGTTCGGCTAACTCTTGTTTAAGGGCTTCTATTCGCTCGTTATACGTAAGTTTACTTTTCTTAGAGCTTCGATTTACTACGTTTAAAGCATTCATCAAAAAGTACATTGCAAAGACAATACTAACTTCTTTCAGAATTGGCAGGATACTGGCTAAAATCATTCCCAAACACACACATATTAAAGCTTTGAGTACATCTATGAATGCGACGTAAATTAGCCCAATCAACGAAAATGACTGAATATTTACATTCTCGCTATTCATTGCTGTGCAATGTACTAACTCTGCGTTTATTCGGCTTCGGTAGAACTCCCTATTGAACTTAGCCACTTTACTAAAGCCGAATGAATATAATGTCTTCAAAACCCAAAGCACTACAGCAAAAATAGTAGACCCGATGATACTCTGACCGATTGGTGGCCACTGCAGTATTTGTTCTAACAACTGACAAACTCCCATGCAAATTTAAACGCTGATATGTATTTAAACCCTACCGCCTGATTTTACCCATAGCCTCTATATAGTCATCCAGACCACCCATAGCGCTTATCATTCTGAAAGGGTTTTGTTGAGTCGCGATTTTTTTATGGCACTCTGAGATCGTGCACCATGGACAAAGCTCGCTTTCAATACGTCCCATATTCAAACTCAACCACTGAAAACCAACACCCACACAAGCGCAAATAAAAGTGTGCCAAATTTGAATCGAAGCGAAAATGGCTTACGGTTACATATCACACTTAAAGCGTTTATTGTTAAATGTATTTTTGCTTATTATCCATCCAATTTCATTGCTGTTTTGGGCATTAATTCAATCACAGAGCGTCCAACTCCACCTTGTGAAGAGGAACTCTCGTTTTTAATGTAACCTGTATCTTGTGGTGAGAAAATACAAGATGCAGCATGTGTTAAAACGATATCCTTGCTTTCTTCAGTAGTGGCAGCATCCGTTAAAGCCTTGTAGGTCATGAGAGCATTTTGTCTATGCTTATTAACTATTGCATTATGTTTATGAGATAAAAAGTTTTTTGCAGCCAAAAAGAGTAAGTATGCAATAACACCAAAAATCAGTACTTTGCTTGTCATCAATTGAAATGCCTGCAAGTTATCTTCAGGCTTAAACCATGCCAATTTGTGAATGAATAACGTACAAAATGCGTAAATACCTAAGGCAATAGAAGCATGTATAGTTTTTGTTTTCCAATATTCAGATTCTTTTTCATGTGCCTCTGATTCATCTTTAAAATATATTGCTTGCTGCGATACTCCTTGCTCCGCCGCTACTTTACGTACGTCAGCAAGTACATTTTCTGCCTGTTCTTGATGAACCGTTAGATGCCCTGTAATTTCAGTTGCTTCATCTTTCACATTTTGAAGCATTGCTCTGGCTTCATTTTCCATTCTCTGGAAATCAACAGACTTACTAGTACCATAAGATATAAAAGGGAATAACTTCTGGAACGTTGGATCGTAAGCAGCGGCTACTTGTTGAATGATATAATCTCTAGGTTGAGTGGGATTTTGATTTTCAACTGTTGTTGGGTCAAAATCTAAAGCTTGCTGAAAGCGACTGAAATCCGCATCAGCGATTTGCTTTATTTGAGTAAGTATTCCATCAGGGAAGTCGTCTAGAGTAGATAGACCAAGCTGATTATACAAACGGACTAATTTTGAAGCGGGTGCAACAATTGCTGAAAAATCGAAATTTCGCCCCAGCTCTTCTTCCCTCGCTAAGCTTTTTGTATCAAAAGCTTGCATCCTCGATAGAGATTCTTGAGTTGCTTCTAACTGACTCATTTAATTACTCCGTACTTAGTTATACATTTAACGTTATAGACTGAATTTTTCCGCTTTTATGCTCTGCCTATGTTGCGACCAATCATTATGAAACTCAACTTTTATCAACTTGTTGTGTGAATCGAAAGATAACTTCGGGACAGAACTATGGAAAGTTTCGTATAGGTGTTCAAAATAAGGGTTAAATTAGTTTGATCTATTGCGATGATCTCTAAACGGTAAATTATTAGGAATAAAGACACTTTGGAGCAATAAATGAATTAGGCCACAACTTAATCGTTAAAAAATGCTCAAACTATAATGTCCTTCGACAATACTGCACGACGAAGTAAAACATCAAAATAAAAGGGCTCCGCTTCGCGGGAATCACTCTCCGAGTTGAATTTTCAATTCAACGCGAAGAGGGATTTTTGATTTGTGACATGTGACAGACCTTATAGGTCTGTCACATGTCACATGGAGAAGATTAAGTAGTAAGTTGAATTTCGTCGCTACCCTGAGATCTGTTATCCAATTGGAAGACAAAAATTAGCTTGCTCTCTTGCAACGACTTAAGTGCTCTCTGTAGTTGTTTTCTTTCTTTGTCCTCTAGCTTTTTCTGGTTGGGATAGATGAACTCACGTAGCATTTTGCGAGTTATCTTTTTATTCGGTTGCGCATCTATATACTCTAAAATCTTTGTTTCAAGGTTGTTTCCAGCTGTCTTCTTTTGCATAGAGTGAGCTACTTTAACTAAGGTTTCTATTTCGTTATGTTCATCATCAAACACATCGAGTTGAACAGTTTCAAAGTCGATCTGGATTGGTTCGCACTCCTCTATGTCTTTTTGTTTAGTACTGATAAAGTTAAGCGATTTCCCTCCATCAATCCTTTGGACTTGGAATTCACAGTCACAAGCAGCCCTGAGAGCGGAGCTACCTCTGGCTCCTTTTGAAGCGTCTTTTCCCGTGTGATGAATTAAGAGAATTGAGCATTCAATTTCAGCTTTCAAAGAGTCACAAGCAGTTATGAATTTACTCATGTCTTGTTGCGTATTCTCATCGCCAATAAAATTACGTGCTAATGTGTCGAGAATGATTAAATCGAACTTTATTCTGTTTGACTCCTCTAGTGCCTTGATTGCATTTTTTAGTGAAGTCATGTCTGCTGGATAAGTTAGGAAGATTGCATGGTCTAAGACAAATAAATTATTAACAGTCGCATTGTTATGGATTTCCCATCCCCTTATACGTCTGCTAGCTCCTAAAGCACCTTCCGCAGCTACGTACAGTACAGCACCTTTTTTAACTTTATTTCCACACCAGTCAAAACCTTCTGCAACTGAACAAGCGATATCTATCGCTAGAAAACTTTTGAGTGAGGCAGATGGTGCGTATATGACCCCCATTGAATTGGTAGGTATGTAGTTCTTAACACACCAATAGAGAGTACGTTCGTATCCTTCGGAGCCTCTTAGGAACTTTAGTGTTTTAGGCTTAAAGATTCTTTCTTCTCGCGGTGATAGAGTTGCATGTGATTCAGGTTTTGTCAGCATTTTGGAAGGAATACCTTCACTATGACCATAATTGAAAGAGGCCTGACTTAAACTACTGTACACGTTGTAAGGGGGCTCTGCTGCTGTCTGATTAGGGGCGACTAGATTATTTACAGTCGCAATGACAAGTTTTTTCAATGACATATTTATTGCTCGTGATGATGAGTAAGGAGGGCTCGCCTCCTCACCGATAGATATTTTAGTGGATGTAACTAACGCTCGTTGTAAGGACGAATGTGCTGAGTATGCTTGCTACAGATAGCCTCGATTGATGGGCTGGTAACCAGAGGTGTGAGGAAATGGGAATACACTTGGTTTGTCGGTGAGCTGTACCATTTTTTTAGTTCAGGATGTTCATCGCTATTTAGATGACCAGCTAGGCTCATGATCGTCGGGAAGGATATGTCATTTTCTCTCATTTCAGTGATAAACCTGTGGCGAAATGAATAGGTATCTAGACCTTTCCCAAGATGTAGTTTAGCTCGGCGATTAGAAAACCACTTTGATGCGTAGTGTGAGTAATAGCCACTAACTAACCCTAGTTCAGGGAAGACTCTTTCAGAGTTTAGTGAATTGATGAACTCCACGAACCCGAGCCTAATTAGCTCAGAGTGAACAGGGATACATCGTGTAGAGTTTTGATTTTTTACACGTTGGTCTTCATTCTGTGCATCAATCATTATGCATAGAGCACCGTCAATGATTTTGATATTTGAGCTGTATAATGCGCAAAGCTCGTTTAGCCTCGCTCCTGTATACCTGAGTAGTAGGGGAATCCAATAGTGGTATGGGTGACGGTACGTATGTAGTCGGTAATCTTTCATAGTGAAGATCGCAGAAAGATGTTCATTTGCAAACGGTAACCTAGGGTTCAAAACTACGTCTCTTTTACTCATCTGACCGCGATATACATTCGTGGTTGCATGATCCATCCTGACGCAGTAGTTCATGAACGTAGAGAGGCGTTGTACTATACTTAGAGCCCTTGATGTCGAGATCGAATCCTTGCCTAGCTCTGCAGCTCGATAGATTGCATCGTAACCATCGAATCCCTGAAGGTCGTGATCTTTGGTTTTGTTTTTGGGATAGTGTTGAATTGCCGCGACTATATACTGAGCACACTCGAAGTCGATTTCATCGACGTATTGAGCATTAACGAGTTCATCTTGCATGCGTAATGAGACGATATAGTCATTCACAGTTTTACTAGTGATGTTTTTTCGGGGCATTGTTTCTAAAAACTTTTGCTGTAATTCAACGAGTGTCAGTTTTTTTTGTTCCCGATACTTTCTAGATTTTGCTCGACCAAGTGTTCGCTTCAAAGCATTTACAGATGATTTAGAATGTTCTTGTTGATTCACATTACCGTAGCGCATTATTTTTCCTATTATTAAATAGCGTTAAGGACTGAGGTAATTGTTACGAGTAATGAATAATTTGTGAATGGGTGTAATGTATTGACTTTAAAGTCTAAAATGTGCATCAATGAAGCGCCAGCAAGATTTGTTCGTGTTTATTCAAGACACTAATAAATTTCAAGACTTCAATTTTTAGTAAAAATAAATCAAAAAAAAAAACCGATGTATTTTAAGTCGATGTTTTTTTTATGGGGGACAAAATTAAATCAAAAAAATTTGATTTAATTTTGCTTAAATATAATGGAATAAATATCAATTTGACTTGCGGGCGCTTTAAAAATTGTCCTTTTAGATTGAAGCTGGAAGTTCAGGAATCATGTTGATGGCATGATTAAGGAGCCCAACTGCATGACATTTTCCATAGCGATCATAGGTTATTGAGTTAGTCGAATGTCCGAGTAATGATGCTGCTATATCGACGTTGACTTGTTGGTTTTTGAGATTGGTAGCAGTAGTGTGACGGAATGAATGGAAATCATATCCGCGAGTGAAGCCTAAGCGGGTTTTTAGCCTCCCAAACCACTTACTAGCAGATGTACCATAGCCGTCACGCTGAAGTTTGAGCTCATCAAATACTCTCCCATCTTTCTGGTTTCTCACGAACTCAAGGAAACCGAGCTTTAGTAGTTTCTGGTGAATAGGGATAATCCTCGCACTATTAAGGTTTTTAAGTCGTTGATCGCTGCGAGTAGCTCTAATTTGAATACACCAAATGTCATCAACTTCAATTATGTCATCAGTATATAGTTGGCAAAGTTCGTTCAACCGAGCACCTGTGTAGTAGCCAAGGAACGGCAGCCAATATTGATATCTATGCTGGAACCTGTTTTCGTTGAAACCTTCATTGCTGAAAATTAGTGAAAGTTGTTCTCTTGAATAGTGATTCTTTGAATCTCGATCTCTAGTGGTCTTCCTGAACCTCAATGATTTAAAAGGATTAATATCAGTATATTCATTCTTTAAACACCACTCGAAGAAAGAAGATAGTTTTTGCATATAGTCTCTAATACTACCCTCAGATAAACATGGTTTTTTGATTCGTTGGTTCAACATCAAAATTTCAGGATTGCTAAGCGCTTTGAATTCTTTGCTCTTCTTAGAGTTGGAGGGGAAGCTCTGGAGTTGTTGTTGAACGACTTCCGCATCTCGGCGCCTAATGTTTTTTATCGATTCTATTTCAAGAAGGTCAAGAACGACTTGGCATTTGGCTCGTTGCCCTTCAAGCGTTTTTTCTGAAACATAGTTCGCTTTATATTCACAGTACATTTCAAGAAGTCGAGATAGGGCTGGGGAGGTAGGTGTCTGTCTACTGTTTGGTGATGTTGTTGACCGGATACGTCCTAGAGCAGAACCATTCTCGACTTCAACTATACCACTACAGTTAATCTGTCTAAGTATTTTTAGCTCTATCTCTAGTGCTAAGATTCGAGCTAGAGCCAGATCATTTGTACGTAAAGAGCGCTTTAGTTCTCTACGACCTTCAAATAATGACCTTTTCGATTCTGGGATCTGATAACGGAACTGCCAAATTCCTGTTTTAGAGAGTGTTAGATAGCGCATGTTTAGTACCGTATTTTAGTACCAACAGCTAAATTATTGGGGTGTTAAATACAAAAAGGGCGATAACTCAATGAGTTACCGCCCTTTCCAAACGTTTGGTGGAGCTGGCGGGAGTTGAACCCGCGTCCAAAAATCATTCATCATTGGTACTACATGCTTAGTCGATCTTTAAATTCACCAAGTACCTGCGAACCGACACGCTAGTAAATGACTATCCTGAATTAAATTTCGAACTTCATCTCTCAGGCGGGAGAATCCGATCTAGCTAGTTTGGGTTTGACTCTCTGTTATTCCCCGTCTTACAAGCGGAAGCTAGGGCAGAAAGGCTCTCAACAGGTTATTAAGCTGCTAGTGCGTAGTTTTCGTCGTTTGCGACTATTTTTTTGCGGCTTTTAACGTGGCCAACCGCCCCACGGCATGCACCTCAGACTTCAAAATTCTTGTCGAATCCTAAATCAGCCCCAAGTGTTCTTCGCATAGTACCAGAAAAGCATTGGCTGTCTAGCGCTGTGCGTTTAAGTGCTCAAGATTAACGCAAATTACTCTTCATAATCCGTGCTTTATCGCGAGCCCAGTCTTTTTCTTTCATATCAGTACGTTTATCGTGCAGTTTCTTACCTTTCGCAACACCGATCTTTAGCTTCACCCAAGAGCGAGACCAATAGAGTGCGGTAGCGACCAGTGTCATGCCTTCACGGTTGATGCGACCAATAAGGTTATCAAGTTCTTTACGAGAGAGAAGTAGCTTACGTATACGAGTTGGATTAGCAACAACGTGAGTAGAAGCCTGAGTTAATGGTGTGATTGTCATACCACTTACAAACGCTTCACCGTCACGAATATAGACATAGCTTTCTGCAATGTTGGTTTTACCTTCACGCAGAGATTTTACTTCCCAGCCTTGTAGCTCCAAGCCGGCTTCAATTTCATCATCAATGAAATATTCGTGGCGAGCTTTTTTGTTAAGAGCGATGGTATTGCTACCCGCTTTATTCTTTGATTTCTTTGCCATAGTGCCTGCATTATACGGCTTGGATTTCGGTTAGGAAATCCTTTATTTGCTCTAAGAGAGAATAAACGTAGAATTACAGTAATGAATGATTATGTAAAGTAGTACCGGAGTTAACATGAAACAAGTGAGTCGTTCAGCATTGGTCTCTTTCAGTGCTGATCAGATGTACGCATTGGTTAATGATGTTGCCAGCTATCCAGAGTTTTTGCCGGGGTGTTCAGGCGCGAAGGTGATTGAATCTTCTCAAGTGAGCATGGTGGCGTCTGTTGATGTGTCTAAAGCCGGAATCAGTAAAACGTTCACCACATCAAATCAGCTAACTGATGGTCAATCTATCATAATGAGCCTGGTTGATGGCCCTTTTCGTTCGCTAACGGGTGGGTGGCATTTTACCCCTCTGGATGATTGCGCCTGTAAGGTCGAACTTAAATTAGAATTTGAATTCTCGAGCAAAATGGTTGAATTGGCTTTTGGTAAAATTTTTAGCGATTTAACCAACAATATGGTGAGTTCGTTTACCAAGCGAGCAAAACAGGTGTATGGGTGTTATGAGTATTGAATCTGAGATGATCCACGTTGAAGTGGTTTATGCTCTGCCTCAGGAGCAGAGAGTTTTTACACTTGTGGTCAATAAGTCATTAAGTGTGGAAGAGATCATTGTTCAATCTGGTGTATTGTCACTTTACCCTGAGATTGATTTGAAAAAAAATAAGGTGGGCGTTTTTAGCCGTAATGTGAAGCTTGATGCGACCGTGCAGGACAAAGACCGTATCGAAATCTATCGGCCCTTACTTGCTGATCCAAAAGAAATTCGCCGTAAAAGAGCGGAACAAGCCAAACTAGAAAAGAGCAAATAACGACGAAAGTTACCGATAGAGTATGAGTAACGATAGTCATATTTTTTCAGTAAGGTATTGAGGCGTTATCTAGTGGGGTCTTAGTTTGATGCAAAAAAATGGCTCGTATTTGTACGAGCCATTTTTATATTGTTTAGATATAAATCATTAGTAGACATTACAATCTAGTTGATACTTTCGAAAAACTGCTCACTAGCTGGGTAGTCGCCAACAATATCAACAAGTGTTCCTGATGGATCAAAATTGACCACGAGGTTTTGTTGAACAGGATCTTTGTGGCCTTCAGTCAAATGGTAGATGTAGTACCAAGTGTCTGGGTAACCATTTTCAATCAACATCGGTGAGCCCATCACATAGCGTACCTGCTCTTTTGTCATACCAAACTTGAGTTGGTCTACGGACTCTTGTTCTACGTAATTGCCTTGGTTAATGTCAATTCGATAAACAAGTCTTTCTAGTACTGAACAACCCGTTAGCATTGTCATAGCTAGGGGGACGATGACTAACCATTTTTTAAACTGCATATTTTCTTTCTTTGCAAATGAACATTAAACTGCGGTGATAATAAACAACCTCGGCACAGAAGTAAAAAACTCCTTTTCCTACGAACTGTTTCAGACCGCGAATTTAGAGATAGGTTGCAAAGAATGCTCAAATGAGGTTGAAAAAGGAACTTTTTGAGCCTGCGAATTAAGCGTTTTCAATCACTATGCCGCTATTAGCAATTCTTTGGCATTCGCTAAAGTCGATTGGGTAATCGCGCTACCACCTAGTAGTCTTGCCAACTCAGCAATTCGTTCATCGCCATTAAGTTGGTGCATTTTCGTTTCTGTTTTCCCTGATTTGGTTGCTTTCGCCACAAACAATTGTTGATGACCGCACCCTGCAACCTGCGGAAGATGGGTTACACACAGAACCTGGGTAGATTGACCTAATGTTCTTAGCATTCTTCCGACAACCGCCGCCGTTGGGCCACTGATCCCGACATCCACTTCATCGAAAATCAAGCTTGGCGTCTCTACTTTTTGTGCTGTGATGACCTGAATCGCAAGAGAGATTCGTGATAGTTCGCCACCTGATGCAACTTTGGCTATTGGCTGTAACGGTTGGCCGGGATTGGTTGATACCAAGAAGCAGATGGCATCCATACCCAGTGGGGAAGGGTGCGTTACTTCATAATCGACAGAAATCTTGAATTGGGCTTTTTCCATACTCAGTTCATGCATACTTTGAGTTATCAGCTTATTGAGCTCTTTGGCGTATCGACAACGTGACTTGCTCAGTTTCTCTGACGTTGCAATGAACGCCTGGAAATGCGCGTCGACACCTTTTTTTAATTCTTCAAATTTTTCATCAGAACAATCAAGTGCTTCGATCTGTGACAATAAATCTTGATGGTGCTGGTAAAGGTCTTCTGGCATGACATTGTGCTTACGAGCGATGGAAATTATTTTCGAAAAGCGAGATTCAACAAACGCCATTCTAGAAGGATCCATGTCAATGCTATCGAGGTAGTGACGTAGCTCATTGTTGACTTCTTCGATCTGAATCGTTGCTTCTGCCACCATGTTAGGTAATTCAACCAACTTGTTATCTAATTCGGCGAGTTGAATTAATGCGCTGTTTGCCAGTTGTAAAACGCTGAGAGCGTTAACTTCCTCACCTTCATAAATCAGTTCGATGGCTTGTTGGCAAGTTGAGGCCAGTTCACCACTGTTCGACAAGCGTTTATGTTCCTGCTCTAAGGAACTGAATTCGTCTTCAGCAATGGCGAGCTCATTCAGTTCTTTTATTTGATATTCGAGCAGTTGTTTTTGTGCTTGATTTTGCAGGCTATTTTCTTTGAGTTGTTTGAGTAAGTTATCGGATTGTCGCCATTTTTGATAAGCATTACGTGTATTTTTTAGTAGGTTGTGGTGCCCTGCATATTGATCGAGCATCGCCATTTGATGCTCGCTTTTCATCAGTTGATGATGAGCATGTTGGCCATGGATGTTGATCAGAAGTTGGCTTAGAGATTTTAATTGAGATAGAGGCACAGGGCTGCCGTTGATGAAGGCTCTTGAGCGACCTTCTCTGGTAATAGTACGACGTAAAATACAGTCGTTTCCGTCGAGTAGGTCGTTATCTTCAAGCCAACGTGAAGCGAGTAAGTTGTTGTCCAATAAAAAGGCGGCGCTAACTTCTGTTTTTTCTTCACCCTGTCGAACCATTCCGGCTTCAGCTCGCCCCCCAAGACATAAGCCTAGAGCATCGATAGCAATGGATTTACCCGCGCCAGTTTCGCCAGTAATGCTTGTCATCCCTTTCGAGAGTTCGAGCTGTAAAGATTTAACGATAGCAAAGTTGTTTACACTTAAATGAGCCAGCATTTTATTTACCTGTACAATTGAACAATACTGTATAAGAAAACAGTATATACTGTTTCTTTATACAGTAAAGTTGTACAGATAAATTATTTGTCGGTAATGGCTAGATTGTGAGCAAAATCAAAATAGCTTACTTGACCAACCGAGCTTGTTTCTTAACACATGATAGTAGCTGTAATCTTTAGGGTGAATCAGTTTTAATGCTGTAGGGCTTTGATAAATATGAATTTCATCACCAGGAGAAACCGGTAACGATATTTGGCCGTCACAACTGACTTCTTGCGTACCACGATTGTCAGGAGAGACAATGAGCTTAATTCGTCGATTGCCATCAACCACCAAAGGGCGACTGGATAAGGTGTGGGGAAACATGGGTACTAAGCTGATCGCGTTCAAGCTTGGTGACAAAATTGGTCCGCCCCCAGATAATGAATAGGCTGTCGAGCCCGTTGGTGTGGAAATAATTAAACCGTCAGAACGTAGAGAAAACGCAAATTTGTCATCAATATAGACTTCAAATTCAATCATGTGAGCAACTTGCCCAGGGTGGAGAACGGCTTCATTGAGCGCTGAATTATGGCTTTTTACCTGCCCATGACGATGTATTTCTGCTTCCAGTAAAAATCGGTCTTCGATGAGGTATTCACCGTTAAGAACGCCAAGTAACCCACCTTGAAAGTTGTCAGGGTCTAAATCGGTCAGAAAGCCCAAATTACCTCGATTGACGCCGATAACGTATATATCAAAACGAGACAACACTCGTGCAGCGCCAAGCATATTACCGTCACCGCCTACGACAATGGCAAGGTCTGCTTTTTTGCCCAGTTCGATTAGGCTAGAGAAGTTTTCTTTAGGGATGTCATCGAGAATGTCGCATAAACGATCGTCAATAAAGACGTGGTAACCTTCAGCGGTTAGCCATAGATAGAGCTCTTTATGTGTTTGTATTGCTTGTTGATCTCGAGGTTTTCCGATGATCGCAATCACTTCAAAGCATTTTTTCATAGGTTTTCCAGACTATTTGGACTTGATTCAAGAATCTTCATCCCCATAATAAGGGCAAGTCACCTTTTTATGCGAATTTTTGTGCCTTAAGAGAGTAATAAAGAGTTTAGGCGCACGTTATATTAAATTCTGGAGATATCATGAGCAACGAAGAAAACAAAATGAACGAAGAACAATTAAAGCAAACTGAAAACACAGAGCGAGATGCTGATGTTGTTGGAAGCGATGCTGATATCGAATGGAACGAAGAAGTACAAGTCGATGAGCAGGAAGCAAAAATAGTGCAACTTGAAGCGGCATTGCTGACTAGCGAAGCTAGAATTGAAGAGCAAAAAGATTCAGTACTTCGTGCTAAAGCGGAAGTAGAGAACATGCGTCGTCGAACTGAAATCGAAATCGATAAAGCGCGTAAATTTGCCGTTAATAAATTTGCTGAAGAATTGTTGCCTGTGATCGATAACCTTGAGCGCGCAATTCAAGCTGCTGATGCAGAAAACGAAGTGATTAAGCCAATCCTTGAAGGTATCGAGCTAACGCATAAGTCTTTCCAAGATGCACTGACTAAGAATGGCCTTAAGGAAATTAACCCTGAAGGTGAAGCGTTTAACCCTGAAATGCATCAGGCGATGTCTATTCAAGAAAGCCCAGATCACGAATCTAATAGTGTGATGTTTGTTATGCAAAAAGGTTACGAACTCAATGGTCGAGTGATTCGCCCGGCAATGGTGATGGTAGCTAAATAATATCCACAGTTTTTGGATAAAAGAAAAAGAGAAGCCGTTGCTTCTCTTTTTTATGCGAGAAATTAAAGGAACTTTTTTTTCATTTCCCCTTGAAAAGAATTTTGCCGCCCTTATCTATGGTTCATACAAAAACAAAGATTATATTTTTGTTTATTCGTAAGGGTTGAAAGCCCACTATTCATCCCCCACATAGGGGATATAGAAAATCTAAATAGAATTAATTCGGAGATCGCCTGATGGGTAAAATCATTGGTATTGACTTAGGTACTACTAACTCTTGTGTTGCTGTTTTAGACGGTGACAAGCCACGTGTAATCGAAAATGCAGAAGGTGAGCGTACAACTGCTTCAGTTATCGCATACACTGACGGCGAAACGCTAGTGGGTCAGCCTGCAAAACGTCAAGCGGTAACTAACCCAACAAACACTTTATTTGCTATCAAGCGTTTGATTGGTCGTCGTTTTGAAGACGAAGAAGTACAACGCGACATCAAAATCATGCCATTCAACATTGTTAAGGCTGATAACGGTGATGCTTGGGTTGAAGCGCAAGGCCAAAAAATGGCAGCTCCTCAAGTTTCAGCTGAAGTACTAAAGAAAATGAAAAAAACCGCTGAGGATTTCCTTGGTGAAGAAGTTACTGGCGCAGTGGTTACTGTTCCTGCTTACTTTAACGATGCACAGCGTCAAGCAACGAAAGATGCTGGCCGTATTGCTGGTCTTGATGTTAAACGTATCATCAACGAACCAACGGCAGCGGCGCTAGCTTACGGTCTAGACAAGAAAGGCGGCGACCGCACTATCGCTGTTTATGACCTTGGTGGTGGTACTTTCGATATCTCTATCATTGAGATTGACGAAGTTGAAGGCGAGAAGACATTTGAAGTACTAGCAACTAACGGTGACACTCACCTAGGTGGCGAAGACTTTGATAACCGCCTAATCAACTACCTAGTTGACGAATTCAAAAAAGAGCAAGGCATTGATCTTAAGACCGATCCTCTTGCTATGCAACGTGTCAAAGAAGCAGCAGAAAAAGCGAAAATTGAACTGTCTTCAGCACAGCAAACTGACGTAAACCTTCCTTACGTAACGGCTGATGCAACCGGTCCTAAGCACATGAACGTTAAAGTAACACGTTCTAAGCTAGAGTCTCTTGTTGAAGATCTAGTACAGCGTTCTCTTGAGCCTCTTAAAGTTGCTCTAGCAGACGCAGACCTGTCAGTAGGTGACATCGACGATGTTATCCTAGTTGGTGGTCAAACACGTATGCCTATGGTTCAAGCTAAAGTAACAGAATTCTTTGGTAAAGAACCTCGTAAAGATGTGAACCCTGATGAAGCGGTTGCAATGGGTGCTGCTGTACAAGGTGGTGTTCTTGCTGGTGATGTTAAAGACGTTCTTCTTCTAGATGTAACTCCTCTATCTTTCGGTATCGAAACGATGGGTGGCGTAATGACTAAGCTAATCGAGAAAAACACAACGATTCCAACGAAAGCGGATCAAGTGTTCTCAACAGCTGAAGACAACCAAAATGCAGTAACTATTCACGTTCTTCAAGGTGAGCGTAAGCAAGCGACTTACAACAAGTCTCTTGGTCAGTTCAACCTAGAAGGTATCCAACCGGCACCACGTGGCATGCCACAAATCGAAGTAACCTTCGACCTAGATGCTGATGGTATCCTGAACGTATCTGCTAAAGATAAAGCAACGGGTAAAGAGCAGAAGATCACTATCCAGGCATCAGGCGGTTTGTCTGAGGAAGAGATCGAGAAAATGGTACAAGAAGCTGAAGCTAACAAAGAAGCGGACAAAAAGTTCGAAGAGTTAGTGACGACTCGTAACCAAGCTGACCAAATGATTCACGGTACTCGTAAGCAAGTTGAAGAAGCGGGTGAAGCTTTACCTGCTGAAGAGAAAGAGAAAATCGAAGCAGCTATTACGGCACTAGAAGCAGTCAAGTCTGGTGATGATAAAGAAGCGATCGATGCTAAAGTTCAAGAACTTATGCAAGCAGCTCAAAAACTGATGGAAATTGCTCAACAACAAGCTCAAGCACAGCAAGCAGCTGGCGCAGACGCGGGTGAACAGCAAGCAAATCAAGATGACGATGTTGTAGACGCTGAGTTTGAAGAAGTTAAAGAAGACAAAAAGTAATTTCGTTGCACAGTAGCCTGATTTCCTTATCGGAAGTGCTCACCTACCATCGTAGGATCAGCGCTTTCTCCTAGAACTCAAGCTACTGGCTTAGAAATTGTCTCAAAGACTGATTAGTACGGGCGTCAGAGGTAACTCTCACGCCCGTAAATTTGTATTTAGACTTGTCGATCTAGCTAATAGCTTTATTTGATATTTTAATAACAGAACTTTTATCTAGATTGATACATAGACTACTCAAGTGACTATTTGGTAGTAGCAATTATTTTGGTGACCTAGAACATGTCAAAACGTGATTTTTACGAAGTATTAGGCGTAGGCCGCGATGCATCAGAGCGCGATATTAAAAAAGCGTACAAACGCTTAGCAATGAAATTTCATCCCGATCGAAATCAGGGTGATGACAGCGCACCAGAAAAATTTAAAGAAGTCAAAGTAGCGTACGAAATCCTAACCGACCCTCAAAAGAAGGCGGCTTATGATCAGTATGGCCATGCGGCGTTTGAGCAAGGTGGAATGGGCGGCGGAGGCGGTGGCTTCGGTGGCGGTCAAGGCGACTTCGGAGATATTTTCGGTGATGTGTTTGGCGATATCTTCGGTGGCGGTCGTCGTGGTGGCGGTGGTCAACGTGCTCAACGCGGATCAGACCTTCGTTACAACATGGAACTGTCGTTAGAAGAAGCGGTTCGTGGTGTTTCTAAAGAAATCGAGATTCCAACGCTGGTTCATTGTGACTCATGTGATGGAAGTGGCGCTAAAAAAGGCTCATCTCCAGAAACGTGTGGCACGTGTCATGGTCATGGTCAAGTTCAAATGCGTCAGGGTTTCTTTGCTGTACAGCAAACCTGTCCAACATGTAACGGCAAAGGCAAGATCATCAAAGACCCTTGTAATTCTTGTCATGGGCAAGGGCGCAAGCAAAAGACGAAGACACTGAATGTTAAGATCCCATCAGGGGTTGATACTGGCGATCGTATTCGTCTTTCAGGCGAAGGTGAAGCGGGAGATATGGGCGCACCGGCAGGTGACCTATATGTACAAGTACACGTAAAAGAACACAATATTTTTGAGCGTGACGGTAACAACCTTTACTGTGAAGTGCCGGTTAGCTTTGCAATGGCCGCGCTTGGTGGTGAAGTTGAAGTTCCAACACTGGACGGTCGAGTTAACCTAAAAGTGCCAGAAGAGACGCAAACCGGTCGCATGTTCCGTATGCGTGGTAAAGGCGTGAAAGGCGTTCGCGGTGGTGGGGTTGGTGATCTATTGGTTAAACTGGTCGTTGAAACACCAGTGAAATTAAGTTCACGTCAAAAAGAATTACTCAAAGAGTTTGAAGAGTCTTGTGGTGGTGATGCTGCTAATAAGCATAAACCAAAATCTGAAGGGTTCTTTAACGGTGTTAAAAAGTTCTTCGATGATTTAACCAGCTAAGAAAAATACCATTGATTAAATAGACCTGCTAACTTGGCAGGTCTTTTTTTGCTTCAGTCAATAGCCTTGTTCCCGCCTTGCTTGTTTTCTATGCTATCACCAGCAATCACTCGGGGCGGTTTCACCTTTCGCGTTAAGTGTCATCTTGTGGTCGCTTGATAGACAAGCATCGTTTGTTTGCCCTTTATCCGTTTGGGCGGTTGCCGTTATGGTATAGGCCGAGGTTGAGGAGCTAACAACCGAAAACTGATACCGTTCACTGCTACTATCGCAAACCGTGCAACTCCCAGACGAAACAATACTGCTCCAGCTATAGGTTCCCACGTACCCTTCTTCAAGTAATAGCTGTATTCGCATCATATCCATTTTTGCTGCCGTTCTGTGCGCTTCGATTACATGAGAAGTGTAACTTGGGTAAGCGATCGCCGATAAGATAGCGATGATGGCAACCGTGAATAATAACTCGATCAGTGTCATCCCAACCTGTCTTTTTTTGTATAGGTTACAGCTAATTATTCGAATCATTCCGTGTTGTCCTTATATATTCTCCTCCTATTTTTGTTAGCTGCTAGCATCGATGCAAGTAATTTGATTTTTAAGCAAAAAGTTTTAAGGGGATTTGGGAAATGACTCGCGGCTTTACTTTGTTGGAACTGGTAATAACGATGAGTGTTTGTGGTGTTGTCCTCGCTTTTGCTGCCCCAAACTTTAGCAAGATGATCGAAAGTAGCAAGATGCAACGCCTCGCCACAGAGCTGAACGGATTTTTGATTCAAGCGAGATCGGAGGCTGTGATGCGAAATGAGGCACTCTATGCACATATCTCTTTTCTTGAGGGGACGGTGAACACTACTGGCAGCTGGAGTATCGTATTAGCTGACTCCGATGATTTGAGCACCGCATATCGGATTGCTCACTTTGATGGTAGCCCGTATAAAGGAATAAAGCTGACTCACACGTTCAGTTCTCAACAGGTCTCTTTTGAGGAAATCAGAGGTCGACCTAAATCCGGCAGTTTTGTTTTTCATCCCAAGTTAGACAGTACCAATAAAATTGCCATTAGAACGTCTAACCCACCAGGAAGAATAAGAGTTTGTGGCGTTGAAGGGGACCGATATGGTTATAAAGCTTGCTAAAAATCAGCGAGGAAGCTTATTGCTTGAGTTGATGATTTCCTCGTCGATTGCTCTGATTGCAATCATGGTGATAGGGTCAGTATTTATCAGCGGGCAGCGCATTGCAAAAGAGCGAACTTTGGATCTATTAGTCCTACAAAGTTTGATGACCACAACGTCAATGATGCGAGCAGATATACAGCGTGCGGGTTTTGATGGGGGCCATGGACAATCCGTGAGATTGACAGGCGCTGTGGATACTATTGCTGTGAGTGGCAGTAGCATGGGGTTTGCTTATTATCACTCTAAAACAGGCCAGTATCAGCATGTGAAATACACGTTGGACAATGGTTCATTGAAAGCATGTGAAAGAAAACAGGCGACACTAGCGTCTCTAACCGAGCTAACAGGATGCACTCATCTACTCGATCAAAATATTCTAAACGTAGTGTCATTTGCGGTAACCACCACTCCACTTGTTACCAGTAGCGCTGAAAACCTGTTTACCCACATTTACCTCGAAGCCGAGCTGCATGATGGGCGGTATAACCAGTCGATTTCTATGGGTATAAAGCAGAGGAATTGGCGATGAGGAAAAATCAACAAGGGGCGGCAGCGTTGGTCGTCACTGCACTGCTCTTGGTTGGGGCGTTAGCGTTTGCACTCAGTTCTTATCGAGGTGTGTTTTATCAAATAAAGGTAGCTAACAACCAGATTGATGCTCGTATCGCTCATTGGCGAGCAGAAGGAGGGCTAGAGTGTGGGTTTAGCGCTATCGTGCTAAACAACAGCAGTACCATTCCGACGAATTTAAACACGGTCTGTTCCGCGATGGGGTTGGCGCATCTTAAAGCGACAGATGATGATCCTGAAAGGTTGTCGGCGAAATTTGGTCATCGAGAAGTGAGTAAGAGTATCACGTTCTCTGGTGATTCAGGCTCAGGGGCGATTAAGTCGACATCCGATCTCATTATCTATGGATCAACATTGGTCTCTCCCCCGGATCCTGGTGTAAGGAACAGCGATAACGAATATGAATGCATAGCGGTGGTCGTGAGTCATAGCTTATTGGCAAGTGCAGGTATACTGAATCATGGTGTGGGTTCTGCAATTCCCAAATCAAGCGTTGGATTTGATAACAGTTCTGATTGTGCAGGAAACCATAAAACGAGTACTTCTTTAAAAGCAGGGATATGGCGTGATGCTTCAAGCAATTATGTCTCGTTCAACGCAGGCAATGATCTTCAGCGTAATGAAACACTCAATCCATTTAAGGCTGAGTTTGATTTTGAACGTGGAGATTGGGAAAAGGTACGGGACCATTCTGACTATGGTTTTATGTCTTACACCATGCTTGGGTCTGACGTAGATTGTGTTCAACAGTTTAAAGACGATTTGGTTCGAGGGCAGGCAAATAAAGTATGGATAGACGGAAGCTGTGAACTCAATCAAGCGGCAATTAATGAGATCACGGACATTCAAAGTGCGCATTCGGGAACGTATTTATTCTTACTTGTCCACAATGGGGTATTTGCGATTCGAGGATCAGGATCGATAAAAGGTGTGATTTTTCACTTTAACGAGAATTTTCAACCCGATCCGACGTATTGGGACCGATTTTCAACGGAAACCGTTGCTGATCTTAATGCCAATTTTACCGTTCCGATTCAAACGGTCTATGGCGAGTCGACATTATTAACCCCCAAGCATGCCACGTTCTTACAATCAGGATCATTTAAGTTCGCTGGGGGGATGATGTTTGATACCCAAGGGCAGATGGCTCTGTTTTATGATTCAATGAGGCTCCAATACAACAGTGATATCACATCGAGCTTTGTTTTCTCTACCAAACCGAAATGGAAAAAAGGATCCTGGAATGATCACTAAACACCAAGGTTTTAGCTTGATAGAGGTGATGATTGCTTTTGTCCTCATTGGTATTTCGTCACTAGGTTTAGTGAAGTTACAAACGATGGTAGAGAGTCAGGCTGAAGAAGCAAAAAATCGTCTTGGTGCTTTGTACTTAATGGAAACAAAATTTGAGGGCTTTCGCCAGCGAGGCGTCTCTTCTGCGAGTCATTCTTACTCTTTCCAAGATGTGCATAATGAGTGCAATGCGATGATTGAAAAGAGTGCTACCTCAGCGATTCAACTGACCTGTGAATCAGAATTACTGCTTACGGACACCGTGAGTTCAATCATCTTAAAGGCGTATTGGCTCGATAGATTTAATAAAAAAAAACAGCTTGAACTAATAACCATGATTTCTAAATACAGTGAGTTTGACTGATTCATCTAAACCCCAACAATCCCACCTATAGGCAAAACCAATAGTGGGTTGTGGTGGTAATGATTCGTTCAATGTATGTCATAAGGGTATCAAATTTGTTTTTTTTTGGTATGTGAGTTTGTGTTTATTATGTTGCACGTTAATGGCGTTTTTGCAAAACATGCCTCTGTTTAATAAAAACATTATGGAATCTTGTGCTTTTGTGGTGCGGATTTTATAGAATATGTGGTGATATATAGACCAACAATATTATCTACAAAGGTCTAAAAGCAACCACACAAACAGACGGAGTTACCATGAGTAACCAAGCAACACAACAAGCACCATTGCCGAAGCCGAAAGCTATGGATCGCTTTTTAAACGCTATCGAAACCGCGGGTAATAAAATACCTGATCCTGCTATTTTGTTTTTCTGGGCATTGGTTATTGTCTGGGTATCATCGGCATTATTGTCTAATGTATCTTTCGATCTTATTAACCCACGTACCGGCGATGCACTCGAAGTTAATAACTTATTGACGGGTGAGGCTCTTGCTAGCTTTCTAGCGAACATGGTTACGACGTTTACTGGCTTTGCTCCTCTCGGTATCGTATTGGTTGCGATGCTGGGTGTGGGTGTTGCAGATTCTTCAGGCTTTATTCAAACCGGCCTTAAAAAAATGCTTAACTTTACGCCAGCTAAGCTTCTAACACCGATGCTAATTTTGGTTGCTATCGTATCTCATACAGCAGCTGATGCCGGTTATGTACTGGTTATTCCACTAGGCGGTATTATCTTCCATGCAGCGGGTCGTCACCCTCTAGCGGGTATTGCAGCAGCATTTGCTGGTGTGTCAGGTGGTTTTTCTGCAAACTTTATTCCTTCAGGCATCGACCCTCTATTAGCAGGTTTCACACAAACTGCAGCTCAAGTTCTTGATCCTGAATATATTATTAACCCATTAGCGAATATCTTCTTTACTGGTCTTTCTTCATTCCTAATCGTTAGTATCGGTTGGTGGGTAACAGAGAAAATCATTGAACCACGCCTTGCAAATACGCCTGTTGATGAAGATGCAGAAGAAGCACCTGATCTGGGCACGTTCACTGAGATTGAATCGAAAGCATTCCGTTGGGCTGGCTGGGCAATGGTTGCGGGTATTGCAGCGCTCGTTTTCGCACTTATGCCTGAAGATTCTGCGCTACGTTCTCCTGAAGGCGAGCTAACTGCATTCTCTGCACCTCTGATGAAGTCTATCGTGCCACTGATCTTTGTTCTGTTTGTTATCCCAGGTATCGTCTATGGCCGAGTATCGGGTAAGTTCAACAGCAATAACGATGTGATTAAGTCAATGTCAGAGACGATGTCTACAATGGGCGCTTACATTGTGATGTCGTTCTTCTGTGCTCAGTTCCTTTCTGCATTCGGTCAATCCAACATCGGTACAATGCTTGCGCTTTACGGTGCTGAAGGCCTAAAAGCGATGGATCTTGCTGGTGAGGCGACAATCGTTGGTATGATTCTGCTTACTGCGTTTGTTAACCTGCTTGTGGGCTCTGCATCGGCTAAGTGGGCGTTAATTGGTCCTATCCTAGTTCCAATGCTGATGGTTGTTGGTATCTCTCCTGAGTTATCTCAAGCCGCTTACCGTGTGGGTGATTCTGTTTCTAACATCATTTCTCCACTCATGGTGTTCTTCCCACTTGTGGTTGTTTACTGCCAACGCTATGTTAAGTCGACAGGTATTGGTACGTTAGCGGCTCTTATGATGCCATTCTCTATTGCTATGTTGATCGGTTGGACTATCTTCCTACTAGGTTACTGGGCTCTAGGTATTCCTCTGGGTATCAATGCACCTTACACTTACGCAATGTAAGCGATGCTAGAAGACCTAACTTAAGTATGGGGCTTCAATAAAACCTTTATCTAAAGCCCGCGATCCTTGTTGCGGGCTTTTTCTTATCTGTAAAATCAATGTACACTTCCGAACTGGTTGTATATTTACACCCAATTGACGATTTTTACTTCGGAGTTTTTTGTGTCTGTTTCTCTATTTTCTTCTCAAGATGAATGTTTTATGCGTCGAGCTCTAGAGCTAGCAGCGGTGGCAGAAAGTGAAGGAGAGGTGCCGATTGGCGCCGTTCTTGTGAGGGACGGAAAAATCATTTCAGAAGGTTGGAACCGCTCGATTGGTCAGCACGATGCTACCGCTCATGCTGAGGTTGAAGTGTTACGCAAAGCGGGTAAAGTACTCGAAAACTATCGACTGCTGGATACAACCTTATATGTGACGTTAGAGCCTTGCCCAATGTGCGCGGGTGCGCTTTTACATAGCAGGGTCAAACGAGTCGTGTATGGCGCATCGGATCTCAAAGCGGGGGCGGCTGGTACTGTATTGGATCTTTTTCAAAGCCAGGCAGCGTACCATTATGCAGAAGTGGAACATGGGCTGCTTGAAGCAGAATGCAAAGCGGTGTTGCAAACATTTTTTAAACGCAGACGTAAAGAAATAAAAGCAAAGAAACAGCAGATGAAACAGGATTTAGAGAGCAAGCCGGAAAACAAGCTGAAAAAGTAGCAGGTAGATTTAGCAAACACCCATATATGAATACACTTACCGTGAGGGATGTTTGCAGACTGGTTAATCCAAAAGTAGCTGTGTGTACGTGCGGTTACGCCAAATGATTTTCTTTTTGTTATTGGCGAGCATGCGTTTTCTGCGATTTGCTGACACTGTTTTATTCAAACGTTTGGATTGCATTTTACGCTTCATCATAAAATACTCCTTTCTAAAGGTTCTTATTGTCGTCTTTTCAAACACGTCGGTTTGAACCGTTCCATTTTATTACTCATCCGTTATAAGAGTGAATTGTTACCGCAATATGAACGTGCTTTAACAAAGTAAGACATGCGGCTCATCTAAATAAAATTCAAGTACTCAGAAACTAAAGTATCTAGAAAATAGAGTACCCAGAAAATAGAGAGCCTAGAAATTAAAGCGTATATTCGTATTCCGTGTACTAAGACTCTAGGGTCAAAGTGAGCGCAAAGTGCGCAAGATCTCGGTTGCTCTTGCGCATTGCTCGTGGTGATAGGATAAAGATAGTAGTTTTGAGATCAACCGTTGATTAATTGGTGGGCGACGCTTCGCTGATTGAAGGAATACTCTCACCAGACACTTCTACCCCTGCCGAAATTTCAGGCGGTAATGGTTGGATAACCGTTAAATCATCCATGTTAGCCCCTATGTTAGAAGTGTTTACTTGGTCGATATGGCCAATAATACTCTGATAATAACGTCGTATATTCTCTACGTAGTTTCTCGCCTCATCACCCCGAGCAAACCCATAGTAAGTTTGGCTATAGTATTTTTTTTGCCTAAGCAGCGGTAAGCGATCTTTTACATCCGCCCACGAGTCTGGGTTTGCCCCTTGGCTTTTTGTTAAGCGTCTAGCGTCCATCACATGACCAAAGCCAACATTGTATGAAGCTAGTGCAAACCAGATCTTTTCATGTTGCGGAATACTGTCAGGAATCCGACCGACCATTTTTCTTAGGTACTTTACGCCGCCATTTATGGATTGCTCGGGATCAAGCCGATTGGTGACACCAACACTTTTTGCTGTTGGCAGCGTAAGCATCATCATGCCTCGAACCCCTGTTGGGGATCGGGCTTCAGGGTCCCAATGGGATTCTTGATAAGCTAACGCTGCAATGAGACGCCAATCAAATTCTTCAGAGTATTTTTGAAAAAGAGGAGCCCATGCGGGAAGTTTACTGTCCAAAGCACGAATGAAAGCTCGTGTGTCAACATAATCAAAGCTGCCGATATGACCGATGTATTTTTCTTCGAGTTCAGCAAGGCGTCCCGACTGTTTTATTGAGCCAAAGAACTCGATCAACAGCGCGTATAAGCTTTCATCTTCAGAGCGATTAAGAAACCAAGAAATAGGTTGGTCTTCCGTCAGCTCAAAGGCAATGGCGACATCTGGGTAGATTCGCTGGGAAAGGGAAATTTCAATTGAGTCAGCGACAGTAAAGGGTAGCTCACCTTTAGATACCTGTTTCAGTACTTCATTAATATCTGCGTCAATATTAATGGAGTAATCTAAGCCCTCATGCTGCGCTTTCAACGTCTCTAGTGTATTAATGAAGTGTGAATCATCGACAACGCTGATCACGGCATTGCCGTCATTTTTTTCAATCAGTGATGCCTGGCGGTCAAGGAGTTGTTCTACATTTCTAGGTCTCCACTGTCCTTTTTTATACACTAACTGTTGGCTGACATAGTAGTAAGCAGGCCCGGCTCTAAACTCTTCGAGGCGTCTTTCAGACTGACTCAATCCCGCCGCAATAATATCTATCTCACCATTTCTTAGCGCAGGGTAGAGGCTAGACATTCGATAAGCAGGTTTCATCTCAAGCTTAACACCAAGCTCATTCGCAAATTCTCTCACCAACTCGTAATCAAGCCCAGCTGGGCCATCCGGGCTGATATAGTAAGAAAGTTGATTGTTCAGTGTTCCAACACGCAACACGCCTCGGTCGAGAATTTGTTCTAACTCACTTTTTGGCTCAGATTCAATTTGGCAGCCAACGAGCATCAATGAAGCAAAAACATACGCGACAGTGAGTTTTAATTTTGAAAGAGTATTATTTAACATTTTTAAATTCTCATACATCCAGTATGGCTTTTATATCAAAGCCTAACGGTATGGAAAAGCAGAGTTACAAAAGAATGAGCGAACTGAGGTTTAATTGGTTAATTGAGGTGTACTCTGATATTGACAAAAAAAATGACGCAAACGGTTGCTTTTGGTGTTACATCACAAAAGCAATTGCTTTATAATGCGCTCGCAACAGAGAGGTGAAATCGGCATGAGTTCAAAGTCTTTCTTTATGAAATGACATTAACCTATTGAATTAATTCCAATATTACCTTAATCAACTGCATAAGAGACCTAAGCACATGAGAATTTTGCGTGGCTCCCCAGCTCTATCTGAGTTTCGTGTTAACAAGCTTTTAGAACTTTGTCGTGAATTAAGCTTACCTGTAACAGGTATTTACGCTGAGTTTGCCCACTTTGCTGATCTAACGGCAGACCTAGATGCGTCTGAAGTTGAGAAGCTAGAAAAGCTACTGACTTACGGTCCAACGCTTTCTTGTAAAGAGAATGGTGAAGAGCATGAACCTGAAGGTTTACTGCTGCTTGCAACGCCACGCCCGGGCACTATCTCGCCTTGGTCTTCAAAATCAACAGATATCGCACACAACTGTGGACTGGCTAAAGTGTCACGTCTAGAGCGCGGTACTGCTTTCTACATTGAAACCTCTGCTGAACTTTCTGAGCTTCAACTTGTTGAGCTGAAAGCAATTCTGCATGATCGCATGATGGAAGTGGTTGTCACTGACTTCGAATCAGCGGCGGCACTATTTACCGTTGCTGAGCCTGCTCCTTATGCGGAAGTTGACCTATTAGCTGGTGGGCGTAAAGCGCTCGAAAAAGCAAACGTTACCCTAGGTCTTGCGCTTGCAGAAGATGAGATTGATTACCTTCTTGAAAGCTTTACTGAGAAGCTAGGTCGTAACCCGACTGACATCGAGCTAATGATGTTTGCACAAGCGAACTCAGAGCACTGTCGTCACAAGATCTTTAACGCTGATTGGACTATCGATGGCGTTAAGCAAGAAAAATCATTGTTCAAGATGATTAAAAACACCTTTGAAACGACACCAGAGCACGTTCTGTCTGCTTATAAAGATAACGCAGCGGTAATGACAGGTTCTGAAGTCGGTCGTTTCTTCCCAGATCCAGAAACTCGCCAATACAACTACCACCAAGAAAAAACACACATCTTGATGAAGGTTGAAACGCACAACCACCCAACGGCAATCTCTCCGTGGCCGGGCGCATCTACAGGTTCAGGCGGTGAAATCCGTGATGAAGGCGCAACCGGTATTGGTGGTAAGCCTAAAGCGGGTCTTGTTGCTTTCTCTGTATCTAACCTTAAGATCCCGAACTTCGTTCAACCTTGGGAAACTGACTTTGGCAAGCCAAGTCGGATCGTTACTGCTTTGGACATCATGCTTGAAGGTCCTCTTGGGGGCGCGGCATTCAACAACGAATTTGGTCGTCCAAACCTACTTGGCTACTTCCGTACTTACGAAGAGAAAGTAAACTCTCACGCAGGTGAAGAAGTTCGTGGTTACCACAAGCCAATCATGTTGGCTGGTGGTCTTGGTAACATCCGTGATGAACACGTTCAGAAGAAAGAGATCCCAGTAGGTGCAAGCCTAATCGTTCTTGGTGGTCCTGCGATGAACATCGGCCTTGGCGGCGGTGCGGCATCTTCAATGGATTCGGGTTCTTCTTCTGAAGATCTTGATTTCGCTTCTGTACAACGTGAAAACCCAGAGATGGAGCGTCGTTGTCAGGAAGTGATCGACCGTTGTTGGCAGCTTGGTGATGCGAACCCAATCGCATTCATCCACGATGTGGGCGCGGGTGGTATCTCGAATGCTCTTCCTGAGCTCGTAGACGATGGTGAGCGTGGTGGTATCTTCAATCTGCGTGATGTGCCAAATGATGAGCCGGGTATGAGCCCACTTGAGATCTGGTGTAACGAATCTCAAGAGCGTTACGTAATGGCAGTTGCTGATAAAGACATGGCAACCTTCGACGCGATTTGTAAGCGTGAGCGCGCGCCTTACGCTGTGGTGGGTAAAGCAACTGAAGAGCGTGATCTTAAATTAGAAGATTCACACTTCGACAACACGCCAATCGACATGCCAATGGACATCCTATTAGGTAAAACGCCTAAGATGCACCGTGACGCGAAAACGCTAAAAGCAAACAACCCTGCAATTGACCGCTCTGGCATCGAGATGAACGAAGCGGTTGACCGTGTTCTTCGCTTGCCAACAGTGGCTGAGAAAACATTCCTTATCACCATCGGTGACCGCTCGGTAACTGGCCTTGTTGCTCGTGACCAAATGGTTGGCCCATGGCAGGTTCCTGTTGCTAACTGCGCAGTAACTGCAGCAAGTTACGATTCTTACCACGGTGAAGCGATGTCTCTTGGTGAGCGTACGCCAGTGGCACTACTAGACTTCGGCGCATCGGCTCGTCTAGCGGTTGGTGAAGCAATCACAAACATCGCTGCGACCAACATCGGCGATATCAAACACATTAAATTGTCGGCGAACTGGATGTCTCCAGCAGGTCACCCAGGTGAAGATGCCGGTCTTTACGAAGCAGTGAAAGCGGTTGGTGAAGAACTATGTCCGGCGCTGGGTCTAACTATCCCTGTGGGTAAAGACTCAATGTCGATGAAGACTAAGTGGGAAGAGAACGGCGAGCAGAAAGAAGTAACGTCTCCGCTATCTCTTGTTATCACTGCATTTGCTCGTGTTGAAGATGTTCGTAAAACAATTACGCCTCAACTTCGCACTGACAAAGGTGCTTCAAGCTTAGTACTTATCGACCTAGGTAACGGTAAAAACCGTCTAGGTGCTACGGCACTGGCGCAAGTTTACAAGCAGCTTGGTGATAAGCCAGCTGACGTAGACAACGCAGCACAGCTAAAAGGTTTCTACGAAGGCGTTCAAGCCCTAGTTGCGAACGACCAAGTTGTGGCTTACCACGATAAAGGCGATGGTGGTCTATTCGTAACCCTAGCAGAAATGGCGTTCGCAGGTCACTGTGGTGTTAACGCTGATATTGCGGCGTTGGGCGAAGATACGCTTGCGGCACTATTCAATGAAGAACTGGGTGCGGTAATCCAAGTACGTAACGATGACCTAGACGCGGTTCTTTCTACTCTTGCAGAAAACGGCCTAGAAACATGTTCACATGTCATTGGCAGCGTTGTTGGTGAAGGGGAAGCATCTGATGAGTTAGTGATTAAGTCAGGCGCAGACGTTGTAATCCAGCGTAACCGTACTGAGCTACGTACTATCTGGGCTGAGACAACGCACAAGATGCAAGGTCTACGTGATAACCCAGTTTGTGCTGACCAAGAACATGAAGCGAAAAAAGACAACTCAGACCCTGGTCTAAACGTTAGCCTAAGCTTTGATGTAAACGAAGATATTGCAGCGCCTTATATTAACCTAGGAGCTAAACCTAAGATGGCAATTCTACGTGAGCAAGGTGTTAACTCTCACGTTGAAATGGCAGCAGCGTTTGACCGTGCAGGCTTCAAAGCGACTGATATTCACATGAGCGATATCCTAACGGGTCAAGCGGTTCTAGAAGAGTACAATGGCCTTGTGGCTTGTGGTGGCTTCTCTTACGGTGACGTACTAGGCGCTGGCGAAGGTTGGGCTAAATCAGTTCTATTTAACGACTCTACACGTGACCAATTTGAAAACTTCTTCAAGCGCGAAGATACTTTCTCTCTAGGTGTGTGTAACGGTTGTCAGATGTTGTCTAACCTACGTGACCTAATCCCAGGCGCTGAGTACTGGCCACGTTTCGTTCGCAACGAATCTGAGCGTTTTGAAGCACGTTTCAGTCTAGTTGAAGTTCAGAAGTCTGATTCTGTATTCTTCAATGGCATGGAAGGTTCTCGTATGCCAATCGCTGTTTCTCACGGTGAAGGCCGCGTAGAAGTGCGTGACAACGACCACCTAAACGCGATTGAAAATTCAGGTACAGTTGCCCTACGTTACGTTGATAACAACGGTAACCAAACGCAGCAATACCCGAACAACCCGAACGGTTCGCCAAACGCTATCACTGGTTTAACAACCACTGACGGCCGCGTGACAATCATGATGCCTCACCCAGAGCGTGTATTCCGCACGGTTGCAAACTCTTGGTCTCCAGAAGGCTGGGGCGAGAATGGTGCTTGGATGCGTATGTTCCAAAACGCACGTAAGAACGTAGGCTAACGATTAGGGTAAATTGATTTAGTTTAAAATTAGCAATCGCCACTCATTGAGTGGCGATTTTTTTTAAAATGAAGATGCTGAATAATGTCAGTATTGGCTTAAATTGACATGTTAAATAGATAAAAAATCTACTAATGTAATAGGAGGCAATGTCAAAGGAGTACATACATAATGCCTGTCTCGACTTGGAGTATGAGAGCGCTGTCAGCACTTATGTCGTTAGTGATTGTGCTCATGTTTCTTTGCGCCTACTTTGCCTTTAAATATTTGTGGTCATATGAAAATGCGCTGACTCAAGTTGAAATGATTCACAATAAAGAAGTGAACCAAGTCAGTGCCATGCTTGATTTTGCTAAAAACGATCTAGAAGGTATTCTTAAAGATAATGCTGCGTGGGATAGCATGGGTGAGTTTGCGAGCAACGGAAATCAAGAGTTTCTTAATGAGGATTTAAATATCCATACTCTCGCTTCTATGGGGTTAACGGCGGTCTTTATTTTTAATCCTAATAAGGTGTTAATGTATGGAGTTCGATATGACCGTCTAGCAAAAAGGGAAATCCCTGTCGGTAGTGACCTTTCTCATTATTTTGATCAATTACTCAAGCTTGGTTCGATGACTTCTAAAGATGAGCTAGAAGTGAATACAGGGTTGGTTGCGTTTGAAAACCAGGCTTACATCTATTCACTTTCTCGAATTTGTGATTCTGATGCTAAAAACTGCCACAGTGGTTTCGTTATTTTTATAAGCCAATTAGAGCCTGACTATGTTCAGTTGATTAAAAAGACAGCGGGTTTAGATGTGTCGATCAACATACTCGATCTCATCAATGATGATGACAGCAAAAATATAGGCAATCGTTCTATCAGTGAACTCATCTATTGGGATCCAATATCCAATTTAAATATAAATATTCAAGTCACTCATAGTATCGATAAGCCTGAATTTTTTGATTCTGATGAGTTGAGTCTTCTTGTTATCTTTGCAGCGACACTTTTTGCAATGAATTTTTTCTTGGTTCATAAATTGACATTACCGATTAAACAAGCGCGTAAAGCATTTATTGATTTTTCTCAAAAAGGTAAGCCTTTGCCAGACAAACAAGCCTTTCTTTCTCGTGAAATGAAGGATTTTTTTTCCGCTATTAATAAGCTTTTTAAAGAGATAGACATCAAGCAAAAAGAGCTAAAGTGGCAGTCTGAGCATGATTTCTTGACTGGGCTAGCAAACAAACGGTTATTGGAAAAAATCACGACAGAATGGAGTGAAAACCCCAAGATTCGCTATTTGGCACTCTTTATGATCGATATTGATTCATTCAAACTTTATAACGATAATTATGGGCATTTGGCAGGTGATAGAGCTTTGCAGCGCGTTGCCGCAAGTATTGATAGGGACGTGTATGCCGAAAATAAAATCTTGTCACGTTTTGGTGGAGAGGAGTTCTGCATGGTTATTGCTTCTTCGATTCCGCTTGATGCCAATACGGTGGCGAAACAAATGCACAAGAACATAGCGTCGGAATCGATTGTTCATGAATATTCAAAAGTTAAAGATATATTAACGGTAAGTATTGGGGCGGTTTGCTGTGAATGTGATTCAAAAGAGAGTTATTACAGCTTGATCCATAAAGCCGATAAAGAACTATACAAAGCAAAAGCCAGTGGACGGAATGGCTCTTGTATTGTAAAAAGCGGTGAGACTTCAGGTTTATCTATTAACGCTTTTTGAATGCATTTCAGCGAATAAAACAGCAGCAAATCTTTTGTATTTGTGCTCTAATACCGCGCTTACCAAGGGATGGTTTTAAACGCGCTCAATATAGATAGAATTCTTAGCGTTGGGCAATCCCTGATTTAATCCCTTAGGAATACAAAAATGGCTACAAATAAAAAATTTGCTATCCGCTTAACTGAAAAGCGTACTGGCTGGTCTGCGGAAATTACGCGCCAAGTAACATCTCGTAAAGTAGTTGTTTCAAAACGTGAAATGGGTTTTGAAACCGAAGAGCAAGCACAAGCTTGGGCTGAAAAAGAGCTAGCTGGTTTTGTTAAAAATCAAGCTGAACGTAACGAGCGTAAAGGGCAGCAGCGTCAAGAGCGTGAAGAACGTGAAGCAGCAGCGGCTCGTGAAGCTGAACAAAGAAGAGAAGCTCGTTTTGCTGCTGAAGACGACGCAGAGTAATTTCTGAACTCAATATAAAAAAACCGCCAATCGGCGGGG
>NZ_AJYQ02000090.1 GCF_000287055.2 Vibrio genomosp. F10 str. ZF-129 | reverse complement strand
AAAAACCGCCAATTGGCGGTTTTTTTATCGATGTACAAAAAACACTATTAGACTTTAAAGTATCCCAACTGCTGTCGCTGTTTCTCTGCCAATTGAGATAGCTCTTGGCTAGCTGCCGCTGATTGAGTTATGCCAATCACGTTTTGGCTGACCAGCTCATAAATGTTACCTAAATTGACATTAATATCTGCGGTCACTTGCCCTTGTTCTATTGATGCTGTCGTTACTTGAGTGTTGATGCTTGACAGTTTTGTAATGGAATCACAAATCTCAGTCAATGCCGCACTGACTTGGCCTGAAAGCGTTTGGTTATTTTCCAACATGGTTAAGCTTGAATTCATACTCTCGTTTGCTAAGCCCGATTTTGATTGCAGCTCTTCAACAATCGCTTGTATCTCTTTGGTCGATTCTTGTGTGCGTGCAGCCAGCATTCTAACTTCGTCGGCGACCACAGCAAACCCTCTTCCACTCTCACCTGCACGTGCAGCTTCAATGGCAGCATTCAGTGCAAGCAAGTTGGTTTGCTCTGAAATACTTTCGATCACTTCAATGACCTTGCCAATTTGCTCTGACTGGTTTTTAAGTGAGTGGACAACCTCAGCCGCATCATTAAGTTGATCCGCCATTTTGTCGTTAGCACGATTGCTTTCTTCAAACATGGTTAAGCTGTTTATCGCCAATTCATTGGCTTGAGACGATGCGGTGTCTGCAATGTTAGCGTTGGCTGTGACATCACTTGCGGTGTGTTCTAACTGGCTAATCGCAGAGGCCACTTGTTCCATTTCGATTTTTTCTTGATCGGAATTTGCCGTTGATTGGGTCATCACAGTGGCAAGTTCTGTTGAAGCGGAGGCGACATCAACACTGATTCGAACTAACTCATCGACCGTACCATGAAGCTGTTTAACTGTAGAGTTGACATCTTTAGCCAAAGCCGTGATTTCATTATCACCGTCTTCATTCGCTTCCACGAG
The DNA here is from genome assembly GCF_000287055.2 of Vibrio genomosp. F10 str. ZF-129. Lineage (GTDB taxonomy): Bacteria > Pseudomonadota > Gammaproteobacteria > Enterobacterales > Vibrionaceae > Vibrio. The sequence goes on along the minus strand of NZ_AJYQ02000090.1, from coordinate 50,920 downwards.
TAGATTACCATGAGCCACTTCTTTCATCGTTGCTTGAAGTTCGATGATCGGCTTAACGATAACGCCCGCTAGTAGCCAACAACTTAACGCACCCACAAACACTAGGGCAGCAAAACCGATCAGTGAATTATTGATAACGGCGGTGTGTTTTTGGCTATTTATTTCAACCCTTTGAAGTGAGAGCAGGTTGATTTTATCTGACAGGTCCGAGATCGCTTTCACCATCATTTTACCTGCATCGCGATATTCGTCTGAAGCACGTTGGTATTTTTCATCAAAACCCACGGGAAGGTTGTTCTGCTGCTTGGCATTAAGAAGTGGAATCATGACGTTTATCGAATGGTCAATATAGGTGTCCATAGCAACATTCATTGCGTTCACTTCTCGTTCCATCCCATTAATCTGAGACAGTGATCTGAGCAGTGTTTGATTCTGCTTTCTTCTTTCCTTTAACACGCTCGGTAATACTTTGACTTCATCGGCTCTGAATAGGCTGTATATTGCGCTAATTCGCATGGCATAAGTGTTATCAATGATTTCAGTCAGTTCATCTTTATGCATAATCAACTCTTCGGTTGAATCGGACACTTGGCTGAACGCGTGTTTTAAATTCGTCGTACTATAAATAATGCCGGTGAGTAAAAGTAACATCGTAAATATGACGGGGATGACTACTTGTATTTTTATGGATAAGCCGTTGAGTAACTGACGCATTGAGATCCTCTCTTTAATTATACTCAGATGCAAATTGTTCTCATTTGCATGGTGAGGGCTGATTGTAATCTTCCTGATGAATATATCAATAATTTATTGAACTAATCTCTCAGTTTTTACGACACACTACTATGCACTTTAAAACCTCAGTATTCATCACGTTCGTTTTTTGTACTGCGCCAAGTATAGGCAGGTATAGGCTGCTGGAGAGGTCGGTTATAAAGAGAATGAACATTTATTGATTTTGGTCAGGTTATTCGCTTTGTCACAGAGGCTTAAATTAACTGAAACACAACTGTCACACTTGACGCCTAAAGTGAGCAGCGTTCGAGTAAAACACAACGGCAATTCGGCCACTTAAGGAAATAGTGATGAAAAAGACAGTTATCGGTGCAATCGCACTTCTAGGCGCAATGGCAGTAACAACCGTTTCTGCAAAAGAAACCATCTCTGCTGTAGGCTCTAGCAGCGTTACTCCACTGATGGAAGTTTTCTCTGAAACTTATATGAAATCAAACGATTCAGTTTTTATTGAAGTTCAAGGACCAGGATCTTCAGCGGGTGTGAAAGCGGCTAAAAATGGCACCGCAGATTTAGGCATGTCTTCTCGTAATTTAAAAGACTCTGAAAAAGAACCAACGCTAGTTGAAGAAGTGGTTGCTCGTGATGGTATTGCGGTGGTGGTAAACCCAAACAACAAACTAAAAGGTTTAACGGCAGAGCAAGTCACAGCGATTTATAAAGGCGACATTACGAACTGGAAAGATGTCGGTGGTGCAGACAAGCCCATCGTTGCGATCACTCGTGATACCGCTTCAGGTACTCGTGGTGCATTTGAAGACATCATGAGCCTAAAAATGAAAGTGTCTGGTATCAAAGTATCGGCGATTTCTCAGCGCGCTCAAGTTGCCAACGGTAACGGAGCACTGAAAACAATGGTGGCTTCAAACCCATACGCTATCGGTTATATCTCACTTGGCACTGTCGACGAATCGGTCAATGCGCTAGCGGTAGACGGCACTGAAGCTTCTGTCGATAACGTTAAGAACGGTTCTTACAAAGTTGCGCGTCCATTCCTTGTTCTTTACAAAGAAGGCAAGCCATCGGCAGAAACTCAAAAGTTCCTAGACTGGATGCTAACAGATGAAGCGCAAGCGTTAGTGGCTAAAAAAGGCTACATCTCAGTTAATTAATTACATCGTTACTTTTGCCTGGCCCACTTTGGGCTGGGCGTTTATCCACTTCATCAGAGTTATTGAACACTGTGATTGAAGCATGAGATTTTGATATGACCATCGCAAATAGTGAAGAGCTTATGAATACGCAAGCGACTCAAGTTAATCGATCTGGCCTGCGCACGAAAAAACGTGTGGATTGGAAAGAGCGAATTTTCCACGGTTTATTCTTAACCAGTGCCATTATTGGTATTGTTTCCTTAGCCGTTATTGCTTATTTCATCGTTAAAGAGAGTATTCCTGCATTCCGAGAAGTCGGAGTGTCTGGGATTGTTTTAGGCCAAAACTGGTTACCGCCAGCGTTGTATGGTGTTGCAACAATGATTGTGGCATCGGTGGTTTCAACGTTAGGTGCGGTTGTCGTTGGGGTGCCGATTGGTGTTCTGACAGCGATATTTATTGCTGAAATAGCCCCTAAGCGCGTTGCCGACATTATTCGCCCAGCGGTAGAGCTTCTAGCGGGCATACCATCGGTGGTTTACGGCTTTTTTGGCTTAGTGATAATTGTTCCCCTGATCCAAAACATCTTCCAAGTCCCAGCAGGTAACACCATTTTAGCCGGGATTATTGTACTAGGGGTGATGATTCTTCCTACCGTCATTACTGTGTCTGAAACATCCATTCGTGCAGTGCCACGAACCTATAAAGAAGGCTCACTGGCGCTCGGTGCATCGAAGATTTTTACCATTTTCAAGTTACTCGTTCCCGCGGCAAGATCCGGCATTATGACGGGTGTCATTTTAGGCATTGGCAGAGCGTTGGGTGAAACCATGGCGATCATTATGGTGATGGGTAATGCACCGGCGATGCCAGAAGGTATTCTGGATTCAGCACGGACGTTAACCGCGAATATCGCTATTGAAATGTCGTACGCAAGTGGCGTCCATGCGAATGCATTGTATGCGACAGGGGTCGTTTTATTGGTGTTTATTATGATGCTGAACGCGGCGCTTCTGTATCTAAATCGTGAGAAGGCGAGGTAGTGACAATGAATAGAGTGAAATTAAAGCAGTCTCGCCAGTTTAAGGACAATGTTCTTACGGCATTCGTATGGGCTGCAGCAGGCTTGACGGTTGGTTTTCTGTTTTGGATTATGTGGTACATCCTGTCCAATGGTCTTCAACACGTAGATTGGGCATTCATTACTGGAAATTACAGTCACACTGGCGATTCTCAGGGTATTTTCCCTATGATCGTGTCTACTGTTTACATGGTCATTGCTTCCATTTCGGTTGCGGCGCCTCTGGGCATTATGACCGCTATTTATCTCACAGAGTATGCCAAGGTGGGCAGTAAACTGGTTAAGGTGATTCGATTCTGTACCGAGTCATTAGCGGGTATTCCGTCGATAATCTTCGGCCTGTTTGGTATGACCTTCTTTGTGGTGATCATGGGCTTTGGGTTCTCGATCTTATCGGGTGCATTAACGCTGAGCATATTGATTCTTCCGGTCATCATTCGAACCACGGAAGAAGCCTTAATGGCGGTACCACAAACATACAGAGAAGGCTCTTATGGATTGGGTGCGCCAAAAATTTACACCATCTGGCGCTTAATCTTACCAAGCGCAATGCCCGGTATTATCACTTCGGTCATTTTAAGTATTGGTCGAGTTATCGGTGAATCCGCCCCTGTATTTCTCACGGCGGGTATGGTCGCTCGAATTCCGGATTCTTTAATGGATTCTGGACGTACATTGACTGTCCATTTATACAAATTAACCACTGAGCTTTTTACCATTGAAGAGTGGAATCAAGCGTATGGCACTGCCACGGTTCTTATTGTTGTTGTATTGCTTATCAACACAATAACCAAATTGATTGCAAGTCGTTTTAACACCGCTACTTACTAACTTGAAAAAGCATGAATGTGAAAAGCACTAATTCGCAAAATCATTAGCGAAAAAGAGTATTCAGAGTAAGGCTCAGGACATATAAGAGCCGATATAAAGCGTGTTGAAATAAGACGATTGACCGAATTTAGAGATAAACAAAATGAATAAATTTAATATTGAAAACCTGAACCTGTTTTACGGCCAGAACCAAGCGCTTAAATCGATTAATTTGCCGATTCCGACTCGCCAAGTGACGGCATTAATTGGCCCGTCAGGCTGTGGTAAATCGACCCTTTTGCGTTGTCTTAATCGTATGAATGATCTGATTGAAGGGGTGACGATTAACGGCGGCCTTGAAATGGATGGTCAGGATATCTACGGCGATATTGATGTATCAGACCTTCGTATTCGAGTGGGGATGGTATTCCAAAAGCCCAACCCTTTCCCAATGAGTATCTATGAAAATGTCGCGTATGGATTGCGTGCTCAAGGCATTAAAGACAAAAAGCATCTTGATGAAGTCGTAGAGCGTTCGTTACGTGGTGCTGCATTATGGGATGAAGTGAAAGATCGTTTAAAAGCACACGCATTTGGCCTATCAGGCGGTCAGCAGCAGAGACTCTGTATTGCTCGTACCATTGCGATGGCACCGGATGTGATTTTGATGGATGAGCCGACTTCTGCCCTTGACCCAATCGCGACGCACAAGATTGAAGAGCTGATGGAAGAGCTTAAGAAAGACTATACGATTGTTATTGTGACGCACTCGATGCAGCAAGCGCGTCGTATTTCAGATAGAACGGCGTTTTTCTTGATGGGTGAGCTCGTTGAACACAACGATACTCAAGTGATATTCAGTGATCCAAAAGATGACCGTACTAAAGGCTATGTTAACGGCGACTTTGGTTAGAAGCTCAATATCATACTGGGGATGCTGCTTGGGAAAATGGGAAAACGCTCGGCAGACGAACTGGTGTATAAAATTAAAATAACTATAAGCGATGGAAACTTTGCCCCTCTTAATGAGGGGCTTTTTTATGTGTTGCCTAGTGCTATGTGCTGCCTAGTGTTATGTGCGGTCTAGTGTAACGCTTGGGTAACGACTAAAAATCCGCATCGACTTGAAAGTGCATTCGCTCTTTGCTGTAAGGGTGTTCAAAAGCCAGAGACTCAGCGTGTAAGTGCAAACGGTTTGATTTTTTACCGTATAGGTCATCACCGACAATAGGCATATTGAGCCCATCTTGATGTGCACAGTGCACACGAAGTTGATGAGTTCGCCCTGTTTTAGGGTAAAGGTATACTTTAGTTCGGCCGTTTGTCGTGGCGATTTTTTCCCAATGTGTTTCAGCGGCTTTACCATGTTCAACGCAAACTAGCTGACGAGGCCGGTCGTACAAATCACCGCGTAACGGAAGTGACACATCGCCACTTTGTTGCGTGAGCTGTCCTTCTATTAGCGCAACGTACCGCTTCTCTACCACACGTGTAATAAACTGTTTTTGCAAGCTTTTGTTAGCCCGACGCGTTAACGCAAAGACCAGTAACCCTGATGTCGACATATCTAGTCTGTGGATCACAAATGGGCCTTCTGCATCCGAGAAGGTTTCAGCCAATCGTGTCGCAACTGAATCGTGAATATGCTTGCCTGGGACTGAGAGAAACTCTGCGGGCTTGTTCACTACCACAATGGCATCGTCTTGATAAACGATATCGATCTCTTTGCCTTCGGCCGGGTTTTCCAATAGAGGATTAGGATCCAATTCAATGCCTTCAAGCATGTGGGTCAAAATGGGTAAGCATTTACTCTGGCAAGATGGATAGTATTTTTTATGTTGACGTATTTCAGACTTAGGGGATACGCCCCACCAAAACTCAGCCAAACATACGGGTTCAAGTTGATGAGTGAATGCGTATTGCAGTAGCTTAGGCGCTGCGCATTCACCTGATCCTGCTGGTGGCACTGGTGTTGATGTTGCGTTGAAAATAGCGTTGAGTGACTTTTCTACCCCAGCTTGGTTCAAAAACTGGTACTGTTCAAACAACTTATGTTGCAGGGCGTTCGACATGGCTTTGCGCTGTTCAAGCATCGCGGTTATCTCATCCGTTAATTGAGATAGTTGGTATTGAAGCTTAGACAGGGTTTCATTTTGAATCGCTTTCAATTGCTTCAAGTCATTTTTTTCCGCCACACTTTCTCGACCCAACTGAATCAGTGCCGCTTGGTTGGTTGCATCATTTTCGTCTATCAGTAAACGCTGCTGTTTCCTGTGTGCTCGTTGCTCAACCATAGCTTGTCTGTGTGATGCAATTTTCTGTTCGAAGTAATCCGACTGTTGAAGCAGCTTCGTTTCTAACTCTGCGATCTTCGGGTTAGCTTGGCATTGCTTGATATCGTTACTTATATGAGTAATCTCAGCGAGTTCTGAGCGAAAAAAACTGTCACTGCTTAACATATCAAACACGGGTGGCACGAAACCGGGAAGAAGATTTTGATCGGCAATTTTCCCTGAAAAAGCGCTTAAATACCCAAGCTCTCCTTTTGAGTTCTTTACCACCAATACCCCAAACATTTTGCCTGTACCGCTCTTTGAATCGTTGACTAGCCCAAAATCATGTATCCAGTCTATTTGGGTGTCGAGTCTATGTTGTAATTCATGGGCCGCTTGCTCACACAGTGGGTGAGGCTGATAGTAGAACGGAAAAGTAAAACGAACGGGCAGCGAGATTCCGTTCGTGGAAGCGATAAATCGAGTAAAACAGGGCTCTGAGCTATTCATATCTAGACTAAAATTGGCTTAATGATGAAGTGAATGCTGATTTTACTCGTCTGTTTCTCAATTACTAGGCCTCTACTGGGGTATCTGTTTCCAAATATTCCCGTTGTCTCATTTAAAGTGGTGAACCCAAACACGCAAGAACCTCGCGATATCAATGCAATAGGTGCTATATTTTGAGTATGCACGTGATCAATAGAAAGGAGGCAAAAATTGAGAAGCGCAGTCATCGTGTTAGTTTGTATGCTATTAATGAGTTGCGGGACGAAATTTGCCTATCGCAACGTAGACTGGTTTATCCTGGAATATCTTGATGATTTTGTTGATCTAACGGGAGATCAAGACGATATATTGACGCTCCAAATTCAGCAATTGAAAGATTGGCATAAAAAGGAAGAGCTTCCTTTGTATGAAGCACATATTGATTCGCTGTTACTGATTTCCCCAGACACGCTAACGCCAGACGCGATAGCCCAACATTTTAAAAAAATAGAGCAGCACTCCGAACGATTGTTAACACGAGTTGCCCCGGATCTTTACTCGCTGATTCAAACGTTAACCGATGAACAGGTAGAGCAACTTCTTGAGAATCTCTCTAAGCGTCACGAAGAATACAGAAACAAGTACCAAGATTTATCAGAGCAAGAAATCCACGCACGGTACCAAGAGCGTATTGGTGATCGAGTCGAGACTTGGTTAGGCCGGCTGAATAACGAACAGCAGAAAATCGTTGATCGCTGGTCCAAAGATCTCAGGATTTCAGCCTATGAATGGATGGCCTATCAAACGCGAATGCGTGAAGAGTGGCGACGTCTCTTGGATAAGCGGGATGAGTTGAGTTACTTCCAGCCCAACTTTCATCGATTACTGTTTGAGTCTGATCAGTATTTTTCGCCAGAGCTTAAAGACATGATTGAGCACAACCGCTCAGTGAGTCAACGCTACATTGTTGAGTTGTTTAAAACCATGAGTGATAAGCAGTTGAAACGATTTCGCAGTGAATTAGTCGAATGGAAAGAGATCGTAGCGGACTTACAAACGCCATAAATTGAGGTGTTTTATCGCCTCAAGGTTTTTTGCGAACATCACATGAAACCTTCTTGTTGATTTAATAAGTAGTCTGATTACTTTTAAATCAATAACGTGTATGTTGGGTCAACGTATCGTTTTAGCTTGAGACAAGGAAAGTCAATGCTATTAGAGTGGGTGTTGTTGTTTAGCGCAGGTGTTGCTGGTGGAGTATTGAATTCTGTTGCTGGTGGGGGAAGCTTTATAACGTTTCCTGCGCTTCTTGCGTGCGGCGTTCCGCCTATTGCAGCTAACGCGACGAATACGTTTGCAGTCAGTTCCGGATACTTAAGTGGTGCTTATGGTTTTCGGCATGAACTGACAAACGATAAACAGTTACTAAAACTCATCGTCATCAGTCTTTTGGGTGGCGCGCTCGGTGCTTACCTGCTTTTGAGTATCCCAGAGAATACTTTTATCGTTTCTATTCCATGGTTACTTGGGTTTGCAACCCTCCTGTTCATCTTTGGCCAACCCATACAACAGATAGTGAAACGTTTAGTTCCTCAGGGGCAATATTCAAAAAGATTGGCAAGCATTACGTTGGCACTGATCTTGTTGTTTGTCTCTGCGTACGGCGGCTTTTTCAACGCAGGATTAGGTATTGTTGCCTTAAGTTATCTGGTTTTGGCCGGCTGTCAAAATATTCACCAAATGAACGGGCTCAAGCTGGTTATTTCTTCTTGTGTGTCTCTTTCGGCCATTGTGTTGTTTATTTTTGAGAATGTGATTGATTGGCATCGCGGTGGAGCGGTATTGGTTGGTTCTTTAGTTGGAGGCTATGCTGCGGCGAGAATATCTTCAAAAATACCTCAAGCGTACATTCGTTACTTTGTGATTGGTTCTAGTGTTGCGATTACACTTTATTTCTTCTACCAAACTTACCATTAGACAGCGTTAGGCACCTCACAAGTGAGTAGATAGCGGCTTCTCTTCTCTTGTGGAACTATGCTTGTGCGCATCTCTAGGTCTAAAGCATGAGAAAGTATGATCTCAAACTAGGGCCAAAATGCTGATATTTTCATTCTTTTTGTCATCACAATGTGTTGTTAAAATAGCCACATATCCAGTGTGGCGGTTAGATTCATTTACTGTCATTTAATTTTAGTAAATGCGTCACCAGGAGTCAGACATGAATGAAAGTCAGCGTACTAAGGTAACCTTACTATCTGAACTTAGTATGCAATCTAACCTTCTTAAGCAATCGTTAGAATTTAATTTGGACCTTTCTGTAGAGATTGTTCCTCTTGCTTCTCTTTCGGACAATAGAACTCAGCAACTTGCTATTCACCCTATAGTGTTAGCGGACTTTTCAGCATTCAATGATGAAAACTTTTCAGTCTATGGCCGCCTTCGTGTTCAAGAATCTAACTCGCTAAAAGAAGTACTTATAAACTGCCCCAAAAATGTAGAGTCTTCAAAGTTATTCAAGTGGAGAGACCTCGTTGGCGTATTTTATGTGGATGATAATATAGACAATTTCGTAAAGGGTATGACAAAGATTCTTCAGAATGAAATGTGGTTATCTAGGCGCTTTGCCCAAGACTACATTCAATATTTTCGTGGGAGTAGGCAGTATACGGGAACTAGGGAGTTTGCCAGTTTAACCAAAAGAGAGAAGCAGATCATTCAGCTACTTGGTCATGGGGCTTCAAACATGCAAATTGCAGATAAGTTATTCGTCAGCGAAAATACGGTTAAAACGCATTTACACAATATATTTAAGAAGATAAATGCAAAAAATCGATTACAAGCACTACTTTGGGCAAACAATCATATTTGAATATAGCGTAGAAGATGAAAAACTAGTTATAAAGACTTTTTTATATCCAACGCGAGTTCATTCAAAAGTTTAGAATAATAGTAAAGTTGATGTTTCACTTTTGAGATTCTAATGCTTTCCTAATGTTTCCAAATATTAATGACCTAATTTTTACTATATATTGACCATCTTGTTATTTGAGTCTTTTTGTTTGTAGATTTAGTGTTGTTAGCACTTTGGAAGTATTAGTTAAAGGGAATGTATGAAAGGTCTAAATATGGGTTTATCTGAATCAGAGGTACAGATTTTAATGATGACTCAATACAATCTACAGAGTGAAAACTTTTGTCAGATGCTTCAGAAAGCGACTCAGCTTAGTATCAGTAGTGTCGATCCATCCAAAAAAATGGATGTCGCCACTATTCCTTATAACAGTATTGTTATCGTTGATGTCTCAGCATCGGAACAGCTTGAAGAAGTAAGTCGAATAATACAAGAATCAGACAAAGTAATAGGAACCGTTTTATTCAACGCAGATGAAGATATGAGTGTGGAAGAGGTTCTTAGCTGGAAATCTTTACGTGGTACTTTTAGTGCTAAAGATACGCTACCACAGGTTTGCCAAGGTTTGAAATCCATTGCTAGTGGCGATAATTGGCTACCTAGGAAAATAATCAGCAAATTAATCAGTTACTATGAACTAAATATAAATACGACTCAAGATCTAGGGTATTTAGCAACTGAGCTAACACGACGAGAACTAGAAATATTGGAATCTCTTAAAACAGGAGGTTCTAATGTGGAAATAGCAGACTCTCTGTTTGTAAGTGAGCATACAATTAAGTCCCATTTGTATAATATTTTTAAGAAGTTAGAAGTAAAGAACAGAACTCAGGCAATGGCTTGGGCTAAAAAACACTTATAGTAATTTGCTGTAATGAATAAAAAAAGAGTCTATGAACTAGTTTATAGACTCTTTTTTTATTGAAAGATCAACACGCCCTAAAGATCCGAATCTCGAAATGCTCTGTTTAGCGATATTAGTAACGGGTTTAATAAATAATCCAACACAGTACGTTCATCTAAAAGAATCAGTACTTCGGCGGGCATGCCTGGGTAGAGCTTTATGTGAGTGTTTTTTTCAACTGTCTTCATATCTAGCTCAATATTTATGGTGTAGCTAGATTGATCTTTTCGCTCGTCGATAATGCTGTCAGCAGAAATGTAAACGACCTTACCAGTAATGGGTAATAAGCGGCGATAGTTATATGAAGTTAAACGAACTTCAGCCATTTGACCAAGTTGCAGCGCATCAATATCTTGAGGGGTAACATTGGCTTCAACAATAAGATTACTATCTACAGGTATGACTTCCATAAGAACTTCGCCACTGGTCACAATACCACCTAAGGTGTGAATGTTGAGCTCAACGATCTTGCCGTTGATTGGGCTAGCGATAGTTGACCTGCCTAGCTCTTCTTCTGCTTGGGATAAATGTTCTTTCAGTTCTATAATATCTCGCTCTGCAAGTTCTAGTTCTTCAGACGCGTCTTTTATAAACTCTAATCTTAAGTTAGCAATGCTCTGTTTTGCTTCGGCAATCAGTAATTCTTCTCTCGCCATAACAGCATCGTAGTCGTCGATTCGACGTTGGATGTCAAGCCTTTCACGTTGTGAAAATAAAAGCTGTTCACGTGATGCAAACCCCTTTTTTGAAAGCTTGGCTAGCATGTCGACCTGTTCATCAAGTAAGCCAAGCGCTTGGGCGTCCACCTTACTTCTCGCAACGTATGAATTTAGATTTTGTTTGGCTTGCTCCATCTGTTTTTTTGCAATTTCGATCGCACCATTTAGTGCTTCCATTCGTATCTGTCTGAGCTTAGTTTGTGTAGCGACTGCTTGAGCAATCAATGCGTCAGACTGGTCTAACGATGGAATAAATGCAATCTCGCGCGTTTCATTGATTTCTGCTTGAAGCCTATTATATTTTGCGAGCGCATTGTAATAGCGAGACTTTATTTGTAAAAATCGTGTTTTTGCTTTGGTTGAGTTTAGCGTGACTAATGGATCGCCAACCGACACTAGCTGCCCATCTTTGACATAAATATTTTCAACAATACCCCCATCGAGGTGTTGGATTTTTTTTCGATAACCTTCAACGGTGATATGGCCCTGAGCAATGGCTGCGCTGCTGAGTGGAGCAAAGTAAATCCAGTTAACGATCACTCCGCCGCCGATCACCAGTAATGCCAGACCACATTTGATCCAAAAGTGAGTGTGATTGGTTGGATTGTGTAGCTCGGTTTCATGTCTAGCCATTATTCGACACCTTTTTCATTGGTATTTTTTGCGCGGCTGCGATTTTTTTTGTTTCGGTATCGCTTTTAATCGTGCCATTTTCCAAAAAGATGATGCGATCGCTAAACCCGAGTAATGAAGATTGGTTGGTGGTAAAAATCGTGGTTAGCCCCATTCGTTTTCTTACGACCAAAATTTGGTGCAATAGCCTTTCATCGGTAGGTCCAAGAAACGCATTAGGTTGATCCCAAATAAGCACTTTAGGTGTCGAAAACAACGTGCGTGCCAACAATAGCTTATGGTATTCCGAGCTAGAAGGTCTGATATCTTTAGTGATGTCGGTTTCGTACCCTTTTGGCCATTTTAAAATTTGTTCGTGCAACCCTAAGGCTTTACAGGCGTTATAGACGTTTTCGACGTCGTACTCCGATTGGAATAATGACAAGTTTTCAATGATAGAACCTGGTAGAAATTGTGAGTCGGTAGAGTAATAACCGAGAACATCAGCTAGCTCTTCGGAATACCATTGTAAATAGGTAGCACCATCAAGTCTGACTTGCCCTAGGCTTGGTTTAATTAATCCGGCGAGTGCTTTTAATAGTGTGCTTTTTCCGCTCCCGGAATCACCGACGATAGCAATGCAGCTGCCAGAAGGAATATCAATATTAATCCGCGATAAAAAAGGTTTGTTGCTGTCAGGATACAACAGCATCACATTTTCTGCGGTGAGTTTGCCTTGCGCTGCTGGTAGGCTGGCTTCTTGTGGTTCTTTTGGGTAACTGAGTGTAATGCTAACGAGTTCTTTCCAGTAACGATTCGCATTAATCCAAGGATAAAGGTTACTGACTAACGCTTCATAGGGGGAAAATACACGTGCTGAAAGCATGGTGGCTGCAATCATGGCACCGGCAGTTATTTCTCGTTCTATGACTAAAATAGCCCCTATCGCAACCAAAGAGACCTGTGCTAAAGCTCGCAGAAATTTAGAGGCACTGGCTATATTTGTGCTTTGCCCTAAGCCAATGACCATTTTTTTGTACACGGTAGAATCTTGAGCGCTTGTGATCGCCGCGATATTTTTCGTCATGCCCATAGCGCGCACGCTGTTGGTGTCTTCAATCGAGGTTTGGGTTAACGACAGTTGTTGAAGGTTGGCTTTACTTCGGTAGTGGAAATTGAGCATCGCTAATCCAATGAGTAGCGCAATAACAAATACGCAAATCACTCCATATAAAGGATGAAGGCCAACTAAAAACAGTAAAATTAATGGTGTCCATGGTGTATCAAAAAGCGGGCTCAGCGATGATGACAGTGTATTTCTCACGCCCTTCATTAAGTTTATGATTTGGGCATTGTTGGTGTTGCTGTCGCTACTGGCAAAGATAGAGGCACCATGAAGTGAGGCCCCAATATGAGAGCTCCACTGCTCACTCGCTGATAACAGCATGCGTTGTCTGATCCAATCAAGAACTGCATGCAAAATAATAAACGCGATAGTGATGATAGAGAGTAGCCAAAGGGTATCAAGGCTTTGAGAGGTTAACACTCGGTCAAAAACTTGCAGTGAATAAAAAGGAAGCGCCAACACAAATATATTGATAAAAAATGAAAAAAAGAGCACCCAGAGTAGACTAACTTTCAATTGCTTTTCAGCGCGTGAAAATGTCTCTCTGGGGGATGGTTTAGGAGTGTTATTACTGCGCAATGTGGGTTCCTCGACATCAATCGTTCACTAACGAGAAAAAGGTGAAAGCCGAAACTTTCACCTTGTATATAGTTAGAGAGTGCTAGGATTAAGCAGGCATCATCTCAGACATATCAGCCAAAGATTCACCGTTCCAAGTGATGTCTGATTCTGACAGGTCAGTGACAATAGTAACAGCATCCACACCTTCACCAAAGGTGTACGCATGAAGATCAAGCACGCCTTCTGGTACGTAAGATAGACCAAGCATTTCAATATATGCCTGCTCTTGCTCACCTGTAATATCTTCAGAAGTGAAATTAAGTTCGCCGTCTTCTAGGAATCTCCAAACGCCTTCTAATGAAAGCCCTTCAAGCCCGACTGCAATAAACGTGTTATCGGTATCAGGTGTTGCTTCGTCTCCATCATCTTGAGATTGAAACAAAATGTTAGAAAGACTGACATTAGCGAAAACGTCCTCAGGACCGTAGCCCACAATCGCTTCTACAGAGCGCGCTTGAGTAACCAAGTCGAAAAAATTGTCGCCATTTTCTTCTGCGCGCATGTAGACAGTGTCAAAACCATTACCACCGGCAACCATTTTGTCATCAACACTTGCAGCGAGTTGGTCGTTACCTGCGCCCCCTCTAAGTACATCTTCTCCTACCCCGCCAATAATAATGTCATCACCAGCATTTCCGTCGATAATATCATCGCCAGTATTTCCAGATAGGATATCATCGCCTGCACCACTAAAGATAACGTCATCACCATGCAGAGCGAATACTGTTGAATCGTCTTGTCCTGTCGTGATGGTATCTTCTTGGTTTGTGCTTGCATTAGGGTCGAGAAGTGTTTTCGCTTCTTCTAGAGCATCGTATATATGTTGAAACATGTGAATTCCTTTTTCAGTGATAGATTTTTGAAAAAACAGTGCTTATTAGCAACGTCCATTTTCAAAAGTTGAAACTGAAATATCGAATGGACAAGATTAATATACTGGATTACAGTGTTTCATATGTACGATATAAGCATGAAACTAATGTTCTTAATTTTCAGTGGTTTATTTTTTACTTATTGTGATCTTTCTGGGTAGCCCTATATTTGAATGAATGCATGAGATATAAAATTAAAAAAGTATGAGTTTATATTACTAATGGCAGGGTTTTTGGTAGACTCTAACGTAATCGACTTTTAGTTTTTCAGATGTGAAATCTTCACTCAAGTTACCTCCCCACCCGCCAAGAGCGAGGTTGATGATGAGATAAAATGGCTTATGAAAAGGGTTGTTTTCGGTTCCCATAGCTTCGATATCCACTCGGTGAAATGGCTTATCATTAATAAAATAGGTAATGTGCTGCTGTGTCCATTCGATAGCGTACTTGTTAAATCTATCTACTGAGTCATGATCAATATGCGCGCCAACACTGTCTCTTTCTTTCTTGTCATGATCATAATAAATCGCATTAGCATGAATAACGCCAGGGTTGCTACCCACATGCTCCATGATGTCTATTTCACCACTTCTAGGCCAGTAAACTTGCCGTATATTTGCCCCAAGCATCCATATTGCTGGCCAAGTTCCTGGCGCGACAGGTATGCTGGCAAGAACTTCAATCTTGCCATATTTCCATGTTGCTCTTTTCTCTGTGGTTAAGCTTGCCGACGTATAAGGTTGTGAGGTTGATAAGTGATGTTTAGCTTCGATAGTAAGTATACCATTATTAACGTAGCTGTTTTCTAGCGACTCTACGGTGTAATATTGCAGCTCTTTATTTCGAACATACCCTTCTTCGTAATTCCACTTACTACTATCAGGAAGGCCTGAATAGTTAAATTCATCAGACCACACCAACTCATAATCTTGAATCTCACATTCGCTAGCATTGGCATTAGAAAGCGTATTGAAAAGTAGCAAAGAGAAAATACTAACAATTTTTAACATATTGAACACTCGATGTAATAGGTATATAACGACAAAAAATTTTGTTATAACTTTCTTAAAAAGGTAGAAGCTAGCTGCACAAATTTAGGTCTACTGGATGCTAATAACCGCCATGAATAGAGTGGTTTTGCAATAACTCGCGGAGAGAAAGTAATAGAAATCCACCACATAGATAAAATCATTCTATTGATTGTGCTTAAGTTTTGACTGCTGATGCTATTCATTGCTTTTTTGACGAGATTTAGGCGAGATGTCGAAGCTAGGTTATTCTTTGGTTCAAAAAGTGCCAAACACATGATCTGGTTTAAATGAACCATGTCGTTGTACCAAAACTCATTTTCTAGTGGTAGTGATTTGTTCTCGGTGGCTTTTTTAAGGGCTGAATGCCGCATATTATTATGCTCAAGAAGCCACTTTGCACGATCCGTTAATTGACTTGCAAACGCAGAATGATTGAGTCCGTGTTGTCGATAGGCTGAGAAACAATGTTCACTGCTCGATACCATGGTAAAAATTGGTGCGAGGGTAACTAAGTAGCCATCACCACCTTGACGAAAAGATTCTTGTGGAATAGGCATCACGTTTTCTAAATACTCGCGTCTAAACAGTAACCCTGAAGTGACGGTAGATTGGTATTGGCCACAGTGGAGTAACTTTTCTTTTGCTTGATCGCCTTCATCAAAATGGAGCTCTTGTTTGGGGAATATATCAAACTGAGTACCTTGCTCATCAACAAGGTGCATTCTGTACTGGCACATACCGCTTTGAGCCGGAAATTGTTCTAAAGCGTTCTCTATGGAGTTAGGAAGTAGGTAGTCATCTGCGTCAAGAAACATAATAACGTCGCCACTAGAAGCATCATAACCAGTATTGAATGCGCCGCCATGGCCTTTGTTTTTTTTATGAAAAGCGGGGATTAATCGGTCTTGATATCCCATAATAAGTGCTCGTGAATTGTCTTTTGAACAATCATCGACCACGATCAACTCTATATTAGAATAGCTTTGATTAAGTACGCTCTCTATACTTGTTTGAATGAACTTTTCATAGTTGTAGCAAGTAATGATCACACTGACCATTGGTCGGTTTTTGCCTTGAGTCGACTCAGTGCTTAGTGTCTTAGTTTCCATATAGCTCTACATCCTTTTGTGCGATAAGGCGTGATATTACTCCAATGTGGAGGGAGCCTCTTATTGCCCACTTACGCCACTTAATTTGATCAAATAGATTGGCAACGGCCATAGCGAAACAAGCCGTAGCTTTGCCAAGCGCGAGTACGCTGTGCTTGGCGCGGTAAGATAGTGTACTGTTTGTATGTAGCAATAACCTTGCATGTGTCTGACCAAATCTGAACCGGCGAGTTATCAGCCATTGAAAATTTGAACGAGAACTCGGAACCGGCTCATAAACCCATGCATTGGGTGAAAAATAGAGTGGGATCTGTGCATCCTTAATGGCTTCAAAAAACATCGTGTCTTCACCACCAGTTCGGCCAAACTGCAAATCAAAGCGTAATGCAGCTATGACTGGGTTTGCTCTGTTAATCAATACATTACAGGTATATCCAGAACAAATTGTCTGCTCATTAAATGTCGGCTCAGTGTCGTGAAATCTTCCTTTCGACATCCATGATTGGTTCAAGCTAGTCGGGTAGTTGGCTTTGACTGGGCCTAACACAACCTCTGCACCGTTATTTTCGACGGTTTTAAATAGCTCAATCAACCAATCTTCACTGACTATTTCATCATCATCTACAAATGCTACCCATCCATTTTGACTATGTTCAAGGCAGGCATTTCGCGCTATGGAAATATTTTGTTTCGGTGCGTGTAGGTAATGTAGGCTAAGTGGTGAATGTTCGGAAAAATCCAAAACCAGCGACTGCGCAGTAGGGGTGATGTCGTTGTCTGCGATGATAATGCGCAAGTTCCATTCAGGATCCAGTTTTAACTCTTGTATCGACATCAAGGTTTGCTTTAACGACTCTCTGCGATAAGTGCAGATACAAATATCAATGTTCATGGCTGACTTCACGCTTATTTTTAGATTGGAGAACATGCTTGCTCAGTTGCACGCAAAACCCATATGACCAAGCGATGTGCATGATCATTGCCGGAAACCAAATGGCGTATTTTAAGGTGGAAGGCTCGGTGTTATTTTTTACGGCAATAACGATACCGGCTAGTAACGTAGCAAAAAACCAGGTCAGAGCAGGGATTGAAAAAATCCAATGTAAAACGCTAAAAGCGGAAAGAAGAACACATGGAAAGACGAAAACGGGCACTAATTGGCGAAGACGAGGCTTTTCTTGGTGTTTCAACAGGTTTTGGCAGCGGCCTTTTCCATAACCTGCGTATTGCTTCGCAAGTGGTAAAAACTGACTGCGAGGATAGTAAATAAGGTTAGTCGCATTGGTTAGCCAAATTTTAAAACCGGCTTTAGTCAGGCGAGCATCTAATTCGGCATCTTCGTTGTGAGAAAACGATTCATCATAGCCATCAACCGACAAAAATGCGTGTGTTTTCATTAACGCATGATGACCATGTTCGACCCATTTCCCCGATTCTTGTGTATTTCTGTGGCTCGAACCACCATTACCAAGGGCTGAATTTTGAGCTAACGCGATTAACGATTGAGTAGGATTTTTCCCTTGCGTATCCATAGAGACAACAACGGAATCTGCATTATTTACTCTAGCTTGCTCTAATAGAGTGGATATATAGTTCTTGGGATAGCTAGCGTGCACATCTATCCGTACGAAATAGTCAAAGTCATGCCCAAACCGTTGTACCGCTAGATTAACCCCTGCGCTTTGTATTCTCTTAGCATTATCAAGAACGGTGAGGTTCGGCAGTTGTTCAGACAGCTTTTCTAAAATGAGTAACGTATTATCGCTGCTGCCACCATCTGCTACCACTATATGAGAAGAGGACCCAAGTGTTTCTTGGTGACAAAATTCTACAATGTCTTGAATGTAGTCTTCTTCGTTTAGGCACGGGATGACGACCAGGATTCCATGTTGGTCAGAGTTCATTGTTTGTCCTTATGATATTCAAATAGTAACTAAAGTGCCCATTGTTCGGTGACACCTGGCCATAATTCCAATAAAACGGCCTTAATATCGGCTTGCTGCTGAGTGGTAAGCTTGGTTTGCCACGAGTTAAGCCGGGTCGACATATCAATGTTGGTTCGGTCAGATTCAGAGACTACTGTCGCCTTACCAGATTCGATCTTAGCTATGATAGGTTGATTGATAGTGTTGGCCATTTCAGTAAAACCAGTTATTGGGTTTTGTAATAACGATTCGTATTTGAATCCTTTCACATGCTCCTGTTCATAAGCGAAACGTTCACTTAATGCCCATAGCGCTGCAATTTTTCGTTCTGGTGTTTCACTGCGAAATGACAACAAGCTATCGAATATTGCTTTTTGTGTTTGAGGCAATTGAAGTCGAGATTCTTTGAGATAAATTTGCGCATAATCGACATCTTTAATGTGCCATTTCCAGTTTGTTCTCAGCATGCTATAAGCGACTGCCATTGGGTGGCGGCTAATGTGAACAACAGTAGATAAATCATAACGATCAGCTAAAAAGGGAATGAGAAATTGGCCTCTTACGAGTTTAATCACCACTTTCTTTCGCAAAGATTCACTAAGCGATTTACGGCACAGATAATTAAACCCTGAACGTTTCGGGCTGATCCCTGAAAAAGAAAGATCTAATAACCTTAAATCTTCAGCATTGAGAACGTCGTGAAAGAGAGGAATATGAGCCGATGATTCCGCTGAACAACCGTCGTGTAAAGGCAGAAAAGAGCTAGGATCTAACGGTTCAAATAATGTTTTTGCTCCGATAGATTGTGCTAACACCTCTTGCACCCACGTTGTCCCACTTCGCCAAAAGCCACTAATTAATATCGGGGTCGTATTATGAGTTCGTGCAATTAAGTGATCGAGCACGTAGCTTGTCTTACACATGAGTTCTCTAGAAGTAAATTGCATTTAGCGTCCCAGCCTGTGAGTCAATTGATGTTGAACAGTTTTAGAGAGATTTATGGTGTCTTCTCTAGCAAAAATTAAACTAAATAAGCCATAAGAGGCGAGAAATATAGAACCACCATAAATAATCGAAATGAAGTCATGGCTCGGTGATAGTTGGTGTATAAATTGGTGCGAAATATAAGTTAAAAGTGTGCTGGACACTAACACTAGGGTAGATGATCCAATACTGGACATTAACGCGTTGAATTCAAATTTTAGTACCGTGACCATCACCATGAAATAAGCGATGGTGAGTATAGTGTTGGCCAAGGCAAATCCGACGGCAATGGATTCAACTGTGTATTGGTTAAACCACATCAACGTCGTGAACAAGAGAATCAGTCCAGTGCGCAGAAAGCTCAGAGCGGTCATTAGGCCTATCTTGCCCGTTCCCTTGAGAAAGCCAATAAAACCCCCGGTTGAACTAATAAACAACATACCAATACAAAGCCATTGAAATACTTGCCAATGTGGTGCAAATTTTTCACCCAGTAATAAACCGGTAATCGGTTCTGCTAACACGCTGGCTAGTGCGTAAATACTGCCTAAGACAATCAGGTTTAACTTGATGGCCCAAAATAGACTGTTTTGCTGACTAGATTGGCTTTCATTCTCAGCATTACTGTCAGACAAACCAGAGAAAAACGACATCATGAACCCTTGTCCGAATACCTCTCTTGGCAGTGAGGAGGTTCGACTCATCATGTTATATATTCCGGTATTGGCTGCGCCAGAAACCTTGGATGTCAGTAACAGCGGTGCTTGATCGCCCGCCCACATAACGGTGTTATAGGCAGATGTTTTATAATAAAAAGGCAAAAAAGCTTTTAGTGTAGGAACATCAAATACTTGTGTTGGTTTGATATCTGATGCGCGAATAAAGTAAATGGTTTGAATCAAATGCATTAAAATATGCTGAATGACTAGGCTCCATGCGCCAAAACCAGAGAAAGCCAAAATAACAGCAAGGGTCGTAGCACTGGTTGATGCAACCGCACTGATTTTAGCAATATACCCAAACCTCATTTTTGCAATCAGGCGGCCTTGGTAAACCGACTGAATCATCAGCAAAGGAAACAACATGCATAATGCTTGTATGTAGGGCAGAGCATCGGGAGCATTCAACCAGACAGTCAGTGCAGGTGATAAAAGATAGACAATCACGCCAAGTACCATACCAACCGCCAAATTAAACCAGAATAAGGTTGAAAAGATATGCGGGCGCTTTTTAGTAAAATAGACGATGGTATCAACCGCGCCACCATTACCAAGCACAGTACTAATGAACATTAGAACTGCCATCGCTAGTGCAACATTACCAAAATCTTCTGGGCTCAGTATTCTGACCAATATAGGGATGGTTAGAAACCGAATGCCGGTTGAAAACAGACTTGCGGCAGAATGCCAGAGTGCATTGATGGTCACTGCCTTTCTATTTAGTGACACGGATAAGTCCTTGTAAATCATTTTTATTATCTCGAGATGCTTCTTGAGATAGAAGTTGAATCAGAGATTGGCATTGGACGTTGTCATAACACCATCGAGATGACGGAACCGCCTGCATATTTAGCCGTAGTGATTGATAACTTGCATCGTCAATCGAGGTTAAAAAGGACTGCAATGCTTGGCAAAAATCTTCATCGATAGACGTGCCTAACTTGAGATCCTCAAGAATTTTAGCCATAAAGGTATTTGCACGATAGATCGGTGGAACATTAAACAAACCGCCTTCATATATGCGGTTTGGCAATAACCACTCTGAATTTCCGCCTTCCTCGAAAAAATCTAAAGTCCAATTAAAATCAGCGTGTTGGTATATTTTTGCTAGGTCATCTGGGAAGCAATATGGCCCCTTAAATTCAATGTATGGTTCATTATTGACTAATGCATCAAAGTCAGAAAACTCTGTATAGGCAGGTTTCCCCCAAATCGTGACAGTGACTTTGCCTTTTAGTTGTCTTGTTACCTGTGACAATATCTTCAGCGAGCGATGGCAACGAATAGCGCCATTCCAAGCAATACTGATATGCTCTTTATCAAATGTTTTTTGCGTCGTATGAGGTAACGGTGCTGTGCTGAATACTTTATTTTCTAAAATATAGTAGGGCAAATTAGTGTTAGAGATAGGCTCAAAATAGTTATCTATAAACCCTTGAGAGCTGGTAATGAGTAGAGAAGCAGAATGACACAGTCGTTTTTCCAGATGTCGAAATATACGACCAACCCAATTTTTAGCAATGAGAAAGCGGTGGATATCAAGGCACTCATAAATTAGGGGGATATTGAGCAGTGACTTTGCTTTATTTCCTATCGCTAACATATCGAGGTTTCGGGCCATAATGACATCGAAATGGCTGGTGTGTCTTAGTGTTGTTTTTAAGTCAGTGATCGCCTGTACAACCTTAATTATGCGTTGCATGAATGAGGCATCAAACGTTTCGCCAAGCGATAATGTTGGGCAGCCGCACAGGGTTGATTCTGGCTTTTTACCGCGATAGAAACCGATTAATGTTACTTCTGCACCGCCATGGGCAAGCATTGAAACCCTGCGTTTGACTGCTGCATCGTTAAGATCATGAACAATGTACAAAATTTTCATGCTTTTCCCTCAAATACGACGATTGTTTTTTTTCCACAATCAAAAAATGTTTTTCTGTTTAAAGTCATCCAAATAAGACAAAGATTAAAGTGGCTAAAATGGAACTGTGCAAAACCGGTCGTTTCAACGAAACTCTTGGCGAAAAAAAACAGAAACAGTATAAAAATAAAAATATCGAACAACTCCATTCCATGAGTCGCTCTAAGATATGCTTGCTTTATGCAACTTCCAACAATGGAAACGATGGACAAAAAGCCTAATATTCCAAGCTCAACATAATAATGAATATAGAGATTATGAAAACCAAACAAAGCACCGATCTCTTTATGCATTAACTCCCAAATTTCGATCGCTCCTGGGTTATCTATATTCCAATACGCGCCATACCCTACGCCTAAGAAAGGGTTATCTTTAATTGAGTCAAAACCTATCTCCCAAATCATTGTTCTTCCGGTTATAGTGGGATCTTTACCAAGTGAATACATCAAATCTTCGTAATAACTAAAATTGAAAAAATAAATCACACTAAGAATAAACAGAATGAAATATCCAACGATGAGTGGATTGATAATACGTCGATTTATAATTGATATATTTCTTGTGGAATAAAAAAATATGGCTAAAGCAATCGCTAACACAGTGAAGAAAGCGAGGTTGGTTCCTAATGACTTAGCATAGTAAAAAACGACGATAGAAAGTAAGGTACAAAACCCGCCAAGAGCCTTCATGTGTGGACGCATTGTTGGGATACATAATGTGCTTATTCCTACCATTGCTGAGAAGGCCGCAAAGCTAGACATATTATTTTTACTACCAAAATGTCCTATACGGACGACCTCACCAGTGTATGAAATAATGACCGTATTATTCGAGCTTAACCCGTAGAGCATTAACGTCACCAAGCTGACAGTAAGGGCTGTAATTATCACTTCTTTTTTTACTGTGTAGATTAATGAAACACAAATTAGCGTGGTGCAAAATATTTGAAGCGCCCACTTTAAAGAGGATGCAGGTGTCTCTGACCACAATGTCGACATAATGGCAACGATTGAAAAAGAGAATAGGGGCCAGCACTCTTTGCATGCAGCCAGTGAATATTGATAACGCTTAACGCAATGAAATAATCCTGACAGTAGAAATATAAAAGCCGCAGCTGAACTAATTAATGAGGCAGAGATTAATGAAAATATAATAATATGCGTGATTAGTTCATCATACTTGATGGACCGATTCTCGAAGGAAAGATGTTTATCGTATCCCGCATTAATTTGTACTTTCATAGATCCAGTCATTAATTGTATTGATCATATTTTTGACAACCAAGTTTGATCCTTGCTCAGAGAGATGGCCGTAATCGCTGTAGAGTAAAATATTTTGTTGCTTATATGGGCAAGCGCCATCCAAGCATAGGTTATTCATTGGGTTAATGAAGTTCTTGTGGTTAAGGATGCGGCCTAATTCATTGTTTATATCTGGTCCAAAAGTAATAGGCCAAGAGTGATTCGATTCGTTTTTACCTTTTAGATCGTTAATAATTGACACATCAGTAATAAATTGAGGAGACTGGCCAATAACTAAGTAGCGGACACCAAGAGCATCAAGTTCCAGCAAGGTAGATTGAATATGTTCTAATCCATTTTTCACATGGTCAGTCCATTTAGCCGAAATAATCACTAAGTCATATTGGTTCTCTTTAATGACATCGATCGCGTTGCGGTTAAAATCATTACAATAAGGCAGGGCATAAGATTCAAAGTTAAGAATTGGCGGGCAACCTGCGGAAGAATACTTAACAAACTGAGCATTCAGTTCCTTCCCGTTCAATTTTATGCCAGGAGCATAGTGATTAAGAAAAGAATCGCCCCAGAGTAAGATTTTTGGTTGATTACCGTGACGGTTGTTAATGGTGCACTCAGACTCACTCCATTGTGAATAATTTTTAGCATCCATTAAAAAGCACGGTGATGTAGGCGCTTTATTGACAGTATTTGCAAGTGTTGGGCGCACTGCGGATTGTGAGTTGAAATGCAATAATATGACCGCAGCTATTGCAAAGCTTGCCATTCCTGCGCCAGTGAATGTGAACACAGATGAGCGTTTAGCTCCTTTGCTATAACGGTATGGTTTTTCAACAAAGTGGTAAGAAAATACTGCTAGAGTGACACTGATTAACAGTATTCCCACCGTATGAATCGCGGTAAGCGGCGCTAATAATTGATATCGGAAGAACACGGTTACAGGCCAGTGTAGTAAATACAGAGAATAAGAAATCGTTCCGATGTATAGGAGTGGTCGCGTTGCGAGAAACGATCCAATAGGATTATCGGTTGCATGGCTGGCTGACGGTCTACTTCCCGCAAGTATGATGAATGCTGTGCCTAAACACGGAATAAGCGCACTATAGCCAGGGAAGGGTGTGTACTTGCTATAGTAAACAGCCGAAAAAACAATCATGCCTAATCCTAAGAAGCCTAGAATCCAAGATTGCCAACGAGATGATACTTTAAACGGAGGAGCTGCTGCGATAATGGCACCAAGCAGCAATTCCCATCCACGAGTAGGAAGCATAAAATAATTGGCTGATGCAGCTTTGTCGATTAAATAACTGCTTAATACTAGGCTGATAATAAAAGGTGGATATAGAGCGAGTTTCCAATTTTGTCCGAAATATCGATAGACTAAGGCAACATAAATGGGCATGAAAATATAGTATTGCTCTTCTACAGATAATGACCATGTATGCAGCAAAGGTTTTAGCTCAGCTGAGGCACCGAAGTAATGTGTGGTTGACCAAAAGTAAAAATTTGATACAAAGCCTAGCGAGGATAATAAACTTTTTAAATAATCATCAAAAAGAGAAGGTAAAAACCACACATAGCTAAAAATAGTGGTTATTAGCAGCATGAAAAATAAAGCAGGCATGATGCGCCTAGCTCGACGGAAGTAAAACTCAGCAATAGAAAACGTACCGTCCTTGAGCATTTTGAGCATGCTCAACATAATGACGTAGCCAGAGATGACAAAAAAGACATCAACACCAACAAAACCACCACTGATGCTCTTTACACCCGCGTGATAAAGAACAACGACTAATACCGCAATAGCTCTTAAGCCATCGATGTCAGGGCGGTAGGTGTGTTTACTTTCCATCATACTTTACAAGTACCTTCCAGAAGTGCTGTCTGCCCAATCTGCTAACGATGACTTTAAGGTGTAGCGGTAGGTATAACCGTTGTTTGATAAGTAATCGGCATTGATATTAGTGGAGCGAACAAGCTTTGTTATACGTTCAGGGTTAATACCCAAACCAAATCCTTTAAAATATGAAATAAGTTTGGCGGCACCAAAAATCAGCTGTTTAGGGATGCAGACTTTTTTTACATTTGGGAAAGAGACTTCGGTAAAAGTATCTACGATTTGCTCAATATTGTATTTGGTAGAAAACGCGCCATTAAAGGTGATTACGTTGTTATCAGAAGTGTCTGACAGATTCGATTGGTGGACAAACGCTATCGCGGCCAATAGTTCTTTGACATAAATACAGGCTTTGATGGTGTCTTTTCTTCCTGGAAATGGGAAGTAACCCTTACGCAGCACTTTAGCAAGCCGAGTGAAGTTGCCTCCTTCCCCTTCGCCAAATACGACTGCGGGGCGAACAATGGTTAGCGTTCTAGTCTGATCATCTTGAGCCCAGGATTGATGAATTTTTTCCGCTTGGGCCTTGGAAAAACCGTACGCAGAATTTGGTGTTAACGGCGATAGTTCTGTGCGACTTTCTTCATTCGGGCCATAAACTGAAATTGAGCTGGTAAAAATAATTTCGTTTACCGCGTGTTGTTTTGCAAATTTGGTCACTTCTAACGCTCCGAAAATATTGGTGTCAAAATACTCAATATCCTCGTGACCCGGTGTGGTATGTACTGCCGCAAAATTGTAGATACGATCAATAGGTTCACTTATCGTCAGTTGGGAGAGATCTCGAACATCCGCGGTAATATAGTCAACGTGAGCATGTTGTTCGCGAGCGGGAAGAATATCGAGTGCAAAAATACGATGCCTTTGAGTGGCAAGTTCACGAATTAGGTGTGTCCCAATGAAGCCACTCGCTCCAGTGATCAAAATGTTCATAATGGCCAATTTCCTTTTAGCTAGATTTAGAGTCGGCTTTATACGCATAGCTGGCGTAATATGCATTTGACTTGCGAGAGCTGACTTCACGGCTCTTGTTTAGAATTACACCGTCTATTTTGATGTCATGATTTAAAATATCCGATAGCGTCTTACGTACATGTCTCGTTTTGGTTGACCCCGCCTTCACTACCAGCATTAGTGCATCAGTGAGGTGGCCAATAATAAGGGCGTCACTCACGATCATTGCAGGAGGACAGTCAATGATGATTTTGTCAAAGCGTTGCTCTAACGAGGTAAGTAGTGATTCAAATTTCTTACTGCCGAGCAATTCTTGTGGATTGGGTGGAATGAAACCTGCGGGCAAAACCGTTAACCCCGAGGCTTTATCTTGATATAAACACGCATCTAGATCTTCGTTAAGCAGTAGATAATTACTCAACCCACTGCGGCTCATAGATAGGCCAAATAATTTTCCAACAGAGGGGCGTCTTAAGTCGGCATCTATGATGATCACTCGTTCCATTTTTATGAGCGATAACGCTAAATTGGCAGCGATGGTACTTTTTCCTTCTGCCGGAAGCGGTGAGGTAATGGCGAATCGCTTTCGGCCTGTGTTAGAGACTTTAAGTAGCAATCGTGTTCGTAATGACCGAATAGCTTCGGAAAAAGGGCTGCTCTCTGCTTTGATGAAGCGATCTAACTCTCGATTCGGTTTTGTAAACCATGAACGTTTTAATTTTGGCACTGAGCCGATTGGCGATAAGCCAATTTTTTCTTCGATGTCGCTTGGTATTTCAAGATCATTTCTCACTGACTCTCTTAAAATCACAATACTGCATAATCCAATAAACGTGAGCGCGGATATCAAGATGACAATTTTCAATTTACTTGGTTTGCTAGGCTCTAGCGGCATCAAAGCATGATCGGTGATCCTGGCAACTGCGGCTTGATAGTCACTTGTTACTGAGGTTTCTTTTTGGCGCGTAAGAAATAGATCATAGAGTTTTCGATCGTTTAGCACTTCACGTTCTAGTTTTTCAAACTCAGCCCGCTTAAATGATAAATCTTGAAAATCTAATTTCTTACTTTCTAACTCACGCAATAGCCCTCTCTCTTGCTGGCGGGCTGCTGAATATTCTTTCTCTATGCCTTTAGCTAATTGCGCAAGAACCAGCAATGAACGTTCTCGGATCGAATTCAGTTCGGCTTGGGCTTGAATCATTTTGTCGTGCTTAGGGCCGTAACGTTTCGCCAATTGGGACACGTATTTTTCTTGATCAGCTTCGCTTAGCCTAAGGTCACGAATTTGAGGGTGATTTGAAATTTCAGAAATAGCGTATAGATTCGCGATACTCTCATTCTTGTTTTGCTGAAGGACGGTATATAAAGATTCCGCAGCGAGCCTTCTATCACGTGCATTGGCGATTTGGGTGGTGAGATACGTCAGCTCATTGGTTTGTAGTGAGTCGATGCCTTGTGCATCGACTAGCCCCTGATCTTTTTGAAAGTTGGTTAGCTTGGTTTCTGATAGGCGTAGGCTACGAGCGAGGTCGTCAAGCTTTGCGGTTATCCATTCCGTTGCTTCTTGGTTAATCAATAGTTTAGCTTCAATGTTACTATCAATATATGCCTGACCAACAGCATTAGCCAGCGTTGCCGATGTCACTGGACTGTATGATTCGAACGTGATTTTCACTAGCTGAGTCTTTCTGATCGGGCTAATGGTGAGTTTATTTTTAAAGTTCTGTAGCACCAACCGTTTGGTATACAGAGACTCACTCAATGAATTTCGTTCGTTGGTCTCATCGGGGGTAATAATAGAATCGCGAAGCGCGTAGATGTAGTGAAAGAGGGTTCCTCGGATACTGAAATGGCGCGCTTCGCCATTAAATTCAGGGTTATTGAACAGCTGGAACTGTTTGATCACCTTTTCTGCAATATGATTAGAGCGCAAAATCTCATATTGAGTTTGGTAGTACTCTTGTTTGCTTGAGTCAATGCCAACAATTTCTTCAATGGAGACGGCTTTGCTCGTGTTTGCTTCAATCAAAATCGTGGCGGTTGCGGTATATACCGGCGACATCTGTTTGGTTACAGCGTATGTCATTGCTGCAACTGTGAATACAATAAGCATTATTACGATTGAACGCTTTTTCAAAGCAGAAATATACCGACTCACATCGATAACGGTTTCTTCAATTTTGAATGTTTCTTTTTCTCTATCCATGATTTGTTCGCTTAGAAAAAGCTTTCCTCGATTGTGATAATGTCACCAGGGCGAACATTTTGGTCTAAGGTAATTTTCGATGACAAACTGCCTGAGGCATCATTTGTTACCGTTATATTTCTTTTAGAAGCGCGCTCTGTGAAGCCGCCTGCAAGCGCAATGGCTTTATCAACGGTTAAACCAGGTTGATATTCATACCCTCCTGGGTTTTTAACCTCACCATTAATATAGATTTTACGAAATGATAAAACGGTAACCATGACTTTAGGTTCAATTAGGTAATCACCTCTTAAGCCTGAACTTATTTGATCTTTCAATTGCTGAGTGGTTTTATTGAGTGCTTTAATTTGGCCTAAATACGGATAATCAAACAGGCCGTTTGAGCTAATGAACAATTGATCAAAAGAGAGTTCAGGCTCACCATAAACGTGGATCTGAATTCTGTCTCCTGCCCCTAATCGATAGTTCGTTTCGTCGGCAAGCAGAGGGGAGCAAATCAGACAATTAGCCGCTAGAAAAATGAAAAAATTTCGCAATGTCATAGTTATAACTCGATTTTTGTATAGAGCCCAACCAACTGCTGTTTATAGCGATAGGTCAGCCAGTTAGAGTCTTTATCTTCCGATGACAGATAAAACCCGAAGTTAATAATTCGACTAAATTGGTAGTTGAAATCTAAGGTATATAGGTAGGTATCGTCTTCACGACTACCAATTGGCGAGTCGGCTGTAAAATCATCGTTTTCCCAACCAATCGATGCGGTGGTTGAAAATCGTTCGAACCAATCTTGCGTCCAATCGAGTTTAATGATGGTTTCGTTAACGTAGTCTCCAAATTGGTCTGGATCTTCTGCAATGAGTGAGGCGTTTAACGTGAAGGCAGTATGTCGCTGTGGCAACCATTGACCTTTAACACGGTAACTCAAGCCAGAAAAATCTGTTTTTTGGTTAGATTTAAACGATTTATTTTGTAGGCCTATAAATGCTTCACCCTTGCTTTTATCAGACAAGTCCCAGCGGGCACCAAGCGAGTAAAAATCATCGGTGTTATCTCTGCTTTCTTGATTAGTGTATTGGTACTGTTTGTCATTTCTTTGTGCTGACAATGACAGTTGGGTTGATCGGCCCAACAAGTACCAGAACGCAGTCGAGTATTTAACAGCACTAAAGTTGCTGAACTGACTACCAAACTGATTTCCGTCTATCTCATATTGTTGATAATTGGTGTAACTTTTGTCTTGATAGCCGAGTCCAAATCTTAATTGCCCCTTCGCAGTGTTAGCGCCATAGATATATTCGGCGTTGACGTTATGGTCGGTAAATTTAACAGGCTGATTAGTGGTTATATTCTCGAGTGCTCCCTCGGTTAGCCCGGTTCCACGTTCTTCATGCGATTTGTTGTAGGTATAGATGAGCGATACGTTATTGCGTATGTTAAAGCTGATAAGGTTGTTCGACTCAAAATAGTGGTCGGTATAATTATCATCTTTGCTATCAAAATAGTGCCCTGAATCAATGCGATACAGAACACTGTATCGACTAGCCGATGGCTTGTAAGTGTAAGCAAAACCAGGGATGACATTGACGAAACTTGACGAAATAGCATCATTACTATTACGTTCTCTGGTTAAGTTATTATTGTATCCAGTCTCTAGATCGACCATGACGGTAAATGGTGAATCTTTAATCTCATCAAATTCATAGTAGTTTGAGCGCTTAGCGTAGGTGACACCACTGGTCAGTAGCGACAGCAATAAAATAGGCAATATTTTTTTACTGTAAGTCATCCATAACATGGTGTTTCCCCAACAGTTAGTATGCATTTTTACCGGTAAATCCTTTGAAAACAGTCAAAAATACAATTTTAATATCCATCCAAATTGACCAGTGATGAATGTAGGCCAAGTCAAACTCAACCCGTTTTTCCATTTTGTCTAACGTATCGGTTTCACCTCGATAGCCGTTCACTTGCGCCCACCCGGTAATTCCTGGTTTTACTTTGTGTCTTAACATATAGCGGTCTACGATTTGGCGATACTCTTCGTTGTGAGTAACGGCATGAGGCCTTGGCCCTACGATTGACATAGAGCCGCCAAGAGCATTAAAAAACTGCGGTAGTTCATCTAACGATGTGCGACGTAAAAAACTGCCTAACGGAGTAATTCTCGCGTCATTTTTAGTTGCCTGTTTGACCTCACTACCTTGCTCCATGGTTGTCATTGAGCGAAATTTCCACACTTTGATTTTTCGTCCATCTAGGCCATAACGATCTTGCTTGAATATAACCGGGCCAGGAGAGGTGAACTTCACCGCCACGGCAATCACAATCAGTAGCGGAGAGATCAGACAGAGGATAATCGTAGAAAGCACGATGTCTTCTAGGCGCTTTATCCATGAAGCAATACCAATGAAGGGAGTGTCAAACACACTCAATGTCTGCACGTGGCCGACTTGATCCCAGCGTGAGTGAAGTAGGTTGTAGGTAAAGAAATCAGGCACCAAATAGGTGTTGGCGGTGGTGTCAGAAAATTGCGTTAAGAACTTGGCAATCCGTTCATTAGCATGCATTGGCATGGCAATGTACACGTAATCAACCGCGCCGATTTTGGCTTGATTGAGCGCGTCTTCAACATTACCTAAAATCGGGTAGTCTTCTTTGCTGTCTGTGCGAAACGTGTTTCGTTCGTCGTAAAAGCCTTCAAACTTAACCCCATGATAAGGGCGATTTAATAGCTCTTGAGCCAAGCTTTTCCCTTGCTCTGTGTGCCCAACAATGATGGCTCGCCTAGCGTTGTAACCAATTCGTCTTAGTGCATTGAGGCTGATTCTAATAATGCAGCGCCACAGACCTAATGTTAGCGGGGTGACAAGAAACCAAGTACCAACCACCACGCGAGAAAATTGATCACTAAGTTTGGTGAAATAAATCACGGTTACTATAGTAATGCAACAGATAAACCAACAGCTAAACGTAACGATAATGTGAGCGCTAAGAGAGGTGGTTCTCCATGAGCGGTATAAGTTGACCGTTTCGCCAAACAGCAGGAACAATATGGTTCCTAGTGCCCCAATGAGCAGGTAATCTTTTGTGAAGGTAGGAAGATAAAAATGCCCAATAATGAGCAGAAGTGAGAAAACAATACTGGCATCGGTAATGCGATATATAAACGCAAACCCTGTTTCATGTGAACGTATTAGCCCTGTATGATTCATAGTCTCATTCCATGTGTATTCTGTACGCTACCGCTCATGAGTTATTGTTCTCAGTGATCGTGCAGTTCGTCCTTTTGGCTAGTGATATTGCTATTTCTAACGTCACTAGAATGTTTGAGCAGTGTAATGATTTGGCGCTATGTCGGCAGTGGAATAAAGAATGAAATTTAGACTTTCGGATAATATGATTTGTTAGTAATAAAGTCGTACTTGAGTACCAAGTAATGGAGAAAGCATGAGAAGGGGGGCTTAAATAATAGAACCAAAGGTGTACTTTGTGGCATTAGAATCTCAATAAAAAGGCAAGATAATCGGATCAGTAATCATCAGCGTAGTTATATTGGTTTACTTATTGTAAAGGATGCTAAGAGTAACGCGTGATTTCAGGCCCGAAACCCATTTTATGATGTTGACAAGGCCTGATGATAACAATAAAAAGAGGGCTAAATAGCAGAGTTTGTGATGGTGAGGTATTCGTCTAGGTATCGTTGTCCAGCTATTGGTAATGCCAATGTAGACTGTACATATTCTCTAGGCTGAAATGAGTCGTGTTGCGAAATGAATTGGTCGCAAACCGATTCAAAATGCTCAGTTTTAAAGGTCATCCCACAGCGTTCATCAAAGTAAGGAACCGAAGATACATTAAGATCCGCACGGTTGTATTTGGCCAGTTGTGGGTCGATGATTGTCTCTTCATTCCACGCTAAGACAGGGATGTTGGAGGCTAGCGCTTCTTGGTATGCTAGCCCTTGTGTTTCATGCTCACTAATGTAAAGCAGTGCCCGCGATGATTTTAGCCCGTCGACAAATTGTGAGAAATGATGTTGTCCATACCTCACGCTAGTGTAGGTAAGATTGCGTTTATCTAAGTGCTGTTTAATTCGCTCTATTACCGAGATACTTTTCTGCTCTCTGTTCCAGTGGATTTTGTCGTAGATGAGAAAGTCATATTGTTTCTCGTGTTTTGATAAATCGTCTAACTTTTCGCAATCAATGCCAGTAAACCATGGCATCATTTTGTCGCCACAAAACGGTTGGTAAACTTTAGTAAACCATTCACAAGGCTGTATTAATTTCTTAAAACTCGGGTCGTTGCTTACACGTTGAGATTGCTCGGGTAGGCCAAAGTCACCGGGGCCAAATATCTTAGGATTAGGCAAGTCGACGATATCTAAAACCGAGGGAAACCCAGCGACGCCAATTGGGTAATCGGGGTGTTTACGAGCAAGCTTGAAATCATTCACCCGCACATCACATCCAACCGCTTCTAAGCTCTTTATTAAGCCTAAGAAAGCAGAATAAAACCCAGTAAATGACTGCTGCTTACAAAAGGAGCGTTTACTGTTTCTGATCTGATGATGCATTTTCGAAAGCAGCTGGCCTGTAAAACCTTCTCGTGCTTTAAGGTCGTAACCATCGAAAAAAAGTAACACTAGCGGGCCCTTTGACGTATGCATTAAACCATGATTTTCTTTGGATTTTTGGTCTTGAATGACACCGCTCATTGATGGCTCCTAGCTAGATAAATTATCGAAAGATTCAAAACAAGCCAATAGCTTACTGACAACAGTAATCAAATGAAATCGGGCAAACCTAAGTTAACAACGCGGTGTAGTATGGTTTTTGTATTAAAGCATCATGCCTTAGTTAAGAACAAAAGGAGATGGAGGCTTGAAGTAGGTTATTGATAAAAAAGATAAAATAAAAAAAACAAAGAGCCGCCCAGAAAAAAGGGGGCCCTTTGTACGACATCGACTCATTCCTTAGTCGTAGATAGTTGGAATAGGAAGACGCTTATGTTGTGTCACCGTATAGATATGAACCAATCGATCAGACGCTTCTTTGCTCACTTCTTTACCTTCTAAGAAATCGTCAATTTGATCATAGGTTAGCCCGAGTGCGGCTTCGTCGGCTTTTTGTGGATCTAGCTCTTCAAGATCAGCCGTTGGAACCTTCTTAACTAATAGCTCTGGAGCACCTAAGGTGTTTGCTAACTCACGAACTTGGCGTTTGTTCAAACCAAACAGTGGTGCCAAATCACACGCGCCATCACCAAACTTAGTGTAAAAACCCGTGATGTTTTCTGCTGAGTGATCGGTGCCTAATACTAAGCCGCCAACATACCCAGCAATTTCGTATTGAGCGACCATGCGAGCACGAGCTTTGACGTTGCCTTTTACAAAATCAACTTTGGCTTGATCGGTGGGCAGCAACCCTATGCCATCAAGAGCGGTATGCGTGGCGCTGTGAATACCGTCCACCCCTTGCTTAATGTTAACGGAAACCGATTGTGTCGGTTTTATAAAAGACAACGCAAGTTGTGCTTCGTCTTCGTCTTTTTGCTCACCATAGGGCAATCTAACGGCGATGAACTGGTAGTCCTTGCTTGACGATTGTTCGTTAAGATCATTGATGGCGAGTTGAGCTAAGCGACCGCAGGTTGTTGAATCTACGCCACCGCTGATGCCAAGTACCAGTGACTTACAGCCAGATTGCTGTAGCTTGGTTTTTATAAAATCAACACGACGTGAAATCTCAAAGTGTGGGTCAATAGATGGGAGTACGCGCATTTCATCACGAATTATCTGTTCCATTAGTAGTCCTTTCCTGCAAGCAATAGTGTTCAAATCATCATTTAGTATTATCATACCTTAAACATTGAGTTAGAAAACTGAGAAAAGAGTTTTCATTTACGAACAGGAAAGAAAATGAGCAAAGTTGCAGTATTTGGTAGTGCGTTCAATCCGCCAAGCCTAGGGCATAAAAGTGTGATTGAATCACTTGTTCATTTTGATCGGGTCTTGCTGCTGCCGAGTATTTCTCATGCTTGGGGGAAAGATATGCTGAAGTATGATATTCGTTGCCAACTCGTTGATGCCTTCGTACAAGACTTATCCGTGAATAATGCGCAGCGAAGTACCATAGAAGAGGAACTCTTTCAGCCAGACTGTGCGGTGACGACCTTTGCTGTGCTTGATGCGTTACAAAAAAAACACCCTGATAGCGAGCTTACTTTCGTACTTGGACCCGATAATCTGTTCAATTTTTCAAAATTCTATAAGGCAGAGGAAATACTGCAACGTTGGAGTTTATTGACTTGTCCAGAAAGAGTGAAAGTGCGCAGCACTGATATCCGAGAGAAACTTGCCCATGGTTCCAGCATTGAAGGCTTAACCACACAAAAAGTCGCGTTTTTATTGAAAGAACTGTCAGTATATTAGATAATCCTGAACATAATGATGTATCTGGAAAGAGCGAATGAGACTCAAGGCAGTAATTTTATTATTGCTCGTCATTGCTCCTTTTGGAGTGAGTGCGTGTGATCTTTTTGAATCCTCTACGAATTACCGTGTTGATTCAGTTGTATTAAGTAACAGTTCTAGTGGTATTAATAACGGTGTTTGTTTTTCTGTCGATGACACACTCAATTATGCTCAAAAGCAGTGGATAGCATTAAGCGATACGTTTGACGATGAACCAACTGTCATTGGCTCATATTGGGATGACTGGGTCATGAATTCTGCAACTGATCCCTTTGTAACCCAGAATGTGTCGTCCAATTATTTTGGTCTTGGCGTATGGATGCCTACCGTACTGGAAGATCAGGCAAGCTCAATGAGCACGGAAGAGTGGCTAATGAGTCACGGTCTGCAATTGAGTGTCGGCTTTGGTGATAAGAAATCAGGTGAGCCTAGAATGCGTTTTGACTATCGCTGGCACGAGAAATACAGCGGCGATGTGATGATGCAGTTTGAAGTGCCGTTTTAGGAGACTCCAGAACTTGGGGTTGAGATAGAAAAGTGAAAAAGGGAAATGATCATCATCATTTCCCTTTTTTTATTCCTAAACTTACCCATAACGGCATCGCTGGTAGCTCATGAACCTAAACTGAGTGACATTCTACTTAGGTGTGTGAAAAGTACAGTGATGCATGAAGTAAATGTAGAGTCACGGCAAATTGGAGACAAAAAAAAGCCAACTGCAAAGTTGCAATTGGCCGATATATCTAGTGTGAACAAAAAGGTTCACTAACAACGTCAGTTGGCTAGGTGACCCTCGGCTTAAGAAGGGTCATTTAAAGTATTGCAGTATATGTGCCAAGTTTTAGAGTGTTTAATTGACTGCAATTGCGTCAGTTTTGATTGGTTTTTTAAACTCACTATACAAGATTTATGCAAAGTGGTTTGCAATTTGCGACAGATTTCAATATTGCAATTAACATATAAATCAGTATGCATTTATGAATGTTAGGGGTAAGAGGGGGTATTGCGCGAAGTGGAGTCCGTTGAGTCTAGCTAAATGAACGATCATGGCTTGAATGGCTAGGTTGATACCGAAACAGCAATAAATAGGTTAAATGGAATAACGTTATATAGTTTAGTGCGTATCTATAATGATATGATTTCTCGTCGATGATCAGAAGTGACAAGAAGGCCATTCAGAAAATGGAAAGAAAGCGGTTTAGCAGGCGGTCGGTGCAAGTTGTTAAGTGTACGTTAGTGCTTTTTTGGGCTGTTATCGGACTCCATTTAATGCCCGTTGCCTATGCAAAAGAGAATATTACCGTCTTTGCTGCTTCGTCGTTGACCAACGTATTGTCAGAAATAGCTCGTGACTATCAACAAGACCACAAGGTGAATATCCGTTTATCTTTTGCTTCCTCGTCGGCTCTTGCACGACAGATCGTTTACGGTGCGCCCGCGGATATTTATTTTCCCGCCAATCAAAAGTGGCTAGATTATGTGATTGAACAAAAAGCTGTGGATGCGAATAGTCGAGTTACCTTGCTGAATAACTCGTTGGTTCTTATTGCCTCAGAATCCAGCGATCTATTAGTTGAAAATCATGTGTCAGAATTCCAACCATCAAGCTTAGTCGACTCACTCCAAGGTGGGCGATTAGCAATAGGCGATCCTGACCATGTGCCTGTCGGCGAGTACGCAAGAGAAGCTTTGATGTATTACCAACAATGGGACACTATCAAATCACATGTGGCTCGGGCGAATAATGTTCGAGGTGCATTGGTCTTGGTTGAAAGAGGGGAAGCGCCTCTCGGGATAGTCTATCAAACCGATGCCATTATATCTTCTAAGGTTCGCTCTATCGCGACATTTTCCCCACAGAGCCATGATGCAATTGAATACCCAATGGTTATGGTCAGTGATGAGCCGTCAAAAACGAGTCAGGCTTTCTTTCAATACTTGCAAAGTGAAGACGCGAAAGCCGTTTACATTCGGCATGGTTTCGGAGTCATATAGCTGTGCTAACTGAATATGAAGCATCGGCGCTGCTGCTGAGCATCAAAGTTTCTACTGTTGCGGTATTGGTCAGCTTACCCTTCGGTATTCTTGCTGCATGGGTGTTAGCTCGTAAGGAATTTCGTGGCAAAGCACTGCTTGATGGGATGATTCATTTACCTCTCGTGCTTCCTCCGGTTGTGATTGGGTATTTACTGCTGGTTGCAATGGGTCGACAAGGCATCATTGGGCAATGGCTTTATCATGTTTTTGGCGTCAGCTTTTCCTTTAGTTGGCAAGGTGCGGCTTTGGCTTCAGCGGTCGTTTCATTCCCATTAATGGTGAGAGCGATTAGGCAATCCATAGAAGCGGTTGATACGCGTTTGGAGCAAGCAGCCCGAACATTGGGAAGCAGTCCATGGCGAGTCTTTATGACCATAACCTTACCGCTAACCTTACCTGGTATCATTTCAGGCGTGATCATTGCTTTTGCTCGAAGTTTGGGTGAGTTTGGTGCCACGATTACCTTTGTCTCCAACATTCCTGATGAGACGAGAACGATTCCCCTAGCAATGTATTCCTTTATCCAAACGCCGGGCGCGGAGTTTCAGGCCATGCGCTTATGCATCATTTCTATTGCCATTGCCTTTGCTGCTCTGATTGCGTCGGGTTGGCTCACTAAGAAAGCGCAACAGAAAGGGGCATCGACATGCTAACCATTCGAGTTCATAAGCAGTTAGGGGATCTTGTACTCGATGTACATGCCGACATTCCTCTGCAAGGAGTATGCGCTATTTTTGGTCGTTCAGGGGCAGGGAAAACCTCATTGGTTAATCTGTTAGGCGGCCTTTCTACGCCCGACCATGGTGAAATTCGATTAGGTGATGTGACACTTTTCTCCCGTAGCGAAACCTCCGTTAAGCAGAAATGTATCAATCTTCCTCCAGAGAAGCGAAACATTGGTTATGTATTTCAAGAGGCGAGATTATTTCCCCATTATACGGTGAAGGGGAATCTTAATTACGGTGTTAGCTCGCCGGATGACAATCACTTTCAAAAAATCATCACCCTACTTGGATTAGAGACGCTTTTAGACCGTTATCCCAGCTCTTTGTCTGGGGGAGAAAAGCAGCGAGTAGCGATTGGCCGAGCATTACTGACATCACCTTCCATGTTACTTATGGATGAGCCACTTGCCTCATTAGACCTTCCGCGTAAGCGTGAATTGATCCCGTATTTACAATCATTAACTAAGCAGTTGAATATTCCGATTGTGTATGTAAGCCATAGTCTTAGTGAAATATTGCAGCTCGCCGATCACATGTTGGTTCTTCATTCTGGAAAAGTGATGGTTCAAGGCCCGCTGGCACAGGTTTGGAATAGTGATGAAATGCGCCCTTGGATCCCAGCTCAAGAACTCAGTTCATTGCTGCACGCTAAAGTAACCTCTCGCCACGGCCAATATCCAATGACACGTTTAGATCTAAACGATGGCAATCACTTATGGGTCAATGGTTTACTCGATGAAGCACTGATCAATACGGTATTGAAAGTGAGAGTTGAAGCGAATCACGTTTCTCTGTGTACGTCCATTCCCAAAGATACCAGTATTCGAAATGTATTAAAGGGAATCGTCCGCGAACTGCATTCCAATGAAAATGGTGAACAAGTGCAGGTGAAAATTGCGTTTGGAGAGGATGAACTTTGGGCCAATGTGACGACTTGGGCATGTGATGATTTGAGGTTAGAAAAAGGAATGGGTATTTACGCGCAGATAAAAGGAGTGTCAATGGGGCCGACTGATATAGCGCACTCGCACTAGATTGGCGCACTCAGATTAGATTTTTCTTATGAGGAAACACCAAAGTTTCCTCCCCCACACAATTTTTAACGTCTGGTGTTCAGTCTTGCTTTTATCTGCTCCACGTTTGAAAATGGTAGGGCGCTTTTCTCTCTTCTCTCTTCTCTCTTCTGGTGCGCCTCTAAGTCGTGCTTTTTAGAGCGAGTAATTGTCTGGTAAATTCTGCAAACCCGTATCCACCGGGTCTATCGATCACGACAGAGGGTTTGGCAGAGAGCTTGTCCCAGTAGTGGTTGATATTCTGAACCCCTGCACTTTTAGGAAGAGTGGCAAACATCTGTTGATCATTGAGTGAATCTCCGACGTAGCAACAACGACTAAAAATCTCTTTTTCCGATAAGCCCTTATCTTTAAGAAATGCCATCGACGTCTGCTTTTTTGAATGTTGCCCATACCAGGCGTTGATATGAATAGAACTCGCGGTAGCGTGCGCCCCTAACGCATGAATTTTAGCGATAATATCGTCGGTAATACCACTGTCCAGCTTCGGTCGATTTTGACCGATATCGATAGACACTTCACAAAGGCGGTAGGATTGATCGAGTGTCAGACTCAGCTCAGGGTAGTCTTTTAATATCTCAAGTACCTGGCTTTTTAACCGAGTTTGCCTCTCCTTGAGTGTTTCAAGCCCATCATCTGCTTGCAAAGTGAGATAGCTTGATTGTTTTTCCATAATAAACGCGCCATTTTCACCTAACACCGCATCCACCGGCCAAAGCTGAGCAATATGATCACACCATCCTGCGCAAGCACCGGTCACCGCAATCACTGTAATGCCCGCTTGCTGTAAATCGTTAAGTGCTATCAGTGTTTCTGGCGGGAGTTTCCCCTGCCAGGTTAGTGTGTCGTCCACATCGGTTAACACCCAGTCAACGCAGGCCCAGTTAGCATTTAATTGGTTTGGAACTGATTTCATAAATGGGTCCTTAATACTTTGATAGTAAATTAGGCAAGAACATGACTAACCCTTCCGAATAGGTCAGGATCATCAATACTGCTAATAAGGCAAGCAGCAGAGGCGCCACCTCTCGTACAAAGTCGATGATTTTCACTTTTAATATGGAGCATACGGTGAACATCATCGAACCGAATGGTGGCGTTACCCCACCGATCATGATGTTAACGATGACGATAACGCCGAAGTGTACTGGATTCACACCTAAATTAAGCACAGCTGGAAGTAGGAGAGGGGTCAGTATAATCATTGCTGCCCCTCCTTCGATAAACATACCGACCACCAAGAGCAGTAAGTTGATGAGTAGAAGCAGAATCAGTTTGCTATCGGTCAATTGAATGAGTGCAGACGCCACGTTTTGCGGGATTTGTTCAAGCGTCATGTAATAGCCAAATACCATAGCGCCGATAATGATAAACATAACTGCGCTGGTGCCTTGAATCGTTTCCCTCAGGATCAGTTTGAAGTGATGCAG
The DNA here is from genome assembly GCF_000287055.2 of Vibrio genomosp. F10 str. ZF-129. Lineage (GTDB taxonomy): Bacteria > Pseudomonadota > Gammaproteobacteria > Enterobacterales > Vibrionaceae > Vibrio. The sequence goes on along the minus strand of NZ_AJYQ02000090.1, from coordinate 10,865 downwards.
TTTAAGCTCTCGATAGATAAGCGCACCGATGAGAGTACAAAGTAAGACAGCGATGGCGCCCGCTTCGGTTGGGGTAAACAGGCCAAAACGCATGCCGAGAATAATGCCAAATGGAATAAGCAATGCAGGTATGGCTTTCGCAAAATAGTGAAACCGCTCTTTCGCTGAAGCCGGAACAGAACGCGATGGCTTATAGCCACGTTTTTTAGAAATAAAGGCAATAGTCATCATTAGAGCCAGTGCCATAAGCAAGGCCGGAACGTAACCGGCAATGAACATTGAATGCACAGACACATTAGCCAGTAAGGCAAAAATAATCAGGTTAATGCCTGGTGGAATGACAGGGCTGATACTGGAAGATGCCGCTGTGACCGCTGCCGTAAAGGGTAAGTCATAACCCCGTTTGGTCATTTCGGGTGCTAGGATCTTAGATTGCATTGCTGCGTCGGCATTGGCAGAGCCTGAAATCCCGCCCATTAAGGTACTAAGCAAAACGTTAACGTGTGCTAGCCCTCCTGTTTTATGACCAATCATAGAGTCAGCAAAGGAAAGCAGACTTCGACTGATGCCTGCGTAATTCATGATGGAGCCCACCATGATAAAAAACGGTATCGCCAGCAAAGGGAATGAGGATGCAGAGGAAATAAACCGTTGCATCACAAGGCTGACCGGAATAGAGGTATTGATAAAGAGAAAGTACCCCAAGGCTGACGCGATCAATGAGAAAGCAATGGGTACATTAAGTAGAAAGAGGATAAACAGAAGAATAATTGGCAGATAAATGTCCACTTTGATCACCTAATGAGTATTGGCTGACGAATCGTGAGTCGAATGCGTTAAATCGTCTTTGATAAATCTCAGGGTATGTATCGCCATAAGAGAAAAACAAAGGATCAGCACGCCATTAATAGGAAAATAAGAGATGCCCATTACAGGGGTGACTTTCGTGGAAAGCATGGTGTAGTCGAAACTGAGATACGCCATGATGACGTTGAGTATGAGTAAAAACACAGAGATGACTAAACGAAAAGGGCGTTTCATTTTAGTGGGCAATAAAGTCATGATGACATCAACACCCATATGAAGTTTATGTTTATAACATGAGCTGATACCGAAGTAGACGGCCCAGATAAAGCAGATCACCGAGAGCTCTTCACTCCAAGGAACAACAAAGCCGAAACCATAACGTAGAAATACATTAATGATGACCATTAAGACGGTTACTGAAATGGCCACAGAGGCTAAGATTTCTTCAAGGTTTGCTAAAAAACGCATGTTGACTCCAAAAAGCAAGCGCAGAGCCGAAGATGTACGCCCCTGCTATCAATACGCAGAGGCGTTAACGGGCTCCAAAGGAACACTTTCATCTAAAAATTAACTATCCCATTTAAAAGTAACTATTGCATCGCGCGGATTTTTTGCAGCTCAGCATTGATCGTGGCGTGTATGCCTTCGCTCCATGCCGGGAACTGGTTATAAACATCAGCCGTTAGCTTGCCAAACTCAGCGGTATCGACCTCGTTAAACGTCACGCCTAAATCTTCTAGTTTTTGCATGTATTCCGAATCAAGTTTCACCAACTCGCTGGTGTTAGAAACCGCACCGGCTTCTAGCTCTTCCATCACAATAGTCTGTTGCTCAGGCGTTAGTTTTTCCCAAACTTTTGGGGAGATGTACAAACCAACTGTGCCGAGGAAGTGTTTAGTGAAAGACATGTTTTTCGCCACTTCATACATCTTAGTTGAATACATGGTTAAGATAGAGCCTTCCAGCCCGTCAACGACGCCTTGCTGCACACCTGCATAGGTTTCAGGGAAGGGCAGAGAAGCCGGCGATGCACCCATTGAAGATAAGGTACTGATAAATAACTGGCTTCCAGGTACACGAATACGCATGCCTTTCATGTCAGCAGAGTTCTTAATTTCTTTGTTGGTGATCATGTGGCGGAAGCCAAACATGTAGTCGGCATTCAGAATCTTGATGCCTTTATCTTCTGCTTGTTGTGTGAGATCGGCAACGAAATCAGTCTTCATCATTGCGAGATATTCGTCATAAGAGTTGTATAGCATTGGGCCTGCTAGTGCTGCAAAATCTGGCACATAGTCACCAAGGTAGCTTAAATCTTCTACTGCAATCCAATCTGCGCCATTAACAACCTGCTCTAGGTTATCTTTATAAACGGGTAGCTGTCCGCCTGGGAACACTTTGATGTTCACACCGCCATCGGTACGGGTGCGGATTTTTTCCGTGACTTTAATCAGCTCTTTGGTCAGCAACTCATTTTGAGTAAAAACCAAGCTCATATTGATATTGACAGGATCTTGTGACGCGGCCATTGCCGATCCACTTCCTGTGACGCCGTATCCAAATAGCGTTGCAGCCGTCAATACCGTTCCCAGTAGTAGCTTTTTCATTATCTTAACCCTCTATTGTACGAAGTAAGGTGTCCATTTTATTGTCACACTCGATTAGGAGTGCCTGTGTATATCTTGAGCATTTATGTCATTGGAGAGCGTACAATATAATATCCACTGTTACGTTCATATGAACAAATTAATATTCACATGAATGTTGTGATCTTGTTAACGAAATGAAGTCAGTGAAGATTAAAGCGTTCTATTGCCTTGAAATTGGGAAAGGTAGGCGTAAGATGAGCCGGTCTGTTTTCATATGAATATTGAGGTTGAAAATGATAGTAGGTCATCGCGGAGCGGCGGCGCTCGCACCAGAAAATACACTGTCTGGAATCAACGTTGCTGCCGATGTCGGAATACAATGGGTAGAATTGGATACGCAGCTTACCGCAGACGGCGTGCCTGTTATATTTCATGATGAAGGGCTTGATCGCTGTACAAACGGTGTAGGAAATGTCGAAGACCATACACTTGAGCAGCTAAAAAAACTGGATGCCGGAAGTTGGTTCAGTAGCACGTTTGTCAATGAACGCATTCCAACATTGGAAGAAGCGTTGAAAACCTGCATTGAACGTAATATGAGTATGAATCTGGAAATTAAAATACACCACGAGAGACAAGTAGAACCTTTGGTCAAGAAAGTGGTTGATGTTATCCATTCAGTGAATTTTCCATTTCATAATCTGCTTATCTCCAGCTTTTCCAAATCCGCATTGAAAGAATGCCAACGACGTATTCCTGACGTCAGACGTGGTTACATTACCGAGGAAACCTCAACGGATTACCTTCAAGAGATACAAGCGCTGGACCTGTATAGTGTGCATGTCGATCAAAATATTCTTACCCAGTCGATGGCCCAGTCGATATTGAAATTGAATTATGAACTGAACATTTGGACACTGAATGATCTAAGTAAAGCGCAAGTATTTACCAATATGGGTGTGACCAATATCATTACCGACCACCCCGATGCCTTATAATCAGGAACAAAAGTTATGGAACTGACGGATCGCCAGCAACAAATACTGAGCTATTTGAAACAACACAGCGATGTGCAAATAGGCGCTCTTGCGTCGATGTTTGCAGTCACCACACAAACCATAAGAAGAGATGTCAATCTATTGTGTGAGCAAGGGCTAGCGAGACGTGTACATGGTGGGCTGAGCTTGCCGGCGATTTTAACCAATACCACCTATCAGTTTCGTCGAGAGGTCGAATCCGACATTAAACGGTCGATTGCCAAAGAAGTGGCACGCCAGATCCCGGAAGGGTCGACCATTATTATGGGTATTGGTACGTCGGTCACTTACGTCGCGGAATTTTTGATTGGTTTTCAGGCATTGAGGGTCGTGACCAACAATCTGCAAGTAGCAAGAATATTAGAGGCGAACCCTAATATCGAGGTTTACCTCACCGGCGGGCGGGTACGTTGTGAACATCAGGATCTCATCGGCCATAGTGTGCTGGCATTTTTTGATGACTTTGAAGCGGATATTGGAATTGTCGGGTGCGGCTCAATTACACCGAACCTTTCGGCGATGGAACACGAGTTGCCAGAAGCTGAAATCTCTAAAGCGATACTGTCCAATTGCCGACAGAACTGGTTATTGGCCGATGCAAGCAAGTGGGGGCGTTTTGCCTCGGTGAAAGTGGCGGGGTTGTCTTCATTCTCTCGAATCTACACCAATAAAGCTGGCTTACCTTCCGATCTGCCTATCTACTCCGTTGAATAGGCTAACCGTTTTCCTTTAATCTATGATTGCAGTGGTTCGCGGTTAAACGATAGTATAAGGGCTCTTTTATTGGTACAAATTTCACTATATTGGTACAAATTTCACTATGTCAGATGAAAAACTAGCGCTAGAGTGGATGCGTCAACAAGCTCGTAAAATTGACCCATACACGGAAGATCCATCATTTGATGATTGTGTTGAACTGATTGATCCTATTTTTAAAAAGGGCAAGAGCGTTGCGCAACTGAGGTTTTTACTAGGGGAAGCGGATCGTCGAGCTGGCGCAGCGGAGCGCAAACATGCAGCCTTAAAATACGCGAAAGAAAAAAGCCCTAATGCAGGTCAAATACTGCGTCTTCAAAGCAAACTTCAGCAAGTAGAGTTAGCGTTGAAATTGGCGACGGGCGACAACAACATGACGATATCGCAATTCTGCTCTGAGTATGAAGTCCGCAAGCGCGATGGCAGTGCAGCGTGGAATGAAATATTGGTTCAACAGGGTAAAAAGGTCCAGAAGAGTAAAAAATAAAGAACCACCAAGCTAAACCCGTTTCAGTTCCAATAAATTGATGGCTTCAATAATCTTGCCTTTGGACCCTTTCATTAACCTACCACGATAAGTGATATACCAATCGTTATCGCCACCATGGTCATTTTTTAGTTTGAATTCTTTATAATCGAAGGTGAGTTGATCGGAAAGTTGTGGCTTGTTTTTTTCAAAATACTCTGGAGCCACAATGACTTTATGATTGCACCATTGGTCGACAGACATCTTTAAGTATTCCAGTTTACCAACCAGAGATTTGTCACTAATGGTAGCGCTCCAGAAATCAGGGTGCGCAGGGTTCCGTTTAAGCAGATGGCCTCGATAGAATTCCGTTCTCATCATATTTTGTTTTTTAGACGAAGAATTTTTTATTCCAAACAACGTGCGCATTGCGGTTGCCATTCTGCTCATAATTCCTCCTTATTGGTGCCCAAATAGTGATCTTGGTTCAATATATCAGCCATAGAGTACTCTATGTTCTTTAAACTCATTTTTTGAGAATGACCACATACTAAAAGTACTAAACAAGGACAGTTCAAGAGAATTGTTCGAGGCAGATCTAAATACGACCCAAGCCACTCAAGTGAGTGGCTTGGGTGAACAGAGAATAGAAGAATATAGGATAGAGGACAGAGAACAGTAGGCTAAATGGTTTGCTGCCTATCACGCTTTAACCAACGGCTCCAAGGCAATGACAACAGTGTAAAAACAGTCACGGCGTACAGCATCGACCAACCAAGGCAAATGAAGACCAGTGTACATAAAATTAATGACACAAGAGCCAGCCCTTTTTTGACACCATTGAGTAATTTATAAGCAGCAAGCATCGCCAGCAGGTAGACCAGTACAAAAATACCGTTGGCGAGTTTCAAGAAGAATTCTAGGTTAAGCCCTGAGATTTCCCCTCCGATACAAGAAATGAGCAATATCGCGCCAACTACCAACGTCGCATTGGCCGGAACGCCTCTCAGTGAAACTCTTGCCATCGCCCCTTTAGGCTGATACTCGCGAGCTTGAGCCCAAACCATTCTCGATAAGCTTTGAGTGTATAAGTTCACACTGGCAAAGCAGGCGGAAAAGCCAAGCACACTGATTAAGAGCGAAAACTTTGCGCCAAATAACAAGTCACTGAGAAAAGGAATCGATGCGTGGTCAAATTCAGCACTGCCGTACGCGGAGTACTTTAAAATGACAACGGAACATGCCCAATAGGTCGCGCCAGCAATAAAACAGCCGACGAGAATCGCGATAGGAAAGTCTCTTTGCGGGTTTTTGAATTCCTCTCCCATATGGGCAAAGGCTTCAATGCCGACAAAGCACCAAAACATCACCCCAAGCGCTGCCGATACTGGCCACAATGACTCAACAGTAAGAGGTGGCATTGTCATGTCTGCACTGGTGATATCTCCTTTCCACAGAAAAGCGGCAATGAGCGTAAAAATGCTTAAAGCAATGATCGTTTGTAAGCGACCTGAGGACTTTGTGCCAAGTAAGTTAACCCATATTAATAAGCATACTGTGATGATTTGCGTTAACCATGCCGTGTTGAAAGGCGAGGGTAGGATCTGCTCTAGAAAGCCTGCTGCCAATGCGACGGCGGCAGGCACGCCAACTGGAATGACGCTGACAAATAGCCATGCGACACTGCGTTCCAGTTTTTTGCCAAATGCTTTACGTACGAAGAAAGCAGTACCACCGGCACTTGGGTATTTTTTCCCAAGCTCCGCAAAGGTCAAGGCTATCGGGCAAATTGCCACGAACAAGAGCAACCATGCCCATAAAGAGAGGTCTCCTGCGATACCAGCGGCAATGGCAGGTATCATAAATAAGCCCGTGCCCATCAAGGTGGTAGACAGTTGTCCGATGCCTGATATTAAGGTGATGTCTTTTTTTAATTGGCCCATCAATTCGCTCCATGAATATTTCTGACGCTTAGCTTACTCGTTCTTGTTGTGAAACACAGCTAGCAATTTGTCTTAGTTTGCCAACAAAATGACGGTTTACCCAAGAATGGCCGCCATTTTGCTAGATAAATGAATAAATAGATAAACAAGGGAATAAGTGAATAGATGGTACGGTGTTTCTTTCCCTCGTACTTCTATCTATCGTGCCACCGTACTCCGTAGGCTTCAGAGTAGTCTGGCTCTGTGAGTGAAGGATCCAAATCTTCGCAAGGCTCCAGTGGGCCAACAACCGTTCGATATGGAAGCACGCCAGCCCAAGCGGGAAAATCCAAATCGGCTAGGTCATCATTGACGCCAGAGTGACTGATCTTAACCGAAGCTTCAGTAAGAGGAATGACCAAAAGTTCAGTGGCGTCTAGTTCTTTCTGGTTTCCTAAGCGAACTTCATTGCATCGACCCGGTGCGATTTGCTCGATAAAGACATTCAGTAATCGGTCTTTCTCTGAGGTGCCTTCAATCGATGAGAACTGTCCCAAAACCACCGCTGACCGATAGTGAGCACTATGATGAAATGCCGACCTCGCAAGCACCCAACCATCAAACAGAGTAAACGTAAGGCATGTCTGCTTGGCTTTCTTGAGTTGTCTAATTAAACGGCTGTTTTTGGCACCATGGATATAGACGTTGTTTTCCACGCGCCATGCCAACATAGGGATGACAATAGGGCCCGTTTCATCCTCAATAGCAATATGAGCGATCAGACTTTCATCAATGATCTGGTGAAGGTTCTTAGGATCAAAGTTCGCTTTTTTTGCCCCTTTCTTAATGTGTGTTCTTTTGCTTTCAGATAGCATATTGATTCCTTTCTCATAACTGATGTTTGCAATATTAGCGATAACTGGTAGCTTAAATAGAGCCAGTTTTTAAATAATCATGGATCCAGTTATGCAGCCTATAGATGTTGGTGATTTAGCCTTTGACCGCCATTCTTCCTCACTTCAAAAGCAACTATTTTCAGCGATACGAAGCAAAATCTCAGAACATCTATGGGCTAAAGGAGGGAAACTGCCGTCAACACGAAAATTATCATTAGAGCTGGGTATCAGCAGAAATACCGTGATAGCCGTTTATGAGCAGTTAGTCGCCGAAGGGTATTTAGAATCTCGGGCTGGGTCGGGATTTTATGTGGCGATTGAATTGCCTGACTATACGTTTTCAGATTATACGTTTCCAGATCATGCGTTTCCTGAACATGTGAGCTCGACCAGTAAAAACGTGGCAACTCAAAAGAGCGAAGTCTCCTCGCAAGAGTTAAACCGTAGCTTCGCGCCTGGCGTCCCTGACTTAGCGCAATTTCCTTTGATTAAGTGGAATCGACTGCTGCAAAGACACGCAACCAGAGTGAGTTTACTTGGAAGCCAAGATATTCAGGGTGATCGTCGATTAAGAGAGGCATTGTGTGACTACCTTTCAAGCAGTCGCTCTGTGAGTTGTAGTGCCGATCAAATTGTCATTACAGCCGGTGCGCAGCAAGCCTTAACCATCGCTTTGATGGCGACACTCAAACCAAACGATCAGGTTTTGATGGAAAACCCAGGTTATGTTCAAATGCGAAAATCCATCGATTTATTGGGCCTACAGTTAGAGCCCGTTGAAGTGGTTCCAAAGGCGGGCATAGATCTAGACCATATCAAGGCGAGTACGGCTAAGTGCTTGTATGTCACACCCAGTAATCAATACCCAATGGGTACAAGCGTTCATTTAGAGCAAAGGATAGAGTTAGTGCGTTGGGCGAGAGAGAAAAGCGGTTGGATAATCGAAGATGATTACGACAGTGAATTTCAATTTGCTCATCGGCCCTACCCAAGCCTTCAAGGGTTATCAGCAGAAGTAGGGGCAAAGGAGCGTATCTTTTATATCGGATCCTTAAGCAAAGTGATGTTCAATGGCCTACGACTCGGGTATTTAATCGTCCCTCAAGCATTGCTTTCCCGGAGCTTAGAAATAAAAGACGCGTTAAGTGGAGATTCACCGTCGCATGTTCAAGCGGCACTCGCAGACTTTATTTTAGAAGGGGATTTGCTACGGCATATTAGGAAAATGCGGCGGCTATATAAGCATAAATACGAATTGATGATGGAAGCCATAGGTACTCATTTTGTAGGGCGTGTGGAGGTTATCAGTCAAGCGGCTGGGCTTCACATTACCTTTCGTTGGAAAGAAGGGTGTAGCGAGCTTGAACTATGCCAAAGGGCCAAAGAGAAAGGCATCACGATCCGCCCGTTGTCCATGTATGAGCATCAGCCCCACACAAAACGAGACTGGCAAGCTGTGGTGTTGGGTTTTGGTAATATTGAACTGGATGATATTGATCCCAAGATAGCAACGCTTGCACAGCTGCTTTAAACATGGTTAATTGACTGTTTACGGAAGAATTGAACGAATTGAATTGGCAATAGCGCAAACGAATCAATAAGGTACGTTCATAGAAGGGAAATCATGGACAAGTTTGATCAGATTATTGTTGATATCTTGAAATGCAATGCGCGCCGTTCGATCAGTGACATTGCAAGAGAAGCGAACCTATCACGTTCGGCGGTGACCGCGAGAATAAAAAAGCTCGAAAACGAACACGTTATTTTGGGCTACCATGCGCAGCTTGCTCCAGAAAATAAAAAAGAAACCATCTCCGCTTATTTGGCGCTCAAATTTGATATGACAAGTACCACACAGCACTGCGAGAGCTATGCGCAGAAAATTTATCATATTGATGGCGTGAAATGGTGCCATGCCATCAGTGGAGAAACCGATATGATGCTGTTTGTGCAGGTTGAAAGCATGACTAGGTTGACCGAGATCCGTGATGAGTTGCAATCTTACCCTGAGCTTCGACACTTGATTACGCACACTGTATTGACTGAATTTTTTAATACCACTCACTCGCATTCAGCGATCATCAACAAATAGGGCTCCCATGACATTTACCATTTGGTTATCACTTCTTACTATCTGCTTATTAGGGGCTATGTCACCGGGTCCTAGCCTAGCGATGGTTGCAAAACATAGCTTAGCGGGCGGACGAGCTAATGGTTTTGCAGCAGCATGGGCACACGCTTTTGGTATTGGTATTTATGCGTTCATTACGTTGATCGGTTTAGCGGTTGTTTTGCAGCAGTCGCCGTTGCTATTTAAAACGATCAGCTATGCTGGGGCAGCTTACCTGGTGTACTTAGGGATCAATGCATTGCGTTCAAAAGGGGGGGTCGCTGAGAAGTTAGAATCAGGAGAGGCGGTGAGTCTGTGGCAGTCGGCGAAAGAGGGCTTTCTTATTTCTCTGCTGAGCCCCAAAATTGCGCTGTTTTTTATCGCACTCTTTAGTCAATTTATAGCGATAGGCAGTGATGTCCTGAGTAAGAGTTTGATCATACTGACCCCGCTGGTGGTCGATGGTTTATGGTATACGCTCATCACCTTTATGCTTTCTAGCCCGCTACTACTTGAACGGATCAGAACTAAAGCTGTGCTCATTGACCGACTGTCTGGGATCGTATTAATTCTCCTTGCTCTTCGAGTGATCGTGACGGTTTAACGCGCCATTAATGAAAGTGATGGGGCAACTATGCCCCATATGCTTTTTAAACACGATAGTGCTCTATTTCGTTACGCAATACTTCTGCTAACTGGGCTAAATCTTGGGTCGCAGCGCTGCTTTGCTCCGTGCCAATCGCATTTTGGTTGGAAATCTCACTGATGCTACTGATGTTGGCGTTGATCTCTTCCGTAACTAAGCTCTGCTCTTCAGCTGCGGTCGCAATTTGAGCGTTCATAGCGGTGATTTGATCGACACTGGCTTTGATTTGAGTCAGTGCATCACCTGCCTCACGCGCTTTGTCGACGGTTGAAAGGGCATTATTGGCACCTGTTTCCAAACGCTGCGTTGAATCGCGGCTTCCTTGTTGAAGGAGCTGAATAGTTTGTAGAATCTCCTCAGTTGATTCTTGAGTTCGGCTGGCTAGTGTGCGCACTTCGTCTGCAACGACAGCAAAACCTCGCCCTTGTTCACCTGCTCGCGCTGCTTCAATGGCTGCATTGAGCGCTAATAGATTGGTTTGTTCTGAAATACCTTGGATGACATCGACAACACTGCCTATTTCTTCAGAATGCTTAGCCAGTTGGTGCATCGACTCCACCGATTCTTGCATCTCCTGTGATAAGCTTTCGATCATGGTGACGCTATCCATGACGACTTGCTGGCCGTTGGCCGCTG
>NZ_AJYQ02000089.1 GCF_000287055.2 Vibrio genomosp. F10 str. ZF-129 | reverse complement strand
TTTTTTTTGGGTTAAATCCGCCGTCGAGTAAAGTCGAGACTAAGCATACCTAACATCTAGTAATCGATAATACGCTGGGTTGGGTTGGCTATTACACAAATTCAAACAACACGCAAAAGTGATTCTAGTGAGCTCTCAGCCCAGTTAAATAAAGGGCTAGGGGCAAAAAATATCTGCTTGTGTAAAAAACGATTTAGTAAAATTCACAGTGTGAAATTTTTGTTGTGAAATTGTTTTAAAAATGAAGGTAGTATGAAAAGCATGGAAATTACACAGTAAAGAACAATTTTAAAAAGGGTCAATCAGGACTTTTGGCCTACATAAAATTCAAAGCCGTATGAGGGAACGATTATGAATATGCTGACACTAGACAAAACAGAACTTCACAGAAACCATTCTACTTTTATTGCTGAAGCTGTCTTTGCCGTAGAAATGGTGAAAGCAGACAAGCAACTAGAAAAACAGACAATGGCGAAACAGTTGCTTGATACTCTATTTCCTCTCGAATCGGGATCTCATGAAGACGCAGTGAGCTATGAGATCGACTACAGACACATTCAGGTTTACTTCAAAAATGGCGAACACACTGGTTTGAAACGCGCTAAACACTTTGTGGCTTACACTGGTGACAAGTCGAAGCCTACAGCAATCCTATTTCGTGATGAGAGCGGAACACATGTTGAAGTGACGATAGGTGCTAGCAAGGGCACGGGTTGTTTAGAGTTTGTAGATATTGAAGATATTCAGCTAGAGACATGTACTACTTTTTCTCAAACTACCGCTAGTCGTTCGTCTGGAATTAGACACTGGGTTAGCTTGGTGAAAAGCGATGAAAGCGGTCGCACAAATGCATCAAGTGAAGATAAAGAGTTTACAGCAAAAAATGGTGAAGATTATAACCTTGGTTTCAGCTTCGCTCTCTAATGTATTAGGTTTTATTTTTGGTTATTTCCCCGCTCCCTATAGCGGGGTTTTTTGTGAGTATTTCACCAGAAGAGATTCTAAAACTGAATGATCATTCAGGCTTATTAATCAATTTTTACCATTTCATGCTGTGGGTGCTCAACTTACTTATAGGTAGCGGTTAATCAAATGTTCTTTGAAAAACTGAGCGTTTAGTGTTTCTCCTGTTGCTTGCTGTACTAAGGTATCAGTGTCCGATAAGCTCCCTTTACTCCAGATATTCTTTGATAACCAGGAGAAAATTGGAGAGAGGTCACCGCTTAAAATTGCTGAATCGACATCAACTGTTTTCTTCATTGCAGCCATGAATTGAGCGGCATACATCGCACCTAGTGTGTAGCTAGGGAAATAGCCGAACGCACCATCTGTCCAATGAATATCCTGCATACACCCATTTTTGAAATTACCTTGAGTAGAAAGGCCAAGATACTGCTGCATCTTATGGTTCCAAAGCTCAGGGACATCGGTATGTTTGATTTTTCCGTTCATCAGGTCACGTTCAATCTCATAGCGAAGAATAACGTGAGCAGGGTAGGTGAGCTCGTCGGCATCGACACGAATAAAATCTTTTTTAACGCGCGTGTACAATTTTTGGAAGTTATCAAAGCCAAACAGTGCAGGATCGTGTGAGGTAAATTGTTTACCAGCGAAGCTAGAGAGGTGTTGGATAAAGGCATCACTTCGCCCCACCTGCATTTCAAAAAACAGTGATTGAGATTCGTGAATTCCCATAGATCGAGCTTCACCCGACGGTAAGCCTGCGAGTTGTTTTGGCAACCCTTGCTCATAGCGAGCATGCCCTGTTTCATGCACGATACCCATTAACGATTGCACAAATTCAGCTTCGTCGTATCGGGTTGTGATCCTGACATCAGAAGGGACACCACCACAGAAAGGGTGGACACTTTCATCAAGTCGGCCATGCTCAAAGTCAAACTGCAACAGTTTCATGACTTCTAACCCCAGCGCTTTTTGTTTATCTGTTTCAAACTGACCTGATGGGGTAATGAAAGACTCAGTTTTTTGCTTTTCAATCACGTCATCAATTAACGATGGAAGCCACGTTTTTACATCGGCAAACAAAATGTCCAGCGAGGCTGATGTTGTGCCAGGCTCGTAGATATCCAACATGGCGTCGTAAGGGGAAAGCCCGGTTGCTTCTGCACGAATTTGTGCTTCTTCTTGCGATAGCTTAACGACTTCAGCCCAGTTTTTTTCAAAGCCAAGCCAGTCATTGTTGCTACGTTGAGTTCGCCATGCATGTTCACATTGAGATCCTGCCAGCGACTTTGCTTGTACCAGTGTTTCAGGTAGTACCGTTGCTTGTTGCCATTGACGTTTTAGTTCACGTAGCGATGACGTATCTTGCGGGCTCAGTGCTTCAGATTCAGCTTGTTCAAACCATCCCGAAAGTTGCGGTTGAGTTAAAAGGCTGTGAATGTGCACAGACAATTGCGCCATGGCTTCAGAGCGAGCTTGGTTTCCACCGGAAGGCATCATTGATGCTTGGTCCCAGCCACAAATCGCTGCAAGGTGATTGAAATGAGAGATTGTTTTTGAATGTTCAACTAATTTTTGGAATGCAGTCATGGTATGCCGTTCGTGACGAAAGAAAGAATACTCAGTGTAGCAATGTTAAATTGATTCTCAAGGCCATTTAGTGGGGTAAACACACTGTTTATTCGCCATGCAATTCTTGGTGAATATAACGCTTAAGCGTTTAGATTATTGTTTTTTTATATTTCCAAAGACTCTTTATTACTGTGGAATCTTTTAAGATAACTTGCTATTTTGATTACTTTATTACGTAAAATTTAAGCCGTGTTCTGATGTTCATTTTAAATATTGAAGCTTTTATACTTGCTATTACGATCTTAACTCTGACGCCCGGGCTGGATACGGCTATGGTCATTAGAAATACCACAAGAGGTGGATTGTCTGATGGGGCGATGACAAGTTTTGGTATTTGTAGCGGTCTTTATGTACATGCACTTTTTTCCGCGATCGGTATTTCAGCGGTCTTGGCACAATCTGCGGAGCTGTTCCAGTTTGTTAAATTTGTTGGGGCAGCGTATCTGATTTGGTTGGGGGCGAGCAGTCTATTATCACTTCGAAACACGGTGCCTACTGCCGTTGACACGCAAACTGCTGGCGGTGGGCTTGATGCTTTGCGCTCTTTGCGTGAGGGGTTTTTATCAAATGTCCTTAACCCAAAAACAGCGGTGTTTTATTTGGCGTTTCTTCCCCAGTTCATTGACCCGCAAGGTTCTGCGTTATTGCAATCGCTCTTTATGGCATCAATTCATTTTGTCATCGCAATGATTTGGCAATGCAGTTTGTCTAGTGTGTTAGTGCGCGCCAAGTCTTTGTTGAATAATGTCCGATTCTTAAAGTGGATGGAAGGCACAACGGGAGCGGTGCTAGTTGCGTTAGGCGTGAAGCTAATGCTAGAAGAGCCTATTATAGAACCTTAATTGGATGGTTTGTGTCAGCTGGCAAATAAAAAGGCAAACAATGAAATCTGTTTGCCTTTGATAACAACGTTAGTTTTTAATCTTAGTTCGCGGTACTTACTGTCTTAGAAAATATTTTCTGGCTTAGAAAGCATCCACTGTTTTAGAGTGTACTGCTGCTGAAAAATAGCGTTTTGTCTCTTCAATCACCACATGGCGTAGGGCGATTAAACCAATCAGGTTAGGGATAGCCATTAATCCATTCACAATGTCTGCAATAATCCAAATCATATCTAAATGAAGAAAAGCACCTGACGCGACTAAAGCAATAAAGAGGATTTTGTAAGGGAGCACCGCTTTTGTACCCAGTAGATAAACCACGCATCGTTCGCCGTAATAGTTCCAGCCAAGAATTGTCGTAAAGGCAAAAAACATCAAACCAATAGAAACAAGCATTGGGCCTAAAGTATCCGAGTTCAAACCTTGGGCAAAAGCATGCGTTGTCATGGCAGCGCCTGAGAATTCACTTTGCCATGCACCGGTCAAAATCAGCGCCAGTCCGGTCATCGTACAAATGATGATGGTGTCAAAGAAAGTCCCTGTCATAGAGATAAGGCCTTGCTTGACACAGGAATCTGTCTTTGCCGCAGCCGCAGCCATAGGAGCGCTGCCTAGTCCCGATTCGTTCGAGAAGACACCGCGAGCGATACCAGATTGAATTGCCAGCATAATGCTTGCGCCTAAGAAACCACCTGTAGCCGCTGAAGAGGTAAAAGCGGACACAAAAACCAAAGCGACAGCGTCATAAAGCTTGTCTATATTGAGAAGGATAACACTGGCACAGGTAACCACGTAGAACACCGCCATGACAGGCACAACTTTACCCGCCACTTTAGCGATCGATTGAATTCCACCGAGTGTCACGCCTGCCACCAATAGAGTTAAGATTGGGGCTGAAATTTCACGAGTAACGCCAAATGAAATCTCGCTAGCATCGAGTATGGCGTTCACTTGCGGAAAAGTACCAATACCAAAGCAGGCGACTCCGAGCGCAGAAATCGCAAACATCACCGCGAGTGCTTTAGAGCCTACACCGTATTGAAGGTAGTACATTGGCCCACCGATCATTTGGCCGTTGTCATCCACTTTACGGTATTTTACAGCGAGTAAACATTCCGCATATTTGGTTGCCATACCAAATACGGCCGCTAGCCACATCCAGAAAAGTGCACCAGGGCCTCCGAGCTTAATGGCGGTTGCGACACCCACAATATTGCCGGTACCAATGGTGGCAGATAACGCGGTACAAAGCGCAGCAAAACTCGACACATCCCCTTTACTTTGTGAACTCGCGTCTCTGGTGAACACCAGTTTTAGCGCAGTAGGAAGGTGCTTAAATTGAAGTAAACCTAAGCTAAAGGTGAAATAGATACCGGTCCCTACCAGTAAAATGAGCAGAGGTGGTCCCCAAATAAAATGGTCGATAGTTTGTAATACAGATTGAAGATTGTTCATGATTTCCCCTTAAAAAAACAAAATATAAGGAGAAGAGGGAAAGGGTGTGACGATTGAATAAGCATCACACAGCATCTATTCTTTTGTTATGAATAGATGTTGGTCGATTGTGTCTTTCCACTCCTCTGTCCTTTTGCCTGAGAGTTTCACCTTGCATACACAAAGCTTGCTCCTTCGGCGACCGCTTTCTACAACAAAGTAGTACGGTTCTCTCCAGAGGTTCCTCCAACTACAGTCCACGCTTTTCTAATTTTCACTAGTACAAAGCACCTGAAAGATTTACTTCTTCGGTGGGTAACACTAACCAATTGTTAATAATTGGTTAAATACCGCTCTCCTGCAGTCTTCATCGGAACAATTACCTGATAATGGTAATTTGCGCTGGGAATTCTACGGAAAAGGAAAAGAGATGTCACGAGCAAAATAAATGAACTAAACACATATTCTTCAGTTAAATGTCATAAAGCCTATTCTTATCTTATTCAGCCAGACTAAATAGTATAAAATAGAAGAACATGCTAACTGTCTGCGTCGCTTAGGCTCAGTCACAAGGCAATGACGAAGGTACGCGATGTAAGAGGGAAATGGGATGACAAGGTTAATTGCGATTGTATTTATTTCTGCACTGGCGTTTGTTTTGATTCGGTATCGCACCAATGAAAAAATCCAAAAAGGCATCATCGTGACTCTGGTTGTGAGCTTTCTAGTTTACGCAGGATCAGTCATGATTGCCGAGCTAACACGATAACGGTTTCTAGGAGAGAAAGTTGAACAAGCAAAATGAGACTGAAGAATTTGATGGTGACGATGTTGTTGTGGTCGAAGAACGTGATAAGAGAACCTACACCTATATTGTTATTGCTTGTTTACTGGGGTTAGCAGCAGGTGGGCTAATTGGCTCTGCGACGACCGCGAAAAAATGGGAACAGACATACCATAAGTTAGAAGATCAATATCAAATACTGCTTCAAGATAAAAAGCAGCTGGTAGTTCAAGTGGAAAAAAAGGTTGCTATGGTCGATGAGCAATTGGCTGAGCAACTGAGCTTAGAGCTAACAAAGCAACAAGAACAGTATCAATCGGATGTTGAGAAACTCGAACAACTCGTCACCGAACTAGAAAAAGCGAACTTATCACTGAATGCACAGCTAGCGAATCAAGCGGTTCAGCTATCTGATGCCGACACGCAAAATAACCAGCTTAATCGACAAGCGGATATACAAGCAACGATGTTCGAACGATCTAGAGAGCTTTTCCAAAAAGAACTGCGTATTAAGCAAGAAGTGGAAGGTTTAGAGACAGAACGTGAAAAATTACTGCCCGTGATTGACTCGCTAAAAGCGCAATGTGACATCTATTTAGAAGGCACATCATGGGATGCGACATCGGATTCTTGTGATAAACAAGATGAAGCGAATTCTCGCCTTAGCCAGGTGGATCAAATGCTGCAAGTCCACAGAATGGATCTTGAACAAATTAAAGCGCTATCTGATGATCTAGGCTTATAGTGACCAATGATAGAGAATTTAGGACAGTCTCAATTGTGTGACTTTCCTCAGAGCCTCAATATTAGGGGCTCTTACTTTACAATAATGTGTATTGCCTCTAACTTTCTCATTTAATTATTGATTATCCTCATTGATACGAAAAATCTACCTATACTTTAGTTAGCACTTCAGCCATGACAGTTTTCAATATCAGTATGTATTGACGAGATAAATGGTTTCACTATATTAAGAGGCGGTAATTTGCGCAAATTGGCTCATGTTTTGTCACAGGTTTTTAATATTCATCGACTTGTTCAAGTTGTCTTTGTTCTTTCTGTACTGCTTATCACCTATACACTTGTCACGGAGCACCAAATAGCTCATTGGTTATACCTCCTTTATCCTGCCTTGATGCTTCTTGCGTACTTTTCAAAAAATGACAACATAAAAATCATTGCGGCCAATAGCTCGCTATTATTGATCTTTGTTGGTGGCTATATTGAACCGTTAGAATTAGATGCCATCGAAGAAAGCTTCATACTCTTGCCCATCTGCTACATTATTATCTTTCCTGGATCTCTCTGGCCAATTGCAACCGCGTTGTTATTAGTTTTGAGTTATTTTGTTCACCTTCCAAGCAGTGATTTCGATGAGTTTATTGAAGACGCTATTGAGGTGCTCCTGATTACGTCGTTTGCTACTGTGATGACCTATTACCAGATCAAACTTCGTGATCAAATGTTGCGTTACAAGCGTGACAGCATGATGGATCTGCTCACAGGGTTACCAAACAGGAATTCATTTTTTACGGCGTTAAAAAGCATAGAAGAAGATGAAGAATATGATTATGCGTTATTCCATATTGATTTAGATGGATTCAAATCGGTTAATGATAGTTTGGGCCATACACAGGGTGACAAACTGTTAACCGCATTTGCCAAAAGATTAGACTCGCTTCTGTTTGACTACACAAAACTCTACCGGTTAGGGGGCGATGAGTTTGCTATCGTCATTAAAGGTCAAGGCGACCTTGGTGATAATATCAGTAATGTTGAATATCAGATCAAACATGTGTATCAGCCAGTCTTTCCTATTGGCAACGTCCCATATAAATTGGGCTATAGCATCGGTGTAGCATTGCTTGACGATACCCAACGAGATACCGAGTTGTGGTGTAAGAATGCCGACATAGCGGTAAATAAAGCTAAGCTGAAAGGCAAAAATGTTATTCAGTGGTATGACGCCGAGCTGCTTGATGAAACAATCCGAGAGCATCAGATTGAAAGAGAGCTGAATCAGGCGTTAAATAGTGATCAGTTTTGTTTAGCGTACCAGCCTAAAGTGAGTTGCGGCGAGAATAAAATTGTCGGTGCTGAAGCTCTTATACGTTGGATACATCCAGAA
The DNA here is from genome assembly GCF_000287055.2 of Vibrio genomosp. F10 str. ZF-129. GTDB lineage: Bacteria > Pseudomonadota > Gammaproteobacteria > Enterobacterales > Vibrionaceae > Vibrio. Next base: position 170,057 of record NZ_AJYQ02000089.1, on the reverse strand, counting down.
TTAGGAATGATCCCACCGAACACTTTTATCTCTATTGCTGAGAAAAGTACTCAAATTATTCCCATTGGTCGATGGGTGATAGAAACAGCATGTATACAAGCGAAAAAGTGGCTTAATGACGGACACAACCTGTGCATTTCAGTCAACGTCTCAACGGTTCAGTTTGTTCATGATGATATTTACAATGTGGTTTCGTCTGCGTTGGCATCAAACCAGTTGCCTCCTGAATTATTGGAAATAGAAATAACGGAAACAACGTTAATGACTCAGCCAGAACAAGTGATATCTACGTGTGAAAAGTTACGAAAACTTGGCGTTAAGGTCGCCATTGATGATTTTGGCGTGGCGTATTCTTCGTTGAACTATTTGAAAAAGCTACCAATCGACATCTTAAAAATCGATAAGTCATTTATCGACGAATGCGTCACTTTACACACCGACCATATGTTAGTAAAAACGATCATCCAAATGGGTCATAACTTAGGGAAAGTTGTGGTTGCTGAAGGAGTAGAAACACAAGATCAGCTAGATCTGCTGAAAAATGAGCACTGCAATAAATATCAGGGCTATCTCTTCTCAAAACCTTTGTATGCTAAGGATTTTGAAAAGCAGTTTTTATAGTTTCTGTGAGTTCAAATTTTCGTTGTGGCAATGTCTAATAAAAAGAAATGTCTAATAAAAAGAAATACCTAATAAAGCGCCAGGTCTAATAAAAAGCAAGCAGCCAATGAAAGAGTAAACATCAATAAGTTCTTATCGTTCATTTCTGATCGCAGACAGGCGTTGCTCGTCGCTAGTTGTCGTTCCTTTTTTTATCTTCCTCATTATCAGTCGGCTCTAATAGAATATCAGGGAGATACTTGCACAAGACATTGAGCAGTTGATCGGGCGTGACGGGTTTAGAAACGAAGTCATTCATTCCGGAATCGAAACATTTTTGTCGACCTTCACTAATGACATTGGCAGTGAGAGCAATGATGGCGATATTCTGACTCCAAGGGCATTGAGAGCGAATTTCTTTTGTTGCCTCGTAGCCATCCATTTCCGGCATGTGACAATCCATCAGAATCAGGTCATATTCTTGAGTCTTACACATATTGAGCGCTTCCAATCCATTGTTCGCAATATCGACATTCAAGCCTATGTTCATCAGCATGATTTTAACCACTTGCTGATTAATGAAAGTATCCTCCGCAAATAGCACACGTTTATTTGAGAGTACTTTTTTAGAGTAGTGCCCAGTAGTGAGTTGCTCTTCAGTGGGGAGTTCAGGGGTCGATGAGGAAGGAAAATCACAGATATTGGATGATGTTAACGTTTTACTGGATGTTTGCTGATCCGATATCTTGAGAGAAAGTTCAAAGAAAAAATGACTCCCTAACTCAGGTTCACTGATGACCTTGAGTTGACTCCCCATCAGCGCGACGATTTTTTTGCTGATGGCTAACCCTAATCCAGTTCCACCGAACTTACGTGTAGTACTTCCATCGGCTTGTTGAAATTGCTCAAAAATATCGTTTAGTCTGTTTTTAGCAATGCCTATTCCTGTGTCCTTAATGGAAAAACAAATCGTCGCGTATTCTATGTCACGCTCTATGAGTTGCACATTAATATGAACAGAGCCTTTAGGCGTAAACTTAGTCGCGTTGCTGAGTAGATTATTGAGCACCTGGGTAAGCCGCACTGGATCACCCACCAACACATCGGGAATCGCAATGTCTATATGGCATTCAAACATTAACCCAGCTTGTTTTGCTTTTAGGCTAAAGACATCTGCTTGTTGTTGGATTAGTGAGTGAACATCAAAAGGGACGTACTCAATATCAAAATGGCCCGCTTCGATTTTAGAAACATCCAGAATATCATTAATAATATTGAGCAAGTTCTGTGATGAAGTATCGAGAACATTCAGGTATTCGATTTGTTGGGGAGTGTCAGGAAGATCTTTCAATAGTGCCGCAATACCAATAATACCATTCATTGGGGTGCGTATTTCATGGCTCATATTGGCTAGAAATTCACTTTTCCTCTGATTCGCAATTTCAGCTTTTTCTCTTGCCTCAACCAGTTCCTGATAATTATGCGCGAGGTGATTAATACATGCATTGTAGTTGTTAGAAAGATCTTGAACTTCATCTTGGAATACCCGTGGTGGTAATGTCATCTTACTAGGCAGTGGGCCGTTGTTAAAATCGGCCATGGCTTGACTGATTGTTTTGAGCGGGCGTACCACCAGTTTTAAAGTAATCAGTAAAATCGCGGTGACAATGAGTAATGACTCAATGGCTTTCATTATGAGCAATAGTAAGAAATTACGGGCTAATTGTTCATAGGTAGGGGAAAGTGACGTTTGAACATAAAGATCTCCGAGGTGGTATTCTTTTGCTCCTTTCTGATGTGTCAAGCTCCACTTCGTTTCGATGAAGTCTCCTTCTACAGGCTTGCCTAGCTCAATAACGGGCTCTTTAGAGTTTTGGGAGTCTGTCTTGTTGCTCGCTGTACTCTGGGTGATATTAATATAATCAACATGAGGGTAACGCAAAAGCCCGGTCGCGACTATCGATAGCTGCTCTCTATCTTCAAACCACAGACTCGAACTCAGGCTAGGTAAGCTGGTTTCTTTGAGTAACTGGATATCTTCTGTCAGTAATTGAAGTTTATTTTTATAACTTAGGTAAGAATGGATAGAGGTGTTGATGAGTGCCAAAATAACGCTCACTAAAACGGTATATAAAACGAGCTGCTTATCAATGCCTAGACGTCGTTGCCTCAAAAACCACCTCTGTATCTCTATGAGATTTACTATTGTAGAAATCACTCTGATAACACGCAGCCTGACAACATTCAGTCTTTCAATAACCGCGTTTTAATACCAGCACTTTAGGGCATGAGAGCGTGAAAGTATCGCTGGCAGAAACTGGAGTGCTAATGTTAAAGATAGCTTGTATTGATGAATAGTAAACTCTTCTCAATCGCATCGAGGCTAAACTAAGAGGCTAGACAAAAAGGGGGGAGGGAGAGTAGAGATAAAAATCCGACCACTGATGGCCGGATTTTGCATGATTAGGCGGTTAAATAGTGCTTCATGAACTTGGTGATGTTAACCAGATCTTCAATAGCAATATACTCTTCCGTGGTATGCACTTTTGCCATACCCGTGGAAAGGTTAACGGTTGTCAGGCCTTTTTCATTGAAATTATTCGCGTCACTGCCGCCACCTGTCGGCTGTGTTTGTGGTTCCAAGCCTAGAGCCTCGAAAGAGTGTTTGACGGAAACAAGATGCGGGTGGTCTTCAGCAATGACGTAAGCTTCATAAGCGCGCTGAGACTCCAGTTCAATGTCAGCGCCATGCTTGTCTGCCGCTGCTTTAAACGTTGCTACCATGTGCTCCACCTGGTTGGCTAACTTATCTGCATTCAGTGAGCGTGCTTCCGCGACGATACGCAGTTCTGGCATGACGATATTAGTGGCTTGTCCACCTTCCACAATACCGATGTTTGCCGTGGTTTCTTCATCAATACGCAAAAGGTTCATATTGGTAATGGCTTCTGCTGCAACGCCAATGGCACTGATCCCTTCTTCTGGAGCTAAACCAGCGTGTGCAGGGCGACCTTTGATGGTGAATGTCATGGATTGTTGACCTGGCGCACGGTTGATGATGGTGCCTATAGGGCCGCCAGAATCTAGCACAACGGCCTTATCGGACTGAATGAACGACATATCAAAGTGTTTAGATCCTTGCAGCCCACCTTCTTCATGGACAGTAAAAGCAAGCTCAATCGTTTTATGAGCGATATTTTCAGATCGAATACAGCGAACCGCTTCCATAATGGCCGCAATACCTGATTTATCATCGCCGCCTAAAATAGTGTCGCCTTTAGAACGAATAATGCCTTCTTCAATAATGGGTTCGATATTGTTACCTGGCGCCACTGTATCCATGTGACAACTCAGTACCACGCTGTCATCTAACTCTCCGTCTAAACGAGCATAAATATTGAAGCCATTGGAAATTTCCTCGGCGACTGGCAATTTATGAACAGAAAAACCGAGCTCCCCCAGCTGTTCGGCCAATGTTTTCGATATGTCGAGTTCGTAGCGAGATTCGCTGTCGATTTTGATCAATTGGCAAAAGTGTTCAACCAGTCTTTCTTGGTTTATTTGAGTCATTGTACTACCTCGTTGGAAACAGGAAGGGATACCTTATCTTTGAAGCACGTCATATTACCCTGCGATAAATCAATGAATTGTTTTCTTGCCCAGTAACTGAGCAGTAAAAGGAAGGGTTTGGTTAGTGTCTTTTCATAATTACACGAAATGTAAACATTATGTTGCACTTTGTGAGGGCTGTAACTTGAGTTTTAACACTTGGTCGTAGATTGGTTATTGAATGAATTCATTTTTTATTATTGATTTATATTGTCTTTATTTGTTCCTAGTGCTGGCGTGATAAAGGTGGTTATCACTTTATGTAACATTTTGATTACATCTTTAGGTGAGGCCATTGGGGTTAAGTATTTTGGCCATAAAGTTCAAATGCAACGGGCTTTTGACTTAAGTTAGTGAACAAGCGCTCAGTTGCTAAACAAGCAGATAAGCTAATGCACAGGCATCTAAGTGAGTACCAATCATCTGGAGCAAAACAGCCAATAAAAGGAATGACCATGTTGGATAAAAGTAACCCGCTAGGAACCGATGGATTTGAGTTTGTTGAATACACAGCAGTCAGTAGCAAAGGGATCGATGATCTAAAGCAGTTATTCAGTTCATTAGGGTTTGCTGAAGTAGCCAAGCACCGTTCAAAACAGGCGTGGCTGTATCGTCAGGGAGATGTGAACTTCATCGTGAATGCCGAGCCTAATAGCCCAGCAGAAGCCTTTGCTAAACTTCATGGGCCATCAGTGTGTGGTATGGCGTTTCGAGTGAAGGACGCATCACAAGCCATGGCGCACGCTCTTAAAAATGGAGGAGAGGAATATAAAACTGAAATCGGCCCGATGGAACTCAGTATTCCAGCTATCTATGGTATTGGCAAAAGCCTGCTCTATTTTGTGGATCGCTATGGTAGCCAGAGTATCTATGACGTTGACTTCAACTTTTACCCAGATATGGAAGAAAGACTGGCTCAAAAAGATGTCGGCCTTTTTGAGATTGATCACCTGACCCATAACGTGATGCAAGGTCAAATGGATGTTTGGTCAAGCTTCTATGAAGGCATTGGAAACTTCAAAGAGATTCGATACTTCGACATTGAAGGAAAACTCACTGGTTTAACCAGCAGAGCCATGACCGCGCCCTGCGGGAAAATTCGAATTCCCATTAACCAATCATCCGACGATAAATCACAGATTGAAGAGTATCTCAAAGAATATAACGGTGAAGGTATTCAGCACATTGCCCTGAGCACAGAAGATATCTACGAAACGGTGCGGACTTTGCGTTCACGAGGAATGGATTTCATGCCCACCCTCGATACCTATTACGATAAAGTCAACCAACGTGTTTCAGGCCATAGTGAAGATCTAGAGCAACTTAAAGAGTTGAGAATACTGATAGACGGCGCACCGGAAAAAGACGGTATTTTATTGCAGATCTTTACTCAAACGGTCATAGGCCCAGTCTTTTTTGAAATCATTCAACGTAAAGGCAACGAAGGATTTGGTGAAGGTAATTTTAAGGCGTTGTTTGAATCGATTGAAGAAGACCAAATTCGTCGAGGCGTGCTTAACAAAGAAGATGTGAAATCATAGGGGTTACTATGAATAAATGGATTACGTTTCCTCATAAAGAAGGCATCAGCTCTAAGCAGGCACACGCTGATTTCCCCGAACAAGGCATCTATGAACGAGAAGCGGGCCGCAGTGGTTTTTTTGGCCCCGCGACGCACTTTCATCACCAACATGCCCCAACCGATTGGCAGGAGTGGCAAGGTGATCTTAAACCCAGAGCTTTCGATTTAACGCAGTTAACTTCAGCGGTTCAAGATAGCCCTTGGTCTGTGCCCAATGTCCTTCACAATGATCAGTGTAAAATTCGAGTGTGGCAACTAGAGCAATCAATGTCTGAGTTAGTCCGAAACGCAGATGGGGATGAGCTCTTGTTTGTCCACGGCGGCAAAGGGAAGTTCTATTGTGATTATGGCCACCTAGACATTGCTGAAGGGGATTATGTCATGATTCCTCGCTCGACAATGTGGCGAATTGAAGTCGAGGAGCCATTGTTTTTTTTGATGATTGAAAACAGTGATGGGGCGTATTCTTTTCCAGAAAAAGGGATTGTAGGAAACCACGCTTTGTTTGATCCTGCGGTTTTGCAAATCCCCTCAATCGATGAGGCATTTAAAGCACAATATTCCGAGGAAACCACGAAAGTTGTCGTAAAAAGGCACGATAGCCTGAGTGTGATCACGTATCCATTCAATCCGCTTGATGCTATTGGTTGGCATGGTGATCTTAGCGTAGTTAAGCTTAACTGGCGCGATATTCGGCCTTTGATGTCACACCGTTATCATCTTCCACCCTCGGCTCATACTACGTTTGTTGGTGAGGGTTTTGTTGTTTGTACCTTTGTGCCAAGGCCAATCGAAAGTGATCCGGGTGCATTGAAAGTGCCTTTTTATCATAACAATGATGATTACGATGAAGTGCTGTTCTATCACCAAGGGGATTTCTTTAGCCGCGATAATATAGAAGCGGGCATGATGACCTTCCATCCCGCTGGATTTACTCACGGACCGCACCCCAAAGCGTTTAAAGCAGGGTTAGAGCATAAGAAGACATTTACTGATGAAGTGGCGGTCATGATTGATACGCGCCATGCTTTACACTTTACATCAGCGGTGGATGGCGTTGAAAACAAGGACTACGTGTACAGCTGGCGCACAACTTAATAAACGCCGGTTAAGTACCTTCTAAGATAAGAAGAACCAACAAGAAACAACAAGAAACCATAGCAAGAAGATCGGTAAGAATATCAGGGTGCTTGAAATCCACACGACAGCAATAAGAAAAACCAGCAGGGATGAGGGAAAACATAATGAAGTTAGCCACACTAAGAAATGGAATGAGAGATGGGACATTAGTTGTCGTGAGTAAAGATCTTACTCAATGTGTTTCTGTTCCCGATATCGCGCCGACTTTGCAAAGTGCCTTAGATAATTGGCAAAATGTCGTGACGCCTTTAAAAGCGAGATACGACTTGCTAAACCAAGGGGAAGCGACAGACACAATAGCCTTTGATTCCAAACAATGTGAATCGCCATTGCCTCGTGCTTATCATTGGGCGGACGGATCGGCGTACGTCAACCACGTTGAATTGGTTCGCCAAGCAAGGGGGGCGGAGATCCCAGATAGCTTTTGGAGTGATCCATTGATGTATCAAGGGGGATCCGATGCGTTCTTAGGACCAAGGGACGATATTCCTGTAGAAAGTGAAGCGTGGGGGATTGATTTTGAAGCGGAAGTCGCAGTCATTACGACAGATGTTCCTATGGGTATGAATGCGAAGCAAGCGGCGAACTCAATTTGTTTATTAATGTTGGTCAATGACGTCTCTTTACGAGGGTTAATCCCAGCTGAATTAGGCAAAGGATTTGGTTTCTATCAGTCTAAGCCATCTTCCGCATTTTCTCCGGTTGCCGTCACACCTGATGAGTTGGACGCCGAGTGGGAAGGCGCGAAAGTCCATTTGCCTCTTGAATCTCACTACAATAACGCGCTTTTTGGTTGTCCGAATGCTGGTGTTGATATGACATTTGATTTTGGGCAGCTTATCGCTCATGCGGCAAAAACACGGCCTCTTTGCTCTGGAACGATCATAGGTTCTGGGACGGTCTCGAATAAACAAGGAACCGATCACGGCAGTGCAATTACTGAAGGTGGAGTGGGGTACTCCTGTATTGCTGAAGTTAGAATGATTGAAACGATCCGCGACGGTCAGCCCACTACTTCCTTTATGAAGTTTCAAGACACGATAAAAATAGAAATGAAAAACCGACAAGGCGCCAGCATATTTGGAGCAATCGAACAAAAAGTGGTGCCTTATAAGGCGCCCTGACTCTAACTATATAACGCACCTAATTATATAACGAACCTAACTGTCTAAACCCCCAAATTATTTGAGACAGTTTAATTCCGTAAAGCATTCCGGTTGATAATGAAATGAATGAAAAGGAAAGGCCGATGGCTCCCATGACTTTGTACGGATACTGGCGTTCATCAGCTGCGTATCGTGTTCGTATTGCTTTGAACCTAAAACAGTTAATGTATCAGCATCAATCGATCCATCTACTTAACCAAGGTGGAGAGCAACATCAGCCTGAGTTTCGGTCGCTAAACGCTAGTGAATTGGTCCCGGTACTCAAGGACGGAGAAGTGATTTTGTCACAATCACTCACCATTATTGACTACCTTGATAACTGTTATTCAGGCCCTAAGCTTGTGCCTAGTGCAGGAATCGAGCGTTATCAAGTGATGGCATTGGCTCAAGATATTGCTATGGATATTCATCCGATCAACAACTTACGAGTTTTGCAATATTTAGAGCGCGAGTTGGGCGCCGATGCAGAACAAAAAAAGCATTGGTATCGCCACTGGGTGAGCGTTGGCTTTTCTGCGTTTGAGCAAAAATTGAAGAAAAGTGCTAAAGAATATTGTGTTGGCAATACCATCAGCTTGGCGGACGTATGCTTGGTTCCTCAAGTCTATAACGCGCGTCGGTTTGATGTGGACATGGCGGAGTTTCCGAAAATCAGTGCCATCGATAAAGCATTGTCTGATCACCCTGCTTTCATCGCATCATTGCCTGAAAATCAACCAGATGCTCAAGGCTAAATGAGTTTTCCTTGCTATTTCTTTCACTTCTATTTCTATTTTCATCCTTCACTTTTTCTTCTGTACTGTTTCGGGTGTTTAGCTTGAATGCTCTATCATCCTTATCTCATAAGCTATTTGATTTTCTCCTGACAGTGGATTCTTCTGCTAAGATTTGGTTAGTTTCAGTCTAGAGATAAAAACTAGTGTTTAATTCTGTAATGTTCGCAAGCGTTGAAATAAAAATAGCGTTTATGGCAGGGGTATTAGTAGACTATTGACAGTGATAAAACTCTTTCTCAAGGAATGAACATGAAAATCGGCGTGATAGGTGCTGGCTCAGTGGGTGTTGGAATTTGTAATTATTTACTCACACTGGGAAGCGTGAGTGAACTCGTGGTACTTGATCAGAACCTAGAACGAGCAGAAGGCGAAGTGCTGGACTTTCGCCACACAGCAGCATTAACCTTTTCTAAAAATACCCATATTTTGGCCAGCGACGACTATTTGTCTCTTATTGGTGCAGATATCGTTGTTATTACCGCAGGGGCGCAAATTAAGCAGGGACAAACACGGATGGATTTGGCAGAAATTAATGCCAAAATTGGTGTTGATATCGCTTTAAAAGTCAGTCGAGTCGCGCCCAAAGCAACCCTAATTGTTGTCAGTAACCCATGTGACATTGTCACACATTGTATTGTTAAAAATACCGATTTCCCAGCCCATAAGGTCATCAGCAGTGGTTGTGTTATTGATACAGCGAGATTGATGTCTATCGTCGCAAATCGAGTTAACTTAGACCCAAAGAATGTATTTGGCTATGTACTTGGCGAGCACGGCAGCAATTGTTTTACGCCAAAAAGCTTGATTAGCATTGCGGGGCAACCTGCGGATTATTACTGTGACACCAATAATCTTGCTCGTATTGATGCCGATGAGTTACTCGACTCGGTAAAGCAAGCCGGTTATGAGATCTTTAAGCGAAAGCAAAACACCACTCACGGCATTGCTGCGAGTGTGTTTCGAATCATTCAAGCGATTAAAATTGATGAGCGTTCGGTACTACCCATTGCGACGTTAATTAACGGTGAATATGGGTTGAAAGATGTCGTCATGAGTCTGCCTACCATCGTGGGTAAAAATGGCGCGGAGTCTATTTTGATTCACCCTTTCACCAAATCAGAGCTTGAAGAGTTACACAGTATTGCTGCTAACATCTCGAACGATGTGGCTGCTGTGGCAAAAGCGACGGGTTTGAAGCATTAACGGCGGCGGGTTTGATTGTACCGTTTGCAAATACATGGCTTAACGGAAGAATAGAATAGGGGCCAGTTTGGTCCCTTTTATTTTTATACTGTAGAAAACACGTCACCCAGTTTGTTAGTACGTTTGTTCAAAGGGAAAAACGAGCTGTTCCGTACTAAATCCCGCTTTTTTGGCAATGCGTAAATACTTGTTCATTTTGTACTCAGGTAACTCGTTGGTTCTCGACAATAACCAGAATTCATTTGCGCCACTGGCTACCATTGCCGTTGAGTAGTCGTCTTCAAGATAGAAGACCACATAGCTACCATAAAATGGGCCAGAGAAAGAAATGTGCAGATGACCGGTGTTGTCGTCAGCCAGTTTAGCCTTGCCGATCGCTTCTTTCCATTGGTGATCTTCTTCGCTCCAGCCACTGTTGACCACTTTGATGCTTCCATCATCATCAATCGTATATTGCGTTCGGCTGTGGGTTAATCCCTGATCAAAGCGGTGATCTAATCTGGCAACTTCGTACCATGTCCCTAAATAAGCGGCAATATCGAATTCTTCTACTGGCAATAAATACCGAGTAATACTGCCGCATCCAACGAGTAAAGTGCTTGATATACCGATGATTAGAACAATTATTTGACGTTTCATAACCCGTTCCTCGCCTGCCTGATAGTGCGTATATCAATGTTTATGCATTATTAGCGCCAGTACGGTGAGCCAGTCCTTTAAGGGCGTAATTGGGATTTGAACACATTAAAGACATAGATACCGACTATGTGGAAGGATATTACAGATCTGTAATTAAGTTAGGCATTGTGCATCACTAACACTGACTCGGTAGGGTGTAGCGTGTTAGGGGACAAGCAGCTGAAAGATCAATAATACAAGAAGATGCAAATCAGTTGACGAGCTGTACGTTTACCGACCTGACTTTCTACCCCTTTAGGGTTGTTTAAGTTCGTAATTGATTTACATCATGTGTTAATTATTTTTCATATTTCAAAATGCAGCCAGTTAAGCAAATTGATTGCTAAGAAATATAATTGTTGGGAATATCTATGAGTAAGATGAAGCTAGTCATTATCGGTAACGGCATGGTCGGTCATCGCTATATCGAAGATTTGGTCGAAAAGACAGAGGTGTCAAAAATGGACATCACCGTCTTCTGTGAAGAACCCCGCGTTGCGTATGATCGTGTCCACCTTTCTTCTTACTTTTCACATCACACTGCAGACGAACTTTCTTTAGTTAAAGAAGGTTTCTACGAGAAACACGGCATTAACATGCTGATCGGTGAACGTGCTATTAACGTTAACCGTGAAAAGAAAACCGTTTACTCAAGCACTGGTCGAGAAATTCAATACGACAAACTTGTTCTTGCTACTGGTTCTTTCCCATTCGTACCGCCAATCAAAGGCAACGAAGGTAAAGACTGTTTTGTTTATCGCACAATCGAAGATCTAAAAGCTATCGAAGCGACGGCAAAGAATTCTAAATCTGGTGTTGTTGTTGGTGGTGGTCTACTTGGCCTTGAAGCAGCAGGCGCACTTAAAGCACTCGGTGTCACGACGCACGTTGTAGAGTTTGCTCCAAAGCTTATGGCAGAGCAGCTTGATCTTGCAGGTGGTAATCAGCTTCGTCAAAAGATCGAACGTATGGGTGTAAACGTCCATACAAGCAAGAACACGCTTGAAATTGCTCCTGAAGGTACTGAAGCTCGTAACGTAATGCGTTTTGCAGACGGCACTGAGCTAGAAACTGATTTCATCGTATTCTCTGCTGGTATTCGCCCACAAGACAAACTGGCTCGTCAAATGGGTCTAGGTATTGCGCCTCGCGGTGGTATCGAGATTAACGATCACTGTCAGACGACAGACCAAGATATCTACGCTATCGGTGAATGTGCGTCTTGGAACCAAACGTTCTATGGGCTAGTGGCTCCTGGTTACAAGATGGCGACAGTAGCGGTTGACCACGTTGTCGGTAACGAAAGCACATTTGAAGGTGCTGACATGTCTGCGAAGCTTAAGCTTCTGGGAGTGAAAGTAGGGTCAATCGGTGATGCAAATGGTCGTACTCCTGGTTGTAAAAGCTACGTTTACCAAAACGAAGAGCAAGAAGTTTATAAACGTCTCATCGTTTCTGAAGATAACAAGAAGCTGCTTGGTGCGGTAATGGTCGGTGACACATCCGACTATGGCGACCTTCTTCAACTGATGCTCAATGAAATTGACCTGCCAGAGCACCCAGATGCGTTGATTCTTCCTGCGCACGCTGGTGCTGAAAAGCCAACACTTGGCGCAGACTCACTTCCTGAATCTGCCGTTATCTGTTCTTGTTTTGATGTGACTAAGGGCAAGATCGCTCAAGCGGTTGCTGAAGGTCACCAGACCATTGGTGATATCAAAGCAGTAACGGGTGCAGGTACTGGCTGTGGTGGTTGTATTCCATTAGTAACTTCAGTACTAAACGCTGAGCTTGCTAAAGCGGGTGTTGAAGTGAAGAACGACGTATGTGAGCACTTTGCTTACTCTCGCCAAGAGCTTTTCCACCTAATTCGCATCGAAGAAATCAAAACATTCGATGAATTACTAGAGAAGTACGGTAAAGGTTACGGCTGTGAAGTGTGTAAACCTCTTGCTGGCTCTATCCTTGCGTCATGCTGGGGTGAGCACATCCTTAAACCTGAGCTCGTTAAGCTTCATGATACCAATGACAACTTTCTCGGTAACATTCAAAAAGACGGAACATACTCGGTCATTCCTAGGATGGCTGGTGGCGAAGTCACACCTAAAGCTTTGTCTGTTCTTGCTGAGGTCGCTGCTGAATACAACTTGTACACCAAGATAACAGGCGCACAACGTATTGGTCTGTTCGGTGCTCAAAAAGATGACTTACCAGTAATCTGGAAGAAGTTAATCGCAGCAGGCTACGAAACGGGCCAAGCGTATGCGAAAGCCCTGCGTATGGCGAAAACATGTGTCGGTTCAACTTGGTGTCGCTATGGCGTTCAAGACTCTGTCGGACTAGGTGTGATGATCGAGAACCGTTACAAAGGCATCCGCACTCCTCATAAGATGAAGTTTGGTGTGTCTGGCTGTACTCGTGAGTGTGCAGAAGCTCAAGGTAAAGACTTAGGTATTATCGCAACTGACGCAGGTTGGAACATGTATGTGTGTGGCAACGGTGGCATGAAGCCTCGTCACGCAGACTTACTGGCAAGCGACCTAGACCAAGAAACGCTGATCAAATACATCGACCGATTCATGATGTTCTACATCCGCACGGCTGCGCCACTACAACGTACTTCGGTATGGATGGACAACCTGGAGGGGGGAGTTGATTACTTACGCGATGTTATTGTCGACAATAAGCTCGGCATCAATGATCAATTGGAAGCAGATGTAGCATCTTTAGTCGGAAATTTCCGCTGTGAGTGGACCGGTACCATCAATGACAAGTCTCAGTTAAAACGTTTTTCTCACTTTATCAATTCGGATTTACGTGATGATAACGTTGTGTTTGTTGAAGCGCGTGAGCAGCACCGTCCTGCAACATTTACCGAGAAGTATCCAGAAGTAAAAGGCGACATCTTACATGTAGCACTGACTGAAACCATAGCGGAGAAATAATCATGGCGATCAACAAAGCAACATTTCAAAAAGTGTGTGAGATTACCGATATCATTCCTGGAACGGGTGTGTGTGCCTTATTTAACGGCGAGCAGGTCGCTATCTTTAGACCTACTGACGCTTTAAATGTCCTGGCAATCAGTAACCACGACCCTTTTGCCTGTGCCAATGTCTTGTCGCGCGGCCTAATTTGTCAGCATCAAGATGAGTTGTGGGTAGCAAGCCCATTGAAAAAACAGCGTTTCAACCTAACAACAGGCGTTTGCTTGGAAGACGAAAGCTTCAATGTGAAAGCGTACAAAGCCCGAGTAGACAATGGCGCAGTAGAGCTTTCATTATAAAGGTTTACTTTGTGGAGCTAGGTTTTCCAACATAGAAATTTGATAGTTCAAGGGCTTCAGGCTAGTGACTGAATGTACGGATCTGAAGCCTTTTCCTATCCAATTTTTACTTTAATTTAATATTTAGGGACATAAACATGAATGATCTAAAACCAGCTGAATTCGTTCAAACCATGATCGATGTTGGCGAGGCCAAGGTTAAAACGAGCACTCGTGATCTGATTTTACGCGGTGTCATGGCCGGCATTATACTTTCGCTGGCAGTGGTGGTAGCAATCACAACCATCACTCAGACAGGTATTGGTATTGTTGGGGCTCTCGTATTCCCAGTAGGATTTTGTATTCTTAGCTTAATGGGCTACGACCTTGTAACTGGTGTATTTGGTCTAGCACCGTTGGCTAAGTTTGAGAAACGCCCAGGTATTACATGGGGACGAGTGTTACGCTGTTGGGGGCTTGTTGGCTTTGGTAATTTGATGGGCTCTTTGCTCGTTGCCTTTCTCATTGCTTTATCATTTACGATGAACTTCAGCGTTGAACCTGGCGCAGTAGGGCAAACATTTATTAAAGCGGCTACTGCTCGAACCGTGGGCTTTGAAGACCTTGGCGTGAACGGTTGGATTACCTGTTTTGTACGCGGTATTCTTTGTAACCTAATGGTGTGTCTGGGTGTCATTGGCAACATGACAGCGCGTACTGTTGCTGGCAAAATTGCTGCAATGTGGCTACCCATCTTTATCTTTTTCGCCCTTGTTTTTGAACACGCGGTTGTCAACATGTTCTTGTTCCCATTGGGTATGATGCTAGGAGCGGATTTTGGTATTGCAACTTGGCTCAATTACAACCTAATCCCGACTATTCTTGGTAACCTTGTGGGTGGATTATTGTTTACCTGTATTCCTCTGTATCTAACGCATGCTAAGACAGCACCAGCGCTAAGTACATCGTCAGATAGCGCACAAGCAGACTTAACAACGGCCAAGACTGCATAAATCTTGGTTTGTATAGCTTTCTGTTTGTATAGCTTTCGGCTTACACGGCTTTCGGCTTGTATAGTTTTCAGAATGTTTAGCGTTGAGTTGGTATACGCTATGTGTTGAAAAAAAGTCAACGATATTAAGCCTCATGTTTCGGGTCATTAAGATCAGAGCGAGAGGCTATTTTATATCAATACGAGCTTGTATATTGTTTCTATATGCGATTTAGTTCTATCTATTTCATCTTTAGCAGTGAGAAATTGCTATGACACCTGATAGTCTTATTCACATAAGTTGTAGGGACTTAAGGAACAAAGTCTCATATTAATAAAAGCGATTCGACGAGACGGATCGAAGATCGGAGCACAGCATGTCAGAAGTATCTCAACCGAGCGAACCATTACTCGAGCCTACCCCAAAAAATACCCAGTCACATGATGTCGGTTTTGTTTCATTAGTAGGGGCAGGGCCTGGTGATCCAGACCTGTTAACAGTAAAAGGGCACCGCGCCATCGCTCAGGCTCAAGTGGTTGTGTATGACCGTTTGGTGTCACCTGAAATACTCGCTATCGCCAAAGACGACGCGGAAATGATCTATGTTGGTAAAAAAGTCGATTTTCATTATGTCCCTCAAGATCAAATTAATCAGATATTGGTTGATAAAGCGCGAGAAGGTAAGCACGTTGTTCGGCTAAAGGGCGGTGATTCATTTATTTTTGGTCGAGGTGGCGAGGAGCTTGAAAAGCTGGCTGACAATGATGTGCAATTCGAGGTCATTCCGGGTATTACGGCAGCAGCTGGCGCGACGGCCTATGCTGGCATTCCGCTAACCCACAGAGATCACGCTCAAAGCGTTCAATTTATTACGGGTCATATTCAAAAAGACGGTACAGAGATTCATTGGCCGTCACTTGCTCAAACCAATAATACCTTGGTGTTTTATATGGGCTTAAAACAGTGCCCTCATATTGCAAAGAATCTTATGGAACATGGATTACAGACAGATACACCTTGCGCGATCATTGAGAATGGTACACGTAAAGAGCAAAAAGTACTGACTGGAACACTGGGCGAGCTCGCTGACCTATCAAAGCACGCAAAGAGTCCAGCATTAATTGTCGTCGGTAGCGTGACTCAATTGCATGAAAAACTGCGTTGGTTTCAACAATAGCACTCGCACACGGTTTTGAGTCGCTAAGTGAGTACGCATGGCAGTGAGTGATTTTCTGATGTATCTGAGCGTCAAACTTCTTAGGCGGCCTTTAGGTTTCCACGCACGACGCCGCGGATGATGTGCTGGGGACTCGCTCCCCACCAAAATTAGTTCTTTAGAGAATGGTTATCGTGCCAGTTGTTTTAATGAACTAGGGACAATGAGTTTATGGACAGGGGCAACAAAGAACATGTAGACCTTGCCAAAAGCGTTATTGATGTGCACGACAGTCGTTGCATGGACAACGGCTTCATCACTATTTTTCCCATTACCATCGGGATCAATTAAGAAGGAAATACGGACATCTAGGTGCTTGTCACAGTCTTCTAATACGACCTCATAGTCGCTGTTAGAAACCAACTTGAAAATACCGATCATATCGCCAACTTTATAGTGGTCACTGGGAGTGCTATGGTCAAATTCGTCCATACTTCCGAGATGCTTTAATCCCAATTTAGAGACGATTTGATTGCGTAAAGACATCAGTTTAGCCACCCAGGTTGGGGTGTTTTTGGCAACGGTTAAATACACTTCTAACGCTGTTTGCCCTTCATATTTCACTTTGGTTGAATGAGTATCCCAAAAATAGGCTGTTTCCAAGGATTCACTAAGTATTGTGTTGCTAGGGTAATTCATGAAGACATCCTATTTAATGAGCGTTATCAGGCGCGAGCAGTGGGAGATGTTTGACTTTTTGATAAGTCAGCGCCAATTTTAGACAGTGTTTGATTTGAGTCTCAGGTAAAGAGTCCTCAATGTATAATTCTTTGATCGCGATTACCATGGCTCTATTGCCTTGAAATTGCAACACACCGTCATATAACTCGCGAAACGTATCAACCAACTTTGTTTGGCAATGGAAATACACATAACAATGGTGAGGCGTTTTCAACGTCCAGTCTAGGCGAATCGGACTACCTGATGTGACGCTATAGCTGAGTTCATTCCATTTCAATGTTTCTTCAACCGTACCTAAGTCTTCTTCTTTAGCGACTTGTAGAATGAGCTCTCTGAGACGGCAAATAACAGGGGCTATATTGGCTGGGTAACTGTCCCACTTATCTTTGATGTTTTTATCCATAATGCCTCGTTAATTGCGGTTACATGTTCATTACTGGTACTCGTCCATTGTTACCATATATGGGTAGGCATAGGCGCATCGACGTTTAGACGAGTATAAAACTGAAAAAGCCAGCAGTATATTGCTGGCTTTATGGAAACCGGTGGCTTATCTATGATTAAACAAGCTTCATTTCTTGGATAATATCTGACGCTATTTCAGGCTTGGTGCTGGTTGGTTTTTCGTGTAGATCCGCTTTCAGTTGCCCTTTACGATTACGCAGCCCAGTCTCGAGTTTTTTTAAGGTCGCAGAGATAGCAGGGTACATGACGTCGTTTGTGGATTTAGCTGAAATTCTTACACCCTCATAATTGGTGAAAATCTCGACTTCGTGCGTACCGTGCTCTTTAGTGATGATGATGTCACAGCTTATCAGGTGAGGAAAGTGAGCTGTTATCTTATCGAATTTACTTTCAATTTCTTTACGTGAGTCTTCATTAATGGATACATGATGTGTTTGAACATTTACTTTCATATATTTATACCTTTCCAATCACTATGTTCTTTAAACCTAGCAAATTCTGAGCAGATAAGCCAAGCGTATATTGATACATGTGTGATGGGCTTCTGTGTTCTCAACTAATCTAATAGATAGACCTTGAATATTGATTCAATGAAAGGGGGTATTAAAACTCAGTAAAACCAGTGCCTTATTCTATATTTTGATGTTGCCGGAAGTGATAAGAACGGTTCTCCCTTTTCTGATTGAACGATTAATAATCTTTCAACTTTGTCGAAATTACTCATATGATAATAATTGTCATTCGCATAGTTGTGAGTATAATGCGCAATCGTTAGATGATTGTTTCACTACAGCAAGCGCTGTATCCTTAGCCTTACCAATAATGTGCTTTTATACATGTATTAAGAAAGAGTCTAGGCTGGTTAGTTTTTTCCGCTAGATGTTTATAAGCTTTATATAATCAGTGGCTTATGATTTCTTCTAGCAGCTGGCCGTCCGTTCTCATTAGACAGCCAGTGAGTAAGATACTGATAGGGGGCGTAGTGAAAACGACAACGAAGAAACAACTCAGATGGAACAAAGTGAATTAGGTTATGAAATTTCTTAAAGTGTGTACATGTACAGTGACATTACTGTTGTCATCCTCAGCCTTTGCGACAGGTTTGTCTGATGCAAAAGCCATTCAAAACCAGACCCATCAACATTTGAGCGATAGCCAAACGGTCATTGATAAAAGTTACGCATCTTCGCAGGCTTTAAAAGCAGACATCGCAATCCTACAAAAAGAGTTCGAAAACCTAAGAGTATATCGAAATCACCTATCTAGCATGGTCGACAATCAGCAGAAAGAAGCGGCCAGCCTTGAAGCTCAAATTGAACAAATACAAGATACTCGACAAGGTGTCATCCCGCTAATGTATCAAATGTTAGACGGCCTCAATCAGATCGTTGAAGAGGATATCCCGCTTCGACAAAATGCGAGACTTGAGCGCGTGGCATCGCTGACATCAATGATGAGCGAGTCCAATGTCAGCGACGCTGAAAAATATCGCCGGATTCTAGAGGCCTATCAAATTGAGCTTGACTATGGCACAAAGCTTGGCGTTTATCGTGATCAAATATCGATTTCCGATACGCAGCGTATCGAAGCTGAACTGCTTTATTTGGGTCGAATATCGCTCATAGCCAGGAATCGTTCCGGATCTGAATATTGGTCATGGAATCGATCAACAAATCGCTGGCATGCACTTGATACGTCAAACAACGCCCGATTTGATGAAGCGTATCGAGTAGCGAACAATCAATCACCGCCGAGTCTTTTATCATTGCCATTCACTTTTGATACTACGGGTCTTAAAAATGTGGCGTTAAAACCGTCATCGGCAATATATTCATCTACAACATATTCATCTGGAACACATTCACCGGCCGACAAACCACAAGCAGATGAGGTGGCCCAATGAAAACGCTCGTTCTAACGATTTCACTCGCCCTAGGGTTGTCATTTGCTTTTATGCCAGCATCCGCCAAGGCTACACCACAATTGGTGGAGCAAGCGAAGGCTGATAACTTGAAGCAAAAGCGCGAAGAAGAAGCGCGTCAGCGTCAATTTATTCAAACAGAAGCGAAGTTAGTAGCGTCAAAAAAAGATCTGGAAGCCAAGATAGCGGACATACAAAAGCTAACCGATGAGCTTACGCTGACGTTTAGCCGCAACGAAGAGACACTTTCTCGTTTAGAAGAAAAACTCCGTTTAGAAGCAGGAAGCTTAGGTGAATTATTTGGTGTTGTACGTCAGGTAACAAAGCAAGTGGAACCGGAGATTAATCACTCAGTGACGGCTATTGATGCTAACCAGTATTCACTAGCGATTGATGCGATTATTGATGCACAAGCGTTACCATCAATGGCTGAGCTAAGAGGCTTGTGGCTAAGTATGGATGAACAAATTCGTGCGAGCGCTCAACTTACCAAGGTCACAGTGCCTGTATTGACAATTGAAGGGCAGGTGAATACAGAAGATGCGTACAGAATGGGATCCTTTGCGCTTGTCGGTGAACAAGGGTATTTGAACTGGAACAGTGCCCGCCAGCATGCTTCCTATTATTCCAACCAGCCCAAATCAATACCAAGCGTTTTGGCTCTTGAGAGCTTTGTTCAGAACGATGTGGGCACTAAGAATATTGAGAGTGGTGGTGGCATCTGGTCGATAGATCCTTCACGGGGTATTATTTTGGCCCAGAAGGAGCTAGAACCATCATTGCAAGATCGTATTGAAGCGGGTGGTGTGGTTGGTAAAATCATTCTAGGGCTTCTATCGATTGGCCTTGTGATAGCTCTCTATCGCGGAGTTGTCCTAGCGAGCACACAGTACAAAATACGTAAGCAGCTACGAAACCCAAATCAAATCAGTAATAACCCTTTAGGGCGGGTTCTTTCTGTGTATCAAAAAGACAGCAACCGAACAGTTGAAGCCCTAGAGTTGCGTTTACTGGAGGCCGTTGTCGATGAGCAAACTCACCTCGAAAAGGGCCTTTCCACCTTAAAGTTATTTGCTGCGTTGGCCCCGATGTTGGGTTTATTAGGTACGGTCACTGGGATGATTGAAACGTTCCAGGTCATTACACACTTTGGGAACAGTGATCCGAAAGTTATGGCGGGTGGGATCTCGATGGCACTCGTAACCACAGTTCTAGGACTTGTCGCGGCTATGCCCTTGCTACTTGCCCACAATATCTTGAGTACTCAAGCGGAAAATATCCGTAACATTCTGGAGAAACAAGGCATTGGACTTGTGGCTGGGCAGGCCGAACAAGATGGCGGTTGCGTGAACCTAGTGGCTAAGAGTGCAGCATGATGACAGGTCTGCTCGCGACGTTGGATCTTGATTCTATTTTGGACTTTATGAACCGAGGGGGGCAGGTCCTTTGGTGGCTTGCTGTTGTCGTTGTTCTAACCTGGCTATTTGTCGTTGAACGGTTTTATTTTTTGTTGTGGGTATTTCCCAAAGAAAAACAGAAATGGATACAAGCTTGGCAACAGCGAAATGATCACGCTTCCTGGTATGCATTGGCGATGCGTGACGGTTGGATCTCTCAAGCGAGAATATCGCTGTTTAAGTACATCAATTTTATTAAAGTACTGGTTGCGATATGCCCAATGCTAGGGTTGTTAGGCACGGTCACGGGAATGATTTCGGTGTTTGATGTCATGGCTAATCAAGGCAGTAGCGACCCCAAACTGATGGCGTCTGGTATTTCTCTTGCGACCTTACCGACGATGGCAGGAATGGTCGCCGCTCTCGCCGGGGTATTCATACATTCTCGTTTAACGAAAAGAAGTCACTATGCGTTGCTTAAATTGGAAAAGTCATTAAGGAGTTATCGATGAGGATCTATCAATGAGATTAGGCAGACGCCATGCAAAACAAGAGGATGCCCATATCGATATGACATCGATGCTAGATATTGTTTTCATCATGTTAATTTTCTTTATCGTAACCAGTTCATTTGTTCGAGAATCTGGTGTTGAGGTGAATCGTCCTCAAGCGTCTAGTGCGGTGAGCCAGAATAACGCGGGTGTGTTCATTGCGATTACATCAGCCAATGATATTTTCATCGACAAACGCCTTGTCGATATCGAGCGTGTACAGGCGACTTTAGAGCATCTTCTGATTGATAAGCACGACGCGTCATTGGTTATCCAAGCTGACGAGAGAGCCTACAACGGCACCGTTGTTAAAGTGATGGATGCGGCTAAAGGTGCTGGAATTCAAAGCATCGCACTGGCAGCTGAGAAACATTAATGGATTACGTTAATGGATAGATGTTGATGGAGAAACGTTAATGTTACGTCTTATCATGGCGACCCCGATTGCGTTGGTCGCGACTGTTGGGCTATTCAGTTTTATGGCGTGGATTGTTGCCCCAAAACATGCACCAGATACTCATCAAGTTTCCCCATTACGTTTTGATATGATCATGGTGGAGAGTGAATCAATCACAGAGCGAAGAAAGAGAACTGTACCGAAACCACCGGAGCCTATAGAGCCACCCCCTGCAACGGCTTTATCCAAACCCGTTACGCAGGCGGCCGCGGTATCTTCACTAGAAGCAACCAGCCTCTCGATTGAGATGCCCTCGATCGATTTGGCATCATCGGTTAAAGGCATTGAAATATCACTTCCTGCTCCCACGGCGGGGGAGTCAACGATGGATCAAAAGGCTATGCCGCTGCACCGGGTTGAACCAAACTATCCATCAAGAGCATTGCGAAGAGGCGTGGAAGGGCACGTCATCATGAACTTTTCGATAGATGAATTAGGGAAACCCTTTGATATTGTCGTGGTTGAGGGTAAGCCTCCAAGGCAATTTGAACGAGAAGCGGTTCAGGCGCTCAAGCGTTGGAAGTATCAACCGAAAATAGTGAACCAGGCGAGTGTTGTTCAGCATGGACAATCCGTCAAATTGGAATTTAGGCTTTCTCAATAATGCGTAAGATTAAGATAACCAGACGAATAACCCAAGTACTGGTGCGCTTTGTTATGCTGGTTGGGCTCGCAACCATCCAGCCAGCTTTTGCCAATCAATTAAGTCAGTACACAGCGCAGCGCGTGCAGCAGGCGCATGCCGATTCCCTAAATGGGAAGCTTGATGAAGCCATTTCACGTTTGGAATCTATCTCAACGTCACAAGAGTACGACCAAGCGTTCGTTGCGCGTATGTTGGGGGCTTTTTATTGGCAGAATGACCAGCCAGATAATGCGATTAATGCACTGAAATTTTCTGTAGACAGTGGCGTGCTCAGTAAAGCGCAACACGCAAGTGGCGTTCGAATGTTGGCTGACTTGTATTTGTCTGAGGGGCAATACAAGAAAGCAATCCATTACTACCATACTCTCGTGGAGACAGAGCAGACGAACCAACCAGAACGAGCGCTGATTTGGCTTCGTATAAGCCAATCTTATTACCAGTTAGAGCAGTGGGAAGACGTGCTGTCTTCTGTTGAAAGGTATCAGCGAAGCGGTGGAATTCTCGATGTTGCAGCTCTGTCTCTTCGCTTAGGTGCTCAATTGCAACGTGAGCGTTGGGATAACGCTTCAGAAACCTTAGAAAGGTTAGTAGAATTAGACCCTAACAATAGTCGCTGGTGGCAGCAGTGGGTAAGTGTCGAACTGCGAAAAGAGCGGGTCGATAATGCGTTAACGATTCTAACGCTGTCTAAGCTACAGGGTATTGAAACCAATTCACAACAGTTAACGCTACTTGCTCAACTTTACGCTAATCAAAACATGCCGGCTAAAGCGGCTGAAAGCCTTGCGCTTTTGGATGATGCTTTAACGAATGTGGATCACATTGTTAGACAAGCACAGTTTTTACAGCAAGCGAAACATTGGGAAGAATCCGTTCGGTATTGGCAATTAGCCGCAGAAATTGAAAAGCAGTACCATTGGCAAAAGAAGTACCATTGGAATGCCGCGCAATTGTTATTGAGCCAACGAGAATTTCAACGAGTACTCGATGAGATGAGTAATATTCCAAACGCTGATCTCAGTGTATCGATGCTGTCGGCAATGACTCAATCGGCATATCAATTATCGGAATTTGATCTAGCATTGACGTTTGCTATTCAAGCCGAGAAACAAGAGCCAACAGAAGAGCATAGTCAGTGGGTGAACTATCTTAACAATCGAATACACCAAAAGCCCAATTAGAAAAACAAAGGCCTTCCCCAAGAAGAGGAAGGCCTGCTTAAGTAGAGATCCAGTCACCAATGGAAATCAATAATAGAAATTGGTATGTCGATCATTTCATGGCGTGACAGCTAAACTCCGCTCTCCATAGCAGCTCTTTAGATTCCCTCATCGTACTCAGAACTTCCTCACCTGATAGTTGAGGATAAGCTTGCATTACTTTTACATCCCTGTTTTGTTCTAGCGATTGATACGCTCTAACATGGGTAAAAGTGGTATTTAAATTATTTGACAGCATGGATTTTGAAAGACAAATCCCAAAAACATCCTTTTTCATCACTCTTTCCTCTGAACTTATCCTAGCCGGATAACGTTTGTGCCATCGAAAGCAGAGTAAGAGTTATTGTAAGCTTTCGATGTCATGGTCACATTGTTCTTTTTGGGTTAATCGTACTTTTTCAGGTTAATCGCATCGAGTAAACCTCAATCAATTATACTCGCACTAATTGGTTTGTACAAAAAATAACCTAAATGTGGTTTGATTTAGATCAAAATTTTAAATGCATTTAGTTTTATATATATTGATACCCATGATTGAGTATTGTTTCTTTAGCTCAGAGGCTCACTTTCTCGCTTTGGTCAATCAATAGTTTTTCTAGCCGCTATCTTCACATATCTAGAGAGTATTCCATTACTATTGTTAAGTTAGTGTTATTTTTATCGATAATAGAAGGGAGTACCATCATGCAGTGGAGCAGAATTAGTTTTCGAAAAAGAATGCTAATTATCATGACATTATCGGGGTTGCTGGAGCTCCTTATTCTTGTTGCCGCGGGGTTTGTTTATATAAAGCATTCCCAAGAAGAGGAGATGGGGCTAAAAGCATTGGGTGTAGCCTCGTTTTTGGCTCAGTCTCCTTATGTCATTGAGGTTATCTCTGAACAAGGCATTGATAATCAATCTCGATTTCGTGACCTTACTACCATGATAGGTGCGGCGTTCATCGTCATTGGCGATAGAAATGGCATTCGATTGGTTCACCCGGTAGACGAGCGCATTGGTTTACCTATGAAAGGGGGAGACAACGATCGAGCTTTACAAAGTGGTGAGTCTTATATTTCATTTGCACAAGGCTCGCTAGGCTATTCTGTTCGGGGTAAATCTGCAGTTCTCGATGAGCAGGGAAATATCATTGGGGTCGTTTCTGTCGGCTATCTTATCGATAGGTTAGAAGATCGTATCGAGCCATTCTTAGCTTTCTTGTTACTTATGGCGCTTTTAGTTGTCATTGCTAATGCTATTATTTCAAGCTACATCTCTCGCCGCTTCCAACGAGCTATTCTTGGTTTTGAACCTGAAGAAATTGGACGTTTGTACGTTGAGCTCGACGTGACAATGAGTACCCTTAAAGAAGGGATTTTAGGCATAGATGCTAAAGGAAACCTAAGGTCAATCAATAAAAGTGCTTGTGACATTCTAGGTATCAATAAAGAGCGATCGCTGAATAAACCGTTAGCTTTAGTGTTGCCCGACAGTGACCTTGCGATTGTACTGGAAACGGGTGAAAGCGATCACGATATCGATATTTTCCTTAATAATCAGAGGTTAATTGCAAACCGTAGCCCAATTATTGTGGATGACGTTGTTGTGGGAGCCGTGTCGAGTTTTCGATTACGCGACGAAATTAATGAACTGAGTGAACAACTGTCTCAAACCAAAGCGTACGCTGAAATGCTGCGTTCACAGACTCATGAACACCGCAATAAACTGAATACGATCAGTGGGATGGTACAAATGGGTGAACTCGACTCGGTCCAAAAACTGATAGGGCAAGAAACCGCTCACTATCAAAGTTTGATTGAGTTTTTGCGAGAAACCATTCGAGATCCATTGATCGCCGGTATGTTGTTGGGAAAAACAGAGCGAGCAAGAGAGCTTGGTCTAGAGCTTGTCGTGGAAGAGGGATCAAGACTGGAAGCGCTTCCTGATCGAGTTAACGCCAGTGACGTCGTTACGATATTAGGTAACCTCATCGATAATGCTTTTGATGCCACTATGTCTGCTCTGGGAGAGTTTGAATTACAGGACCAAAATGACCGACGTAGCATTGAGGTCTCTGTGAGTGATTATGGTAGTGAAATCATATTGGAAGTAATAGACAAAGGCATAGGCTTCCCCAGCCATGTCACAAGAAATGAATTACTAAAAAAAGGTGTCTCTACGAAAGCGAGTCAAAATAGAGGGGTTGGCCTGCATTTAGTGAATCAACTGACACTAAAATATTTCGGTCAATTGGAAATGATGGAAAATACAGATTTTGGAACAAGAATGACGGTTTATCTGCCGAAGGATGAAAAGAGATGAATGAGCAAACCCGAGTTATGATCATTGAAGATGATATAGCGATTGCTGAACTTCATCATCGATATCTCTCACAAATGGATGGATTTGAAGTGGTCGGTATTGCGACCTCTCAAGCTGAAGCAGAACTTCAGTTAGGGTTATTGAAGCCTGATCTCGTGCTGCTTGATGTGTATTTACCTGATGGTACTGGCTTAGATATTTTGAACAGTGTTCGAGGCAGTAATCAAGGTTGTGACGTAATTTTAATCACGGCCGCTCGAGATGTGGATACGTTGCAACAAGCAATGCGTGGAGGCGTAGTCGATTACTTACTCAAGCCGGTTATGTTTCCTCGTCTCGAAGCCGCACTTAAAAAATATCATGTACAGAAAAGTGAACTCAGTAACGCCGATGATTTGAATCAAAACTTAGTCGATAAAATGCTGCAATCTTCGAACACGACGGAAAACAGTGCCCAACGACTGCCAAAAGGTATCGATAGTGTTACGTTAGACAAAATTAGAAATTTGTTTTTGCAACCCGCGAGTTTAACGGCGGATGAAGCCGGTGAAAGTATCGGAGCAAGCCGAACCACGGCTAGACGCTATCTTGAATACTTGATCAGCTCCGGAGAATTAGAAGCAGACCTAAACTATGGAACAGTGGGAAGGCCAGAACGTTGCTATAAAAAACTCATGCGATAATCAACTTTGTTCGACATAGATTTCTAACGATCAAACGATGTTAGAGTAGCAGTATTAGGAACGTTTAATTTTGAGCCGACGATGAGAGAATATGGCGAAAGGTTGGATGTCATGAGCAGGGTCAAAGTGGATGATTTCGACATCGTCTGTTCCATTTAATCGGTATCATTTACCGCTGAGTATTGCAATTTGCGTATTGAAAGAAGGCGAGCTTTATTATGCTTTCAACAAAGATGTCGATACAAACCTTATTGATGAGTTGCAACAAGCTATTGATAAGGTTAAAACTAGTATTAATGACAGTGGTATTAACCAATACGATGCTATTATTAATAAATACCAATAATTCTACTTTGAAGACAGATGTGACAGCATGAGCCAGAGCAGCAGTACAATTTTAACTGAGAGTGGTACCAATGAACTTGAAATTATTGAGTTTCATTTGGAAAAGCAGTTGCCTGATGGGAGCACTAAAACGTGCTACTACGGGATAAACGTTGCGAAAGTACGTGAAGTAATTCAAGTGCCCGATACCACAGACTACCCTAACGCCCAGCCTCATATGGTTGGTGTTTTTTCTTCCCGCGATATATTGACGCCCTTGGTTGATCTAGCCGGTTGGTTAGGTGTACCCACGAAAGCTGAATTAGAGAAAAAGTTTGTCATAGTGACTGACTTTAATCGCATGACCAATGGCTTCCTTATTGACAGTATCAGCCGTATTCATCGTATTTCATGGAATGATGTTGAGTCTCCGAGTCAGTTTTTAGAAGCTGGCGAGCAAGATTGCGTGGTGGCTGTGGTCAGAAAAGACGGTAATCTGATCATGATTTTGGATTTTGAAAAAATCATCGCGGACATTAACCCTGAGCTTAGTATGGAAAAATACGATGTGACGGTTGATCGCTCGGTCGATTTGAACCAGAAAATTGTCACCAAGCGTAACGCTAAGACTATCATGGTCGTTGATGACTCAGCGTTTATTCGTAGTCTTATTCAAGATACCCTTGGATCGTCTGGGTACAATATTATTGCGTGTAAAGATGGCGGAGAAGCCCACGAAAAATTGATGGAGATAGCGCAAGTTGCGGCGAGTGAAAATATCTCTGTCGATGAGCTTATCAATGCGGTGGTTACTGATGTAGAAATGCCAAGAATGGATGGTATGCATTTAGTTAAACGTTTGAGAGAAACACCGGCTTATTCGGCAACACCTATTGTCATGTTTTCCTCTCTAATGAGCGAAGACAACCGCTCTAAAGCCCTGGCATTAGGCGCAAATGATACGATAACCAAACCAGAGATTGGTAAAATGGTCTCTATGATGGATAAATACGTATTTTCGTAGCGGTATAACAGTGCACAAGGGTTGTCGCTCTAAAAGGGTTTAATTGTAGAAAACATAAACCAAGCACAATGAATCTGTGTTCTACCTATCGGTCTAAGTAAGTGTGATTGGTATTACCTGAAAGAGCCCTATACATTTTATGCATAGGGCTTTGTTATGTGGGGTTATGTTCCTATGCCCTTTAGTAAAGAGATCAGTTCAGCTTCGGTCTTGGGTTCTTTCGACAAGATGAGTTCAGGAGAACTTCCACCTTTCAATACGTAAGCTCTTGTGGTGCAGTGATCGTAGTGATACCAGTAACCATCGACACAGACATCCGTGTAGCAACGAGGATCTTGTTTCAATTCCATAATAAATTTAACCCTTACACTTGTGTAACAATTAATACGATAATTGATCACAATTAAGTGGGGAATGATACAGATCAAATAAGACATACATTCAGTGATTTTCATGAAAACAAGAAGTATTGCTGATCTCCCATTATTAGCAACATAAATGGCACTTTCAGCCAACTTCGTTTATTAATTAATAAGTTAACCGTATTTGAGAGTTTAAGTAGCAATGGAAAATATTTTCATAGTTGTCGTACTTTTGGTTGTGTTTTTTGTTTTTGTACAAAAGCGACTAGTAAAAAATGAGAGCATAAAAGACAGTGCCTATAAGCGTAAAGGGGCAATCCTTAGCGTGCAAGAAAGTGCGGTATACAATGCATTGGTCGCAGCCGTCGGTGAACATGGTATCGTTTTAGCTAAAGTGAATCTGTCTAATGTTTTAACGCCTGTCGCGACAGATAAAAAGAATTGGTTTGTCGCTAATAATCGTATCGCAAAGAGTTACTTCGATTTTGTTATCTGTGATCCTCGCTCTCTAGAGGTTCGAGTAGCGATTGAACTGGATAATGGCCGAGAACTCGATAAAGGGAAAGTGGACCGTCAGAAGCTACTTATGCATGTCTGTCAGTCTGCGAGTATTCCATTGATAGGCACCTCGATTAAACACAGCTATCAGGTCGGTCGATTAAGACGTTTGCTAGCCGCACACATAGATTTGATTGAACCAGACAAGGAAATCCGTTTTTGCAAAAAATGCGGAAGCCCAATGGTCGTGAAAGTGGCTAACCAAGGGGAGTTTAAAGGTCGCCGCTTTTTTACGTGTAGCCGC
Source organism: Vibrio genomosp. F10 str. ZF-129 (assembly GCF_000287055.2). Classification (GTDB taxonomy): domain Bacteria; phylum Pseudomonadota; class Gammaproteobacteria; order Enterobacterales; family Vibrionaceae; genus Vibrio. The sequence goes on along the minus strand of NZ_AJYQ02000089.1, from coordinate 140,993 downwards.
CAGCCGCAGTGTACTTATACTGAAAACTATAATGTGGTTTTTGAGGATTAAGGATTAATCAAGCTTGGCCGCGAGTGGTACGGAAGATAACGCACTGTGTTTTTGCTCGGAGCACACCATCACCTGATTACGGCCATTTTTCTTCGCACGATATAATTCGACATCCGCCTTCTTAAGGACATCTTCTAGCCTGACAACTGGGTTACACTCGCAAACACCGATGCTAACCGTTACCTTAATGGAAGGAAGCAAAGCAGTAAACGAATGCGACGCTACTTTTTCTCTAATTGCTTCAGCATAACGCTCCGCTTGAAACAAGTCAGTGTGGGGGAGTGTTAAGCAAAACTCTTCTCCGCCAATTCTAAACACCTGAGACTCCCCAATCGTATCCCTAAGCAGTTTAGCCACTTCAATGAGAACTTTATCGCCAGTAGAATGACCAAAACGATCATTAACTTGCTTAAAGAAGTCAATGTCTAGTATGAGTAAGCTTAGTGGGGCATTGGCGGCTCGTTGCAGGCTAGGAAACTGGTAGGTCAAAGCTAGGCGGTTATAAGTGTTCGTTAGTGAATCCTTTGATGCGAGCAAGGACAACTTTGTCTCTGCCTTTTTCCTATTTGATTCAAATATATGAGCGGTGACCCAAACGGCGAGATAACAAGCGGTAACATTAAGTACGAGCATGCTGTTGCTGGATGCCGACTCAAAACTGGATTTTGTTGTAATGATTGCAGTTTGAATCAGAAAAAACACCACGGTGCTTATGCAACCTTGCTTGGTTCCTAATAGAAGATAAAAGAAAACGGGAACAAAGCTGCCCCACACAAAAATCGCGTTTTCAAAGGGCAATATGGACGTGGCTAAGCTAATAATGAACGCTAGCATAGAGGTGAAAACAATAATTGAACGGTATGAGTGACGAAACTGCTTTGCTAAGAAAAAGAGGTAAAATGAGTAAAAAGAAAAAACCAAGTGGCAGCTAGCTAGAAGAATTTCATTATAAATGAAAAAGTTATAAGCACCAAAGATCAAAGATCCAAACGCCAGTACTAAGCTAAGCCAAGTGAGTACAACAGCGCGAAGCTTATGTGAGTTGCTTAACGCATCCACGTCCATGAAGGTTCCTAGCAGTTTTATCTTTATTCGATCGAATCTGAATGATAGTTACTTTAAAGGTATATGCAATTAGTATTGGAATGTATATCACATTTTTGTGACGTGTATTGAAATGCATTCATTCTGCTAAGCAGAAAGGGTGATTTGCAATTGGATTTATATCTATGTGCAAGAAAAATAACACGAAAAATGAACAAAACTGAGCAGAAACTGTGTACCTCACTGATCCTGATATTTCTTGTCCATTAGTAAATCCGCGATTGTTTTGCCAATGTGGAACAATTTAAGCTTCAGATTCATTGACGATAACAAAGGTCGACGGCATGAGAGTGACGAGATGTTAATCAACTTGCTGAGTAAGTAGGCAAACGAACGTGTTTGCGATAAAAAATACGATATCACAGTTGACGCATGCCAAATGAATAGTTAATATCTTCCTCGTTCTCAAGGCAAAGGTTAGTTCAAGTAACATCTTGATTAACATTGATTTGTGAAGCATGCCCGCTTAGCTCAGTTGGTTAGAGTACTTGCATGACATGCAAGGTGTCACTGGTTCGAGTCCAGTAGCGGGCACCACATTATACGAAAGAGCCCACCTAGTGTGGGCTTTTTTGTGTCTTAAATTCCTTGGTTTATCAGGCTCTTAGCCATTTATGGGTCCCAAGAGATCCCATGATGTGTTGTAAAATCCACCGTTTAAAGTCACCTCTGAAGTAGTCTTTTAAATATTGAGCTGTTTCGAGGTTACTTCAGAGGTTCGGATGTAGTGGCATAGTTGCTTAGGACATAGAGAACTTGAAATTCTGATTTATCGATGAATGTTCAATAATTATAAATAAGGGGCTGCACAATTTAGATTCGTATTGTTGTAATACATTGAATAGCCACCGTATTACTAAATGATAAATAGCCTTTTTGCACAGTTGTACAATGAAATACAGTAAATTTAAGTGATGATCTGCGTCTAGTAAGAGATGTAACTAACAGTTTGGGAAGTGGGTAGTTGACGTGATGACCGTTCAAAAAATAAGGTAATATTATTCGTATTGATGAATATTCTCATTTTTGAGTACAGATTCACGTTGGTAGGCTAGATGGAACTCACTCCTGTATTAAAAGAACTGCAAGCTTTTGTGTATGCAGAACACGACGCTGGCATAGAAAATCTTCTAGAAACTTGGAAGAAACCTTTAAAAGAAAAACTATTAAAAGGCGAAACTCAACGAATAGAGTCAGTAAGGTATTCCGGCTCTAATCATCTGGAAGTCGTATTAGGCGATAACGAATCACGCTTTAGAGAAGGCGACATGATTTGCTTGCACCTTGGTGAACCAAGTGATCATAAGGTCTTTGACCAAGTAACGATTGAGGCTGAAAGCGAGGGAGAGTGGCTGCTCAAAGTCAAAGTAGATCAAAGCTTACTTCCACAACTAAGTGAAGGTTGTTATGCCGACCCCGCAGGCATGGACTTGAAACCGTTTTATGATAAAGCTTTGGCTGATGTAGCAACATCGAAAGTCGGCAGAGACGTACTGCTTCCTATGCTTTCCGGACAATTAAATACAGAAGCGATTTATGATGAAGATTTTGATGAAGCTGCTGATTATGCCGAATCTCGTGGGTTAAATGAAAAGCAGAGTGATGCTGTCGGGATTGGTGTCGCATCTAAATACTTAGCGTGTATTCAAGGCCCTCCTGGAACGGGTAAAACAAAAGTTATTAGTATTATCGCTAAGCTTCTTGTCGAGGCAGGACAGAGAGTTTTCATGACTTCTCATACCCATATGGCGATTAATAATGCACTCAACAAAATTGTAGAGGAAGGGGTTCCTGTTGCAAAAATTTGTGCGAGTGGCGGTAAGAAATCACTGAGTGACAAGGTTAAGCATTTTGAATACGCATCAAAATGGGAAGATATACCGGATACCGGGTATGTGATTGGTGCAACACCTTTTGCTACCTGTAGTGAGCGGCTTGAAAGCTTTACATTTGACACTATTATTTTTGACGAAGCCAGCCAAATTACCGTTCCATTGGCGTTAATGGCAATGAGAAAAGGGTGTCGATTTGTATTCGTTGGGGATCATAAGCAGCTTCCTCCTGTGATACTTTCTCAATCCGTTTTTGAGGACAGTTCGGCTTTCTCTAAGATGATTCTTGGCAATGAAAAGGTTTCGGTAATGTTAAGCCAAACTTATCGCATGTCTCCAGCCCTAACTGAATGGCCTAGTAACTGTTATTACAAGGGCGAATTAGAATCGAAAAGATCACCAACGCTGTCATCGTTTTCTCTACCTAAAAAACCTCACAAGTATTCCGATATCCTTTCTAACGATCGACCTTCTGTATTTGTTAAAACTCCAGGGATCAATGCTCGAAGTGTAAATAGAAAAGAAGCGGCGTTAGTGGCCGATTTGATAACCGCGGCTGTTGAAGCGGGTTTATCTGCTGAAGAGATAGGTGTCGTTACACCGTTCCGGGGTCATGCTAGAGCTTTAAAGTCTTGTCTTCAGGATAAGTTGGGGATATTTGGAGCGAAATTAGTCGTAACGGATACCGTGGAAAGGATGCAAGGCCAAGAGCGGGAAATGATTATAGTTTCATTCTGCTCCTCAGATCCGCAATACATTAGCGCTATCGCTGAATTCTTTTTCCAAGCAGAACGTCTCAATGTCGCCATTACTAGACCCCAGACTAAGTTGGTTATTGTAGGCCCCGAAATACCAGAAGGCATGTTGCAACAGGTGGATGATCCTAAGGTGCGGAAAAACATTGAAGATTATAAATCGCTGGTTCGTCACTGCTATAAGGTGGAAGTAGATTAATGGCACATATAGATACGATTACAGGCTTAGATCGCAAGCATCGACGTCATTTCAAAAAGGTATTCAATAAACTCAATGACGAATTTTTTATTCGTGAGTCATTATTAGAGGCTTTACAAGTTGCTCCTTGTATTATTGAGGGGCCTTGCAATAGTTGGGTGTTTGTTGGAGTCCATTCAGAGAAACCAGATAGTATTAGTCTTTCTAAATTGTTGAAGTTTAATGAGTCGATGTTGACGTTAGGTTTGAAGCCTATTCAGTATCTAGCTGTCGTCGATAATATGATTGTGGAAGAAGAAATTACTTTCCAAATTGACGGTTCTCTCCAAGTTAATAGTTCTTTCTCTGATTATGTACAAATAATTGAGAATAAAACGTTTATTGAGCGTGGTGAAAAGCTAATCCACGCCGCACTAACCGAGTTCACAATCGACTCACATTCACGAATCAAGCGCACGTTTTTTCCAGAGTCGGTTATTCCCGCGCAGTGTAGTACTCGTCGAGGAAAAGCCTCCGTAGACAATACCGCAAAGCTGCTCCCATTTTTTTTAGATTACGATCAAGAATTGGCTACCAGGCTAGACATGGTAGAGTCTGTTGATTCTGAAGAAGAAGATCAGGAAGACATTTCTGTAAGGTTGATAAATGGGGTTGCGGGCAGTGGAAAAACCCTGATTTTGATTAATCGAGCAGCTCTATATTGCAAGAAATACCCTGAAAAAAAGGTGCTTCTTGCGATACATAATAAACCAGTGACAGAAGATATTAAATACAGGTTCGAAACTTGGCTTAAAGGTAAACCAGATAATCTTGAAATTGCCACCTTTCACTCGTTTGCATTAAAGCAGTACAGAAAAAGCTATCAGCGTGTTACGCCAGTATTTGGCGATGCGCATATGAAAGAAGAAAAGAAGACCGTTTTAAGTGATAAAAATGAAGCTTACACGCAACTATCGTTAACAGATGAGCAGATTTGGTCCGAATTAGAGTACATCAATGACTATTTGATTAAAGACAAAGAAGAGTACTTGGAATTCGATCGACAAGGTCGTGGGTTTGCACTACAAAAAAGTCAGCGAGAACATATTTGGCAGCTATATATTGATTTTTCTGCTCAGTTGTCGTCGGTTAAGAAATACCTACCGAGTTTATATATCAAGGAAGTGGCTCTATCAGACAAACCTCTTGAACAGTTTGATCACATACTGCTTGATGAGGCTCAATTCTTCGCGCCATCTTGGTTACAATTAATTAAACGCTCATTGACGCCGGGGGGACAATTATTTATTTGTGCTGATCCTAACCAAGGTTTCTTAAAAAGCCGTTTAAGTTGGAAGAGCGTAGGTTTGAATGTTCGAGGGCGCACTAAGCGCTTGAATCATTCTTACAGAACGACTTATGAAATAATGGTCGCTGCGAACGCTCTGCTCGATGATCTAGAAGGAAACCCCGAAGATTACGTGAAGCCTGACTATGAAAAAATGGCAAGAGGACACAAACCTCAAATTATATATTCTCGAAATGCTCAAGATGAGAAAAAGAGGTTCCTGAACGAACTCGCAGTACTGGTCCAGTCGGGAACAGTCGCTCTTCATCAGATCATGGTTTTATGCAGCCCAGAGTATAATCCATGGGCGCTAAAGCAAGACATTGAAAAACGAATTGGTTCAAATAAGGTCATTAACTACAACAACTCCAAAGAATTAGCGGATAACGTAGGCAGCAAAATTAGACTACTTAATATTAATAGTTGTACGGGTATGGAGTCTGGTACGGTGTTTGTTCTTGGTTGTGGTCAAATAATTAACCAGCCTAAGAATCTAGAGTTGAGCGATTCGGAAAGAGAGGAAGTATTGCAAGAATCAATGCGTAAACTTTATGTGGCAATGACTAGAGCTGGGCAAAAGTTAGTAGTTTTCAGCACTGAAGAGTTTCCAGTTAGCGTTGAAAAACATATTGAAATTACGGGGAAGGTCGCTCAAGTTTAGAACTAAGCCCTAAAATGTTAGAGTATTAAGAGTTGGGAAAAGTACCGCCTAGAGCAAATTGAACGTATCTAATTGGCTATCATTTAGCATGATCCACCTCTCACAAGGTCATTCAAATCTAATGCTTTCTCGCACTATGCAACCAAGCCATATATCATCAAGGTAAGTTTCAGTCTTGGTTGGATATATGTCTATAACAATCTCTTTTTACGACAACAATGCACAGCAGTGCTTCGAGCAATACACTGCGACGAATTTCGAGTCTGTGCATGGTTCGTGGAAAGCATTCTGGCCGTTGTCGAAAGACAGAGTCTTGGATGTTGGCGCTGGAATTGGCCGAGATGCTCTTTGGATGGAAGAGCAACATTGCGATGTTTTTGCTGTTGAGCCCGCAGAAGCGATGCGCAAGATAGGGCAAGAGCATACTGGGACCAATGTTACATGGATCGATGATTCACTCCCTTCGCTGAACAAAGTGATTAACTTGGGTTTTCGCTTTGATCTTATTCTAGTGAGCGCAGTGTGGATGCACGTCGCGCCTTCGCATCGTGAACGTGCTTTTCGAAAACTTTCGAATTTGTTGGCACCGAATGGTCGGCTAGTCATTTCACTAAGGCATGGTGATTTTAATGACACCCGCCAATCATATAAGGTTAGTGCAGAAGAACTAGAGCAACTGGCAAAAGACTCTGCGTTAATTGTTCGACATGTGTCATCGATGAATTCAGACGCATTGAATCGAGACGATGTAACGTGGCAAACGGTGGTGATGAGCTTGCCTGATGATGGCTCTGGCGATCTGACGAAAATTCGACATATTGTGGTTAATGACAATAAAGCGGCAACCTACAAACTCGCGCTACTTCGCACCCTGTTGCGGATTGCCGATGCTCACTCTGGTTCTGTGGTCGACAGAACCGATGGCAAAGTAGCTATTCCACTCGGTCTCGTGGCGTTGTACTGGATCCGCCAGTTTAAGCGCTTGATCGATATTGGTGATATCCAACAAAACAGCAATCCAAATAAGGGGTTAGGTTTCATAAAGCCAGATGGTTGGCACAAGCTAAAACATATTGGCGTTGACGATTTAGCAGTAGGTTCCATTTTCGTCGGTGATGAGGCTAAAGCGCTTCAAGAAACGTTTAAAGATACACTCGATACCATCATCCAAAATCCTGTGAAATTCACTTACATCGGTGATAAACAGAATTGTGTATTTTCTGTTACTCGTAAGACAAAGCGTAAGAAGAAAAACATCGTGTTAGACCGAGGTTTCTTTGAAAGCTATGGTTATTTTATTCTTGATGAGAGTTTATGGGAGTGCTTGCGTTTATTCCATTCGTGGATTGAACCTCTTGTGGTTAACCAGTGGGTGATGGAGATGCAAAAGTATAGTCGCAATCAAGCACGTAATATTTCTTTGCAGACTTACTATGATTATTTAGTTTGGGTAGAGAAAGATCACGATACTCGTGCTGTTCGCAAACGAGTAGACCAAATTACTCAGCAACAAGGCAGAGTCGAGAGTGTTTGGAGTGGTCAAAAGTTGCAGTCAACGTATCAAATCGATCACTGTTTGCCTTTTGTATATTGGCCCAATAACGATAGATGGAATTTGTTGCCTTCTACAGCGGCAGAAAACAACAAAAAGAGCAATCGTGTTCCTAGCCAACAGCGTTTGCAGGATTCGAAAACTCGAATTGTAGAGTGGTGGACAATGGCTTGGTTGGGAACGGCGAGTGAGGATCGTTTTTTCCAAGAAGCATGCTTATCTTTGCCTAATGTTTCGCCGCAATGCCGTGATTTCGAAGAAGTGTTTGAGGCGATGAATTTGCAAATTAGAGGCGTCAAAAGCCGCTTACTAATCAACGAATGGCTATAATCTTTCGAACAGGCCACACAGTATTTTCTGAGTCGTAATTTTAATCCTCTTGAGAGGCTCCTTTGGTTGGCAGTAGGCGCGGCGTACTTACTCGAACAGCCAGTAGTAGGAAAAATAGGATCAAACTTTTCCCTATTGCTCATTTTGTAGGAGTGGTCTAGTTTGACTAACGCCATTACTGGTGGACAAATGCAAAGGTGGGGGCAATGGAGTCACTGCCTAGACTACAAGCTAAGAAATAAGGATGGCTAGGCGAGTCACACGATTCGCCTAGTGAGTTAGTTTTTACTGGGCTTATGCTTTTAGTCCAGTAAGAAGGTTCTCCATATTATTACTTTGTTGACGCAGCTGTTCAATATTACCCGTAGTAGAGCTGATCAGTTTACAAACGTTATCGGCCTGGGTTCTAACTTCCTCAACGCTTGAAGCAATATTATCGGCGACTGCGCCTTGCTGCTCTGCGGCAGTGGCTATTTGAATACTGGAATTAGAGATCGACTGATTTCGGTCGGCAAGATCCCCAATTTCTTGATTGACTTCAGCCATCAGGCTCTGGCCTTCTTCCGCATTGTGCACGGTTACGTTCATCAACTTAGTCAATGACTGGCTGTTTTTTTGCAGAGCTTCTATCATCGACTGGATCTCAACAGTCGCTTGCTGAGTACGCCCAGCTAACGCTCGTACTTCATCAGCCACTACCGCAAACCCACGGCCTTGTTCACCAGCACGAGCGGCTTCAATGGCTGCATTCAGCGCAAGAAGATTGGTTTGTTCAGAAATACCGTTAATGGCCATGACCACTTCGTCGATTTTAGCTGCATTGGAATCTAACTCCTCAACGGCTTCTGAGGCTGAGCGAACTTCGTTAGCAAGGTTAGAAATAGAGCTAAGGGTATTTGAAACCTTTCCTTGTCCTTGCTGCGCGACGCTTTGAGCTTCTTCCGTCTGGTTACTGGAATCCTGAGCTAAGCTTGCCACCTCTCGAATAGAACACGCCATCTCTTCGGTAGCGCTCGCCAAAGAGTTTAAGTGTTCTTGCTGAACATTCGATAATTCTGAGCTTTGCTGAGTTGACTGGTTTAAATCTGAGCTGATTTGTTGCATCAATGCAATTGACTCTTGAATGGATGCCACCATTTTTTGCTCTCGATCAGCCAATTTGTCTATGGTGATCGCGATGGTACTGAACTCATCGCGTACCAGAAAAAAATTCATACGTTGAGTGAGATCACCATCTGCCAACGTCGATAGTGCTTTATTCATTGTGAACATAGCACCACCGATGAACGTCATGATGTAATAAACACCGATAGCCATAACGAGTATGGTCAGGGCAATAAGTCCAATTTGTAAGGTGCTCATTGAGTTCCAAATATTCACATCATGCGATGCAGCGAGAGAATAGGCGCCGTTTAGAACACGAATGGAGCCTTCACCTGAACCGAATGAAATACTTTCTGAGCTCGCGATGATTTGATCTATTTGCTGCTTAGACAGGTTTCCTTCTTCGATGAAGCTTTTCATCAAAACAAGCTCTTCCTGATAAAGGTTATCGAGCATTGTGTCTGAAGCATTGTCTAAAACAAGCGTTAGGATACCAAGAGCAAGTAACGGGAGAATCAAAAGTAGGTAGAATTTTTCTTGAATTTTTAAGTGGATGAGATATTTATCGATCCATCGAAAAGCAGTTTCTTTCATAATAGTAATATCCAAATAGAACAGACCCAATTCTCACTATTGATAATTGGAATAAATAGACATGATGAATATAACATTTTTGACATTATGGAGGCATAGATATGATTGGAAATTGCTATAGGTTCACAGTATCTGGCACGGTTCAGGGCGTTGGTTTTCGGTATTTTACGGCCATGAAAGCCAAAGAGTTGGACATAACTGGCTACGTGAGAAATATGGCGACTGGAGAGGTTGAGGTTGTCGCGATTGGCAGTGATAAAAAGCTGAATGAATTGAGCGCTTGGTTAAGGAAAGGGCCACGGTTGTCAAATGTTTCTGAAGTAAAAATGGAGGCAGCTATTGCTCCTCCTTTTCATGACTTTAGAATCAGCTAATCGACCGTTCTGTGAACCAAGCTTTAACTTTACAGGCACTTCGCCGGTTTTGGTAATCCAGCCAGTTTAGTGGCTTGTTTTGCTGGGCCTTTTTTGAACAGCTTAAAGAGATACTTACTGTTTCCTTTCTCTGGGCCGTGTGCTTTTTCCATCGCTTTGACCAACATGCGTACCGCCGGAGAGGTATTGAACTCTATGTAAAAATCTCGAACAAAATGGATAACTTCTAGGTGAGCATCCGTGATGTCAATGCCTTCTTCTTTGGCAAGGATAGAGATCATGCCTTCTTCCCAATCTGAATGATTAAGCAGGTACCCCTGGGCATCGGTTTGAATTTCTTTGTCGTTAAATATAAACATAAGACGTACTTACTTAGCAGTGAATTGTATACAGTGATTCGAAAACGCGGCTAGGGTACCTTAGCTTGCTTGATAAACTCAAGTAACTTGTTCGCTGCAACGAAAAATGGCTAACTACACGAAAAAACCCAAGAACGATGTCCTTGGGTTTCAATGTTTATCATTCTCAATTCACATAACTGTGAATATCAAAGCATGTTAGTCATTATTGTTCATAATGCCTAGGATGCTCAATAGGCTGATAAAGATGTTGTAGATCGACACATACAAAGTAACCGTTGCTGAGATATAGTTTGTCTCACCACCACGAATGATGCTTTGAGTTGTCATTAATATCGCCATTGTAGAGAACACGATGAATAGGCTGCTCAATGCAAGGCTTAAAATAGTTGACTGGATGAAGATGCTTGCAACTACGCCGACTATTAGTACGACGAACAACGACAGCATTAAACCACCCATCATTGATAGATCGCGTTTAGTCGTTAATGCGTATGCTGACGCAGCGATAAATGACAATGCTGTACCACCTAATGCAGTAACGATAACGTCACCCATTCCAGCGCCTAAGTACATGTTTAAGATTGGCCCTGTGGTATAACCAAGGAAACCAGTAAAAACGAATGTTAGACCTAGACCCAAACCATTGTTACGGTTTTTTTCAATCATGAATAGAAGGCCATAAAACGCGACTAGCATGATGATAAAGCCAGGGTGTGGAAGGTTCATTGCCATCGATGCGCCTGCAACAACCGCAGACCATAGCAAAGTCATGGAAAGAAGTGCGTAAGTGTTACGCAAAACTTTATTTGTTTGTAGGGCACTTTCTTGAGTTGAAGTGCGAGTAAACATAGGACTGTTCATAATCTTCCTCGTGAAGAGTTTATCTTGATAAGTCTATTTATGGGGTCGTTGGTGTAAAAAATCAACCCATGATGTAACTAACGTTAAATAAAATAATAATAGAAAATAGCGAGTTGTGTACTTCAAAAGATGTAACACAATATAACTAAAAAAAGAGGTGACTATTATCACCTCTTTCTCTGAGTGTGTGCAAACCCAATACATGGATTTGCACACACAGCATCTTTAATGCACGGAAATCAGCGCCTTTAATGATGTAAAATCTGAGCCAGGAAGTTCTGAGTTCGATCTGATTGCGGGTTCTCAAAGAAATCAACGGGGTTGTTTTCTTCAATAATTTCACCGGCATCCATGAATATCACTCGGTCTGCCACTTCTTTGGCAAAACCCATTTCATGGGTTACACAAAGCATGGTCATCCCTTCTTCTGCGAGCTCAACCATTACATCCAGTACCTCACGAACCATTTCTGGATCCAGTGCAGATGTCGGTTCATCAAACAGCATAACTTGTGGATTCATGCACAAAGAGCGGGCAATAGCCACACGTTGCTGTTGTCCACCAGACAACTGTCCAGGGTATTTATCGGCTTGTTCTGGTATTTTTACCCGCTCAAGAAACTTCATCGCAATGGCTTCAGCTTCGTCTTTAGGCATTTTTTTAACCCAAATTGGCGCTAATGTGCAATTTTCTAGCACGGTCAAATGTGGGAACAAGTTGAAGTGCTGAAAACACATGCCAACATCACGGCGCACGGCTTCAATGTTTTTTAAGTCTTCAGTCAATTCATTACCTGAAACAAAGATATGACCTTTTTGGTGCTCTTCTAAGCGGTTGATACAACGAATCATTGTTGATTTTCCTGAACCTGATGGCCCACAGATGACAATTTTTTCGCCTTTTTTAACTTCTAAATTAATGTTTTTAAGAACGTGGAACTCACCGTACCACTTGTTCATGTCTTTTAACTCGATCATAAGACCTTGTGAGTTGTTGTCTGATTGCTGCGTCATAATACGTCCTTGATCTTCTTAATTATCGTTTGTGACCGGTGTGAAGCTTGTTTTCTAGCCATATCGAATATCTCGACATGCCGAAACAGAACACCCAGAACACTAACGCGACAAATACATAACTTTCTGTTGAATACCCGAGCCACTCAGGGTCGGTATTCGCGGCTTGCCCTATACCCAATACATCAAACATACCAATGATGAGAACGAGACTGGTATCTTTAAATAAGCCAATGAAGGTGTTAACGATTGATGGAATCGTGATTTTCAGTGCTTGGGGAAGGATAATTAACCCTGTTTTTTTCCAGTAACTTAACCCCAATGCATCGGCTGCTTCGTATTGACCTTTAGGTATCGCTTGTAATCCACCACGTATAACTTCGGCCATATAGGCGGAACTGAACAAGACCACACCGACTAGCGCACGGATGAGTTTATCTGTTTCCATCCCTTCGGATAGAAAAAGCGGTAACATTACTGACGCCATGAACAAGACGGTAATCAGTGGTACACCACGCCATATCTCAATGTAAACCGTACACATACTGCGGATGATCGGCATTTCAGATCGGCGGCCTAATGCTAAAGCGACACCAATAGGCAGTGATACGACAATACCAACCAGTGCAATGATCAGTGTAACCAGCAATCCGCCCCATTTGTGTGTATCGACAACTTCCAATCCAAACACACCACCGTAAAGTAGGCCTGCGATCAGAAACGGGTAGACGTTGACAAAGAACAGCCAAATCCACGTTCGCTTGGGCGTTTTTTCATAAGCAAGTAGACCGACGAAGATAGCCAACGTGATGTAGAAAAGGCGAGGGCGCCATAGTTCTGCTTCAGGGTAGAAGCCATACATAAACTGGTCCCAACGGACACTAATGAATACCCAGCAAGCCCCTTCACTGGTACACGCATCACGCGTGGTTCCGATCCAGTCTGCGCTTAGGATTGCCCAGTCTGCAATGACCCACAGAAGTGAGAAAGAGAAATAGGCAAGAACAAGCGTAATAACACTGTTTATCGGCCCATTAAATAGGTTTTTTCTTAACCAACCGACCGGCCCAACAGTATTGCCTGGAGGCGGAAGGTCAGGTTGAAATTGATGTATGCTCATCTTATCTCTCCACCAACGCAACTTTGCGGTTGTATATATTCATCAAAGCCGACGTTAACAAGCTTAAGGTCAAGTAAACGCCCATTGTCATTGCGATAACTTCAATGGCCTGTCCTGTTTGGTTTAGCGTAGTACCCGCAAAAACGGAGACGAGATCTGGGTAACCAATAGCCATAGCTAGTGATGAGTTTTTAGTCAGGTTTAAGTACTGACTCGTTAGCGGTGGAATGATAATTCTTAAAGCCTGAGGGATAACAACTAGCTTAAGAGTTCTTGCTCGTGGAATTCCAAGTGACATGGCGGCTTCAGTTTGACCGTGGCTCACGGCGTTGATACCCGAGCGAACGATTTCTGCAATGAAAGAGGCCGTATAGATACTTAATGCGAGCATTAGAGCGGCAAGTTCAGGAATGATACTGATGCCACCTTTAAAGTTAAAGCCTTTTAGCTCAGGGTATTCTGCAGAAATTGGCATGCCCATCAAAACATACACAATCAACGGTATACCAATGATAAGTCCTGCGGCAATGCGCCCCATTGGTGTTTGTTGGCCAGTTAACTTTTGTCTGTTTTTCGCCCAAATATTAATCGCAAATGTCGCGATAATACCAATGATAAAGGCAGCGATAACAATGTTACTCCCTTGCTCAAAAATTGGAGCCGGGAAATACAACCCACGAACATTCAAAAAGATTGCTTCGCCTAAACTCATACTTTGTCGAGCAGAAGGTAGAGCTTGAAGAACGGCGAAATACCAAAAAAAGATCTGTAAAAGTAGCGGAATATTTCGAAAGATCTCGATATACACAGCAGCAAAGCGACTCACTAACCAGTTAGAAGAGAGTCTTGCTATACCCATGGTGAAGCCGATAACCGTTGCTAGTATGATACCAAGAACGGAAACAAGTGCGGTGTTAAGTAAACCAACAAAGAACGTTCTGCCATATGAGAACGTTTCATCATATTCAATAAGTGTTAAACCGATACCGAAGCCAGCTTCTTGCTCTAAAAACCCAAAACCTGTGGCAATTCCACGAGCATCAAGGTTAGTGAGAGCATTGTTGACAATGGTATAGATGAAAAAGAACAAAGCCAATACGGCAACTATCTGGAAGACGACAGATCGAAAAGTGGGATTGTAGAGCAGGCTAGCACTCTTTCCCTGTGGGGAAGGCGCGGTACTTTGATTGGGTTTCATACAACAATAACCTCAAAATCCATTTTTATTATAAAACTTACTGATTTTCATAATCGTTTTATACGTTAAACTTTAAATAGCAAAAGGGCGGCCTAAACCGCCCATTCTGTATAGTTATTAACGGATTGGTGGAGCGTACATAAAGCCGCCAGCGTTCCAAAGTGCATTAACACCTCGAGAAATCTGCAGTGGTGAGCCTGTACCAACAGTACGTTCAAAGCTCTCACCGTAGTTACCTACTTGCTTAATGACTTGGTAACCCCAATCATCTGGAATCCCAAGAGCTTTACCTTTAGGGCCATCTACACCAAGGATACGCTTGATGTTTGGATCGGTAGATTTAAGCATTTGCTCAGCATTTTGAGAGGTAATGCCGTACTCTTCTGCGTTAATCATTGCGTTTAGAGTCCACTTAGCAACGTTAAACCATTTGTCGTCATCTTGACGAACAACAGGGCCTAGAGGCTCTTTAGAGATGATTTCAGGAAGTACCATCGCAGAAGAAGGATCCTGAAGGTTTAAACGAAGAGCGTAAAGACCAGATTGGTCGGTTGTGAGAACATCACAACGGCCTGCGTCGAAGCCTTTTGATGTTTGAGCTGCTGTATCAAATACAACTGGCTTGTAAGCCATACCTTGGTTACGGAAGTAATCCGCTAGGTTTAGTTCAGTTGTCGTCCCTGATTGAACACATACTGATGCGCCATCAAGTTCTTTCGCGCTAGTAAGACCTAGGTCTTTCTTAACCATGAAACCTTGACCATCGTAGTAGTTAACACCGACAAAGTTCAAACCCAGCGCGGTATCGCGGTGAAGTGTCCATGTTGTGTTACGTGATAGAACATCGATTTCACCTGATTGAAGAGCAGTGAAGCGTTCTTTAGCCGTTAGTGGTACATACTTGACTTTAGTTTTGTCGCCCAGAACTGCGGCTGCAAGTCCTTGACAATATTCTACATCAATCCCTTCCCACTCACCTTTCGAGTTTGGGTTAGAAAACCCTGGTAGACCAGTACTGACACCACAAGTTAGAAAACCTTGTTTAGTAACTTTATCAAGAGTGCTGTCTGCAGCTGCAGCTGTTGTCGACATTAGGGCAGTCGATGCAGCTACTACAGAAGCAAGAAGTGTTAGTTTATTTGTCATTTGTATCCTTCCTGTATGATCCATGTTAAACCAGGTGACACCTGATACAACGTGCTAAAAATGTTGTTATTGATTTTTTAGTTGAAAAATAGCAATTTTCATTCTACTCGCATCAACTATTTTTAAGCGTAGGTAAGGTTTTGTATTTTCTCAAATATTTATAGTGAAAAGATATTTGACGAGAATCACAATACCGAACAGTTGTTAGAATGACGAAATGTTACTAGCTTGTAAATAGTGCAACAGCGCACCTTATAAAAGCAACAGAACGAACGCCGTTAAGTAAACTGTAAACAAAGTGTAAAAAAATGTATATTTCTCTGAGGTTGGAATTACAAACTGCATAACGCATTAAATTCGGTTAAAAATAAATACGTAGACGGTAAATAATGAAATTGTTGCCCCAACTCTGGTAGGATGTACCTAACAGAGAAATAACCAGTTCAGGGATTGAAATGCAGTATTTTCCACTTTTTATGGACTTAAATAACAAACCAGTTTTGGTTGTCGGTGGTGGTGAAGTCGCTTGTCGAAAAGTTGATTCACTCCTGAGAGCAGGGGCTCTCGTTACGATTACCTCGCCTAAAATAGACGACTATCTTCAGGCGCTTGTAACGGATAAAAAATGCCAATGGTTTCAGCATTTTTATTCATCTGATTGCATTCGGAAAGAGTATGTTCAAGTATGGGCGACAACGGATAACCCAGAGCTTAATCACCAAGTACATAAGGATGCAAAGCGCCAGGGGATTATGGTTAACGTGGTCGATGATCTTCCTTACTGTGATTTTATAACGCCTTCTATGGTAAACCGTGGGCGTATTCAGATCGCCATATCGAGCGGAGGCGCCTCACCTGTATTGATTCGTAATATCAGAGAAACCTTAGAAACGGTGTTACCCCACAACTTAGCGCTCGTAGCAGATTTTGCCGCTTCAAAACGAAATTCAATAAAAGAATACCTTCCGACCGTTGATCAAAGAAGAAAGTTTTGGGAACTGTTTCTCAACTCTTCTACCGTTAATGAGGCAAAGACTCGAGAGCAGCTAGAGCATCATTATAACGAGCAGTTAGAGTCAGGCACAAAGGGCAATGGGTTTTGTTTTTGGATATGTTACGGCGATGACGTTGAGATGCTGACACTAAAAGCGATGCGCTATATGCAGCAATCTGAGTTGGTCTTGCATCACCAGGACTGCCCGTTTGATTTTATCGATTTATCACGACGAGATGCAGAGCGAATTAGCTTTCAGTCTCCTATCGATTTAGCCGATGAGCTGCAAGCTGCGAGAGAGCAGGGTAAGCGAGTGTGTGTGTTTATTTCCGACAATAGTCATGAATATGCTCTACTGATGAAAAATGATCCATTTTTGCTTCCTGGTAGTGCTAAATCCTGTTAGCACGAAATCACGCTTACAGAGTGGAAGCCGGTTACTGAAAAAACGGTTTAAAAAACACATTTTAAAAAGCACGATGAAGACAAAAACTTCAGTCTTCATCGTGTTTTTTTCTATAACGCTGAGTGACTCTGTTAAGAGCGCTTCGAACAACGTTTAGTCGCGGAAGTTTTCAAATTGGAACGGTTGGCCGAGTTCGCCGTTCTTAACCAAGGCCATAACAGCTTGTAGATCGTCGCGTTTTTTACCGTTAACACGAACTTTGTCACCTTGAATTGAAACTTGCACTTTTATTTTTGAATCCTTCACAGCCTTAACGATTTTCTTTGCTACAGGGGTATCGATGCCTTGCTTGAAAGAGACATTCTGATGCCAGCTTTTACCCGTTTGCTCAGCGGTTAGAGATTCCATAGCACTAGGATCAATGCCACGCTTGGTGAGTTGCCCACGCAGGATGTCGCGCATTTGCTTTAGTTGAAAGTCGCTCTCTGTAGAGAGTTTGACGTTTTCATCCTTTAGCAATTCAAAACTGGCAGTAACGTTACGAAAGTCAAAGCGAGTCGTTAGCTCTCTAGATGCGTTATCTACGGCATTTTTTAATTCAACCGTATCGATTTCGGAAATAATATCAAAAGAAGGCATGTTTCTGTCCTTATGTGCATTTTTTAACGTTTTTTAACCGCACTGGCTAACATATCAAGCATGGTTTCAGTGTCTTTCCAGCTTAGGCAAGGATCTGTGATTGATTGACCATAGGTCAGGTTATTCAGATCCTTCATTGGCTGATTACCTTCAATGATGAAGCTTTCTGCCATGATGCCAGCGATACGATTTTTACCCGATTGGATTTGAGAACAAATATCTTTGGCTACATCCAGCTGCTTTCTGTGCTGTTTTTCACAGTTAGCATGGCTGAAATCAACCACCAAACGAGTCGGTAAAGAGAATTCATCTAAATGTTCGCACGCATTTTCTACGGACTGCGCATCAAAGTTAGGGCCTTGGTCGCCACCACGTAAAATGACATGTCCAAATGGATTCCCACTGGTGCGATACACCGTCATTCGGCCATTTTTGTCTGGTGAATAGAAATAGTGAGAGGCACTGGATGCGCGGATAGCATCAATGGCAATCTTTACATTACCGTTGGTGCCATTTTTAAATCCAACTGGGCAAGAGAGTGCAGAAGCCATTTCTCTGTGAATTTGAGACTCAGTGGTACGAGCGCCAATCGCGCCCCAGGAAATTAAGTCAGCAATGTACTGACCGGTTATCATGTCTAGAAACTCAGTCGCGGTTGCTAAGCCCAGCTTATTGATATCTAACAGCAGCTTACGCGCCTTGTTTAAACCAGCTTCCAACGCGTATGAACCATCAAGATTCGGATCGGTAATAAGACCTTTCCAGCCGACGACGGTTCTAGGCTTTTCAAAATAGGTGCGCATAACAATAAACAGTTCATTGCTGTATTGTTGCTGAATATTTGCTAGCTTTTCTGCGTAGTCTAGTGCTGCTTCAGTATCATGTACCGAGCAAGGCCCAACAATAACCAGTAAACGATCATCTTGACCCGTCAATATATTCTCTATCTGGCGACGAGAATGAGCGATTTTGCTAGCAACGTCTTCTGTAATGGGATGAGCGCTTCCAAGCTCTGCCGGTGTCGGCATTGGACCCAATGCTTGGGTTCTTAATTCATCTGTTTTTAATGGCATGTACTTGCCTGTCCCTTCAATTGCGAAGCGGTAAAGATAACGGAATTGGCTCTAGGAATAA
The DNA here is from genome assembly GCF_000287055.2 of Vibrio genomosp. F10 str. ZF-129. GTDB lineage: Bacteria > Pseudomonadota > Gammaproteobacteria > Enterobacterales > Vibrionaceae > Vibrio. The sequence goes on along the minus strand of NZ_AJYQ02000089.1, from coordinate 122,237 downwards.
ACCGTTTCGCATTATTCTTTCTTATATATAAGGTTTCATCCGCTACAAGCATTTTTGATCGGCCAACTTGTGAACCATTCTCGATTATAAAATCGAAGTCATGTTTTCCTTGTATTACCGCTACGCAATAGGTATTTTCGATAAAAAATAGCGGTTAAAGGACATGGAGCAGTAATGAGTCTTCCAAATAACAACAGTTTAGTTTCTGGTCTCACACTAGGGGATGCATTTCCATCTTCACAATTACAGACTAATGGACAGCATATTTATGTATCCCTTACAGAACTAATTATGGACAAGGTGTTTTACCATCCCTCATTAGTCGATGGTAATAATGCATTATCGGATCTAGAGCAGACTTCTTTAGATGCAATATTGGCAGGGGAAAGTGTTCAGAACCATTTTGTTTCCAGCCTGTGTACGCAGATAGAAAGTGCAATTAAAGAAACCCATACTAATGTACGTATTTGCTTGAGTGGTGGAGACAGTGATGCTTTTCGTTCGCTAATTGCTGGCAAAATTGAAGAAAAGGAAGCTAACCCTGCTCTTGGAGCCCGCGGTGTTATTCGTTTTGCTTCCTCTTTTTATGCTTCTGCTTTTGCATTAGAGTGCCAAGTGATCAAATCATTACGCGAAAAGGGCATTGATGTAGAAATTATTGTGCCTTTTGTTCGAACGTTGGCTGACGCTGCAACCATCATAGACAAATTGGCAGAACAAGGCCTCCCAAGAGGCTTAAACGGCTTGAAGGTACTGTTTAGCGTCGATGTTCCTTCTTCTGTGTTACTTGCTGAGCGATTACTGCATTACTTCGATGGTGCCGCTGTTCATTTGGAGAATTTGGCACAGTTTACTCTTGGTATTGATAGAACATCAGAAAAGTTAGAAAACAGTTTTGATGTCGATAATGAAGCTGTTGTTCAACTTATTGATATGATGGTGAAAGGGGCTTCTACCTCAAAGAAACCACTGCTTTTTATTGCTCACGCTATTGAAGAAAACAAAAAGCTTCATCATTACTTATTAGAGAACAACGCGCTAGAAATTGTTGTTACCGGGTAACTCTCTATTTTGGTTCCCCACCTGTGCATCACTGAGATATGTGATTCACAGGGTTTGAAGTCGATTGAAAAGACGCCAAGTTCTTATGATCCTGGCGTCTTTTTTGTTGATTTTTTGTTAACTGTCTACTTATTAAGCCACCAGCATTGACAAATCAATGCAATCTAGGTGAACTGGTCAGATGACTAGTTGTAAGGAAATGACTGTGCTATCAAAAATTCAAAAGGCAAACATCTATTTATCGTTATTTGGCTTTTTCAAAGTTCCTTTTATTTGGTTATCACGGCCGAAGATTTTGAAATTGGATGACGATTGCGTTGAAGTTAAAATCCCGACAAAGAGACGAAGCAAAAACCACCTTAACAGCATGTATTTTGGTGTTTTATGTGTTGGTGCTGATGTTGCTGGTGGCTTCATGGCGATGAGTAAAGCGCAAGCTCGAGGGGAAAAGGTTTCACTTGCGTTTAAGTCGGTCAAAGGTGAGTTCTTAAAGCGCCCTGAGGCGGATGTGCATTTCTTTTGTGACGATGGCGAACTGATCGATAAAATGCTGGATGAAACGATTTCCAGTGGTGAACGAGTTAATCAAGAAGTGAAGATAACAGCCACTTGTCCAACCTTACATGGGGATGAACCAATGGCTATTTTTTATCTCACGCTGTCTCTAAAACGTCGCTAGTTGGGGGCTTTGTCGTCAAGTTCTATAGATTCAATGGCGACGATTTTGCTTCGGTTAAGAATGATTTTCCATCGATAATAACGTACTTCATCGTTATGATTGTCTTCTTTGACGATCAAGTTGAGTAAATGCCTTTTCTCTACCGATTCTTTTGTCACCTGACCATTATTGAGTTGGTAAAGCTTATTCGAACCTTTATCCATTAACCGCGTTAAGTTGCGCATACTGAGCTGCAGCGTTTCACGGGTCTCTTCATAACCACTCATAAAGCGCGACGTCGACATTTCGGTTTCGGAACGATAATGAAGAATCTGCTCTTCACGTTGAACAACCCGCTTCTTCCGTATCTGAGAGATTCGATCCGGTATTTTGTTCATGGCAGTATAATCGAGCCACTCATGTTTTTGTCCGACGGCTTTATTCGTGGTGGGATCGATATATTTTCGACGCCACTTGGCTTTACCTTTGCGAATGATACGCCAAAGCACGTCTCTTAAGTCGTCTTTAAAAATTTCTCTAAGTGCGTAGATAAAAGACATGGCCACAATAAATGAAGCCGTAATTTCACCCCAGTAATCACGAGCAACAATCGCAGTAATGGTAACAAAGACCATCACGAGACCAGTGGCGATGCCCTTAACTGCGCGCTTCATGTTTTTTCCGAGCGAGGTGACTTTCTCTTTTAGAACGATAGGGTGCTCGATAAGACGCCGTAGAAGGCGCATCTTGTTACTCATTCGAGTGGCATCTTCTCGAACTTTCTTCGAGTTATAGTTGTTGAGCTTTCGATGTGCGGTTTCTTTTTCCACAATCGTGATAAGACGTTCTTTCACTGTTTTATAGTCACCATCGCGCGGCATATGAGCGACGAGTGACATGAATTTTTGCCCTGTGTACCAAGAAAGGTAATTATCGATATTGGCGTAGTACCGTTTTAAACTCTCTTCAAACGGAATGGCTCTTCGAAGCCGCTTAAGGATATCTAAAGCAAGCTCAATGACTTCGTCAACATCATCGGCATTAACGGTTTCAACGTTGTGCTTGTTGAGCTCACTTACGGCTTTATCCAGCGCTATTACATACTGATACGCAAACAAACTTAGACTGACTCGATATTGGGTTGTGGACAATCGCCCCCGTTTTGCAAGTCGGCTATGCACCAAAGGAAGCAGTGTTTTATCACTAAAGTAGGTTCTTTTCTGATTAATCGAGCTGTAATAGTAGGCAGACTCGCTAAGTACTTCTGGCGATAAGCCGAGTTCACCGGGCACAAATAGGTAGATATCGAGATCTGATTTCTTAGTCAATGCCATGGCGTGAGAGATTTTTAGAGTAATAGCGTCATGTTTATCGACGGTGACCAAATAGAGCTCCTGCAATTTATCGAAAAATTAATGAATAGAACTAGCGAAAGGATAACAGAGTTTAGTTATAATCTCCGTAAATTTAAAAAGAGACAGATAAAATGATTAATGTTGGTCAAGTGAACCGATTAGAAGTAGTAAGGAAGGCCGACTTTGGCGTATTTTTAGACGCTGATGATTTTGGTACGACTCTATTACCGAAAAAATACCTCCCTGAAGGGGTAGAAGTTGGCCAGTACCTCGATGTGTTTTTGTATTTCGACTCTGAAAATCAATTGGCTGCGACCACAGAAACACCGATCGCACAAGTTGGCGAATGGGGTCTTATGGACGTTGTTGGCGTGAACAGTACGGGTGCTTTTGTCAATTGGGGTGTGACAGCAAAAGATTTGCTCGTTCCATACAGTGAACAGCGCGGGACATTACGCGAAGGGTCTAAGATCTTGGTGTATGTTTATTCAGATAAAGCATCGGGTCGAATTGTTGGTACAACGAAGTTCAATAAATTGCTGGATAAGACACCGGCAAGTTACACCGTTAATGAGCAAGTGAACTTACTGATCGCAGAACGCAGTGATCTTGGTTATAAAGCGATCATCAACGGTGAGCATTGGGGAATGATTTTTCCATCGGATGTGTTCGGCAAACTGTTTGTTGGTAAGCAATTGAAAGGCTACATTAAATCAGTAAGAGATGATGGAAAGATAAATGTGTCGCTGCAAAAAATTGGCGTGGCGAAGATGGATGAGCTGAGCCAGAAGGTGTTGGACTTACTTAAGAAAAAGGAAGGCTTTTTGCCGCTCAATGACAAGTCATCTCCTGACGCGATTTTTACCACATTCAGAACCAGTAAAGGTACGTTTAAGAAAACGATTGGTGGTTTGTATAAACAAGGTAAAATCACGATCGATAGCGATGGTATTCGACTCGTAAAATAGCAGCGAGATCCAACGCAAAAAAGGGCCCAAAACGTCCTGTTCTGGGCCTAGGGGAAAGACTCTAATACAGAGCCTACGCTAATCACTTTTACTCAATAATGGCTGCGACTCAATAACCGCCTATTCTCAATAGTCATAGCGACTTGATTTATAGGGTCAGCATGTTTTATCACTTAAGGAAATTATAGTACAAGATAGTAATAAAATGCGTGTGCATTAGAATTTCATACTATCTTACTAGGTTCTCAAAGGTTTTTTTGGTACTAAAAGAGATTCTTATCTCGAACGAGCTCACGGGGAAGTCCATTTTTGACTCGATTTCCTACCCATTTTCCTAATCCAATCACATCGTTCCCCAGTTTTACGATAACTTCGCCTTTCCCTGCTGGGGTATCTGGGCGAATGTCTCGACCCATAAACCACTCTCGAGCTTCCTCAGTCGAAAGAACGACACTGTTGGCCTCTGTACCTAATGCGAGCGTTGTTGCGACTTGGTGTTGCCAGCGGTAGCCCTTTTTGTGAGATTCTGCGATTTTGATACCCATTCTAGAAAAGCGGAGTTCACCAATCATGGGTTCTAAGGCATTTGGAAATAACCACACATCTTTGTCTCTAAGCCATACTGAGCTATCACTAGGCAGTGTAATGCTTAGGGATGCCTCAAGCTCTTTTTGAATCTCTATTTGTACTTTTTCAGTCGCTTTTTCAAACGGAAATTTCCCCATGCGTTTTTTGACTTGTGGTGCAACTGAACGGCCGGTTTTTCGGATGCGAGCGACGAAAAATCCTTCACAGTCGTAAACCTGTGGGAATATATGCAAAAAGCCTTCTTCAGTGGTCGCAAGATCGGCATTAGGGAACAATGCATTTAAGTGTTCAAACTCGACCAGATCACCAAAGGTATCTTTTAAATGATGGCAAACCTGTTGGTTTTCGTAAGTACTCAATGTACATGTTGAATAGACAAGAACGCCATTCGGCTTTAAGGCGTGGAAAGCACTTTCAATGAGTTCTTTTTGCGTGTCGGCAATACTTTTTACCGACGCTAAACTCCAGTTTTTCATCGCGTCTGCATCTTTGCGAATGGTTCCTTCACCTGAGCAGGGGGCATCAATGAGAACCGCATCAAATCGCTCGGGAAGCCAACCACCAAACACCTTGCCGTCAAAATTACTTAGGGCGGTATTCTTTATTCCGCATCGCTCAATGTTGGCGTGCAGAACTTTGACTCGGCTAGCCGAATATTCATTGGCCACCAAAATGCCACTATTATTCATTAACGCTGCAATTTGGGTCGTTTTTGAACCAGGGGCTGCGGCCATGTCGAGAACGGATTGATATTCAATATTTGCGTTGTCGAACAGAGCGGTAACGGGCATCATTGAGCTGGCTTCTTGGATGTAAAAAAGACCAGCCATATGCTCAGCTGAGTTACCCAGAGGGACTGCAGACTCATCGGCTGTGATCCAAAAACCTTCTTCACACCAAGGCACTGGCTCTAAGCCCCAACCTTTGATGGCGGCTCGCTCCTTAAATTCTGAAACGGTTACCTTCAGTGTATTTACCCGAATACTTTTACGTAAGGGGCGTTTGCATGCGTCAATAAAGTCCTGCATGTTAAGTGATGAAGGAAGAATGGACTCAATTTCGCGTAGAAACTCATCAGGTAGTTGAATATTAGAATGCACAGAGATTGCTCGGATAAAAATGTTGCCGGAATTATAACTAAATTACGCCTTTTAAGAATAGAAAAAGCAGCGATGTCGCTGCTTTTTTAAAGAGTGAATGAGTTACGGCCATTGCTGAGAGCTGAGAGCTTAGAGCTGGGAGCTAAAGACCTTAAACCTTAGACCTTATGGCTTAGGGATGGGTGTTCTCCAACGAGTCCATTTGTCTTCTGGGCTAGGGTATAAGAAGAAAGACTGCTCTTCTGATGCGATAGGTTCTAGTTGCTTACCTTCAGGCGTTGCAAACGTGATGCCTCCATTCAATATGCTATCTAGGGTGCCGGATTTAATATTGGCACCGGTGAGACCGATAGATACATCCAAACCTGACGTATTCCAGAACACACTGTTCGACCGAACAAGGTAAGCGTATTGGCTATCGATACGTATTGTGGAAATGATACGGTCAGCAAACTCGCCAAGTTGGACGTCAACCACTTGCCCAACCGGCATGTCGCGATAGAGCACTGGCGTTCCAACTGAGACGGAACCACGCTTTTCACTTTGAAGAATAAAAATAACCCCGGGCTGATCTTTTGGCGTTGGTTGGAGCTCGAAATGGTTGGTTTTGTCCCCTTGCCCCGGCTGAACTAGGATAGTTGGCGTTAGAATGCTTTCAATATTTTCAACACCAGACAAGGTGACTTTAGGCTTAGCTACCCAAAAATAACTGCCATTTCGGGCGATATACTGTGAGTACTCAGGTAATATTCTCGCCTTTAACGCGATCTGTTTGTTATTAAAATCTGGAGTCACTTGAGTGACTTCACCGACTTTAATCCCATTATATTTTAGGGTTGTCCCTTGGGTGACGATATTGGAATCGTCAGTCTTTAACGTGATCACATGCCCAAACTTTCGTGCTTGGTTAAAGTCTGAGTAGAGTTTCCAGTGCTCATTCACCTTATTTTCTATACCTGGTAAGTTATCAAAAGCGATACCACCTTGAATCAATGTTTTTAAAGGGGCAGCCTTAACGTTTATACCACTAAGGGAAGCATCGATTTCAACACCGGAACGATTCCAAAACACGGTTTGCTGAGTCAACAAGTGCTCGTACTGTTTTTCAATGGTGGCTTGAATTTTAATGCCGGTTTCTATGAGCGTGAAATCGGCGATTTTACCAACTTGTAGGTTTCGATAGAGGAGTGGACTGCCTTTTGAAATAGGTGGTAGCTCTTCTGCAAACAGAGTAATACTTTTAGAACCAGACAAATTATATTTGGCAAGTTCGGCGAGCGATTGGCTTGCGTACAAGGTGTAATTTTTGTTCGCTCTACTCTTTCCTTCACTGACAAAGCTAATGGAGCCCGTTAACAATTGCTTGGCAGGGGGAACTGAAATATTAAGCCCAGATTCTGTAAGCTCTGCCGTCGCACTTCCTGTGACATAAAAACGATTATTAGCGCGAATAAGGTGAGCATAACTGTTGTCGATTAATGCACCTAGGTGGACACGGTCGTTCACCAGTTGAACATGGGTAATCGAGCCGACTTCAATGCCTTTATAGAGTATGCCGGCCCCCACATCGAGACCAAAAGATTGGTCGGCAATAAGGTTGATTGTGACAGAGCGGGATTGAAGTTTATTAAACTCGTTTTTACGTACTGCCGTAAAGCTACGAGCTCGGCTGCCTTCTTCAGGTACAACCGAGAGGTAGTTCCCTTTCACTAAGTTGGCAATGTTCTGTACACCACTTAAAGAGACCTTCGCTTCTTCTAATAGGAATGCGGTATTCGTGGTCAACATATCACTGAAAGCAGGTTGAATAGCGGCTGATGCGATGATTTTTTCTCTCCCATCACTCAGTTGCAGGCGAGTAATTTGCCCAACTTCGAGACCGCGATACATGATAGGTGCACCAGAAGCACTGATGTCGCTGTTATCGGGTAATTCAATTTTAATGGGTATTCCGCGGCCCGCGGTTTTCAGATCTCTATAAAGCTTAAACTCCGTCGTTTCAGTGATGGGCTCCCCTCCATCCGGTGAGTCTACGGCGATGGAACCTGAGAGTAGGGCACTGAAGCTTTCCAGTCTCACATCGACCCCTTGAAAGCCGATATTGGCGCCCACACCACTTACATTCCAGAAACGGCTTTCATTGGTAATGATGTGCCTATAATTATCTTGGATAGACGCTTTGATGATGACGTTTTTAGACGCTTCATCGAGTTGATAATTGTAGACTTCACCAATGGGTATTTTTTTATACACAATTTGAGAGCCAATTGAAATTCCACCTAAGTCTCTGGCTTTGAGTCGGATATTGAGTCCAGTATGAGTCATCAGGTCTGAAGGCGGGCGATCAAGAGCGGTGAACGTTGTTTCTTCTTCACTTGACGCCTCACTTGGATAAATGGATATGTAGTTACCCGATACCAGCGCATCCAAACCAGACACACCCGTTAGGCTAGCCGTTGGTTTAACCAGCCAAAAACGCGTCTCTTTCGACAACAACTTCGTCGCTTCTGGGTAGATATCGGCATCCACATAAATGCTTTCTAAATCCTCAGTGAGATTGATATCCCTCACCATACCGACTTCAAGCCCTTGATAGCGGATGGTGGTTCGCCCGGAAACCAACCCTTGCGCATCAGAAAAATAAATTTGGATACGTTGCCCTGCATCCTGAACGGATTTAAAGACAAGCCAGCCCGCCAAAGCAAACGTTAGGATTGGGAGTAGCCAAAGGGGAGAGATTCCTTTGTTACGTTTAACATTGGGTGAAAACGAGGGTTGTGTTGAACCATTACTCATTATTTGACTCTTTTCGTTTTGACTCTGGGAAATTGTCCCATATTAATCTGGGGTCTAAGCTTTCTGCTGCGAGCATCGTCATAACAACAACCAAACCAAAAGCAACAGCACCGAATCCTGGGGTGAAATTAAGTATTTGTCCTCTGTCCACCAAGGTTAACATGATGGAGATAACGAACAAATCGAGAACCGACCATTTGCCAATCCATTTTACGGCAAAATAAATCATCATACGTTGTCGGTGAAAGATGCGTCGTTTGAAATGAATGGCCAATAATAAATACGCGATACCGAATATCTTTGCGATCGGAACCACGATACTGGCGATAAAAATGATGGCAGCAATGCCCCACATATCGCTTTCAACCAAAGAAATAACACCGGACATGATAGTGTCTTCTTGGAGCAATCCATTGGTGATAACAATGGAAATAGGGACCAAATTAGCAGGAAATAGGGCGATGGTGGCCGCGATCAAATACGCCCAAGTTTTTTGGATGGATTTTGGCTTACGGTGATAAATCGGTTTATGGCATCGGATGCATTGTTCTGATTCATCTTGTGACAAATGGCAATGGTGGCAATGCATGGTCTTCTCGGCAAAATCATACGTTTTTTCTTGTTTCCATATTTCCCAGTAGCGTCTAACACTGACTCTACTCAAAAGTAGCACAGTAAAAAGCTGCAGTAAGATTAAAGCGAAAAGGCCTGGGCCCACATGAATATCCGAATAGTCTTGAAGCTTAAAACATGACACTGCGACGCTAAAGAGAAACACATCGATCATAACCCAATGCTTTAATCCTTGAATCACGGAAAGCGAAAACTTCAGTAACCCAAACATTCGAAATGCTGTCGCTGCATGCGCCATAACGACGGATAAGCAGACGGCAAGGGGCGCTAATGAACTGCAAAAGAAAATCAACAGCCCTAACAAAGGAAAGCCTTCATCAAATAGAAGGAAAATACCAGAAGGTAGGGTTGCTGGAATCATGACGCCAACGAGCCTAATGCTGATATAGTCGAAAAAGTGGGAAGGGATGAACAACAATAGACAAGTGACCGCTAAGGCGAAATTGCCCGATAGCGAAGGGGTTCCGCCCCGATAGAGTCGGGTACCGCATCTTGGGCAATAAGCGGAGCTTCCTTGTTTAACAGGGACAATGTCGACAGGCAGCTCACAGCCTGGACAGAGGCGAATGTCCGTTTGTTCTGAAGGGTGTCCAGTTAGCGATGCCACTTTGTGCCTATTTCCTTAATTATCATTTCCTTGATTGCTATTTCCCTTGTTCGTAATGCACAACAAATTGTGACGCCGTCACAAGGTGGCGTGGGTTTGTGCGGTACCATACAGTGTTTGATACAACCCTTGTTGTGTTAAAAGCTCACCGTGAGTACCGGTTTGACTGACTTGACCATCTTCAAGTACGTAAATTAGATCGGCTTGCTTCACGGCAGAGAGCCTGTGAGCGACGATCAGTGTCGTGCGGCCAGCCAAAAATGTATTGAGCGCTTTATGCAAGGCTGCCTCGGTAGCCGTATCAAGAGCCGATGTTGCTTCGTCTAAAATGACAAACTTAGGGTTACTCAATACCATGCGCGCAATAGCGAGCCGTTGGCGTTGTCCCCCAGAAAGACGAATACCGTTACGGCCCACTTGTGTCTCGAGCCCTTGATCAAGTGTCTCTATGACATCTTGTAGCTGAGCAACGTCGAGCGCCCGCCACAAAGACAAATCATCAACATCACTGCCAAGAGTCAGATTATGCCTCAACGTGTCATTAAAGAGTATAGGTTGTTGTAAAACAACAGCAATATGTTCGCGGATGATCTCATAACTGATATCGGTAGCAGAGGCACCGTTGAATCGAATGATTCCCGATGATTGCTGATATGCTCCAATCAGCAATTGAATCAATGTCGACTTACCACCGCCACTTGCACCCACCAACGCCACCTTCTTTCCTGCAGGTATGGTAAGAGACAAGTTGTTAAGTACTTGGTTTTCTTCGTTATACGAGAAATTGATGTTGCTTATCTCGACGTCTACCTCTCGGTCAGCCGTGAATGGATCGATTTTACTTTGTGGCCTGTCTTCTTCTTCCAAAGAAAGTAATGCATTGATTCTAATCAACGCTGCTTTCGCACTGTACCAGGAAAACTGAATACTCAGCAGTTCTTGTACTGGCCCAAGCATAAACCAGAGATAAGAAAAGACGGCAAATATCTGTCCAATAGTAAGGTCACTAAACAGCACCATTAACATAGCCATGGCTCTAAATAACTCAAACCCAAGTAAAAACAGCAAGAAAGAGAAACGACCTGCCGCTTCAGACTGCCAAGCGTACTTGTCTGCGTCGATACGAATTTGATTGGCGTCTTTTTTTAGTTCCTCTAAGAACAACTTCTCTTTGTTGGCCGCGCGCAATTGATAAATACCATCGAGCGTTTCAATCAGCCGATTTTGAAACCGTTCAAACGATTGGTTCTCATATTTCTTTAAATGTTTAACTCGGTTACCCAGTTTACGAGAGAAATAGATAACAATGGGGTTCACTAATAGAATAAACAGGCCTAAGCGCCATTCCAGCCAAAGTAAAACCAGCGCGGTTCCAAGCACGGTGAGCAGACTGACAATAAACTTACTTAAGGTGCCACCAATAAATTTATCGATGGTCTCAATATCTGTCACTAAATGGGAATTTATCCCACCGCTTCCTTTGGTTTCATATTGTTGAATACTTATTCGGCCCAGTTTATCGATCATCCGAGTCCGGATGTTATATGTGATGGTTTTTGAGGCCAACGTAAACTGACGGCTTTGCAGAATATTGAGTGCCTGACTTAGGGTACGCATCACGATTACCGCCAGCAGAGTCAGAACGATGTAACCAGTGGGCGTTTGAAATTCTGTCGGTAAGAACTGATTCATTATGGCTAAGCCAGAACCCGGTTGTTCAAGCAGCACTTCATCAACCATCAGTGGCATTAACAATGGGATAGGGACACTAATTAGCGCGGCGACGATAGCAATAGAATTTGCAAAGATGAGCAAGGACTTATGCTTTTTTACTTGAATTAACAGCCAAGAGCGGCTAATAGTATCGTTTGATGTTGTCATAGAGTCGAAATATCCCTATTTCAGTATTGAAAAACTCGCACTATTTAAAACCAAGCAGTCTAGAAAACCTAGCGTATTTTGTTGAGTTCATGCTCAAATTTCCAATTGGAACCATTAATGAAAATAGAACATTACCACCGACTAACCAAACAAGCAGTATCACTTTTAGAGTCAGAAACCGATCTCGTCGCCAATTTAGCGAATCTTAGTGCTTTATTGAACATGGAATTGGCTGACATAAATTGGGTTGGATTCTACCTACTAAAAGATGAAGAATTGGTGTTGGGGCCATTTCAAGGTAATCCAGCTTGTGTAAGAATTCCAATCGGTAAAGGTGTGTGTGGCACTTCGGTGGCAACAAACAGTGTCCAACGTATTTACGATGTGCACCAATTTGAAGGTCACATTGCTTGCGACGCCGCCAGTAACTCAGAACTGGTCATTCCATTTTCGATAAATGGAGAAATAGTCGGAATACTCGATATTGATAGCCCAAGTATTGGCCGCTTTAGTGAAATCGATGAACAAGGATTAACTTTTTTAATGCAAGAAGTGGAAAACCTGCTCAATTCGCACGCTAACAAAGCATAAATTATCTATCTGGTGTGGTTTTTCCTTTTTAGGTCACTATAATACCACCCATATTTACCTTATTGCTTGCGGAAAGACCGCAATAACCAGGAACCCTCATGGAAAATACTGAAAAGTTAAAAAACAGCAAAGAAGTTATCGCATATATTGCTGAATGTTTCCCTAAGTGCTTTACTTTAGAAGGTGAAGCAAAACCTTTGAAAATTGGTATTTTTCAAGATCTTGCAGAACGCTTGAATGAAGATGAAAAAGTAAGCAAGACTCAGCTTCGTGCAGCATTAAGACAGTACACGTCTTCTTGGCGCTATTTACACGGAGCCAAAACAGGCGCTACGCGTGTTGACCTAGATGGCAATGCATGTGGTGAGTTAGAAGAAGAACATGTAGAGCACGCGAAAACGGCATTAGCAGAAAGCAAAGCTCGAGTTCAAGCTCGTCGTAAAGAACAAGCGCAGAAAGCGCGTGAAGAAGGTAAAGCGGCTAAGCCAAAAGCGAAGAAGCCTCAAGCTCGTCGTCCTGCGCCTAAAGCACAAAAAACAGAAAGTAAGCCTGTAGAAACGCGCGCTTTAGTCGCTGACGATATGATCGTTGGTAACAATGTGAACGTAAATATGGGTAAAGGAAACATGGCAGCGACCATTGTTGAAATTAATAAGGAAGACGTGCGAGTTCAACTAGCAAACGGCCTGCAAATGGTTGTGAAAGCGGAGCACTTGCGCGCATAAAGGAGATACTCCTACGCATGAAATGCCGTTCAAAATTGACTCTGATTGCTGCTGGCCTTTGGCTAGCAGTGTCATCAGCTCAGGCTCTTGAAGCCAAATTAAGCAAAGAGGACTTACCCGTTCTCGCTCCTGAAGTTCAGCATGAAACCGCTAGCAAGCGCGTCACCTCACGCTTTACTCGTTCTCATTATAATCACTTCACTTTAGACGATCAGTTCTCCCAAGCGATATTCGCTCGTTACATTGAAATGCTCGATTACAATCGAAATATTTTCACGCAGGCAGACATAAACTCGTTTAATCACTGGTCTGCGGGTCTTGATGAGCAGCTAAAAGCGGGTAACAATCAAATAGCGTTTGATGTCTATAATATTTCGTTGAAGAAACGTTATGAACTGTTTCAATACGCGCTAACCCTTCTTGATACAGAAATGAAGTTCGATGTTGATGAATTTATCGAACTTGATCGCTCAGACGCCGCTTGGCCGGTAGATGACGCCGAAGTGAAAGAGCTGTGGCGAAAACGTGTTAAATACGATGCCCTTAATCTTAAAATGACGGATAAAGAGTGGCCTGAAATCAAAGAGGTATTGGGTAAACGTTATAACAACGCGATTAAACGCTTGAGTCAAACCAACAACGAAGATGCTTTTCAGCTATACATGAATGCATTTGCCAGAGAAGTTGATCCTCATACCAGTTACCTTTCTCCACGTAACGCTGAACAATTCCAATCTGAAATGAACCTTTCGTTAGAAGGGATAGGCGCTGTACTTCAAATGACCGATGACTATACCGTTATTCGCTCTTTAGTCGCGGGTGGGCCTGCTTCTAATAGCAAGCAGCTGGGTGAAGGTGATCGAATTGTTGGGGTGGGTCAAGATGGCAAAGATATCGTCGATGTTATTGGATGGCGACTTGATGATGTCGTACAACTGATTAAAGGACCTAAGGGTACCAAGGTTAACTTGCAGATTTTACCCGAAGGTAAGGATGCAAAAAGTCACGTTGTAACAATTGTTCGAGATACGATTCGCCTTGAAGATAGAGCGGTTAAATCTGAGGTAATCGAGAAAGATGGTAAGAAAATTGGTGTACTAGAAGTCCCAAGTTTCTATGTTGGTCTTTCTAAAGATACCGATAAACTGATCTCTGAGTTAGTGGCTGACGGTGTCGATGGCATTATTGTTGATTTGCGTAACAATGGCGGGGGCGCGTTAACAGAAGCGACCGCACTGTCTGGCTTGTTTATAGAGAGTGGCCCGGTCGTTCAGGTTCGTGATAGTTATGGCCGTGTTAATGTCAACAGTGATACTGATGGAAAAATCAGTTATCAAGGGCCACTAACCGTCTTAGTGAACCGATACAGCGCTTCTGCATCAGAAATTTTTGCTGCGGCACTGCAAGATTATGGTCGCGCGATCATTTTAGGGGAAAACTCATTTGGTAAAGGCACAGTTCAGCAACATCGGTCTTTGAATCATATCTATGATTTATTTGAGAAGGAGCTGGGTTATGTCCAATACACCATTCAAAAATTTTACCGAATTAACGGCGGAAGTACTCAGAACAAAGGTGTGATTCCCGATATTCCTTACCCGACACCGATTGATCCTGCAGAAACAGGTGAGAGCGTTGAAGATAATGCATTACCTTGGGATCAGATTGATCCAGTGAAATTTGATTCTTTGCAGGATAACGCTGCATTGATTGGCAAGTTAACCGCCAAGCATGATGTACGTATCGCGAAAGACATGGAGTTTCAGTTTATTGCTGAGGATATTGAAAGATATTTGGCTGAAAAAGACGATAATGCGATTTCTTTGAATGAGAAAGTAAGGCAAGAACAAAGTGATAAAAATGACGATCTTCGTTTAGCCCGCGTTAATCTGCGCCAAAAAGCAAGTGGTGACGAGCTCTTTGCTACTTTAGACGATATTCCTAAAGATTATGATCTTCCAGATGCTTACCTAGATGAATCTGTCGCTATAATGGTCGATATGTTGCGTTAGTAAGTCTATTGCTTAGCGTGAAAAACACAAAAAACGAGTACATTCAGTGCTCGTTTTTTTTGCTTAAATTACTTTTCACTCGGTGCTTTGTTGATATTTTTGTGTAATGAAAATCAAAATAATGGCGATTTTTGTGATGTGTGCCTAAACTTTAATAAAAGTAAGGGGGCGTATTATGAGATGGATAATCGTTTTAGCAATGTGTGTAAGTTTTTCTGTATTTGGCCAAGACAACAATCAAGGGTCTGATCTCTCACAGTTTGACCAGCCCTTTTTATTAGGGGACTGGTACTTAATCAACTCAGACCCAGAAAACGCCAACGATAACTTCATGGCAATAAAACTTTCGCTCGATTCAAATTACTCATTCCAGATCGATATTCAAAAGAAAGATTACAGCGTCGACCATTGGGAAGGCCTTTATGCGGCCAATGACGATACGATTATTCTCGGTCTTAATACCTCCGACCCTCAAGTCTACAAGTACTCGGGTAACCATAACCTGCTGAGCATGAATGGCGTTATGTTTACAAAAGGTTTGTCTAACGCGCTTGCGGGAATGTGGTCGAGTGAACAACTTGCAGGGCATGATTTACTGGCGAGTAATGTGAGCAAGATGGACCTGGTGTTGCAGCCTGATTTTGTGTTCATGTTTAAAGCAAGCAACCTTGAAGGCATGGAAACGGTGCATCAAGGTGTCTACTACACAGAGGGTGATCAATTGGTTCTTCTGTATGAAAAGGGTGAACATGAAACTCGATACACACTTAAGAACGATAGGCTAACGCTTGAAGCAGAAGAAGGTGGGATGTATGCCGTGCTCAATAGGATACGTTGATGGGAATACGAGAATACGCTAACGGTTTCTACTGAATGAGATCCCATAGCCCAGATAAGTATGTCACTAAAGTTAAATTCAGTAGCGTTATCTAACAAATGTGCTGCATAAATCGGCACTTAAACGAGGTATTTAAATTAAATACCTCGTTTTTTTTCAATAGGGGTTGTAACTCGTGGCGACACATCGTAGAAATAGAGCAGATGTTTTCAGTCATAAGGACAAAGACAATGGCGCATACTCCTCAAGCCAAATACCGTAAAGATTACCAGTCACCTTCTTTCACGATCAGCGATCTAGACCTTACTTTCGATTTATTCGATACCCAAACCGTTGTAACCGCAACGTCATCGTTGAAAAAACTGTCAGACAGCACAAGTCTTTACCTAGATGGTGAAGGGTTAACGCTGAAAGAAATCAAGATAGACGGTAAAACTTGGAACGACTTTGAGCAGAATGACACGGGATTAACGATTCACTCTATTACTCGCGATTGCGAACTGATGATCGTGACTCAATTGAACCCTGAAGAGAATACGGCTCTTGAAGGTCTGTATAAGTCGGGAGGCGCATTTTGCACTC
Source organism: Vibrio genomosp. F10 str. ZF-129 (assembly GCF_000287055.2). Lineage (GTDB taxonomy): Bacteria > Pseudomonadota > Gammaproteobacteria > Enterobacterales > Vibrionaceae > Vibrio. The sequence continues at coordinate 105,841 of NZ_AJYQ02000089.1, read as the reverse complement.
AGTGTGAAGCAGAAGGGTTCCGTCGCATTACCTATTATCTAGATAGACCGGACGTTCTTGCGAAATTTACGACCACAGTGATCGCGGATAAAGCACAATACCCGTTTTTATTGAGTAATGGTAACCGTATTGATCAAGGTGATAGCGCAAATGGCCGTCACTGGGTTAAATGGCAAGACCCGCATCCTAAACCTGCGTATCTCTTTGCTTTAGTAGCCGGAGATTTTGATGTTCTACGCGATAATTACACGACACAATCGGGTCGAAACGTAGAATTAGAAATCTTTGTGGATAAGGGGAATCTGAACAGAGCCACTCATGCGATGGTTTCACTTATTAACTCAATGAAATGGGACGAAGAGCGATTCAATCTTGAGTACGATCTAGACATCTATATGATTGTTGCCGTCGATTTTTTCAATATGGGCGCAATGGAGAATAAAGGGCTGAACGTCTTTAACTCTAAGTACGTCTTGGCGAACGATCAAACCGCAACGGATACTGATTACCTTGGCATTGAAGCAGTGATTGGTCATGAGTATTTTCACAACTGGACCGGCAACCGAGTGACTTGTCGAGATTGGTTTCAACTGAGCTTGAAAGAAGGCTTAACTGTTTTCCGCGATCAAGAATTCTCGTCTGATTTAGGGACTCGATCCGTTAATCGGATCAACAACGTCCGTATTATCCGTGGCCCGCAATTTGCGGAAGACGCAAGCCCAATGTCACATCCTATTCGCCCAGATAAAGTGATTGAAATGAATAACTTTTATACGCTAACCGTGTATGAAAAAGGCAGTGAAGTTATTCGAATGATGCATACATTACTCGGTGAGAAGGCGTTCCAACAAGGTATGGCTTTGTACTTTGAACGACATGACGGTACGGCCGCAACGTGTGAAGACTTTGTGTCAGCGATGGAAGATGCATCTGGCGTTGATCTTAAACAATTCCGTCTGTGGTATAGCCAATCCGGAACACCAACACTCACTGTGAGCAGTCATTTTGACCAACAGGCTAAGACATATGCGTTAACGGTAGAACAATGCACCCCAGCGACAACGGATCAAACAGAGAAACAAGCGCTGCACATTCCGTTTGATATTGAACTATACGATCAAAATGGTGACGTCATACCTTTGCAGGTGAATGGTGCTAGTGTGCCAAATGTACTTAATGTGACAGCAACCAAGCAAACTTTTGTGTTTGACCATGTAGATTCTCAGCCGATACCATCACTACTTCGCGAGTTTTCTGCCCCTGTTATTCTTAAGTATGACTACACAGACGAAGAACTTATTTTCCTGATGAGCCACGCTCGCAATGAGTTTGCACGTTGGGATGCTGGGCAGATGTTGCTGGCAAAATACATCAAGAGTAATGTGGCTCACGTAGAACAAAATCAAAAAGTGGCCATTGATATGCCCGTTATTGATGCATTCCGTGGTGTATTGCTGAGTAAAACGTTAGACCCTGCATTCATTGCTGAAATGCTGGTTTTGCCAAGTCACAACGAAATATCAGGTTGGTATGAGCAAGTCAACGTTGATGCGATTGCTCTCGTGTTGAAGCATATTAAAGCAATTTTGGCTGAAGAGTTAAAAGATGAATTAAGTGCGATGTATCATGCGATGGCTCAAAAGACTTACACCATTGCTCATAGTGCCATTGGGCAACGCGCGCTTCGTAACACATGTTTAAGCTATTTGTCACATACGGATATTGGTGAGCAACTTGTTATCGCTCAGTACCAAGATTCCGATAATATGACCGATACCATTGCCGCGATGACTTGTGCCAATAATGCGCAGCTAGCTTGTCGTGAGAGATTGATGTCAGATTACAGCGAGAAGTGGAGCCATGATGGCTTGGTAATGGATAAATGGTTTGCACTGCAAGGGACCAACCCTTCTTCTGGTGCGCTTGAAGTGATCAAGCAAACCATGGAACATGCGGCATTTAGCATTAAAAACCCTAACCGTACACGCAGTTTAATCGGCGCATTCTTAAATAATAACCCGGTACAGTTCCACGATAAATCTGGATTAGGTTACCAATTTGCAGGAGAGATCATTGCTAAGTTAAACAGCAGTAATCCACAAGTGGCCTCGCGTCTCATTGATCCACTGCTTAAATTTAAAAAGTACGATCAACAAAGACAAGCTTTGATAAAAGAACAGCTTCTTTCTTTACAGTCTTTAGACAACTTAGCCAAAGATCTGTATGAAAAAGTCACCAAAGCTTTAGACTGCTAATATCTTTAGGCTGATTTTGAAGTTGAAGTGGCGGACATCGCCACTTCAACTTATGTCAATACCTAAGGTTAACGATTGAGATTAAGTATTTAGAACCATTACCGATGAAACACTACACCTTTTCCTTAAACATAACATACCAAGCATTTTTGGATCACTATTCCGGTGCGGCTAGTGTCGTCCATGTGGTCACCGATACTGGTTTAAGACTTCAATTACCGGCTGTAAAGTTTCGCGGCTTTCTCAGTCAAATAGGCGTGAAAGGGCGATTTAGACTAACAACCGACCAAAACAACAAGTTTTTAAAGTTAGAAATGCTATGAATAACTAATTTGTTAGCGGTTTAAACAGAACGCCTATCACATTATCAAACATTCCTGCTGTTACATGAACAAATCCATTAACTATTTGCTAATAAAACTTTTACAATAAAATCATGCATTACCTGCTTTAAGCACTATGCTTACAGCATTCCCTATAAAAATGACAATTCTAATTGTGGAGCGTGATTATGACCGTGCGTGATACTTTAATGCCGGTTCTTCTTGAAAAGGTATATAAGCTAATTCAAGACAAACTAGAGCTTGCCCATCAACCCTTAGTGACTCAACTTGCCCAGCATCTTTTTAGCAATATTGCTCAAGAAGATCTGATCGAAAGGAACGAATCCGATTTGTACGGTGCTGTCGTGAGTTTATGGCACCACATTAATGAAAAGAAACCGGAAGATATCTCGGTTCGTGTATTTAACCCTACTGTCAGTCGCCAGGGTTGGCAATCAACACACACCATTGTCGAAATGGTGGTTCCAGATAGCCCGTTCTTAGTGGATTCTGTAAAAATGGCATTAAGCCGTTTAGATCTCTCTTCCCACTTTATGCTCCATGGGCCGACTCAAGTAGAGCGTGATAAGAAAGGGAAAACGATAGGAATTAACAGTGGCGATGGTGTGTTCCAATCCCTGTTCCATATCGAGGTAGACAGACTCAGCAGTAAGCAAACCATGACGTCACTCAAAAATGAGTTATTGACCATTGTGACGGATGCCGGCCATGTTGTTCGAGATTGGTTGTTGATGGTTGAAAAGCTTGAAGAAGTGACCAATCAAGTGATCAACCAAAAAGAGAGCATCGCATTAAAGGATGATCGTTACGAAGACACGGTTAAATTCCTGCGTTGGTTAGGGGATCATAACTTTACCTTCATGGGGTATAAAGAATATGATTTGGTTAACGTTGATGGCGATAAAGTCCTGACGCCAACCGAAGATATTGGATTAGGTCTGTTTTCTGAGGCGAAGCGTGTTCGAGCCGTAAAACTGTCTGATTTTACTGATTCAGCCAGACTAGAAGCAATGAAAGCATTCTTACTCATTGTGACGAAAGGCAATGCCCAGTCTCGTATTCACCGACCTGCCTATACGGATTACATCGGCATTAAAAAATTCGATAAGAACGGCAAAGTGATCGGTGAGCATCGATTCACGGGCCTGTATACTTCTGCCGTTTACAATCAAAGCGTCGAAAGCATTCCTTTAATCCGTGAAAAAGTAGAGCGAATCCTAGATTCGAGTGGTTACCGTGACGGTTCATACTCTTACAAAGCTCTGCACAATATATTAGAAAATTATCCTCGTGACGAACTGCTTCAAGCCAAAGAAAATGAATTACTTGAAGTCGGAATGGGCGTTGTACAAATGCAAGATAGAGATATGTTGCGCCTTTTTGTACGTAAAGACCCATTTGGCCGTTTCTTTAGCTGCATGGTTTATGTCACCAAAGAACGATATAACACTGAGCTGAGACGTCAGACACAACGTATTCTTAAACAGTACTTTGGCTGTGAGCAAGAAGTGGAGTTCACGACTTACTTCTCAGAAAGCCCGTTGGCAAGAACCCATTACATTGTGCGTGTAGATAATAATAATATGGATGTAGATGTTAAAACGATAGAACATAACTTGATGGAAGCATCATCAACGTGGGACGATCGACTCTCTGATGCGATCGTAGCAAACTTTGGCGAAAGCAATGGGCTTCCTTTGTCGAAAGAGTATATGCGCGCGTTCCCGCGTTCGTATAAAGAAGACATGATGCCAGGATCCGCCGTAGCGGATATAGAAAGGCTTGAAGCACTGAGCGATGACAACAAACTCGGTATGCTGTTCTATCGCCCACAAGAAGAGTCAGCAGATTCTAAAGCCGTTCGGTTGAAACTCTACCATAGAGATGAGCCCATCCATCTTTCTGATGTGATGCCTATGCTGGAAAACCTAGGATTGCGTGTCATTGGTGAATCGCCTTATGAAGTTCGAAAGGTCAACGGTCAAAATTATTGGATCCTAGATTTCTCAATGCTTCATAAGAGTGACAAATCGGTTGATCTTCGTGAAGCCAGTGAGCGTTTCCAACAAGCGTTTGCCGAAATTTGGTCAGGTGAACTCGAAAGTGATGGGTTTAATAGGCTGGTATTGGGTGCGTCATTATCGGGTAGAGAAATTTCTATTTTAAGAGCCTATGCCCGTTACATGCGTCAGGTTGGGTTTCCATTCAGTCAACAATATATCGAAGAAACGCTCAGTCATTATCCTCAAATCGCGAAAGGTCTTGTTGATCTATTTAAGAAGCGCTTTGATCCAAAATCTAAGGGCAGCCAAAAAGGGCAAAATGATCTTGTTACTAAGTTAACGGCGCAATTGGATCATGTTGATAGCCTAGATGACGATCGTATTATTCGTCGTTATATGGAGATGATCACAGCAACACTGAGAACCAACTACTACCAGTTAGATGAAAATAAGCAGGTCAAGCCTTGGCTGTCTCTGAAAATGAAACCCAGTGACATCCCTGAAATTCCTCAACCGGTACCCGCATTTGAAATCTTTGTTTATGCGCCAGATATTGAAGGTGTTCATTTACGTGGTGGCAAGGTTGCTCGTGGCGGCCTACGTTGGTCTGACAGACAAGAAGATTTCCGTACCGAGATTCTTGGCCTAGTTAAAGCACAACAAGTGAAAAATACCGTTATTGTTCCTGTAGGAGCAAAAGGCGGATTTGTTTGTAAACGCCAGCACAATTTCACTGAACGAGATGAGATTTTTGCAGAAGGCCAACGCTGTTATAAACGTTTTATTCGTGCATTACTTGATGTATCAGACAATGTCATCGATGGTGAGGTAATTCCGCCTAAAAATGTGGTTCGCCATGATGAAGATGATCCGTATTTAGTCGTTGCCGCAGATAAAGGAACAGCAACGTTCTCGGATCTGGCAAACTCCGTATCTGAAGAATATAACTTCTGGCTAGGTGATGCGTTTGCGTCGGGTGGCTCGAATGGTTATGACCATAAAGCGATGGGCATCACGGCGAAAGGCGGTTGGGAATCGGTTAAGCGCCACTTCAGAGAGATGGGAATTAACTGTCAAACCACGGACTTCACAGCCATCGGTGTGGGTGACATGGCAGGAGATGTATTTGGTAACGGTATGCTGTTATCTCAACACATACGTCTAAAAGCCGCCTTTAACCACATGCACATTTTTATCGATCCTAATCCAGATTCAGCGAGTTCATGGGAAGAGCGTGATCGTCTATTTAAATTGCCACGTTCAGGTTGGGACGACTATAACGAAAAGTTAATTTCTAAAGGTGGAGGCATTTTCTCACGCCGTGCAAAATCCATTGCGCTCACGCCAGAAATTCAAAAAATGCTTGGGACAAAAAAGGCCTCAATGGCACCCAATGATTTGATCAAAAAGATCTTATCGATGGAAGTGGATCTACTTTGGAATGGTGGTATTGGTACTTATGTGAAAGCATCGACCGAGACTCATACTGATGTTGGAGACCGTGCTAACGACACGTTACGTATCGATGGTAAAGACCTCAAAGCGAAAGTTGTTGGAGAAGGCGGCAACCTTGGTATGACTCAGTTAGGGCGGATTGAATTTGCGCTAGCAGGCGGGCGTGTGAATACCGACTTTGTTGATAATGTTGGTGGTGTTGATTGTTCAGATAACGAAGTTAACATTAAGATCTTCCTTAACGGTTTAGTGACTCACGGTGATCTTACCGTGAAGCAAAGAAACAAGATCTTAGAATCAATGGAAGACGAAGTCGGCGACATTGTGCTTGATGACGCTTATTGCCAAGCGGAATCTATTTCTATTACTGAACAGCAAGGCGTTTCGTTAGTTAAAGAGCAAATACGCTTTATTCATGCGATGGAAAAATCAGGGCATCTGGATAGAGCACTGGAATACATTCCAGATGATGAAACTCTGCTGGAACGAGAAAAGAAAGGAATGGCGTTAACGCGTCCTGAGTTATCGGTGCTTATTGCCTACGGCAAAATGACACTTAAAGAAGAGTTAGTTCATGAGGATATTGCCAAAGATGAGTTTCATGCGCAAAACCTAGTGTCTTACTTCCCAGAGGAGTTACGCCGTAACTATTCTGCACATATGGATAGCCATCCACTTCGAGCTGAAATTATTGCTACCGTTCTTGCAAACCAAATGGTGAACGAGATGGGTTGTAATTTTGTGACTCGTTTGCAAGAAGAAACGGGCTCGAGCACGGTCGATATTGCTAATGCTTATGCGGCAGCAAGAGAGATCTATGGATTAGGGGATGTTCTTTCGCAAACTCGTGCGCTTGATAATCAAGCGGAAGCCTCTGCTCAATACGATGTCATTTATTATGTGCGCCGCACGTTACGAAGACTATCGCGTTGGATCTTAAGAAACCGTCCTGGTAAAAAATCAGTGAAAGAAATGATTGCGCTTTACCAAGATGATGTTCATGCCATTACCAATCAACTTGATACCATGTTAGTGAGTGAGGAAGTCCAAGAGCATGAACAAATGGCGAAAGAGTGGATAGATAAAGGTATTTCGACCGAACTAGCAAGTTACGTTTCAAGACTATCAAGTCTTTACTCAGCACTGGATATATCCACAGTGGCTCGAGAAAAGGGTAAAACAGTCGAACAAACGGCCAAACTGTACTATAACCTCGGCGATCGCTTATCTCTTCACTGGTTCTTGAAACAGATTAATGGTCAAGCTGTTGATAATAATTGGCAAGCTCTTGCTCGTGCAGCATTTAGAGAAGACTTAGATTGGCAGCAACGACAGCTAACAGGTCAGGTACTCAGCTGCAGTTGTGATCCTGATAAATTGGATGTCATTAAAGCTTTAGAAGACTGGATAGTGAGTAATGAGGTCTCATTGCATCGATGGGAAAATATACTGAATGAGTTTAAAGTCGGCTCTGTTCATGAATTTGCAAAATTTTCAGTCGCTTTGAGAGAATTAATGCTATTAAATTTGAATTGTGCAGCAAATGAGTAAATAATAACGCCCCGTTCATACGGGGCTTTTTATTCTTTCGGAGGCACAATGCTCTACCGTCTAGCCAGAACTGGCTTTTTCCAACTTGATGCCGAAAAGGCACATGATCTTGCAATTCAAAATTTCAAACGTTTCACGGGAACACCGTTCGATCTTTTCTACCGCCAGCAATTACCTGCGCGACCTGTTGAATGTATGGGGCTGACTTTTAGAAATCCTGTCGGTTTAGCGGCCGGGCTTGATAAAAATGGCGAATGTATCGAAGCTTTCGATGCGATGGGTTTTGGATTCGTTGAAGTAGGTACTGTTACTCCTCGTCCACAATCTGGCAATGATAAGCCTCGACTGTTCCGCTTAGTTGAAGCCGAAGGCATTATAAATCGCATGGGCTTTAACAACCTTGGGGTTGATAACCTGATTGACAATGTTAAGAAAGCCAATTACAGCTGTGTATTGGGTATTAACATTGGTAAAAATAAAGACACACCGATTGAAAAGGGCGCTGAAGATTACCTAATTTGTATGGAAAAGGTATACCAATACGCAGGCTATATTGCGGTTAACATTTCCTCTCCTAACACACCGGGACTGCGTAGCCTTCAATATGGTGATGCTCTAGATGAACTGCTCGCGGAACTTAAAGCGAAACAAGGTGAGCTTGAAGCGAAACACAACAAATATGTGCCGTTAGCATTAAAGATCGCACCGGATCTGAGTGATGACGAGATTGCACAAATTTGTGAATCATTGATCAAAAATAAGATCGATGGTGTGATCGCAACGAACACGACATTAGATCGCTCTATTGTTGAAGGAATGAAGTTTGCCAATGAAGCGGGTGGTTTAAGCGGTCGTCCTGTTCAAGCACGCAGTACGGAAGTTGTTCGTCGACTTCACGAGGAATTGGGTGACAAATTACCAATCATTGGTGTTGGTGGTGTTGATTCTTATGTATCAGCGAAAGAAAAACTGATGGCAGGTGCGCAGCTTGTTCAAGTTTATTCTGGTTTTATTTACCATGGGCCTAAATTGGTTCAGAATATTGTTAAAAATCTATAACAGAAAACTGAGCTAGAATCGCACTACAATGTCTGACGTTTTGCGACACTGTCACGCTTTAAATGAGTGTTATTTGAAAGCGATCGAAGAGGGAATGAGAAATCATTTCCTCTTTTTTTTTAAATTGGCACTCGTAGAATTACTTTATTCAGCAGCAAAAGGTAAGTAAGCATTCTACCTAATGGCTTGATAATTCGGAAATTTGAGAGTGATACAATGCTTAAACCCAGCGACAAATGGACTTGGTACTACGATGACAAGGAAAGCACACTGATGCTGGACCTTGGTGACGATATTGTATTCAAAACAAATCTACCTAGAAAACTCTTAGTGGATTGCGCTGTTGGAATCAATGAATTCTCTGTTGACGATGCTTCAGCATTTCAAACGTTCAAAGAACAGATCTCTTTACTCCCATTAAATGAACCGCGCCAGGCTGAGCTAGCACTGTATTGCGTGGCCGCAAAGCGTTTTCATAAGCCTGTACAGCCTAAAAGTTGGTTCTTTGATAGTCAGCACGGTGAATGCTTTCCACAAGAAGGTGACCTAGTGCGGTTAACCAATCAATTCAGTGACCGATGTTTTATTACGCTGGAAGTAGGAGAGTCTGCCAGTTTGGTAGCGTTAATTGATATTGAACCTTTTGAGCTTTCTTCGACTAAGCAACTTGTATTTGGCCAGGCGATTAAAGTGATGCACGATAGAATGTCACTGGCTAACGACATGTTCCAAAACCAGCCCATAGCGCTCGTTAGCTAAACCCGTTTTAGTTCCTTTACGTTTTTATCGGCCTATGGCCGATTTTTTTTGCTCTAAATCTATTGGTCGCCTTTATTGTCCCTTGCATTGTGTCTCAAATAACGTGAAATCCCTCCACTAATCTGAATTAATTTGCTTCTATCCAGTTGCCCAAACAGGGCAAAAACACTCGGAAACCAACCAATAATTCCCATTTTAACTCAATGTGTAATAAAATTTCACCCTTAAACCCGGCCTGGTATAGACCAAAATTGGTGTGAATAAGTATTCACTTCGGCTTTGAGCCTTTCATTGTGTTGATTTAACGGGAAGCAGATTGATGAAGGGATGAAAAGCAATAACCGCTTAACTTTGGCGAACAAGTGAGCAGTTAAATGAGTGAAGAGTAAGAAAAATAACCGATCAACTTACTTAATAAATAGATAGTCAGGTATAATACCGGGTCATTTTTTATTACTTAAAGAGCACTATGCATCAATATCTAGCGGTTACCTCAAACGGCCTTGAAAACTTATTGGTTGAAGAACTGATCAAACTTGGCATTCAGAACCCAAAACCAGTCCAAGCGGGGGTGAAGTTTAAGGCATCAACTGAGCAAATTTATCGTTGCTGTTTATGGAGTCGTTTGGCTTCTAGATTTGTACGTGTTCTTTCTGAATTTACTTGTAACGATGATATGGACCTCTATTTATCTGCAACCGCAGTGAATTGGGTGAACCACTTCCACAGTTCGAAGAAGTTTGTGGTGGATTTCAACGGTACGAATAACGAAATACGCAATAGCCAATACGGTGCAATGAAAGTTAAAGATGCGATCGTTGATTGCTTTACCAAGAGAAGCTTACCTAGGCCGTCGATCAGTAAAGATCATGCGGATCTTCGTATTCACGTCCGACTTCATCGCGATAAAGCGCTTCTTGGCATAGATATGGTTGGCGGAGGCTTGCACCAACGTGGTTATCGTCCAGAAGCGGGCAGAGCACCGTTACGTGAGACATTAGCTGCAGCGATCATCTTAAGAAGCGGCTGGGATGCGACGAAACCTTTCTTAGACCCTATGTGTGGCTCTGGTACCTTAGTGATTGAGGCGGCCATGATGGCAGCAAACGTTGCTCCTGGCATCAAACGTCAGAAGTGGGGCTTTGAATCTCTTGAAGACTTCGAATCTGAGCTTTGGACGGAAGTAAAAGCAGAAGCATCGGTACAATCTCGTCGCGGTGTCAATAAAGTTGACTGCAAGTTTTTTGGCTTTGATAACGATGAAAGAGTGTTAAAAACCGCACGAGATAACGCCCGTCGCGCAGGTGTCGAAAGCCTGATTCAGTTTGAAGTGAGTGATGCGGCTCAGCTTAAACGTCCAACTGAATTTGAAAATGGTGTCATAGTGTCAAACCCACCGTATGGTGAACGACTTGGTACTCACCCTGGTTTAATCGCGCTCTATACTGCGTTTGGTGCGCAGTTGAAGTCTGAGTTCGGTGGCAATACCGCGTCGATATTCTCAAGCTCTGACGAATTACTCAGCTGTTTGCGCATGCGAGCGGATAAACAGTACAAATTGAATAATGGCGCGTTACCGTGTCACCAAAAAAATTACTCTATATCGAGTCGACGTGCTGATTCTACTGGAGAATCTTCTCCTGGCGCAGTTGTGGCTCCAGACTTCTCTAATCGTTTGAAAAAGAACATAGCCAAAATTGGTAAGTGGGCGCGTAAAGAGCATTTAGAGTGTTACCGTATCTACGATGCTGATTTGCCAGAGTATAACGTGGCTATCGACGTTTATTTGGATAATCTTGTCATTCAAGAGTACGCTGCACCGAAAGATGTGCCAGAAGAGACGGCGAAACGTCGTCTTACTGATATTATTCGTGCAGCTATCGATGTTACTGGTACGGAAGCGAATAAAGTTGTGCTAAAAGTTCGCGAGAAACAGAAAGGTCGTTCTCAATATCAAAAACTCGGGCAGCAGTCAGAGCGTTTAGAAGTGCATGAGTACGGTGTGAAGTTAATTGTTAACCTGCATGACTATCTTGATACAGGGCTTTTCCTCGACCACAAAATTACCCGTCGTAAGATTGGTGAAATGGCCAGCGGGAAAGACTTCTTGAACTTGTTTGCTTACACCGGTTCAGCGACGGTTCACGCTGCGTGTGGTGGTGCGAAATCAACGACGACAGTCGATATGTCTAACACCTACCTAGACTGGGCAAAAGACAACATGACGCTCAATGGTAAAGTAGGGCGTGAGCATCAGTTCGAGCAAGCGGATTGTCTTAAATGGCTAAGCAATACAGACAAACAATACGATCTGATTTTTATTGACCCTCCGACATTTTCTAACTCAAAGCGTATGGATCAATCGTTTGACATTCAACGCGATCATATTCAGTTAATGACTGAATTAAAGCGTTTACTCAGAGAAGAAGGGACGATTGTATTTTCAAATAACAAACGTCATTTTAAAATGGATTTAGAAGCGCTTAAAGAACTGGGTTTGAAGGCGAAGAATATCTCTTCTACCACGCTACCATTAGATTTCTCAAGAAATAAGCACATTCATAACTGCTGGTTGCTTAGTCACGACAGTCAGTAAAATAAGGCAATGATGTGATCACATTATACAGTACCGAAGGCTGCCATCTTTGTGAGATGGCCCTAGAGCTACTTAAAGCAAAAGAGATAACTCAAGAGTTAGACATTGTAGACATTGCTTTTGATGACACTCTATTTTCACGTTACGGGGTCACTATTCCAGTTGTAAAATTCGAACAATCCGAATTGAATTGGCCTTTTAACTCACAAGAATTACAAAGTTGGTTGGATAAAAATGGCATTACTTACCATTCATAATGGTTTACTCGCATTTGGTGATCACCCGTTACTCGATCATTCCGATTTTGCGTTACAAGAGAATGAAAGAGTCTGTTTGGTCGGGCGAAACGGTGCCGGTAAGTCGACGCTGATGAAAGTTCTATCTGGCAACGTGATAATGGACGATGGAAAACTAACGATTACCCAAGATGTGGTTGTTTCTCGTTTGGAGCAAGATCCACCGCGAAATGAGCAAGGCACTGTTTTTGATTATGTGTCTGGCGGTCTTGCCGAAGTCGGTGAATCTTTAAAGATCTACCATGATCTTCTCGATCTTATTGCTGTGGACCCAAGTGAGTCAAACATCAATAAGTTGGCTCGTGTTCAAGATAAGCTTGATCATACGAATGCGTGGCGTTTTGAAGATCGAATTACCAATGTGCTTGCTTCACTAAAGCTAGAAGCGTCGACTAAGTTGACCGATTTATCTGGTGGCTGGCAACGTAAAGCTGCGCTCGCAAGGGCATTGGTTTGTGATCCTGACGTGCTTTTACTTGATGAGCCTACTAACCACTTGGATGTTGCTACTATCGAGTGGCTAGAAAACTATCTGAAAGATTTTCGCGGTTCCATTATCTTCATCTCCCATGACCGTGCGTTTATTAAAGCGATGGCGACTCGTATCGTTGATCTCGATAGAGGAAAGTTGAATTCATTCCCAGGTGATTATGAAAACTACCTGGTAGAGAAAGAAGAACTCCTCCGTGTTGAAGAAATGCAAAACGCAGAATTCGACAAAAAGCTCGCTCAAGAAGAAGTTTGGATTAGGCAGGGGATTAAAGCGCGTAGAACCCGCAATGAAGGGCGTGTACGTGCACTTAAGAAGCTTCGTGAAGAACGAAGTGACAGAAGAGAAGTACAGGGCAAGGTTAACCTTCAAATTGATGGTGCGGCACGCTCTGGAAAAATCGTATTTGAAGCGGAAAACCTCAATTATTCCATTGAAGGTAAGACGATTGTGTCTAACTTTAACTTCAATATCATGCGCGGCGATCGTATTGCCCTTATTGGCCCTAATGGCTGTGGTAAGAGTACGCTGCTTAAATTGTTGTTAAATGATCTTCAGCCTGATTCTGGCCGTTTGCACTGTGGAACAAAGCTCGAAGTCGCCTACTTTGACCAATACAGAGAAATACTGGATCCGGAAAAGTCGGTTATCGATAACCTTGCCGATGGTAAGCAAGAAGTGATGGTCGGTGGCAGAGAACGCCATGCGCTGAGTTATTTACAAGATTTCTTGTTTGCGCCTAAACGTGCTCGCACCCCCGTTAAAGCGTTGTCTGGCGGTGAAAAGAACCGTTTGTTGCTGGCTCGAATCTTCTTAAAGCAAAACAATTTGCTGATTCTCGATGAACCGACCAATGATTTAGATATCGAAACATTGGAACTTTTGGAGGATTTGCTTGCCAACTATCAGGGTACATTGCTTCTCGTCAGTCACGATCGTCAGTTTGTTGATAACACAGTAACCACGAGTTGGATATTCGAAGGGAATGGTGTGATTGAGGAGTTTGTTGGTGGCTATCATGATGCGCAACAACAGCGTGCTCAGGTAAACAAAGCTCGGTTGGCGCAAAAACCAGCAGAAGTGAAGAAAGTAGTTGAGGAAACTCCCAAAACGACAGCGCCAAAGGCTAAACCTAAGAAATTATCTTATAAGCTGCAACGAGAGTTGGAATCATTGCCGCTGCGATTAGAAGAACTAGAGCAAGAAATTGAAGCTCTACAGACAGTAGTGAACGATCCAGAGTTTTTCGCTAAGTCTATAGAGGAAACTCAAATTACATTAGATAAGCTCTCTGCGACTGAGCAAGAGTTGGAATCTGCTTTCGAGCGCTGGGAAGAGCTGGAAGCTATGCAACAGGAAAGTTAAATTTTTATGAGTAGTACAGTTTTTAAATTATCGACGATTGCAGCTACTGTATTAGCGGCAACAAGCGCACACGCTGCGTTATATACTGTTGTAGAAGTCAGCCCTGAAGGGATTGGTGCTAGTGAATATACAGAGGTGCATGGCGTAGCAATTCAACCTGGCGATAATGGCGATCCACTAGGCTGCTTCGGTACAACTTGTTCAAGTGGTACCTATAAGCTCGCCGGTGAGACAAGAACCAGTGTTGACGGCATCGGCTATCGAGAAGAGCTGCCGTTTGCCATGGACAGAAGTTTTGTTTATATCCAGGATCAAGATGACTTTGAGTCTTATTGCTATCGCGAACTTTTGTATGCCACCTGTGATAAATGGGCTAAAGAGCAATGGGATGTATGGAAGGCGGAGCTTGATGGCAATACGACATCGAATGCCCTCGCTTTTGTAGAAAATGGCTCTTTCAATAATCAGTATAACAACGTGATTAATAGCTTGACTGATTCATCTTTACCAGTCGGTAACCAGAGTATTGTGGGCGGAACTCGTAATCAGATTGTCTCACCGATTTCCCCATTGGGGAGCGCTTCGGCGAATGATTGGAAGCAAGGCAGAGCGTGGGCGGTAGATTCGAGTAATACTTACTCAGTTGGCAGTATTGCGAGAACAGCAACCAATGACCAAGGTGCGCACCATACGTCAAAAGCAGCGATTTGGACAAACGCAGCAGTACCGGTAGAGTTAAATTGGCAGTCTGGAGTGCCAGCAAGAGACGGTGAACGTTTAGCACAGGGTAGTATGAGAGATATTGTAGTATCGGGTACCGACGTTTATGCCGTGGGTTACAATACGTATACCGATGATAATTATGTCGATGCGTCTATCTTTGTCGCGAATACCTCTTTTACTACCGCTGGAGATTGGACGACAAGACGCATCTCTGGCGCTGAATCTCGCATCAATGGGGATACCATCCACAGTAATTCAGTAGCAACAGGTATTAACAATAATCTGCTTGTGATTGGTGAAGCAAAGCGAAGTGGTTTCTACCCTCAAAACGGTGCAGCAGGTAATTTATTGTTTGTGAGTGATGCAAGTAAATCATCACCATCTGCAACTTTCCTGTCTGGTGGGATTTTCTTTTCTGGTGCTGGTGGTAAAGCGGGCGCAGTCAATAACTACAACGAAATTGTAGGGCAGATAGATGCCGAAGATACTCGTGAGAACGACGGTAAACCTCGTCGCTTACGCGGATTCATCTACCCATATAGTTTTGACGGAACGAATACAGAACGACGCGCTATTTTGGGTAATAAAGCCCAGTATCTTGATAACTTAACTAACGACAATAACCCTAATGGTCATGCGAACCAGTACCGTATTATCGATGCGACAGATATCAATGATGCCGGTGTTATTTCAGCAACGGCCATAAAATGTGTTGGGGGGTACGATAATACGACCCACAACTCATACTGCGGTGGTGGTAATCAGACCGAAAAAACGGTAGCGGTTAAGCTAATACCAAAGCAAGGTGCTAAGGTTGGTGACATTGTAACGCGTGGTGTTGAAGAGCCGGTTGTTGAGCGACAAGGTGGAAGCATAGGCTGGGCCATGTTTGCACTTATTGGGCTGTTCGGGTTCCGTAGGAAATAGGTTAATTTGTAATCTAGAGCACAGCATCACATTTTTGGTGCTGTGCTTTTTTTTAACTTGAGAAAACTCAGATTTTGATCGAATCTTAATATTGGAGTCACATTAACTCCATTTAGATTTAATAGTAGTACGTTAAGAAACCATGTATATGTAAGAGGACGACACTATGAAGAGACAAAAGCGTGACCGCCTAGAAAGAGCACAATCTCAAGGTTACAAAGCGGGGCTAAACGGACGTTCTTCCGAAAATTGCCCGTATCAACAAATGGATGCGAAATCATATTGGTTAGGCGGTTGGCGTGATGCCAGAGATGACAAACAAGCGGGTCTCTATAAATAACTTCCTTCTGCATACAATGTAAAAAGGAACATTAGCCCCGAAAGGGGCTATATATGCAGCCATTGACGCACTATAACTAAATTTATAGTTAGAAATAAAGCGACTCAATGAGTCGCTTACTAATACATTCGTACTTAAAAAGCTGACGTATCTTGGAAAAGACCCACTTTAAGATCTTTTGCTACGTAAATTTCTTTTCCATCAACAAGAACACGACCATCAGCGACACCCATTACTAAACGTCGGTTAACGACACGTTTTAGATGAATTTCGTAGGTTACTTTTTTCGCGGTTGGAAGAACTTGTCCAGTGAACTTAACTTCACCCACACCCAGTGCACGGCCTTTACCTTTACCGCCAACCCAGCCAAGGTAGAAACCAACAAGTTGCCACATGGCATCTAGGCCTAGACAACCTGGCATTACAGGGTCGCCAGGGAAGTGGCAATCAAAGAACCAAAGGTCTGGAGTAATATCAAGCTCAGCTAATACTAGTCCTTTTCCGTTATCGCCTTCTGTTTCAGACATCTTCGTAACGCGGTCCATCATTAACATATTTGGCGCAGGAAGCTGCGGGTATCCAGGACCAAATAGTTCTCCTCGGCTAGAGGCTAGAAGATCATCACGGTCGTAAGAATCACGTTTATTTTGCATTATATCAATCACTCCAATTTCTGATAGGTGCATCTTAGTGAACAGGTGTACGCTAAACAACTCCGATCAGTTTTATGAGAACCAGTTTTTCAACCGCTCAATAATCCCAGGCGGATGTTCAAGTCTTTCATAGTTTTCAATGCGTTCAGCGATTTTACTAACGACACTGCTGTCGTCATCACCTCTAAAAGGTTTGTTAATTAAAATAGGGACGGCTTCATCAACGTTTGATACGGGCCAAATATGAAATTCGCCTGTTTTGATGCTCTCTATTACCGCTTTGTCTAGAGCCAAATGTTTCAGGTTTGAACGCGGTAAAATGACCCCTTGATTGCCAGTGAACCCTTGGTGTTTGCATACGTGGTAAAAACCTTCAATCTTTTCATTCAGGCCGCCAACCGCTTGCACTCGGCCAAATTGGTCAACCGCTCCAGTTACTGAGATTTCCTGTGTAATAGGGTAGCCAGACAGTGCACTGACAAAACAGCACAACTCAGCAAGTGAGGCGCTGTCGCCATCCACTTCACAATAAGACTGTTCGAATACCAACGAAGCAGAGTAAGGGAGAGGCTCATCAAAATTTAAGGCACTGCTAACAAAAGCTTGCATGATCATCATACCTTTTGCGTGCAGGTTACCGGCTAGGTCGACTTTTCGTTCTACGTCAGAGACATCACCGTCACCGAAGTGGAGAACACACGATATTCTCGCAGGCTCGCCATAAGAAATAGGGTGTCCCGCTACATCAACGACGGTTAATGCGTTAACTTGACCAACTTGTTCGCCCTTTGTTTCAATAATGACTTGACCATTCAAAATATCAGATAGAGCTCGCTCTGGAAGATAGGACTCTCGGTACTTCTTGTTATCAATCGCTTTATCTATGTCTTCAAAACGAATACTTTGATTATTTGAGACTAGCGTTGCTTCCTGTAAAAGAGCCAGGTGCCACATCAAACAGACAGGAACGTAACCTTGATCTTCCGTGTAACGAGCACCAGCAAGCAGCAAACGTTTAATAGATGAGGGTTCAATAAAAGGAAGCGAGTAGGTTGTTGTGATCCAGTTAAGGTAGCCTAGATAAAGTTCAATGGTCGAGTCTGACAACGGAAGCTCAAGTTCCAACTCACTAAATAGGCACAAACCGGTATGGATGTCGGCATCTAAATAGTCTATTTCAGCGAGTTGCTCGCGGTCTCCGACGATAACAATTTTGAGGTTGTAATAGTTTTCGATCGCCTGATCTAATTCGTGTTTGGGATCAAGATTAATCGGTGACGTATTTTGCCCTAAAACAACGGACTTCAATTTTAACCAGCTAGCTGGGTTCGCCAATAAGAACGTCGCGCTAAGAATCAGATACCCATTGTTTGCATGATCTAATAGGCCAGGGACATGCTGTTTGAGCTCGCCATCTTCAGCTTTGTATTGGCCAAAGACCTTTGTTGAATCTAAAGTTTCGCTGTAGATCACCGAAGTGGGAGCGCCGACACACGATTTAACTTTTTCAGAGATCAGGTTTCGATATAGAGCGTTGTCAGGCGCATTAATCATCATGACTCTTGAAACGCCAGAAAGTCCAACAAATTGATCAATTGCTCCAGAAAGGCGGGTTTGAGTTGCCATAAACGCTTTAGGTGGGATTGAAGTAATACCTTCAATTGATTGATTAAAAGCGTCGTATTGAGGCGTGACCGCGCGCCAGATTTCTTGATTCATTCATTATCATCATAGACATATTAAGGACTGAAAATTGTAACGTAAAAGGGCATTTGGGCATAGATAAAATGATCTTTCTCTATTTTTTTAACTAAGATAATTGTTATATAACAGGCGTAGAGTTACGCTGTCACCATAGACAGTCAATGGATAGAGAAATGAAGTATCAACAGCTTGAAAATTTAGAATGTGGGTGGAAGTGGCAATATTTGATTAAAAAATGGAAAGAAGGTGATGAAATAACCCGCCATATTGATTCTAGTGAAGCTGACTCTGCGGTTAAAGCGCTGCAAAGTTTGGAGCACGAGCCCACATTAGTCCTTGACTGGATTGAAGAACACATGGCTTTAAATTTAGATAACAAAATGAAACAGGCGATACGAGCAAAACGTAAACGTCACTTCAACGCAGAGCAGATACACACTAAAAAGAAATCCATCGACCTCGATTATAGAGTTTGGGAAAAACTCTCTTATCGCGCTAATGAGCTAGGTTGTACCTTGTCTGACGCGATTGAATATCTTCTTACTGAAGCATCGAGAAGTGAAAAGGCCAGCCAGACAGTGAATGATCTCAAGCAAGATCTGAGTAAGCTGCTTTCCAATTAATTACTAGATATGAGGTTAAGTCATGTTATATGTCATTCTCATCGGTGCCATCATTGTCTTTTGGCTTGTTGCTGTAGACCGGCCAGTACTGAAAGTAACGTTTGTTGCAGGGAAGATTTCGAAAGTAAAAGGGCATTTCCCTGCAAAATTTCGAACAAGTGTTGAAGATATAGCCAGCATTGTACCTTTTGATGGCACTTTTAAAGTATATCAACAGCGTACCGGGCCTAAATTGGTGTTTTCGGAGGCCGTGCCCAAAAAGGTTCAGCAAAGAATACGGAATGTTTTTCCACATCAAGGTTTTAAAAATAAGTCGAGCAATAAAAGAGCCTAGTCCATTGTTAAACAATGTTATTCAACAACGTTATTACACATAGACAGGCCGTGCCTCGATAATTTTAACCTCACTTAAGGCGTTTTAATCTGCAGTTGTTAAGCTACTTCGTAGGAGGTACTTATGATTGTACGACTAATAGTGTTAACGGTGCTCTTATCTGGCTCTGCGTGGGGTCAAGACGATACGGATTACAACGCGACGGCAAAGAAGATCAAAAAGCATCTAAGTAAGCAGCTGAGAAAACTCGAATTTGAAGATAACGATTTCTGCGATCTAATGTTAGAAATGAAGTTGAAGCAGAGCTATGCCACTGTTCGAAGAGTTCATGGCACGGGTGGAAGCAAAATGTGCCGAGAAAGTAAAAAAATACTTAAGAAACAGAAAAAATTCCGATTTACCGAGCCTGAAAAATACATACGTATTCATGTTTCAACTAAAGATTTGTGAAGTTTCTTCCGTCAAATCACGAACTATAAGAGACAATGGAACGAGTGATGGAGTTGCGACTAACAAACCTTAGCCGTAACAAGCTTTAGAACGGATGAATACGCTAGAATCAGCCCAAATAACCCATACAATTAAGTGCGTATTATGTATATTATGGTAAATTAAAATCGGGTGTAGCCTGGTTCACGTCTATTCACTTGTCACATCTCTTCTTTGCCACCTATCTATTGAACATAAAGCTATTTACCATAAAGTACCTAATAATCATTTATTTATCTGGCGATAATAAGTGATTATTAGTTTAGAACGTTACTCATGTAACCTTTAGTTAATCTGTATTTTGGCAACTTCATAGAGTGCTTGAAGTATTTCTTGGCGTCTTATTGGTTTAGAGACAAACATATTCATTCCCGCTTCTAGGCAATCTTGTTTGTCTTTCTCCATCGCATGCGCGGTTAGCGCTATGACGGGGATTGTCTCATTAAATGTGCGTAGTTCTTTGGTGGCCGTCAACCCATCCATGATAGGCATCGAAATATCCATAATAACAACGTCTATTTTGTTGAAGCTGTCATTTTTTAAGTATTCCACCGCTTCCCGACCATTAGATAGTGTTGTTACATTGTAACCATATTTTTCTAGTAAGAGTCGGATGACCATTTGGTTGGATTTCGTATCCTCGACGACCAAGACATTTTCTATTTCCGGAGAAAAGTCTGGGATCGATGTTTTTTTCTTAGCGTTACTACTCTGTTTTTTCTTATTGACTGGGATGAGCACTGTAAAGCAAGATCCTTTACCTAAGGTACTTTCGACGTGAATCTGCCCGTTCATTAATTCAACGAGATGCTTAGTTATGGTGAGCCCTAGCCCTGTTCCCCCATATTTTCGGGTGATTGAACTATCTGCTTGTGTAAAGGGAGAAAATAGAGTGGGTATTCTACCGTTTTCAATGCCTATTCCGGTATCTATGATCACTATTTCTAGTCGTTTATCTTGCACTTTAGCGGAAACAGAAATCGTCCCTTTTGTGGTAAATTTAATCGCGTTACCAACTAGGTTAAATACAATCTGGGATAGACGCGTAGGATCGATCCAGTATAAGTCTCGATCAATAGTATCGAAGTCAACCTTCAGGTCTAATCCCTTTTTTTCTGCCTGACTAACATAGTTTTCGAGGGTCTTTTTCAGTTGCTCTCGCAGCTTAATCCACTGATATTCCGTAGAGAATTTACCCGATTCGATTTTGGTCAGATCTAGAATGTCATTGATCAATACTAGCAATAGTTCTGCAGAAGACTCTATTTTACTCAGTGTCTCTAGCTGCGAGCGGTCAACAAGCTCACACTCCAGAATGTCAATAAGACCAAGCACCGAGTTCAACGGTGTTCTTAATTCATGACTCATCATTGCCAAGAATTGAGTTTTCGCCTTACTGGCCTCTTCAGCTTTTTCTCTTGCCAGTTTAAGTTCTTCTGTTCGGATCAGCACTAATTCTTGGAGGCTCTCTTTGTGCTCTATATCAATGAGCGCTCGCTCCAATAGCGGTTCAAAACGTGACAACGTATCGCGTGAGGAAATTGGGAACTGACCTTTTCTTTGCCCCAATAATAAGATAACTGATTGAGAGATTGTCGTGTTTATCCCAGTAATGATCGCTGCGTTAATCTGGTCTTTAACAAATTGATTTAAATGAGAGAATTCAGAGAGAATGGTTGGCTCAAAAAGAATAATTCGGTCTCCATTTAGGACTCGAGTAAACTTTTCCCCTACTGGCCAATTGACGTTAACGAAAGCCGAGTTCGATGTTAAAAATGTCCTAAATTCCGAATCACTTTGTGTTTTACTTAAAACGACAAAATCATCAAAATCGATGTATAAAGCCAATATTCGCTTCAGCTCGTGGAAAATTTGGTGTCGATTTTGAGCCCCTGTAATGGCGGATATTGCGTCAAGAATCGCCCTGTTTTCTATAGCTAGGTTCGCCTCGCGCTGTTGGCTTCGTTTAAGCTCTAGCAGGATTTCGTTTAATTCTTCTTTCGCTTTAAATTCCATATTGCTACCAAGAGGAATGAAAGACAGCAGATGACACCATTAAATTACCATGGGCATTCTCGCCACCAATGAATCGTCCTTGTTCTCCATAGGTAAATGGGCAGATAAACGGGTTGTTGCTGAGTTCAGCTCTTATTCGTCTATTTACCTCGTGAATATCTTCTTCTAAGTAAAGCATGGGTCCTGCACACATGATACAGATAGCGCCAATGACCAGTTGTTCTGAGTGGATGTTTCGTTTGGTTTCTTTAAGAATTCGCGCGGCACGAGAAATAAGTTGCTCTCGGTCACCGGACATTAAGGTAACTTCATCCCCAACCGCTACGTTAGTAAACAGTAATAATCCTTTGTTTATGCTTATATTTATGGGGTGAGATAACTTGTAGTAAGGTGTGGTGTAAACTTCTCCGACCATTCGCCCTAAAGGATATTCGGTCACGAGTTCAAAAGAAAAATGTGTGGGTACTTCTACTCCCGCATGATCGCTGATCCATTCCAGGTAGACGTCCTGCGCTGATTGGTGGTCAATCTCTAATATTTCTCTGTCGTTACATTTCGTGATTGTACCTTTGAACTCTGTTGGCGTGTACCCTGCACTCAATCCTGCGGTGACTTTTTGTGAAGGGTAAAAGAGTTGTAGTGCAAATCCGGTGTTTGTTGCCCCTGATTCTGTAAAAATGGACCACTGCTGCTTTATGTTGTTGTCCGCAGCGCTTCCGCCAATGATGGGTACTTTGGTATGAAAAACATTATCAATTTCTTGAATTATCGATTCTTCAATACCTGGTGTTGCATGTAAGATAATAAACCCTGGTACTTCTCCAACACGCTTAGCATTATTAAGAGCGGTATTTAGTGCATTAGATGTCGCCTGCTTTATATTACAATCGCTTGCTAATTCGATCAGACCTGAGCCATAAGCACTTGTATCAATATCATAGATAGCCAAAATGCCGACCACATTGCCAAAATGTACTCCCTTTTCTGTCATTATTCCCTGACAACTTGAGCAGCCAATGATAGAGATATTTCTTAGAGACGAGTTAAAAGCGTGTCGTAACTCATGGGGATCGTATTTTTCTGTGTAATAGCAGATTATGCTTGCAAGGTCCTCACGATCCAACCCGCTCAATAATTCTTCTATGGCAGTGTGTTCATCTTCAATATGTGTGACTCGGGTAATAAACTGCATAACATGTATTAAATGAGCTAAATCGTGACGTTATTTATACAATAGATTTGCCCTTGGACCTATTAGTTCAAGCTATGAATGATTCATTGTTTGAAATTTATAATGTTAACTTGATATATGTCGTTATTTTCGAGGGTTACATTTAACATTATCTCGGTATTTTGTCCCTTCTTGGGCAATGTCCATACGAACAGTCCATCGGTCTCAATAGGTATTAAGTCACTCGAAACAGTGACCTTCTCACTGTTGAAATCTAGCTTTAATTTACCTTGGTTAAATCTGGCCTCCAAAGTGTTGTTTTTTACATCAAATAAACACAGTTCTTGGTAGTTGCAATCCACTAATTGAATTTGTGAATGGGTTATCGTGCGCCACGTAAATACACCTACCAGTATAGACAACGTGATGATTATTTGAACAAATCGTCCTTTAGTTAGGGGTTGAGCTGCCATTGTTTTTATGCCTCCATGTAATTAAGTTCAAATTTTTAAAAAAAACCCTCAAAACCTGACCATTAGCAAGGTTACTAAGCTGTCATTAAATTGTTAATTCAAGTATAGTTTCGTCCTGAAAGTGCCACTTTTTTAAAAGTTGATAATGGAACTGAAACGCCGATATAAGGCTTATATTTCCAAAGGATTTGGGTGGCATTACGACACTAGTCGTGTTGGAAGTAAAGTGTAGTTAATAAAAAAATGGAAGCATGCAAATGAGCCAAGAACAGCAGCTTGAGCAAAACTATAACTATACAGTCGTTCGCCAGTTTACCCTTGTAACTATTCTTTGGGGTATTGTTGGTATGGCTGTTGGTTGTTTGATTGCCGCTCAACTAGTTTGGCCACAGCTAAACTTTGATACGCCGTGGTTGACATACAGTCGCCTACGTCCTCTGCATACTAATGCGGTTATTTTTGCGTTTGGTACAAGCGCGCTATTCGCAGCATCTTATTATGTTGTGCAGCGTACTTGTCAAACTCGTTTATTTGGTGGCCCTCTCGTCGCATTCACCTTTTGGGGATGGCAGGCGATAATTTTAGCCGCTGCAATTACTCTACCTTTGGGGCTTACCTCAGGTAAAGAATACGCAGAACTAGAATGGCCAATCGATATTGCTATTACATTGGTATGGGTCGCTTACGCAGTCGTGTTCTTTGGAACACTGATCACGCGTAAAACCTCACACATTTATGTAGCAAACTGGTTCTTTGGAGCCTTTATCATCACCGTTGCCGTTTTACATATTGTAAACAGTATGGCGATACCAGTGTCAGCAGGAAAATCCTACTCGATTTACGCGGGTGCGATAGATGCGATGATACAGTGGTGGTACGGACACAATGCGGTTGGATTCCTTCTAACTGCCGGTTTCTTAGGTATGATGTATTACTTCGTCCCTAAGCAGGCAGAACGTCCAGTTTATTCTTACCGTTTATCCATCGTTCACTTTTGGGCGCTTGTTTCGCTCTATATTTGGGCGGGTCCTCACCATTTACACTACACCGCGCTACCTGACTGGACACAGTCGCTAGGTATGGTTATGTCTTTGGTTTTATTTGCTCCGTCATGGGGTGGTATGATCAACGGTATTATGACGCTGTCTGGTGCTTGGCATAAACTTCGCTATGATCCAATCCTACGTTTCTTAGTGGTTTCTCTATCCTTCTACGGCATGTCTACATTTGAAGGCCCAATGATGTCGATTAAGACGGTTAATGCCCTATCCCACTATACTGATTGGACGGTTGGTCACGTTCACTCTGGTGCATTAGGTTGGGTTGCAATGGTCACGATTGGTACGGTTTATCACCTTATTCCTCGCCTATTTAATCAAGAACGCATGTACTCAGTTGGCTTGATCAATGTGCATTTCTGGTTGGCGACGATTGGTACGGTTCTTTATATCGTAGCCATGTGGATATCAGGTGTTATGCAAGGTCTAATGTGGCGCGCGGTCAATTCAGACGGTACGCTAACGTATAGTTTCGTTGAATCAGTCCAAGCTTCATACCCTTACTATACTGTTCGTTTCATTGGTGGCTTTATCTTCCTTGCTGGTATGTTCTT
This sequence comes from Vibrio genomosp. F10 str. ZF-129, assembly GCF_000287055.2. GTDB lineage: Bacteria > Pseudomonadota > Gammaproteobacteria > Enterobacterales > Vibrionaceae > Vibrio. The sequence continues at coordinate 80,603 of NZ_AJYQ02000089.1, read as the reverse complement.
AATGGCATACAACGCATACAAGACAATCGCCGCGCCAAAAGATAGCCTAAAAGCTATCCAGCAACCGGCTTAAGGAGATTATAGAATGAGCTCTAATTCGAACAATCGCCATGAAATTGTTGAACGCAATGTCGGCTTGCTTGCCATACTGATTGTGATAGCGATCAGTTTGGGTGCTTTAGTGGAAATTACGCCACTTATATTCCAAAAGCAGACAACCGAGCCTGTAGAAAACTTGCGCCCTTACACGGCACTAGAGATGGAAGGTCGTGATATCTATATCCGTGAAGGGTGTAATGTTTGTCACAGCCAAATGATTCGTCCATTCCGTTCTGAAACTGAACGTTACGGTCATTATTCTGTTGCTGGTGAGCACGTATGGGAACATCCATTCCTATGGGGTTCTAAGCGTACAGGTCCCGATCTTGCCCGTGTTGGCGGTCGTTATTCTGATGAATGGCATCGTGTACACCTAATTGATCCTCGTGAACTTGTTCCTGAGTCAAACATGCCTGGTTTTCCTTGGCTTGAGGAGAATACCCTTGACGGTAAGCACACTCAGAATAAGTTATTGATCTTTAAGAATCAGTTTGGTGTTCCATACACTGATGAGCAGATCGCCAGTGCTGAAAAAGATGTTGAAGGAAAAACAGAGATGGATGCCATCATTGCTTATCTTCAATCTCTTGGCCATGCAATGAAATAAGGGGAATAGTTATGGATATTGGTACTATTCACAGTATATGGACCGTCGTGTTGTTTTCTAGCTTCATTGGAATTGTATGGTGGGCGTACGGCAAAAACCGTAAAGCTCGCTTCGATGAAGACGCAAATTTAGTGTTTGCTGACGAACAAAACACGGAACCTAAAGAACAGGGAGTGACGAAGCAATGACTACATTTTGGAGTCTTTGGATAATCATCATTACTATCGGTACGTTGGTTGGATGTGCGGCCGTACTTATTTGGTGCCTGAAAGATAAAATGGGCGTTGAAGACGGTGCTGACATGGGCCATGAGTATGATGGTATTCGAGAATTGAATAACCCTCTACCTAAGTGGTGGACTTACTTATTCATTAGTACGTTCATATTTGCCGCCGTTTACCTTGCTCTTTACCCAGGTCTGGGTAACTTCAAAGGGGTTTTAGGTTGGCAAAGTTCGGATCAAACCGTTCGCTCTTTGGAAGAGTCAAAAGCATCGATAGCGAATGCGCAGAGTAGTAAGCAGCTCGTCCAGTACGCAAAAGAACTCGATGATGCTGATGCGTACTTTGGAGAAGCATTTAAGCGCTTGGCATACGATGCGAATGGCACAGACTTGCGTTCAATCCCGGATATTGCTGGCGATGAGGAAGCGGTTAAAGTCGGACAACGTCTGTTTTTGCAAAACTGTTCTCAATGTCACGGTTCAGATGCTCGTGGTCAAAAAGGCTTCCCTAACCTAACTGACGATGCTTGGTTGTACGGCGGTGAACCTGCTGCTATTGTCACGACATTGATGAATGGCCGTATTGGTCAAATGCCAGCTTGGAAAGATGCGTTAGGCGAAGACGGTGTGAAAGAAGTGGTTTCATACACTTTAAGTCTTTCTGGTCGTTCAGTGAATGCTCGTGAAGCGGAAGCGGGTAAAGCTAGGTTTGTTGTCTGTGCTGCATGTCATGGTACAGATGGTAAAGGTAACCCTGCTGTTGGTGCACCTGACCTAACGGATCAAGTTTGGCTATACGGTGGTTCACGTGCTGACGTAACAGAAACACTAATGAATGGTCGTTCTGGCGTAATGCCTGCTTGGAAGGATATTCTAGGCGAGGACAAAATTCAGCTTGTGTCTGCGTATGTTTGGAGTCTGACAAACTCAGATAATAAGTAACAATTCAATAACAGCCCCTTTATAAGGGGCTGTCTTTTCTATAGTTTTACATTCTTATTTCTTTTTGTTGTAGAGAATTTTTTTATGGTACTTCCTTGGTATAAACAGTTTTGGCCGTGGTTTCTAATCATACTACCGGCTACCGTCGTGGTTTGGACTATCGCAACAGTGGTTGTTTTTTCTCAGAACTCTGTTTCTTTGGTGACAGAGGATTACTATAAAAAAGGCAAAGGCATCAACATCGATATTTCAAAAGTTCGAGTGGCTAAAGAGCTTGGGCTTTCTGCGACTGTCCAGTCTCAAGGTAATACGGTAGTGTTTCAGGTCGATAAGGGCTCGTTAGAACATTACCCTGCAATTACCGCTATGTTCGCACACAGAACGTTAGCCGATCGTGATTTTAGCCGTTTGGTGACGTCAGATGCTAACGGTACATATCGATTACAGCTAGATACGGAGCTTCAGGGGCCTTGGTTTATCGAGCTTTCACCTCATGATAAACAATGGCTTATTCAAGGCCGCGTTGGCTTTCCTTCAGACGCTACAATCCCATTAATGAATTAATACTATGTGCAAATCGTGTTATCACTGCGGTGAAGAAGTACCAGTCAACACGGATTTTAAGGTTGAGATCTTAGATGAGATTCGTCCAATGTGTTGTCCGGGTTGTGAAACCGTAGCGCAAACTATTGTTGATAGTGGATTAATTTCTTATTACCAATTCCGTACCGCACCTGCCGACAAAGTTGACTTGGTTCCGGAACAATTATTAAGCTTAATACATTATGACAACGAAGAAGTTCAATCTGAGTTTGTTCGACATAATGAAAACAGTTCGGAAGTGACACTGTCTATAGATGGTGTTTCTTGTGCAGCCTGCGCTTGGTTGATCGAAAAGCATCTGACCAAAGTGAAAGGCGTTCAATCGATCAGGGTGAACACGACAACGAACCGAGCGTTGCTGGTGTGGGACAAGTCTCTCGTCAAGCTCAGTGAACTGATCTCAAGCATTCATACTTTAGGATATAAAGCCGCGCCTTTTGAGGCCGATCAACATGAAGCTTCCTATCACCAGTCAATGAAACAATACCTCTATCGATTAGGTATTGCGGGTATTGCTACCATGCAGGTTATGATGCTAGCGGTCGCACTATACCTAGAAGTGTTTGGTGATTTAGAGCCTGAGTTTAAGAACTATTTTCGCTGGGTAAGCTTAATTTTCGCTACTCCCGTCCTACTCTATTCTGCCCTTCCTTTTTACCTTAACGCTTGGCGTAGTATTCGTGGTAAAACATTGGGAATGGATGTCCCTGTTTCCATCGCTCTAATTTTTGCTTATGTAGCAAGTTTAATTGCAACGGTGACTGAGCAAGGTGAAGTATTCTTCGAATCGATTTCGATGTTTACTTTCTTCCTATTAGTTGGGCGGTTTCTTGAAATGCGTGCTCGTCGAAAAGCAGCGGCTGCCAGTGGTAATTTACTGAAGCTGATACCTGCAGTAGCGACAACGCTAGACGGTGAACAGATTCCTGTTAAATCTTTAACTATTGGCGACATCATCAGAGTGCTTCCCGGAGAGCATATTCCTGCGGATGGTAAGATTTGCGCTGGTAGAGTTCATATTGATGAATCGATGCTGACGGGTGAATCGCTCCCTGTAGTTAAGTCCCAGGGTGATATGGTTTTTGCGGGTACTTTAAATGGAGACGACTCTTTTGAACTCGAAGTGTCTGCATCCAAAGCGAATTCCGTTATTTCAAGCATTGTTCGTTTACAAGACGAAGCTCAAATGTCGAAGCCGAAAATCGCTGAAATAGCTGACATCGTCGCTCGTTACTTTGTTGCTGTTATTCTTATTGTCGCAGCTTGCACATGGTATTTCTGGCAACAGTCGCGTCCGGATGATGCGTTTTGGATAATGTTATCGGTGTTGGTTGCGACGTGTCCTTGTGCTTTATCTCTTGCAACCCCTACAGCACTCACGTGTGCAACATCAAGAATGGGCAATTTTGGTATTTTGTTACGCAAAAGCCATGTATTTGAAACGCTCTGTAAAGTGAACCATCTTGTCGTTGATAAAACGGGCACATTAACGTGTGGCAATGTTGAGATTACCGACGTTGATGTTGTCGCCGATATCGATAAAGACACATGCATTGCTTTGGCCTCTGAGCTAGAGTCCCATGCCAATCACCCTATTGCTCGCGCCTTTAAGCAGCTCTCAGCTCCATTTGTCACAGAAATAGCTGATGTTGAGAACATCATTGGTTCTGGTATCCAGGGGTGTTACCAAGGACAACACGTTAAGATTGGAAGTGCTGAGTTTATCTTAAGTGGGGATCACCAGGCCGAAGCGAACAGCGTCTATCTTTCTTTGAATGATGTCCATATCGCCACGTTCAGCTATAGCGATCCTATTCGAAAAGAAAGTGCGGACTTTATTCAACGCTTTCGAGATGCGGGCATCAAAGTCACGCTTCTAACCGGTGATACTCAGGCCAACGCTCAGTTAGTTGCAAGTAAAATTGGTATCGATAACGTTATTGCCTCAGCTAAGCCTCAAGACAAGCTCAGTTATTTAAACCAGTTAGATGGGGATATCACCATGATGGTCGGTGATGGGATCAATGACGCCCCTACTCTTGCTGGCGCCCATATATCGGTTGCAATGGGTGGAGGTACAGATGTTGCTAAGGCGTCTGCAGATATGGTGCTCCTTGGGGATAGATTAGATCGTTTGTTGGAGGCTCGTGAACTCGCACTATCTACGCGTAAGATCATTCGCGAAAATTTAGCATGGTCTCTTGGGTACAATGTGTTGATTCTGCCGTTAGCGGTGGCCGGGTTAGTTGCACCTTACATTGCTGTGCTTGGAATGTCCGGAAGTTCAATCATCGTAGTATCCAATTCATTGCGCTTACTAAAAGAGCATAAGAAATAATGGAAAGTTTGTATTTGCTTATCCCTATCGCCATCGTCCTTGTTTGTATTGCCGTGGCGGTTTTTCTTTGGGCTGTGAAAAGTGATCAGTTTGAAGATCTAGAAAGACAGGGTCACAATATTTTGTTTGATGATGATAAGTCAGAAAACGACAAAAAAATTCGAGACAAAACCCTTAGTAAGGGTGAGAAATAATGTCTATCGACTGGATTGGCGCCTTCTTTATTGGTCTCGTTGGTGCGGGTCATTGTATGGGCATGTGTGGTGGCCTAGCCTCTGCGCTTAGTATTGGTCAGCAGAGGCCTTCAGCTATCATTCCCTTGTATTACAATATCGGTAGATTATTGAGCTACTCGGTTATTGGTGCGCTCATTGGTAGTGCTGTTTCTTCCTTGGTTGAGTTTAGCCAGCTTAACCAGGCCCTTGCTTGGTTACGACTTGTTGCTGCTCTATTCATGATTATACTCGCGTTGTATGTGGGTCGATGGTGGTTTGGATTGTTGGCCTTTGAGAAGTTAGGGCAACATTTTTGGAAGTACATATCACCTCTTGGTAAATCTTTATTACCGTTAAAAAAACCACTTCATGCTCTGCCCTTCGGATTTGTCTGGGGGTGGTTACCCTGTGGTCTCGTTTACTCTATGTTGACATGGGCAGCGGTGTCCGGCAGCGCAATGAATGGAGCATTAATCATGCTTTGTTTTGGGCTCGGAACATTGCCTGCCATGCTCTTAATTGGTTACAGCGCAAGTCACTTGAAAAGAATACAACAATCGACATTATTTCGTAGCGTTGGAGCCGGGCTTATTCTCGGTTATGGCGTGTACACGGGTTATGGCGCATTAATGATTTTATCATTTAGTTTTTAAGCGTGTGATTTAGTTTGTTTTTTTTAACTACCCTTTAATGTTAAGCGGTGGTAAAATATTGATGTATATCAAATTGTGAAAGGTTGTTATGATTTCTGAAAAGCCAGCTACAAAGCGCATTCAATCTGGCGGTTGTGCTATCCACTGTCAAGATTGCAGTATTAGCCAGCTGTGTATTCCATTTACACTGAGCGAATCAGAGCTTGATCAGCTCGACCAAATCATCGAACGGAAAAAGCCTATCCAAAAAGGACAGGAACTTTTTAAAGCCGGTGACGAGTTGAAGTCTTTGTATGCTATTCGTTCTGGAACGATAAAGAGTTATACAATTACAGAGCAAGGTGATGAACAAATTACAGCGTTTCATTTGGCGGGTGATTTAGTGGGTTTTGATGCCATTACTGATGATTGCCATCCAAGCTTTGCTCAGGCACTTGAAACCTCAATGGTGTGTGAAATACCTTACGATATCCTTGATGACCTTTCCGGGAAAATGCCAAAGCTTCGCCAACAAATCATGCGTTTGATGAGCAATGAGATTAAAGGCGATCAAGAAATGATTCTTCTGCTCTCAAAGAAGAACGCAGAAGAAAGGTTAGCCGCTTTTTTATACAACCTATCTACCCGCTTTTCACAACGTGGATTTAGCCCAAGAGAGTTCCGACTAACCATGACTCGCGGTGATATCGGTAACTACTTAGGTTTAACCGTTGAAACAATTAGTCGTCTATTGGGCCGTTTTCAGAAGGCTGATATTTTAAGTGTTAAAGGCAAATACATTACTATTGTTGATCACGATGCACTAATGAAGCTTGCTGGCGTAACAACAGAATAGTAAGTAACTTCAATGACGTAGCTAATTGATGAGCTGCGTCATACTTCCACAACCTTTCCTCTTTTTTTCTCATACCTCTCCTCATATCTGCGCTACATTAGTTATATAGTCGAAAACAAATTAGGGTGTCCGTATGAGTATCTACAATAAGATTTTGGTGGTTGCCGACATCAATAACGACCAGCAACCAGCGCTAGCAAGAGCCATACAGCTGGCTTCAAAAAGTACCTCTACAAGCCACGTTATGTTTTTCTTATCTATCTATGATTTTTCATACGATATGACGTCTATGCTCTCATCTGACGAACGCGATGCAATGAGAAAAGGCGTCATCCATCAACGTGAACAGTGGATGAAAAAAGTGGCTGAGCCTTATCTTGAAAACGATATCGAATTTGAGATTAAAGTGGTGTGGCATAACCGACCTTATGAAGCGATCATTGCGGAAGTATTTGCTGGCTCTCATGATATCCTTATTAAAGGAACGCGAACGCACGATATTCTTGAATCTGTTATTTTCACGCCAACCGACTGGCACTTACTAAGAAAATGCCCTTCCCCTGTGTTGCTGGTTAAAAATGAGTTTTGGCCTGATGACGCGAATATTATCGCCTCAGTTCATGTAGGGTCCGAAAATGAAGCGCATAGTGATCTCAATGACAGAATGGTTAAGCAACTTCAAAATCTTTCTGAGCGACTCAATACGAATTCTTACCTTGTTAATGCCTACCCGATCACGCCCGCAAACATTACCATCGAATTGCCAGAGTTTGATCCAAGTACTTACACCGATGCGGTGCGAGGCCATCACTTAACCTCAATGAAAGCACTGCGACAAAAACATGGTATGGATGAAGAACAAACGATTGTCGAACAAGGACTACCTGAAGACATCATTCCAGAGGTCGCTAATAGGCTAAATGCTGCCATGGTTATTTTAGGGACTACGGGCAGAACAGGCTTGTCGGCTGTTTTTATCGGCAATACCGCGGAGCATGTTATTGATAAGATCAATTGCGATGTGCTTGCGTTGAAACCCCATGGCTACATCAGCCCTCTTGACCCACAAACATCGATCTAAACTGAGTTTATTTCTGACAAAGAGTAGATTGACTAACAACGCCTTCTGATTTTGCAAAGTGACAAATGGCATAATCTGCTAGGCGTTTTTCTTGGTTGATTCAATCAGAATTACTAGCATCTATCCAATTTATCCGTATCATACGCACTTCATTTTGGTTTTGAGATTTTACAGCAGATGCCTGAACAGACCCAAGAGCTTACACCAGCTCAGAGAAACAACTTCAATAAATTACAAAAACGTATTCGCCGAAATACAGGTCAGGCCATTGCTGACTTTAATATGATTGAAGATGGCGACCGAATCATGGTTTGCCTATCAGGCGGGAAAGACAGCTTTACTATGCTCGATATTTTGATGAGCTTAAAAAAAAGCGCCCCTGTTAATTTTGAGCTGATTGCTGTTAATTTAGACCAAAAACAACCCGGTTTTCCAGGCCATATTCTTCCTGAGTATTTAGAGAATCTGAGTGTAGAGTATAAAATTGTTGAAGAAGATACCTACTCCATTGTTAAAGATAAAGTACCAGAGGGCAAAACGACATGTTCTCTCTGCTCTCGTCTTCGTCGTGGTATTTTGTATAAAACAGCAAAAGAGTTAGGGGCAACCAAGATAGCACTAGGCCACCATAGAGATGACATCATCGAAACGCTATTTTTGAACATGTTTCACGGTGGTAAATTGAAATCCATGCCTCCAAAGCTGGTTTCAGACAACGGTGAGCATGTCGTTATTCGCCCATTAGCGTACTGTCGTGAAAAGGATATTATCAAGTACTCAATGATGTGTGATTACCCTATCATACCGTGTAATTTGTGTGGCTCTCAGCCTAATTTGCAACGTCAGAATATTAAACAGATGCTCAATGCCTGGGATAAGCAGTTCCCTGGTAGAATTGAAACCATGTTCACCGCTATGCAAAATGTCGTTCCTAGCCATCTTGCTGATCATCAACTGTTTGATTTCAAATCTATCGACCGAGATTCAGGGGTTATTAATGGTGGTGACATCGGTTTTGACAAGCCTGAGATCCCAAGTATGGCCTTGGAAGACAGCGATATTGTCACTGAATTTGATCCAAGCCTAGCGCTTAAAGTCACCAATATTTAAATGACTAAGTGATACAGATAAAAAAATAGCGGCTATTTAGCCGCTATTTTTTTAATCAGAAACGAATTTTATCAGCAGTTCGTATCTTTTAGACACCGGTTATTTGAAAATGAACATTATTTGGCTGATGGAATAAATGGAAGTACCCGCATCGTTTCTTGCGGCAGTGACATTGATCCTCCCTTTTGGATATCATCAAGCGTGACGGTCGCTATGCCGTTCACAATCGGAATGATTTCTCCGTGTGAAAGTTCAATGTTTCCAGTGAGCTGGTTTGCAAACTCGAGAGTTAGGCCCTCGACATCAGGAGAGAACCAGCTGGAAAACATGCCACCTAAGTCATCGAGCATCGATTTCATTTGTGGGAGATATTGAGCCACTTCTTCATAACCCACTACGCCTTTCAACGGCTCTTTAGATAGAACAACCATGGAAAAGTCGCATTGCATGTCTTCGGGCGTATGAACGAACACTAACGGGTTGGCTTGTTTTAAATTGTCGTCAAGTGGAATTATCAGTTCTCGATTCGACGCGACTTTCAAAACTTCATAATGTTCATCTTTTTCCATCCACGCTTTGTCAATACTGCACAATTGCTTGGTTTCTGCGTTCACAAAAAAGAAGCCTACTTTTACGTCGTCGTGCCCTTCATTCAAGTTGTTTTTCATTTGCGTGAACAGCTTTGAATAGGTGAATCGGTACTCTTCAGCGACCGAAGGAAAGGCTGAAAACAGTACCGTTGTCGCCAGTAATAGTGTCGATAATTTGTTCATGGTTCTTCTTATTATTTTGACCAAAATGGTTGGTTAAAGCGAATCATACCTTGCAGTTCAGTCACGTAAGGTTGCCCACGTTCTGAATAACGCACTAATCCGTTTGTTAACGCAATAGCCGTTTCGCTGTTAAGTAAGTCTTTGTTTTCCGAATGCAATCCAAAGCGTATATCTCTCAGTTCTTGATAGGCTTGATTGCGATTCACATTCATAAAGTAGTGATGGATAGATTCCTGTACAGAATCAAACTTTGCAACCTCATGAGTCATGCCATCAGTTCTTTGTTGTGGAACGACACCACAGCCAGAGCTGTAACACCACTGACCAAAGTAATTATTTGCTTGAGTAGCGAAACGAGATGTCCCCCAACCCGATTCTTTCGCCGCTTGAGTTAACACTAATGCCTCTGGTAAAACGTCAACTCGGTGAAGCATCGACTTTAGCCAATCGACAGTGACATCATTTTCTGAAAGCGCCACATTATATAGGCGAGCAAGACGTTTTGCATATGAGATGTCTTCTGATGTGAGAGCATTAGACTGAAGATGTTCTAACATCGATTCCAATCGGGCCCTTTCTTTTATGATGCGTTTGTTTTCAAGAGCAACGCCCGGCTTTAAATACTCAAAAAACGCCTTCTTTTTTTGTTTGATATCAGAAATAGCAGCGAAGTCTGGTGCATCACTGATTTGTTTGCCTTCAATGCTTGTTTCTCTTTGGCTATCTTCGAACACGTTGACGTTTTTATCCGTGACATCTACGTCTTGCTTGGTCAAAAATAAACTCGACACCAAAGCGGTCGAGGCGAGCCCTAGTCCAACAATTAACCCGCTCCATTTTTTAGGCATCGAAGAACCTCGAGTCTTTATTGTGATGGTCATCGTTTGGCGTATCGTCATTTGATTTTTCTGACGCATAAACCTTCAACTTAATGCCAAACATGTTTCGGTAAATAATCCCCTTTACGTGGAAGAAAAACGGTAAAACAAAGATAAGGCCAATGCCGTAAAATACCGCCGCCGCAACAAACAACATAGTCACGACTGAGTAAATGGCGGCAATAGACAGGATCTTCTTATTCACCGCTCTCAATGACATCCACAACGATTGAAACGGGCTGACTCTTTTCTCACATACTAGGAGAATAGAATTACTAAAAGCTAGTGAAAGGTATAAAGACACGAATGGTAAGAATGTCCCTGCGATACCTTGTAAAACCAACGAAAAAAGCGTTGCTATAATGACTGGCACTGTGAACTGTAGCCCTTTACCTATATGGCGAAGTTTTGTATTCAACCCGGCAGCGTGGCTCATGGCCATCAAACTCAGCCCCGCAAAAAATGGAGCACTGACCACTTCATAACTAAAGTTTGCGACAAAAATTGCCTGAACGATAGATTGGTTAAAGTTTTCTGGGTTTTCAAAGATATCAAGAACAATTGAAGGGTCACCAATTTGTAGCTTTAACGCGATGTAAAAGATGGCGAGTTGCAGCACGAGCAAAATCATTACCGCTGGAGAGAACGAAAGAAAATGCTTAACAGTCATGCTGCCCGCTTCTTTTAAAACCTCACCTACTTTTAAATCGTATTGACCGGACAGCGCTTTGTCTACGCTCCCCCCTAGGTTGAAGTCTTTTTCAATGTCATTGTTCATTCTAACGTCCGTCGCAATGGCGCTTGCTTTAAGTGGCTTTAAATAGCTGATTGAAGAAATTAGCCGCATTATACTTAAAAGGTAATTATACGAAAATCTGTTCCGTAGTTTATCCTCATTTTCTTACATATTCGTCTACTATTTCTACTTACACAGGCTCGCGGCCCTCTCGCCTAAAATTTGAATAGGCTCCGAATAGCGATTTTGCACGAATTCAGTGTAAAAATACTTTAAATTCACTAGATTGATGATTATCATCCGCCCATTATTTGATCTTGTATTAAACTCGATCATACGTCCATGAGTTCTATTGGGAGCCAGACAGCCTTGAATACTCATCCAACGAAATCCACACCCATAGTTCAATTATCGGCAGTAAGTAAAAGCTTCGACGGTCAGAAAGTGATTAATGAGTTTTCTATCGACGTCAATCACGGGGAGTTCCTCACTATTTTGGGCCCTTCTGGTTGCGGTAAAACAACCGTTCTGCGCTTGATTGCCGGGTTTGAAATGGCCGATGTGGGTAGTATTACGCTCGATGGTGTCGATATTACCGAGCTCCCAGCAGAGCAAAGACATGTGAATACTGTCTTTCAAAGCTATGCATTATTCCCTCACATGACGATTTTTGAGAATGTTGCGTTTGGGCTTCGCATGCAGAAAGTCCCTAATGATGAAATTAAAACACGCGTGATCGATGCCCTGTCTATGGTTCGACTAACAGAACACGCAAGCCGTATGCCTCATCAACTCTCTGGTGGTCAGCAGCAGCGCGTCGCCATTGCTAGAGCTGTGGTTAATAAGCCCAAAGTACTGTTGTTAGATGAATCCCTGTCTGCATTGGATTATAAGCTTAGAAAGCAGATGCAAATTGAATTGAAGCAGCTGCAACGTCAGCTTGGCATCACCTTTATCTTTGTTACTCATGATCAAGAAGAAGCGCTGTCTATGTCTGACCGAATCATTGTCATGCGTGATGGGGTGGTTGAACAAGATGGTACGCCACGACAAATCTATGAAGAGCCTCAAAACTTATTTGTTGCGCAGTTTATAGGTGAAATTAATGTCTTTAATGCAAAAGTACTTTCTCGAATAGACGATGAAAAGATATTGGTTTCGATAGAGAATTCAGACAGCGTGGTTCATTACAAAGCGCCCGTTGAAACCGACGATGTTCTTCAAGTACTGTTACGCCCAGAAGATTTAAGAGTGACTGAAATCATAGAATCAGAAAACACAGGAATCATTGGTCATGTTATCGATCGTACCTATAAAGGAATGACTCTCGATTCTGTCATTGAATTGCCTTCTGGAATGAAAGTGATGACGAGTGAGTTCTTTAATGAAGACGATCCAGATGTGGATCACTCATTGGGCCAAAAAGTGGCGATCTCTTGGGTAGAAACTTGGGAAGTGGTACTGACTGATGCACAAATGGTTTAACTTCAAAAACACGATTTTAACGGTAATCATTAGTTGGTTGGCCCTATTTGTGCTGATTCCTAACATTATGATTATCGCGACGAGTTTTCTGACACGTGATGAGGCGAACCTAATCGACCTGACATTCACGCTACATAACTACGCTCGCTTAATGGATCCACTCTACCTCAAAGTGCTTTGGCATTCATTTTATATGGCGATTATGGCGACCGGGCTCTGTTTGTTTATTGGGTACCCTTTCGCCTACCTAGTGACTAAAATGCCTGTGAACGTAAGACCCCTAATGCTGTTTCTGGTAATTGTTCCGTTTTGGACTAATTCACTGATTCGTACTTATGGGTTGAAAATTGTTCTTGGTACTCAAGGTGTATTGAACAAAGGGTTACTCGCGTTAGACATTATTGATAAACCGCTACGCCTTATGTATACAGAAACTGCGGTAATGATTGGTTTAGTCTACGTTTTGCTGCCGTTTATGATACTGCCACTCTATTCAACCATCGAAAAACTGGACGGTTCCTATATCGAGGCTGCGAAAGATTTGGGTGCGAACAAGTTTCAAACCTTTGTTCGTGTCATCTTACCGCTAACGATGCCCGGGATCATCGGTGGGTGCTTATTGGTGTTGTTGCCTGCTCTTGGAATGTTCTATGTGGCCGATTTGTTAGGAGGCGCGAAAAACTTACTGATTGGTAATGTGATTAAGAGTCAGGTGCTTAATGCCAGAGACTGGCCTTTTGGCGCAGCAACGAGCATTGCGCTTACCGGAGCGATGGCCATATTACTGTACGGCTACTATAGAGCTGGAAAGCTTCTTAACCGAACCACGGAGTTAAGCTAATGGGGCGCTTTTCTAAATACAGTTTCATTTCCTTTGTTTACGCGTTTCTGTATCTGCCAATCATTGTATTGATCGTTAATTCGTTTAATAGCAATAAATTTGGAATGAAATGGGGTGAGTTCACTTTTAAGTGGTATCACTCTTTAGTGAACAATGACAGTCTCATGCAGGCTGCGTGGCACTCGATCAATATTGCAGTTTTCTCCGCAACAGCGGCTGCAGCTATTGGTAGTTTAACGGCTGTAGCCTTATTTCGGTATCAATTCAAAGGAAAGCCCGCCGTCAATGGCATGCTTTTTATTGTCATGATGTCTCCAGATATCGTGATGGCAATTTCATTGCTTGCCTTGTTTCTACTCATCGGCGTGCAGCTTGGATTTTTAACTTTACTGATCGCACATATTACATTTTGTTTGCCTTTTGTGGTTGTCACCGTATACAGCCGCCTAAAAGGCTTTGATGTGAAAATGCTCGAAGCCGCTAAAGATCTTGGCGCAAGTGAATGGACGATCTTGAAAAAAATCATTCTACCCATTGCCAAGCCCGCTATTGCCGCAGGTTGGTTATTGAGTTTTACACTCTCGTTGGATGACGTAATCATCAGTTCTTTTGTGACAGGTCCAAGCTATGAAATACTGCCACTCAAAATTTATTCTATGGTTAAGGTGGGCATTTCTCCTGAAGTGAACGCACTCGCCACTATTATGCTCGTCGTTTCGTTGTTTTTAGTCTTGCTCTCTCAATGGGTAGGCAAAGACAGATTGACAGCACAGCAATAAAGATTACTTATATGGATATCAGGCATATTTCGTAACACAACACGCCCTAGAAATGGGCTAATTATTTGTTGGCATATCCTTGAAATATGCGATCTTTTTTCTAAACTTACCCTATGCTTGTTATACAGGCATTTCACGTTAAGTACGCAACATAAGATGGATGTAAAATGAAAACAAAACTAAGCGTCGCAGCACTATTTGCCGCTACTTTATTCTCTCAATCAGTCTTCGCTGACGACAAAGAGCTGTATTTTTATAATTGGTCTGAATACATCCCTGCTGATGTACTAGAAAGTTTCACCGAAGAAACGGGTATCAAGGTGATTTACTCGACGTACGAGTCTAACGAGAGTATGTACGCCAAGTTAAAAACGCAGGGTTCCGGTTATGACTTAGTTGTTCCATCGACGTATTTTGTTTCAAAAATGCATAAAGAAAACATGCTGCAAGAGATTGATAAGACCAAACTCTCTCACTTTGCGGACCTCGACCCTAATTATCTAAACAAACCTTTCGATCCTGGTAACACCTACTCTATTCCTTATATTTGGGGCGCGACGGGCATTGGTGTGAATTCAGATATGCTGGATGGCAGCTCACTAACAAAATGGGGAGACTTTTGGGACAGCAAATGGGAAGGTCAACTTATGCTAATGGACGACTCTCGTGAAGTCTTTCATATAGCATTAACGAAGTTAGGCTATTCACCGAATACGACTAACCCTGAAGAAATTGAACAAGCCTATCAAGAGTTACGTAAGCTAATGCCAAATGTGTTGGTGTTCAATTCGGATTTCCCTGCCAACCCATACCTTGCTGGCGAGGTTTCTTTAGGCATGTTGTGGAATGGCTCTGCTTACATGGCACGCCAGGAAGGGGCTTCCATCGATATTGTGTGGCCAGAGAAAGGCGCTATTTTCTGGATGGACAGCTTAGCGATCCCTACAGGGGCTAAAAATACAGAGGCTGCGCACAAGATGATCGATTTTCTTTTACGCCCAGAAAACGCCGCGAAGATCGCTTTAGAGATCGGTTACCCAACCCCTGTTAAGACCGCTTATCCATTGTTACCAACCGAGTTTGCTAATGATCCAAGCATTTTCCCACCGCAATACATTATGGACTCTGGCGTATGGCAAGACGAAGTTGGTGAAGCAAGTGCACTTTATGAAGAGTACTTCCAACGTCTCAAAGTAGGCAACTAAGCAGTGAGGTGTCTCGAGTAATGATTCATAAAATCTATTCGAGACACTTTTTTTCAATAAGGAAATAGGCAATCAAATATGAAATAAGGCACTCTAGTGCACTGGTTTTAATCACATTTATGCTTTTAGTTTCAATTTCTATGAAAATGCTCAGCCATTTAGTCGAAGTTGATTCTCACTACGACTTTATCTTTGAAAGCAACTCTCTCTTCATCACGGCTTATATCTATTTTATTTCTAGAAAAGTTCTTCACTCCAATCGCATATTGAAAATAGGCTTGCTCATGCTGGTATTCAATATGTTTTATGATGTTATCACCGAAATCAAAGTACTTGATGAACTCGCTGATAAGTATGAACTCATCGATACATTCTTAGAAGATGGGATTCTTCAGATTTCATATTTGATAATAGCGATTGGTGTAACTCGCCTTCTTAACAAAGTCTATTATGAGAATACTATTGATGAGTTAACGGGTCTTTATAATCGAAAGAAACTTAACGCTATCTCAAAACCTGAATTCGATATCGTCTATCTTGATATCAATGACTTAAAATCCGTAAACGATACCAAAGGTCATGCTGTCGGTGACTTACTCATTATTCGGTTTTCTCAAGCACTGCTTAATGCCAAACACCGTGGAGAAAAAGCATTTCGAATCGGCGGTGATGAGTTTGTCGTGATTGTAGACCCTGGAAGAGCTCAGGAGTATGTGGACTCTGTCATTCGAGTTTTGAAAGGCGAACCCATAACATTCAGTTATGGGTTTGAAACGACAACATTAGACAACATGGAGCAGGCGTTAAACCAGGCTGACTTGGCCATGTACAAAATGAAAAAGAAAAAACGCTCAGTATGATGAGCGCTCAAATCAAAAGGTTAACTGACTGCTCCTGAAGCTCATGTTAGGCTGACTTTTGGCTCTCCAGCGTAAGCAGCTCTTCTACAAGTTTAGGCACTTCTACACTGGCTTTACCATAACGCTTCTCTGCAAATTCACTTTCCACTGCACTCGGTTCTAGATTAATCTCGATTGAATGCGCCCCGTGCATTTTTGCATCGTGAACAAATCCAGCCGCCGGGTAAACAACGCCTGACGTACCAATAGAAATGAAAAGATCGGTTTGTTCTAGAGCGGAATAAATATCCCCCATTCTAAGCGGCATCTCGCCAAACCAAACGATATGTGGTCGCATCTGAGCGGGGATTTGGCAACAGTGGCACAAGTCTCCAGTCTGAATATCACCAGTGTGTTCAATAACTTGGTTTGATTCACTACAGCGAGACTTTAAAAGCTCCCCATGCATGTGGATAATGTTTTTGCTCCCGCCTTTTTCATGGAGGTTATCAATATTTTGAGTAATGATCGTGACGGTGCCTTCTAACTCTCTTTCAAGTTTACCGAGCGCTATATGTGCAGCGTTGGGGCTGATAGCATCAGATTGAAGTTTTTTACGTCGTTGATTATAGAAGTCTTGTACAAGGTCGGGATCTTTTTGAAAGCCTTCAGGCGTAGCCACATCTTCAATGCGGTGATTTTCCCACAGGCCATCTTGAGTTCTGAATGTTTTAATTCCGGACTCAGCAGATATGCCCGCCCCCGTTAAGATTACAATGTTTTTGTAAGGAAACTTCATGCTATATCCTTTTAGCGCTAACTTTAAATAAAGACTAGCACTGTTCGATACGCTTCAGAAGTGTATGTCGTTAGACCATAGTATTATTTCCCTGACTTTACTGTGGGTTCTGTGAGCCAAAACAGAAAATAGGATAAGAACAACAAGATAAGAACAACAATAGAATTTCTTCTATTAAGCAAAAAATGAGGATGGTGTTGTAGCAAACACCATCCTCATTTTTTCATCTCAGTCAGTCGATCAGCGAGAAAGACGAACAATCTTATAAGTTGGGGCCTTTCATTGTCTGTAGAGGAAGATTAGCTTTTAGCTGCTTCATTCCTTTAAACATGCGCACGAACCAAATTAATATGGCGATGGCCGCTAAGGCAATCCCCACAATAGGTATGAAATAGGCGACAGAATCAATGATCGTACTGTTATACCAGTAGTCGTTGATGCCGATTAGGACCCCATTCGATGTTGCAATCGTCACGATCAGCACAACAAAAAACGTCAGATTTAAAAAGAAGCTACGAATTAACCCATAATAATGAGAAATCACCACCTCTGAATCTTCACCTTTATCAAGACGGTAACCTGCATAGATGATGGCGATAACACCCGAGAGTAAACAGGTTAACGGCGTGAATAAGCTTGCAACATAGGCAAACCAAATCCCCTTATGATGCTTGTTCATTGCTCATCTCCTTGACGTTTGCTTGCTTCTGCTCGCTTTTCTGTTCTTCTAGCATCACGTCTTCGTACCACAGATCATGGTGCTCTTTTGCCCATGTTTCATCAACTTCACCGGTGACCATCGCCTCTAACGCGCCTTCCATGCCAAACAAGCCTATGTAAATGTGGAAGACGAAGCCACAGATCAAAATAAGTGCTGATAACATATGGATAAGGTTAGACAGCTCCATATCGCGACGGGTTTGACCAAAAATTGGAAAGTCTAAGACCAGCCCACTAAAAGCGACCACTGCTCCAACGACAATAAGCAGCCAAAAAAGTGCCTTTTCTCCAGCGTTTGAAAATTCAGCCGATGGGTGGCTGCCTTTGTGTTTTCCTGCCATTCCACCGAACTTCATAAACCAGGTGACATCAACTTTGCGGAAAATCGATTTCCGCCACCACTTGAATAGGATTAGGATCAGCAACACACCAAACAGTGGACCCAAGTAGTTGTGGTACTGTTTGGCGAGCATAATCACGAAGCCCCAAAGTTCAGTTGGTACATAGGGTTTCAAAAAATGCTTACCGTAAACAAGCATTAGGCCACTAAATGCAAGGGTAAGAAATGTGAAGGCCATACTCCAGTGCAAAGCGCGATCTAAGCGAGTCCAACGTTTAATTTTTCTTCCAGTTCGTGGCTTACTTAACATGACTGGTCCAACAATAAGATAGGCAAGTGCAACCACTGAAATACTGCCAAAAATAGCAACAGCTCCAGCAGGAGACATCCACTTCTCTTTAAGGATGTACCAAGTCTGTCCAGGCGCACTAATCAGCACACCATGTTCTGGGAATTGTGACGTCGTAACGCCCTCTTCCCCAGCTCGAACTTGGCGCCAGAACTCAGCACCAGCCAGTTGAGTTATCTCGCGTTCTGAGACTGCTGGCTCCGTGTTGGCAAAAGCTTGAAATGATAACGAAGCGAGTATTGCGCCCACTAGAGACAGCAATACAAGAGACTTTCGTATTAAATCTAATCGCATACCTGGTCCCTGTTAGCTTTTGGTCGCATCAAAAGAGAGGTCTTCACCATTGGTCCAGCCTGCGTCTTTCGCCCCACGCTCAACAACCCTTTGACGGAAAATATCAGAGACCTTTTCAGCATCTCCGGCAAGCAGTGCTTTGGTCGAACATAAAGATGCGCACATCGGTAGTTTGCCTTCTGCAATACGATTTGCACCGTATTTTTGCTGTTCCTCTACGGAGCCAGATTCCGTTTCTGGGCCACCTGCACAGAACGTACACTTATCCATTTTCCCACGTTCACCAAACGCCGCTTGCTTAGGAAACTGGGGCGCACCAAATGGACACGCAAATAAACAGTAACCACAACCAATACAGAGATCTTTATTGTGAAGAACAATGCCATCTTCTGTATGCTCAAAACAGTCCGCTGGACAGACGGCTTTACACGGCGCATCGGTACAGTGCATACAGGCAACTGAAATCGAGTTTTCACCGGGTTCACCATCATTCAACGTAACTACACGTCGACGCTGAATACCCCATTCCAAGGCATCATCATTTTCATTTTTACACGCGGTGACACAGCCGTTACATTCGATGCAGCGCTTGGTGTCACAAAGGAATTTCATTTTAGCCATCTTTATTACTCCTAAGCTTTTCGAATGTTACAAAGGGTCACTTTTGTTTCCTGCATCTGTGTAACAGGATCATAACCGTAAGTGGTTGCAATATTTGCGGACTCACCAATCACATAAGGATCTGTGCCTTCTGGGTACTTGTCTCTCAGATCTTCGCCTTGGAACTTACCCCCGAAGTGGAAAGGAATAAATGCCAGACCTGGTTTTACTCTACGTGTCACCATCGCTTTCACATGAATACGGCCTTTTTCAGCGCCTTCAACCCACACCATGTCACCATCTTTAAATCCAATGTCGTTGGCATCTTTCGGGTTAACTTCTACAAACATTTCTTGCTGAAGTTCAGCTAACCAAGGGTTTGAGCGGGTCTCTTCTCCCCCACCTTCATACTCGACTAAACGGCCTGACGTTAAGATAATTGGATACTCTTGAGACTTATCTTGATCTTGGATTGATTTGTACATGGTTGGTAAACGGTAGATAGACTCACTGTCATCCCATGTTGGGTAATCGGCGACGAGATCTCGACGAGGTGTGTACAGTGGTTCCCGATGCAGTGGTACGCGGTCTGGGAAGGTCCACACAATTGCGCGTGCTTTCGCATTGCCAAACGGCATGCAACCATGCTTAATTGCAACGCGTTGGATTCCGCCTGAAACATCTGTTTTCCAGTTTTTACCTTCAGCAGCGAGTTTTTCTGCATCGGTAAGATCGTCCCACCAGCCTAAGCGTTTTAACAATTTGTCGGTAAATTCTGGATAGCCGTCTTGGAGTTCGCAATCTTTAGAATAGCTGTCCTCGGCAAGTAAATTTTTGCCCTCATATTCCACACCAAATCGAGCGCGGAAATTTCCTCCCCCCAACGCAACAGGCTTAGATGTGTCGTACAAAATATGCGTACCTGGGTGTTTCATGTCTGGAGTTCCCCAGCATGGCCAAGGTAACCCGTAAGTTTCTCCATGCGCTGGACCGCCCTCAGCTTCAAGAGAGGTTTTATGGAACGTATGCCAGTTCATGGTATGCGCTTTAATTCGCTCAGGGCTTTGACCGGTATAGCCAATGGTCCACATGCCGCGGTTGAATTCTTTTGTGATGTCTTCAATAACGGGCTGATTATTGTCAATTCTCACATTCTTAAATAGCTCATTCGCAATCCCGAGTTTCTTACTTAGCAGATACATGATTTCATGGTCAGGCTTGGATTCAAACAACGGCGGAATCACCTGCTCTCGCCATTGAAGAGAGCGATTAGAGGCGGTGACAGACCCCGTTGTTTCAAATTGCGTGGTTGCAGGAAGAAGGTAGACACCATCGGTTCGATCATTCATCACTGCAGCAACGGTTGGGTATGGGTCAACAATCACCATCATGTCCAGCTTTTTCATGGCCGTTCGCATTTCGACGCCACGGGTTTGTGAGTTGACCGCGTGGCCCCAATAGAACATGGCGCGGATATTGTCTTTTTGCTCAATATTTTCTTTATTTTCTAAAACGCCATCGATCCAACGAGAAACGGGAATTCCCATATTGTTCATTGGCAGCTTTCCTCGGTATTTGCCTTGGTCGAATCGGTTTTTCACCCATTCATACTCAAGGCCCCATACGCCCGCCCAATGCTTCCACGCGCCATCAGAAAGGCCGTAATAACCAGGTAACGTGTGCGAAAGAACACCAAGATCCGTTGCACCCTGTACATTGTCGTGACCACGGAAGATGTTGGCACCACCGCCAGACTTACCCATGTTGCCAAGCGCTAGTTCGAGAATACAATAAGCACGAGTGTTGTTGTTACCTGTCGTATGTTGGGTTCCGCCCATGCACCATACAATACAACCAGGGCGATTTTCAGACAGTAGTTTTGCGGTTTTGTATACTTCTTCTTCTGTTATGCCGGTCACTCGCTCTACTTCTTCAGGCGGCCACTTGGCGACTTCTTCACGAACCTCATCCATACCAAACACACGTTGGCGGATAAACTCTTTATCTTCCCACTGATTTTTAAACACATGCCATAACACGCCCCAGATAAACGCCACGTCTGAGCCAGGTCTTAATGATACATAGTGATCCGCTTTGGCAGCTGTTCTCGTACGGCGAGGATCGGCCACGACAATCTTACAGCTGTTTTTCTCTTTGGCGATTAGGATATGTTGCATCGCAACTGGATGCGCTTCAGCAGGGTTAGAACCAATAAAGAGCGCAGACTTACAATTGTGCATGTCATTAAAGGAGTTGGTCATCGCGCCATAGCCCCAGGTGTTTGCAACACCCGCTACGGTAGTTGAATGGCAAATTCGCGCTTGGTGATCGACATTATTTGTTCCCCATAACGAGGCCATTTTACGGAACATATACGCTTGTTCGTTGCTGTGCTTGGCACTTCCTAGCCAATAAACAGAATCGGGCCCTGACTCTTTACGAATCTCTAACGCTTTATCACCAATTTCATTAATCGCTTGTTCCCATGACAGCTTTTTCCACTTACCATTTTCAAGTTTCATTGGGTATTTGAGTCGACGTTCACCGTGTCCGTGCTCACGCAGTGCTGCCCCTTTGGCACAGTGCCCACCTGCATTAAATGGGTGATCAAACGCTGGCTCTTGCCCTGTCCATACTCCGTTTTGAACCTCCGCGTAGATACCACAACCAACGGAACAGTGGGAACAAATCGTTCGTTTAATCTCTGTTTTGGCATCGCTAGGGACTGATTTCGCTTCTGCTTTTTTCATCATTCCCGGTGCGAACAGACAAGCGCTTGCGACCGCGCCCCCCGCAGCCAAAGAGGAATTTTTCATAAAGGCACGACGACTCACACCAAATTGATTCTCTTTTTTAGTCACGCTATCTGAGCGTTTTGTTAATTTCATTGGTTTGCTCCTATAGCGAGTCGTAATAATCACGGATGTGCTGAGTTTCGTGGTACCCATCTGTTTCTTTTTGTTGGGGCGTTAACACCGCTTCTTCAGCCGATACTTTAGTGCTAACACCGGCGGCGACGGCACCCGCAACCGCAGCTGTTGTTAAGCCTTTCAAAAGGTCTCGTCGACCGGTGTCTAATGTGTCAGTGTCTTTTTTGTTGTTCATGTATTGCTTCCTTACCATGTTAGGGCGACTGAACGCTTTGGCGCTTCTTATAGGAGTTCGAATTAAGTTGATTGAATTAGGTTGATTGAATTAGGTTACTGGTATTATTGACATTAATAGTTAGTTTGCTTTTTGACCCCGCCCGCTTTTGACTGAATCGAACTTGTTCTACATGCAAAAACGCCTCAAGTAGCTGTGCGGCTTGAACGTAAAATTGGGCATGATTCGCTTGCTTTATTTGTTGCGAAAGAGAGGAATACCAAGGTGCTAGATGTGCATTAAAAAATGCCTGTTGCTCTGGGTCTTTTTGATTAATGAGTAGAGCCATCACTTCACATAATGCGGAAATATGGTCTTCAGGCTCTTTAACGCTTTCTTCACGTTCAAATCCCAATGCTTTTAGATCTTGGCGAAGTTGTGCGAGTGGCTTTTCCATTAATGACCCTGTCATATGCCAAGAACCGAATGGGACCACTTCGCCACGGCCAATACCGATGAATAACTCTTGATATTCGTCGTTCAGATTGGCTATTTCGCTAGTGCTAGCAGATTGCTTCAAGGCGTGCCACGCTTGTTGCATGGCACTGCTTTCTGTTTCTATATCTAGTGACGTTAAAAACGCAATGATTTCAGCACTCGGCGGCTGTCGAAACAGCGTAGCAATCAGTAAATAGATGTCAGCACGTATTTCTTGATGTTGATTATCCAAAATGCGCTCCTAGTAAGTGAGTTGTTTCGTTGGGTCGTCAGCCATTGCTTCGAAAACGTCTTTGACTCGACAGTCTTCGCACATCGCGATACGGTTAATAGCGACATCATCTGCAAACATAGAGTGACCGCGTAACCTATCTTGCAACATAGTTATCATCGATTGCGGGGCGAAAGGTTTGCTACAACGTAAACATTCGGCAGGCTTCTCGTGATGCAATACAATAGCTTTGTTACGCTGTTCTGAATCCCAATTGATGCGCGGTGACAATGAAAGCGCAGATTCAGGGCAGGCCTTCTCGCACATGCCGCATTGAATACAGTCTTGTTCGATAAAAAGTAGTGAAGGAGACTCACCATCGTGGTGAAGTGCTCGCGTTGGACACACGGCTACACACGCCATACATAAAGTGCAATCTTTTGATTCGCAATCAACGCTGCCATAGGGCGCACTTTCCATTAGTGGTGTTGTGTTTTCAGTGGGTTGATGATGACGAGTAAGGGTATCGAGTGATTCGAATAACCGATGACGTTTAGATCCACTCACCCCACCCATGATTGGGCTCAACACTTTCGTTTGTAAACTCGGTATTTGACGATCCGGGGTTTGAAGATCGAGAGTGTTCACCGCAGATGTCTGATCTTGCTGAGTACCTGAATCTGCCTTAACTCTGTGCATCGATTCTAAATACAAGATCTCTATGCAGTCAGAAGCGATACCCAATGGCGCTAATAGTGCTTGTGCCATGGCGACTTCTTTGGTTAAAACTCGAATAATCGTTGGGGGCATGTGCTGGTTGGCTGCAAAGAGCACCTGAGTCGCTCCATTGGTTAATGCGGCGAACCAAGTATCAATACCCACTGAGGGTAGTTCTTCTACCACGATCGGAATGACGTTATCTGGCAATTGTTTTAACGCCATGATGGTGTATTGTTCATGGCGGGCGCTGCAAAATAAGACAATTGGGTGCTCGCCACCCGCTTTGCGGTAATTCTCAAGCGTACGTTCTACAAATTGCTGTGTTTCTTCAGGATTGGGTAAGGCGTAACGAATGGCTTCTGTCGGACACGACGTTGCGCAAGTGCCTACTCCCTGACAGAGATAAGGGTTTATCTCAATGTTATAACCTGTTTTGTCACTGCCTATGCTTGAAAGAGCTCCAGCTGGACAAGCATCTACACAACGATCGCACCCTTTTACACCTCGTGAGCTGTGAGCGCATAAATCGGTATCTAATCGGAAGTACTTGGGTTTATCGAAGGTCCCCATAAGTGTTGGGATTTCCGATAGCGCTTGCTGCATGCTTGGGTAGCCCCTCCCGACAGGATAATAGCCCGGAACAGGCACTTCTTCTTTCATGATTCCTGTGAGCGAAAGATCGAGAATGACATCAAAGCATTCTCGGTTAACTGCGATGGTAGCGAGGTTTCTTTTACTTTCTGAGCGGAAACCTCCAGCGTTTAGATCGGCCTCACCATGATGGGATATATGGACGTGAAATGTCCCCAAAAAGCCTGACACTTCGATCGAGGACGAGAAATAAATGTTGTTACTTTCGCCTTTCTCTCCATCAGTAGAAAGCAGAGTCAACGAGGCCATGCTCGATAACTGTTTTGCTGTAGCCTGAATAATATCCGTCGGGCCGATAATTAAGGTGTGACCACCACTTTCGTAGCTTACGGTCGGTGGAATAAGATTCGTCAGTTCTACGGTATTTTCTATTGCGTAAGAACGGGCCTTTCCATTATTTGATGTCGCTTGTTGTAGTAATTCTTTTAGCATTGCTCGGGTCCATGTGAGAACAGGGATTCACATACAGTGCAATGCAATTAGTATTCCAAAAATTTTATTATTTAAAAACAATATGTTAAGAGTAAGTTGGATTGTATTTAAAACGAGGAGATAAGAACAGTAGCGAGGTGCGACATAATGTCGCACCTCGAATTTCTCGATTAGGTCAAAATGTACCTATTAATTGTAAGGTTACTATTTTTCTTCTAACGAATCGCTGAGTAAATCAGTATTTGATTCACTACCCAGCACAAGATCTGTTTCTGATGTGCCTAATGTTTGTTGTTTTACGTCGTTCGATGCACCACACTCAGAATTATCATCCTCCGAGACAGGTTCTAAGTCGGGGTCTGGTTGTGGTGAATTAGAATCCGACTCTTTTTGGACTGTCTCATCAGCACTTTCCTTCGATGTAGGCTTAATCCATTCCCGCAGTGATTGAGCGACGTCTTGGGATAAACTCGGAATGGCACTGTAGTCATGGTCATAATCATTGAGTGCATCGACATGATTAAACTCTTCACCACTGAACAGCGCCCTCAGTGCCGCTTTTTTTAGCAAAGGGTCGCTGTCACTCTTTAAGAGTGAAGCGATAGAAAGGGATCCTTCCTCAATAGAGTCTCTTTCATCCCGTTGGCTATCCTCTAATTCATCCGCAACAGAAACCGCGCTTCGTTCTTCCTGTGAGCTCTGACCCATTCCCTGCAACGATTGATTCGTTGGGGAGACATGGTCTATCGTGGCTTTGTTTGTTGTTTCTCTGTCTATTGTCACTTTGGCTAAGGGGTCATTTTCTGCTAGAACAACGGCTTCTGTTGCTATGTCACTTGCCTCAGGTAATGTTGTAGCCGATTTTTGTAAGGTCGATGCTTCAAGGTGTTTCTTGCTTGACCAACGTGATAAAAAGTTATTTGCCACTGGCTCTACCCGCCCCTTTACGCTTTTTCCTCTTCTGCTCTAACAATTCCCCATGCCGACCTATGTAGGCTTCCATCCAAGCTTGTACAGCCAATGGCATATCAGTAGAAAGTACGAGATAGTCGCCGTCCATGTATTGACTGGCGACACTTTGTGACGCCGTAAGTGTCACGACGGACTGAACTTCTGCATCATCAAAATTATCTAACACTAAGAATAATTTAGGCTGATTTGAACTCAAGTTAAAGCGATAGTCTGTTCTCTCATCTTTAAATAGCTCTAAAATGACCAGTGGGTTGTTGCTACTGGTTTCTGATTCGCACTTGTCTGGTGTGCGAGCGTTCAAATCAAAACCTTTTAATTGCCATTGAGTCGTTGTCCAAACTCCAGTGGTGATCTCATGCGATACTAAATGGCAGCGTATTGGCCATAGATTTTCATCTTTAACCAACTCTGTGTTGGGATAGTCGTTGTTAGACATGGTTCACCTATTTCACATTTACATGTTTATTGTGGTATTTATGGCACGATAAAAGCAATATTTACGCCACCTTTAACTTATTTATCTCAAGTACCGATTTTTGAGGTTACTTTGCTTCGACAAACATCAGTATTGACTTCCCTTTAGAGGAAATAGCTTAAAAACAATAGCGCATTGCAGCATGAAAGGTGTCACATGATTAAGAAATCTCAATGTGAACGCGAGAGCAGCATACAAAGGCTGTCATTTTTCACCATGCGCCTCTTTACTAAGGTCAACAGGCCCTAACCATAAGACAGGAATTTAGAGTGACTCAACCTAGTATTATCAAAACCCAAGAGAACCCAGTACAAACCATTGAAGTCGAAGTGTTCGATGAATATGGTGAGAAATTACTGAAACAAATCGCTTGTGAACGCCCTCTTACGGTTCTTCTAAATTGGAAAGAGATTGTTACCTTGATGACCCTAGGCTCACGCCCGGAATCACTTGTTCTCGGTTATTTAAAAAATCAGAGCTTCATCAAGGATCCTGATGCGATAGAATCGATCATTATTGACTGGGAAACGCACAGTGCAGCGGTGGTGACGAAAGAAGACACTTCTCAGTTAGAAAAGGCGTTGAAGAAAAAAACCGTCACCTCGGGTTGTGGACAAGGCACAATGTATGGAAACGTGATGAAGCAGCTTGAGGGTTACCAAGTTCCTCAAGTCAAACTAAAACAATCAGATATCTACTCTGCCCTCGAAGCCTTAACTCATTATAACGATACCTATAAAAAAGCGGGTGCCGTACATGGTTGTGCAATTTGTAACGCCAGCGAAGTGATTTCCTTTGTAGAAGATGTTGGCCGCCATAATGCGGTTGATACCTTAGCCGGAGAGCTTTGGTTAAACAAAGACACGGGTGCCGATAAGATTTTCTACACAACGGGCCGCCTAACTTCAGAGATGGTGATTAAAGTCGCGCAGATGGGAATCCCCATTTTATTGTCACGTTCAGGAGTGACCCAAATGGGACTGGATCTCGCGAACAAATTTGGCATTACGACTATCGCTCGCGCTAAGGGCCTGCGTTTTCAAGTATTTACGGGCGCAGAAAAAATCATCTTCGATGTTAAAGGCTAATTTCTCTATTTTTTGTCATTTTTTGCAGGTCGTTTAATTCAGCTTTCAACTTGCAAAACCATACCCAGCTGCTATTCGTTGTATATCCACTGTAATAAAAAGTTCACATAATAAGCTAAAAGTGGGTATTCAACGTCAATCTATCACCATTACTATGGGAGGTGCCTATGGCTGGGTCACCGAGAACAACGTCATTTCTACAAAATGTATCGATAAAAGCAAAGTTGCTAACAGTGGTTTGTACTTTAGTCATTGGCATCGTGAGCTATGCCCTGTACCAGCAGGCGAGCTTCTCTACTCTTGAAGACATTGAAAAAGCAGCAAAACAGAATCAACTTAGTGCGATAGATTTGTTAACGTTAAGGCGGCACGAGAAAGACTTTCTTTCTCGTAAAGATCCTAAATACGTCACCCGCTTTGATGAAACTTTCGAGCAGTTAGAGCAACGTGTTTTATTTTTGCAAGACACCCTTTCAAAATACGACTCTTCGGCCTTAGGTCAGCTCACCACGATCACTAGTACATTAAGACAGTATCAGGGGCAATTTCATCAACTAAGCAAGCAAGTATCGCTGCTGGGGATGGATCAACAGTCCGGTTTGGGTGCGAAACTCAATGATAATCGTCTAGGTCTTCACTATGCAGTCAAACAAACACAAAGTGCTGAGCTAGAGGCGAGCTATTTGGCCCTAGTGAAAGCCGACTTCCATTACCTTATCGCCCCTTCTCAAGAGGCTGTGCTCGATTTCGAAGCAGCTATCAACAATTTCACGTCCCGTTCATCAGCCTATACTCAGGTTTTAACTGAAATGGTTCGCTACCAGCAGTCATTTCTACGGTTTGTGGCTGAGAACGATGTTTATGGATTATCACCACAATTAGGTATGAGAGGTGCCTTAAGAACCAATGTACACGGAGCAGAAGAAGCTATTCATCAACTTCAAGAATCGATTAATGTGGTGGTGGATAGAACGAGAACGCAGGTAAAGACGGAGCTTAACGTCTTTGGTGCTGCATTAGCGTTTATTATTTCTGCGTTACTTGTCATCATTACCACCAGCATCACGAAGCGAATTGGTCAGATTACCCATTTAATGAAAGATATTTCGGAAGGCAATGGTGACTTGACTGTGAGAATGAACTCAACGGGCAACGATGAGCTCGCTCAGTTATCGAACTCGTTTGATCATTTTGTCTCTAAACTGCATAACAATATCAAAGATATCGCAGGTGTTATGCATGTGCTTAATGAGTGCTCATTGGCCTCAAAACATATTGCCACCGAGAGCATGAATAACGCTCAACAGCAGAAAATTGAATCTGAGTTAGTGGCCACGGCGGTCAATGAACTTGTGATGACGAGTAACGAAATTACAGCCAATATTGAAAGTGCCGCTGAAAATGCACATCTGGTTAAACAAGAGGCGGATAAAAGCTTGGATCTGACTAACGATGCGAGTAATAGCCTTCATATACTGACCAGTAACATCGAGAACTCTCAACAAATGGTCGCGGAACTTGAAAAACACAGCAGCGAGATTCACTCCGTCATATCAACCATTCAAGGTATAGCGGAACAAACTAACTTACTCGCGTTAAATGCCGCCATTGAAGCCGCGCGTGCGGGCGAGAATGGTCGTGGCTTTGCAGTGGTTGCTGACGAAGTGCGCCAATTGTCATTAATGACCAACAACTCTACCCAGCAAATTGAGTCAACAATAAATGGGTTAACAGCAGGTGTAAAAGGAACGATTGATTTAATGCAAAATAGCTTGGAACAGGCACACATAACCAATGATAAAACGGCACAAGCGGTCTCCGCAATTGGCTTGATTACCGAGCAGATCAGCGAGATGTTTGATATGAACACTCAAATAGCGACAGCATCCGAGGAGCAGTCGATGGTGTCGTCAGATATAGACCGTAATATTACGCAAATTGCTGACTTGGCAGGTAGCACGTACACCACGATTTCAGAATCAGCAGAGTGCAGTGTTCAGGTTAATCAGGTGGGGGAAAAACTGGAGCGTATTGTTGGCGAATTTAAATACTGAAGGCGAACTTAAATGCTTAAGGAACATTGGAATACTATCGATTAATGTGTATACCGAACAATATGAAATGCCATTATGAAATAGAAAAGCCCATCTTTGATGATGGGCTTTCGTTAATGGGGAACGTAACGATTATTTGCTTTCAGCAGCTCGGGCCTTAAGAAGCTCTGCATAGGTACCGCGGAAATCATGAATCATATTATCTTTGATTTCAAGAATACGGGTTGCAAGAGAGTCAACGAATACTCGGTCGTGAGAAACAAAGAACAGGGTTCCTTTGTAGTTCTCAAGCGCTAGGTTTAACGCCTCGATAGATTCCATATCCATGTGGTTGGTTGGCTCATCCATCAACAGAATGTTAGGTTTGTGCATCATGATCTTACCAAGAAGCATACGACCTTGCTCACCACCAGAAATTACTTTGACCGACTTCTTAATATCATCCTGACCAAATAGCATACGACCAAGGAAACCACGGACAACTTGCTCGTCTTCGCCTTCTTGACGCCATTGGCTCATCCAATCAAACAGATTCATATCATTTTCGAAATCATGAGCATGATCTTGGGCATAGTAACCAATGTTAGAGTTTTCAGACCATTTGTACTCACCGGTACGCGCTTCTAAGGCACCTGCTAGCGTGTTAAGCAGTGTGGTTTTACCAACACCATTCTCACCAATAATGGCAACACGTTCACCAACTTCAAAGATCGCATCGAACTTACTGTATAAGTCTTCTTCAAAGCCTTGTGATAGATTTTCCACTACTAGCGCATTACGGAACAATTCTTTTGATTGCTCGAAGCGAATGAATGGACTTTGACGGCTAGAAGCTTTGACTTCTTCTAATTGAATCTTATCGATTTGCTTAGCTCGTGATGTTGCTTGCTTCGCTTTAGATGCATTCGCAGAGAAACGCGATACGAACGTTTGTAGCTCAGCAATTTGGGCTTTTTTCTTCGCGTTATCGGTCAATAGACGTTCACGCGCTTGTGTTGCTGCCGTCATGTATTCGTCGTAGGTGCCAGGGAATAGGCGTAATTCACCATAATCCAGATCGGCCATATGGGTACATACAGAGTTTAGGAAGTGACGGTCATGGGAAATAATGATCATCGTACAATTACGCTGATTCAATGTTTCTTCAAGCCAAGCAATGGTATCCATATCCAAGTTGTTGGTGGGTTCATCAAGCAACATGATATGCGGGTCTGCAAACAGAACTTGTGCGAGTAGGACACGAAGTTTCCAACCAGGAGCCACCGCACTCATCAGTCCGAAATGCAACGACTCTTCAATACCAACGGCTAGGAGAAGTTCGCCTGCTTTGGCTTCGGCCATGTAACCGTCCATTTCAGCAAACTGGACTTCTAGATCCGCAACTTTCATGCCGTCTTCTTCACTCATTTCCGGCAGTGAGTAAATACGGTCACGTTCTAGCTTAACTTCCCAAAGCTCTTTGTAACCCATAATGACGGTATCAATCACAGTGAACTCTTCATAAGCAAACTGGTCTTGGTTTAGTTTAGCGACACGTTCATTCGGATCGTAACTGACGTTTCCACCAGTAGGCTCTAATTCACCGCTGAGGATTTTCATGAACGTTGATTTACCACAACCATTCGCACCGATTAAACCATAGCGATTGCCTTCGCCAAATTTGACAGAAATATTTTCAAAAAGTGGCTTAGCGCCAAACTGCTGGGTGATGTTCGCTGTGGAGATCAATGCGGTTACCTTCAATTTAATGGATGACATACAAACGGCGCAACGTTACTTGTTCGTAGCAAGAACTTCAAGTCTTGTTTGCTTTAGATCACATAAATTACACCGCAAACCTGGATAAATTTCAACTTTGTCCTTTATTTACTGACCGATACACTAAGTGAGTAATACTGAATGCGTATTGTCATCTTTCTTGGGTAAATAAACACTAAATACGCTGCCTTTCCCCAATGCCGACTCTACTTTTATTTGCCCACCGGATTGGCTGACGATACTTTGCGATACTGATAGCCCCAGTCCCGTGCCATCACGCTTGGTCGTATAAAAAGGGTCAAAGATGCGTTTCAAATGTTCAGGGCTAATACCACACCCTTCATCAGCAACTTGAATGACAGCGCCTTTGAGAACCTCATTTTCATACCAATCGTGACTCGAAATAGTAAGCGTCCCCTGCCCGTTCATTGAATAAATTCCATTCATCTGAAGATTAACTAACACCTGAAGGAACTGGTGGCGATTAACTTCGACGGAGGTTCGGGCATGCAAATCAGCGATAAAGGTAATGCCTCGTTTGTTCGCGCCAGTTTTAACAAGGGTCATACTTTCTTCTATGATCGGATTGACGCGTTCCCAATTGATTTCATCTTGTATGCCGCCCTGTCTGCTGTACTGTAGAAGGCTGCGGGTAATGTTTCGTATTCGATCAATTTGCTCCAAAATAGAATCAATTTCTTCTTCGATTTTTTTTGCATCATCACCAAGTTCTATTTTGATCAACTCCGCATTGCCAAGAATTACGGCGGTTGGGTTGTTTATTTCATGAGCAATGCCCGCGGTTAGCTCGCCTAATGCGGCCAGCTTTTCGTTAATGATGAGTTTGTCTCTTGTTTGATTGAGCAACGTGATGTGGTGCTCCAATTGAGCGGTTTTCTCTTCCAAGCTTGCGGTTCGGGTTTTGACTTTAACTTCCAGTTGCAATGCGGCCTGTTCTATTTCTATCTTTCGCTGCTGAAGAGAATCGAGCATATTATCGAACTGCCGAGCAAGTTGAGCTAACTCATGCTGCTCATCAAGGCCTAGCTCTCCTATCCTTTTGTCTTTTCCCAGTTGAATGAGCTTGACCACTCTATGAATGCGTTCAATCGGTTGAAACAGATCTCGCGATCCTCGGTACACTACATACCCCGAGCCCAATAGTAACGCCAGTGTCATCAGGCTGACTTCAATAATGTTGGTCATGTACTCTTTAAAAAACGGCCAGATCAAATAGCCGGTATACAGCATACCAATAACGCTATCTTGGCTATCCTTGATAGGTCGATACGCCGTGATATACCAAGCATCGTAGACATACGCGCGATCCACCCATTGTTGACCATCAATAAGAACCGCTTGCTTAACCTCCTCGGATACCCTTGTACCAATCGCTCTACCTACTTCAGTATCGCTGTCTAAAGGCACGTTGGTACTAACCCTCACATCATCAAGAAATACCGTTACCGTTCCTTTGGGGCGTCGACTGTCTAGTGTGTCGTTTGGATAGATAAGCTCTTTAATCTGGTCAACAAGAATGGTGCTATTGTTCAGTAACAGTCCCCCATCAAGATACCCAACGAGTTGATTATTGGAGTCTAGAATCGGAAGAATTGAACGACTTACCAACCCATCGGTTTTTATTTGACTCGATTCACCTATTTCACTTAATTCGACTAAGGGGATTTGCGCGTACAGGCTCAGATCACTCCCGAATGCTTCAAGCTGCTGTTGAGAGAAGCGGTCGAAAAAGGTGTGAGCAGTAGGAAGAACACCTGACTGCGATTGAATTGGAAAGATCTTTTTATCGAGCTCCTGTTGAGTTGATGATTTGGGAAACAGGTTCTTATTATTTGGGGAATCAGCAGCAGAATCGATCGGATAAAACGCGAGAAAATCGAGATCATAGCGATATCTTTGTGATTCGACCCATGACGTAAATTGTTCAGATGTAAAGTGACCATTTGAGTGCGTTTTATTCAGACCAATACGAAAATCGTAGGATTGAGAAAGTGACTCAATGGCCTTAGCTTGCTTTTGTTGAAGCAATGCGATGCTATTGTTTGCCACCCCTAGCCGTTCTGACACATCAACTAATGCGGCATTCCATGTGTAAGTAATAGACCAGTAAATCGTAATACCAATCAAGGAGATGAGCGTAAGAACAATGGGCGCAGAAGTGAGGATTAGCAGTCGATAGCGCACCATTGAATTAAATCGATAACGCCACTTCCCCAAGATATCCCGCCGAGTGCTATGCGTTGCTCTTGAAGAAGCGTCATTATTTTTCAAGTTCAGTTTCCTCTGTGAGCCATTCTTTGAATTTTCGCTCGAGTGTTTTCCTAGCCACCCCTAACTCACGTGCCGCCGCCGATTTATTGCCATCATATCGATCGACAATTTTGAGTATGTGGGCTCTTTCTACTTGTTTTAAAGACCAGGAATCTGGGTAACCGCTTTGACTGCCAGGACCTGTTGGTGAACTTCCATCCGTGCTGATTAATTCGGATTGTTCAGCTTCCACGTTCATCGGATGAACCGTCTCACCATTTAACTCACGCCAATAGTGAGCGGGAGGCTTGCCAAGTAAAATGCACCGCTCAATCAGGTTTTTTAGCTCTCGTATATTGCCTGGCCAGTTGTAATCGTTAAGTGCTGAAATATCTTCATAGGCCCAATTTGGTGTGGGCATGCTTAATTCACTGGTAAGCATTTTTGTAAAGTGAGGCACCAACTCTTTTAGGTCTGATTTCCTTTCTCTTAAAGGAGGAACGCTAATTTTTAGTACATTAAGGCGATAATAGAGGTCTGATCGAAATAACCCGTTTTTTACTTCCATTTCAAGATCACGGTTGGTTGCCGCAACGATACGAACATCAACGCTGACTTCTCTTTCGCTACCCACGGGTCGAATCGTCCTTTGTTCAAGCACGCGCAGCAACGACGCCTGCATAGTCAAAGGCATCTCACCGATTTCATCTAAAAACAATGTGCCCGCGTTAGCTACCCTAAATAGTCCTTCTTTGCTTTTCTTTGCGCCCGTGAATGCGCCAGAAGTGTGCCCAAACAGCTCACTGGCAAGTAGATCGGGTGTCATCGCGCCACAATTGATAGGAATAAAAGGCCCTGAGCGTTCACTGGCTTCATGAACTCCTCTTGCCACCAACTCTTTTCCAGTGCCTGATTCTCCTTCAATTAGCACCGATCCTTTTGATGGCGCAAACATCGCGATCATCTGTTTTAATTGCTGAGTTTTGCTGGAGTGGCCAATAATGCTCGTTGCGCAATGACGCAGCACATCACGCTGCAGTGCGTATTGCATCCTTTGGGCAAGTTTCTTTTCCATGCATCGCTGAACAGCTTGAAGCATCTGCTCTAGATTAAAAGGTTTAAGGATGAAATCACTAGCACCAAGCTTTAGTGCTTTAATAGCGGTTTCAAGATCCGCATACCCTGTCATAAAGATCACGTCGCAACGTTTGTCGGAATCGCTGAACGCTTCATGCCAATCAACACCGGATCGACCAGGTAAATTAATATCTAATACAATGAGGTCAAAATGATGTTCTGACCGAATCCCCTCTGCTTCTTCAATGCTGGCAGCGCACTGCACTGTCGAAAACCATTTACTTAACGCTTTTTTTAATATGGTTTGCATTCCAATTTCATCATCTACAACTAGAACTGAAAACGCACCGTATTTTTGATTATTGTTTGCATTGAGTAAGGACGACATAAGTATCTCGTGTATGAACAAAAAGTTACATCCGATTGTAGCAATGTTTTTCGATCCGACTGTGACTTATGTGCGACATTTTGTCCTTTCTCTCTCATAAGTTAATATTTATCTCGTTATTCTCATGTTTTTAATTGCAATAGCCTTGTATTTCAATAGATTACAAGTTGGCATTTGATTTGCTTAATAGGCATAACTTTTAAACCTATTTATGCATTTTATTATTCAACGGAATTATTAATATGGACTTCGCTCGTTCGGCTTTAATCACTGTGTCACTTGGCTTATTCAGTTTTACTTCTTACGCGGCTAACCAAGAGTTACCTCACGTTCGCTTAGCAACCACGACCAGCACATATCATTCTGGGTTACTCAATCATTTGTTACCTGAATTTGAAAAAGATACCGGTTATAAAGTGGATGTGATTGCTGCGGGAACAGGTAAATCCTTGAGAATGGGCGAAAATGGTGACGTTGATCTAGTCATGACCCACGCACCTAAAGCAGAAGCGACTTTTGTATCCTTAGGCTACGGTGTTCAGCCGAGAAAGTTGATGTATAACGATTTTGTGATTGTCGGACCTAAAGACGATCCCGCTAATATCGTCGGTGAAAACACCGTTCTTACCGCTTTTGAAAAAATAGCTCAGAAAAATGCGACGTTTATTTCCCGTGGCGACGACTCTGGCACTCACAAAAAAGAAATGGGCCTATGGGAACAAAGCAAGATCGACCCTAATTTCGGTGGGTATCGCTCTGTTGGACAAGGAATGGGGCCAACGTTAAACATGGCCGCTGAGATGCAAGGTTATACCATGACCGATAGGGGTACTTGGCTGGCTTACAACAACAAACTGGATCTCACCCTGCTTTTCCAAGGCGATAAAAAGTTATTTAATCCTTACCAGGTTATTCTGGTTAACCCAGAGCGCTACCCAAGCATTAATTATCAAGGGGCTAAGGTTTTAAGTGATTGGTTAGTCGCCGAAAAAGGACAAGCGCTGATCAATCAGTTCAAGCTCAATGGCAAGCAGCTGTTTGTCTCTAACGCGGCTGAATAGTAAAAACCTTAACCCAATAAAGTAATGCAAACCCCATTCTTCGCTGAAACGAAAACGGTCGTATTTAAACGAAAACAACTTTTTTAGCGAAGAAACTTTTTAGGCGAAGCGTCTTGGGATTTCAATAATGAAGAGAACAATAACCTCATGAGCCTTTGGCAAACAACGTTAGATGCGTTAGCGCTTTTATTCAGTCTTGATCATGAACTGTGGGAAATCGTAGCGGTATCGTTTAGCGTCTCATTGTCAGCGATCTCTGTGGTGTTACTTCCTGCTATCGTATGTGCGTTTGTCCTCGCGTACAGTGAATTTCCTGGTAAATGGTTTTTATTGTCTCTTATCAACACGCTTCAGGCTATCCCAACGGTCGTTATTGGGTTGCTCCTATATATGATGCTCTCACGAGCGGGGCCATTGGGAGATTTACAGCTCCTTTTTAGTCAAAAAGCGATGATTGTCGGACAGATGTTGATCTGTTTTCCCGTTCTGGTTTCAATGATGCACGGTTCATTACAATCGAGTGATAGACGCTCAGTTGAAACCGCCGTAACGCTCGGTGTATCACTCTACCGAGTCGCATTGACGGTCACATGGGAATTAAGGTTTCCACTAATGGCGGCTGTTGTTGCGGCGTTTTCTAGAATTGTCACTGAGGTCGGCTGCTCAATGATGGTTGGGGGAAATATTATGGGGCTGACTCGAAACATCCCAACCGCCATAGCAATGGAAAGTCACAAAGGCGCGTTTGCACAGGGTGTGGCTCTTGGTATTGTGCTATTAACGCTCGCATTGGCGCTTAATTCGGCAATGTCGATGATGCGTGGCAAAGGCTATTTACGGACCTAATGGAGGAGGTATGACGATTAAAATTACGACTCAACAACTTTCAATGCGTTTTAAAGATCGTATTCTTTTCCATATACCCGAGCTATCGATCGGCCCCAGTGATGTGGTCTACCTGAAAGGAGACAATGGTGTAGGTAAAACAACGCTACTTAAAATCCTTTCCGGTTTGGTTAAACCGAGTGCAGGTAACATTGTCACCCCCAATCGACACTGGTTAACACGATTTACCGGATGTGTTGGGTACAAAGATATTATCTATTTACATCAGACTCCTTACCTTTTCGATGGCACGGTTTATCAAAATGTTGTTTATGGGATTCGTTTTCAAAAACTCTCAAAAATAGATAAACGATCGCAGGTTATCACTGCCCTTAGAATGGTTGGTTTAGAGACATTAGCCGATGAACATATTTCGGTACTTTCAGGTGGTGAAAAGCAGCGCGTTGCGATGGCAAGAGCCTGGATACTGAAACCTTCAATCTTATTGATGGACGAGCCCAGCGCATCACTTGACCAGGAGTCGATTCACCGATTGGTCGTTATGGCGCAAGATTTAATCAATCGAGGCGCAAGTCTGGTCATTACGAGTCATCAAACTAATGCACTCACTCAATTATGTCGAAAACAATGGTGGATAAAAGATTCGACTCTTGTAGAGTCACCATTATTACAAATTATTCCAGATATAGAACAAGAGAGTTCATATGTTAACACCGGTGCAAACTAGCTGGGTCATCTTAGCTGGCGGACAAGCCACTCGAATGGGCGGGCATGATAAAGGATTGATTAATCTTGCTGGTAAACCGCTCATTGAACATGTGATAGCGAGGTTAGAGCCTCAAACGGATTCCATTAGGATCAACGCAAACAGAAACCTCGCCATTTATCAACAATACGCCTCGGTCATCGATGATCAGTTCAAAGGCTACCCTGGCCCGCTCGGTGGTATCCACGCAAGTCTTGGTAAATCAGAGACCGAATGGGTCGGATTTGTCCCTTGTGATAGCCCACTCATTAATCTCGATCTGGTCGAACGTTTCGAGAGCCAAATAACCGAGAGTGTCGATATTTTAGTGGCACACGACGGCGAATATAAACAGCCTGTCTTTACCTTATTTAATAAGCGCGTGTTACCTAAGCTTGATGCGTTTCTTGAGCGTGGCGAACGAAAAATCATCTTACTTTACAAAGAATGTCGCGTTGAATACGTTGATTTTAGCGATTCTCCAGATTGCTTTCTTAATTTGAATACCCCCGATGAACTGACCCAATTTGGAGCGATCGAATCATGAACATGCCTTCTATTCAATTACCACTGCTGGGATTTGCCGCCTACTCAGGGACGGGAAAAACAACACTGCTGGAAGCTTTGCTACCGAAGCTGGTTAACTCAGGATTGCGCGTCGGAGTACTCAAACACGCGCACCATGATTTTGATGTAGATAAACCCGGAAAAGACAGCTTTAGACTTCGAAAAGCAGGCGCTTCTCAGATGTTGATTTCTTCAAGAAACCGCCATGCGCTGATGACCGAAACGCCGGATTCTGAATCTGAATTTGATTACCTATTGACACGTTTTGATGTAAATAAGCTGGATTTGGTTTTAGTCGAGGGATGTAAAAATATCGCATTCCCAAAAATTGAGTTACACAGAGAAGAAGTCGGCAAGCCTTGGATCTACCCACATGACGAGAATATCATTGCCATCGCTGCGGACTTAATAGTTGATGCGCCATTGCCTCAGATGAGTATCGACGACATTGAAGGTATTGCGCAGTTCGTGCTGAGTTATGTAAACGATCATAATGAACAGTCTCATGACGACATAGCGAAACGAAACACAGCGATCAGTCAAAGTTCAGTAGCCCCTGTTATTTCAGCGTGTTGTGACACCTTGTCTCCTGCGTTTTTATCGGTTGAACAAGGAAGAGACAAGATTCTTTCAATGGTGTCTGGTGTCGAGTTACACGAATCGATAGCCATTGAACAATCGTATGGCCGCGTACTAGCAGAAGATATTACTTCGCCAATTAATGTGCCATCGTATACAAACTCAGCAATGGATGGCTATGCGATACGCGGAGACGATTTAGGGCGCTCTTTCTATAAAGTGGTCGCCGAGATACTTGCTGGTCATTCTTACGATAAATCATTAGACAAGGGTGAAGCGGTTAAGATAATGACGGGTGCACCGACTCCCGATTTGGCCGACACCGTTGTCATGCGTGAACAAGCATCATTAAACGGTGACACGGTCACTTTTGGTGATGCATCCATCAGCAGTAAACAGAATGTACGCCAAGCTGGTGAGGACTTAGCACAAGGAGAGGTTGTTTTTACTCATGGTACTCGTATTCAATCTCCTGAAATGGGTATGCTAGCCTCACTCGGTTTTGACAGATGCCAAGTTAACAAGCCACTCAAAGTTGCTATTTTCTCTACCGGAGACGAAGTACAGGCACCAGGAAGCAAGCAACAACCCAATACTATCTACGACTCGAATCGCTATACGTTAATGGGCCTATTGGAAACACTAGGCTGTGAAATCATTGATTTTGGTATTCTAGAAGATAATGAACAAAAAATGATAGACGCGTTGGAAATGGCCTCTAAACAAGCGGATCTTGTTCTTACCTCTGGCGGGGTTTCAGTAGGTGATGCTGACTATATAAAACTCGCCTTAGAAAAACTCGGTAATATTGATTTCTGGCGTATTAACATGCGCCCAGGTCGCCCTCTCGCTTTTGGTCATGTCGCCAATAAACCGTTTTTTGGCCTACCCGGTAACCCGGTTGCTGTAATGGTCTCATTCATTAATTTCGTTGAACCTGCGATCAGAAAAATGCAAGGGCAAGCCCACTGGCAGCCATTAAAAGTATCAGCGGTGGCAGAGGCCCCGTTACGTTCTAGGTTAGGCCGTACGGAATTTAGCCGTGGTGTTTATTCTATCGATTCTTCAGGTCAGTTATCTGTTCGTACGACGGGAAAACAAGGATCGGGTATATTACGTTCAATGAGCGAAGCCAATTGCCTGATTGAAGTAGCTCCTGCGGTTGATACAGTAAAAGTCGGAGAAAGCGTGACAATTATACCGCTTCAAGGCAGAATCTAGCCCCTATAACCTATGTTAACTAAGGTCGGAAGTTCCGGCCTTTTATTTTGAGAACTATTTTTATGGCACGTACTATCCTTTACACCTACAAAAGTGAAGCCAAAGAGCTTGTATTTTCTTACGAGAAACACCGCAATATTCACGAAGCGGTTGCCGAAGCTGAAGGGATTGATTTAAGCGGCTATTTAAAAATGGAACAACAAATTGAAGCGGTATCAGATACTAAAGCGGTTCGTAATTACCGTGATAATCACTTTGCGCGACTTGGCTTTGGTAAAATCACCTTAAAGCAAAAAGAAAACTTGGGTGTTGGTGAGAAAGAGGTTGGTGAGAAAGGCGTCGGTAAAAAATAACGTCCTCGATTATCGATATTCATTTCTTGATACGATTTGTCTAGACACTTTTCTCATCTAGAGAATAGTGTCTAGATGAGAAAAGGGCTTGCCGATGCAAGCCCTTTTCTATTTGTATTGTAGCTAAGCTCCAATCTACGCAAAATTCCGTACAGAAAATCAAAGTGGTATGTACAAAGCAAAACTACTTTATATTAAGAAACGCAGCACCACGTACACCACCAGAATCGCCATGTTTTGCTTTAATGATTTTTGGACACTTCGCAACCGACAATAGATACTTTGGTATACGCTTAGGCATCTCTTCATAGATCATCTGGAAGTTTGAAAGGCCACCACCGAGTGCAACTACATGGGGATCATTACCCGTAAAAATGTTAGCAAAACAGATAGCAAGGAGCTCCATAAAACGCTCTACATGCGCTACTGCATTAGCCTCGCCTTCTGCTTGGGCCTTAATAATATCGATAGCTGCTTTCTCCTCGCCATAATAATGCGCGTAAAGAAGTTCAAAGCCACGCCCCGACAGATAATTGTCTAAACAGCCTTTCTTACCACAACCGCAACTCAGTAAAGGCGCGTTGTCCCCTAAGTGAAACCATGCATCGATAGGTAAACGAGCGTGACCAAGTTCACCCGCAACGTTGTTTCTGCCGCCAAACACTTTTCCTTCATAAACCAAACCGCCGCCGAAGCCTGTACCAAGAATTAGCCCCATAACACTCGGTTGATCTTTTAGATCGTCATCCCATGCTTCAGACAAAGCAAAACAGTTGGCATCATTTTCTATCTTAACTTGGCGACCTAAGCTTTTTTCTAGATCTACGCGTAATGGTTTCCCTTTCGCGGCAGGAACGTTAACCGTTAAAACCGTACCATCATCAGCATCTTCCATTCCCGGTAGGCCTAGCCCTACTTTGCCTTCACACTCAAATTGTTGGTCGTACTTTTTCACTAATGAGGTAATGGTTTCGACTAATAGTGGATAATCGTCCGTTGGCGTTGGTACTCGTTCCGTCGCGACTCTTTCTAATTTCTGATTAAAAGCCCCAAATTCAATTTTTGTGCCGCCCACATCAAAGCCGTAATACATTCCAATCTCTCCTTAAAAAGCACCCAAGCGAGGTGCTAAAATTATTCTCTTGTCATTATCCATATAGCTCAGCCTACAAACCGTGACATACGACAAATTTATCTGGCACTTAAATGCAACTGTACATTTATAGACCAACGAGTTTCCAATTATTAGAGTTACTTCTCGAAATTAGTTTCACTTAGGAAACGTTTCAGCGCGGGTTTAGTGAGATCCGGTTTCAAGCGCGTCTTTGTTAATAGATAACTTTCGCGAAAAGTCTCAAACCACATTTCTAGTACCTGAGCCGCTTGGTTTTCGTTCACTTTGCTAAGCACAATAGAGGCAACTTCTGCGGTAGAAAGATGGTCATCGTTATCAGACTTCCTCATCATATATTGAGATACGGATTCCGGCTTAATTGAAAAGACGGGAAGCTGGCTTAAATAATCGGACTTTCTAAATATCTTTCTCGCCTCTCGCCAGCTACCATCAATAAAAATCAGCAATGGCATTTTATTGTGGGGTAAAGGAAAGCTTTGTTCATTAATCAACCGAGATTTGTCATCAACATAGTCTTCAGGAAAAACAATGAGTGGGAAATACTTGGGATCGTTAAGCTGGGCCAACATCGCTTCGTCTGGTTCGGTACGATTCCACTGATACACGCTTGTTTCTTTCACAACATCCGCTATTAATCGCCCTGTATTACTCGGTTTAAACACTTCATTGTCAGAAACGATCAGCATAACCGCCACATTAGTCTCGATATCTGGCTGATATTCACAGAGGCAGTGCTTGGTGGCGACTTGGCAATAATCGCAACGGGATACTTTAGCCCCTCGTGCTTTAAACGTGCGAGTCGACAGGCTCTGACGATATTTAAGTAGGTGGTGGAAGGCGTGAATTCTCATGATGCTTGATTAGTACTAGAAAGTTGACGGCATTGTACTTACAGTACACTAAGAATCAAAGGAAGTTGTTATGAATAATCCAGAGTCAATCCGACTGATATTTTTTGTCTCTATTTTCATGTTGTGCGCAATATGGGAGTGGGTATTACCGCGTAAGCGCCTAACACAAAGTAAAAGCGTTCGATGGCTAAATAATATTGGACTGGTTTCTTTAAACAGCGTACTTCTCGCTGTGCTTTTTCCTGTTGTCGCATACCAAGCCGCCCAATACGCGACGATTAACGAAATAGGACTCTTTAATCGAGCCTCGATGCCTGCTTTCCTTACGCTTATTGTTTCAGTATTGCTGCTGGATCTCGCGATTTATTGTCAACACGCGGTTTTTCACAAGATTCCTTTTCTTTGGCGATTGCATCAGGTGCACCATGCAGACCAAGACATCGATATGACGACAGGCGCTCGCTTCCACCCCGTTGAAATCATTCTTTCGATGTTTATCAAGATTGCTATCGTTATGATTGTGGGTATTCCAGCAAGCGCTGTGGTTATTTTTGAGGTGTTGCTTAACGGCAGTGCTATGTTTAACCACAGTAATGCTCGACTTCACCCTACCATTGATTCGGTGTTAAGAAAGTGGATAGTGACTCCCGATATGCACCGTGTACATCATTCTATCATCGCACGAGAGACTCACTCTAACTTCGGTTTTTTCTTATCAATTTGGGACAGGCTGTTTAACACTTATATTGCTCAACCGAAGCAAGGTCACGACCAGATGACCATAGGCTTACCCGTATTTCGCTCAAAAAGAGAGCAATGGTTGGACAAAATGTTAACTCAACCTTTTCGTAAGCGTTGAGTTAACTAAGCACTTAACTAACTTAGCACTTAACTGACTACGCACTGAATAAACTCAGATTTCATCTGTGATGAATTTACAGTGAGTATTTGTGAAGCATGGTTTGCTGATGCCCAGCAATCGTTGCCACTTGCTCTGAGCTTTCGACCATGGATTGCAGCTGATATTTCGTTTGGTCACCTTGCTTAGAGACAAGAGCAATGGATTGACTCACTTCTTTGGTCGCGCGCTCTTGTTCTTCTGTCGCCACAGTAATTTGCTCTACCCTTGTTTGAATTTGATTGACCGCTTGTTCTATATCGGAAAATGTCGCCTTTACTTCCACACTTGACGCTAATGCTGACACCATTTCTACACGAGAATGCTC
Source organism: Vibrio genomosp. F10 str. ZF-129 (assembly GCF_000287055.2). GTDB lineage: Bacteria > Pseudomonadota > Gammaproteobacteria > Enterobacterales > Vibrionaceae > Vibrio. The sequence goes on along the minus strand of NZ_AJYQ02000089.1, from coordinate 36,996 downwards.
AACCGCCACACGAGATTTATCAGCAGCGGCGATCAATTGGTTCATTTTGACTCTGATATTTTTCGTCTGTTGTGAGGTTCCGCTCGCCAACTGCCTTACTTCATCAGCAACCACGGCAAATCCTCTTCCTTGTTCCCCAGCCCGTGCGGCTTCAATGGCAGCGTTCAACGCCAATAGATTCGTATTATCAGCAATGGCCGATATCATCTCTACCATTTCGCGTATTTGTTTTACTCGATGATCAAGTTCGACCATTGAATCTTCATTTGCATTGAGTGTTTCTTCTAACTGTTCCAGTCGTTGTCGATTGGTTTCAACGACGTCCAAACCTCGTTGCGAGTGTTCTGAGGCTTGACATGAATCTTGATACGATTGGTGGGTGATCGAGGATATTTGACTAATTGAAGCCTCAAGTTCATTCACTGTCGTGATCATGCTCTCTAGTGACGTATTTTGCTCAATTAAGGTAGCATTTGAACTTTCTGCCGCGTTATGGCTAATTTCGGCTGTTTTATATAAAGTTTCACAGTTATGGGTGACGGTAGAAATAGATCGGCTTGTGGATTCAATAACAGTATTGAGTTTCTTTGATACTTCCTGAAATTCACTAGGGCCGATAATAGGTACACTCGATGAAAAATCATGATCACTTAAACGGTTAAGATGAATAGTGATGTTTTTGAGGCTAGTATTTAGCCAACGTCTTAAACCGAGACCAAATGTAACAATAATGAAGGCAATCGTTGTCCCAATCATTGCAATTCGACTGAACGTTGAAATGATCGTTTTATTAACCGCTAACTCTCGCTGTTCAATCAGTGATAATGCCGTTTGAGAAATAGCTTCAAGTGCCGCTACGGTTGTATCTCCAAGGCGCACGACTTCGGCTATCTGCGTTTTTTGGCTAGTCGACAATGACAATTTAGTCATGATATTTTTCAAAATTCCTTGCTGTTTGAACCCATCGTTTACCATAGTGTAAGGGGTGGTCAAGCTGGAAAACTCTTCGATATCTGGATGCCAATCCTTGAAGTCATCATAGGCAAGATTGATCCCTGCAATTCGGTTTCTCATTTCTTGATATTGCTCTTCCGCTTTTTCTAAGTCTACCTGCATCATCAGCATCAAAAATGTACTCTCTATAGAGCTAGCGCTGGCGATAAACCGATTAGCAGCGTCAGATGACTCCGGATTATTGTTGCTTAGAAAGGAAGCGATACGATTCATCTCTGGGCCAATGGAACTGAGCCCATAACGAAATGCTCCCACTTGGTCATCGATTGTGTTTTGTTGTTCAAGTAAGCTTTTCTGAGTATCGAGTATAGAAATGGTTGACGCGTTTAATTTTTGTAGGCTATTTTTTAATGTCGTCAGTAGACGGGAATTTTCATCTTTTTCTTCACGCGTCGTGAACCCATCGGAAAACTGACTGACATTATTCAATAGCAGGTTACTTTTCTTCATTAACTCATGAATGTTTACTGTGTTCTCGTTTAGTGCTTCCACCGTTGTCCCCTGTGTGGCATAGCTTATATGTTTCACTTGTTCGAGAATGGTCTGAGTCAACTTGGCATTATTGATCGCTAACGGCAGCGCTTTTTCCGATAAAGCACTAAACTCATGGCCAACTCGATCAACACTTTTTGTGGTAATAAATGACAGTGCAAGAATTAAGAGTAAAATGCAGATAAATACCGCACTGATGGTTTGAACTAACGATAGAGAAAATGATGTGTTTCTTTTTTTGTTCATGTTTTTACTAGCTACTTTGACGAACACGTTATCCGCTATGCTAGTTGTCACTCATTACAAATAAATTTCAACGATATTTCAATAAGATGTCAAATGACTAAACTAAAGATCACTACAATCATCATTATCGGCATTGGCTTTTTGATCGGTTGTACAAATACATCTGGTCCTTCGAAACCCGTAAGTGGATCTTCAAGCTCTGCATCAGGTTCTCCGACCTTATCTGCCTACGAGCATAAGGTTAAGCAATCATTTATGAACGTATATGAACGCTGGAAAGGAGTGCCGTATCGTTTGGGCGGCACGTCATTTCAAGGCATTGATTGCTCTGCATTTGTGCAAATCGCTTATCACGATGCTTTAAATGTGAAACTTCCAAGGACGACACTTCATCAAAGTAAAGTTGGGTCAAAGGTGGGCTATGACGAAGCGGAAGTGGGCGATCTGATATTTTTTAGAACATCGAGAACCACTCGCCATGTGGGTGTTTATCTGGGAAACCGTCAGTTTTTGCATGCTTCCACATCAAAAGGCGTGATTATTTCTAGAGTTGATAACCCCTATTGGGCATCTAAGTTTTGGCACTATAGGCGAGTAGAATACCCGCCTATAGTCAACTGATTGGGTATGTTTGAAATGGGAAATTAATCGTAGGTCGCCACTGCAACGTCGAACAGGTTTTTCACCAAGGCAATGTATTCGTCAAGGAAGGTGATCTGTTCGTTGGTTGCAGGTTTAGTCCAGGCTCCTGCCAATACCTCTCCCAAATCCTCAACAACGGAATCCGCTTCTTTTAATAACTTAAAGCGTACACTTGAATGCAGCTCTGGATTTTGTTCAAAAATGGCCATAATGTTGCTTGAAACCATGTCAGTCACGACATCTTCAATACTTTCAGCACCCGTATCGCCGTCTGCAGATGTAAACACATCTAGGTTCAATGCTAAATGTTCAATTAAGGCTAAATATCCATCGGTTTCTACAACCACACTTAAATCTCCTAGTTACTGCAATACATGAGAATAGGTTCTCATTAATATTAAGACAAGTATACGCACTTTAACAACCTGATTATGCTTTAGAGCTCACTTTATAGTTTACTAATCACGTCGCTGTCAAAGAAACGAGGCTTCAATTCAATAAGGGAGTCCGTATTGGTGAATTAAAATTGGCCATTACTCATCGATTACAAAAAAATCGAGAACTCATTAGTGTTAACTGCGCTTGACTAAAGTCACACTTCTCCGCATTAACGATAAAAAGGGCGAAAATTCTCGCTTTGTGTCAACTCTTGAGCAGGTAATCGAAAAAAATTGTCCTAAACTTAATGTAAATAAGTACTTATCTGAAGGTTATTATTATGTGGCAAGCATTGACTCAACAACTCTCTGAAGCACTTATGTTCAATTATACGATCACCGAGCGCGCAAAGATGAACGGTGGTGACATCAATGATTGCTACATGATAAGTGACGGTGAGCAACGTTATTTTGTAAAATCGAATACGAGAAACTTCATTGACAAGTATCTCATTGAAGCCGACAACCTTAATCTTCTGCGTAGCACTTCTACCGTCTCTATCCCCGAGGTTATCTTGACCGGTACCAGCAAAGATCATTCTTTTATCGTATTTAATTATTTAGCCACTAAGCCACTTGAAGATGATAAACAGAGTTATAAGTTTGGCGTGCAACTTGCGAAGCTGCATTTATGGGGTGAGCAGAAAGAGTTTGGGTTAGATGAAGATAATTACATTGGCACGACATTACAGCCAAACAAATGGGATCGTAAATGGCATCGTTTTTTTGCCGAGCAACGCATTGGCTGGCAACTTCAACTTCTCAGAGAGAAAGGTATAGAGCTGGTTAATATCGCAGAATTTACTGAGCGAGTTTCAGAGATCCTGTCCAATCACCACCCTCGCCCGTCATTAATCCATGGCGATCTATGGCACAGTAATGTCGCCAATTCTGCGTTTGGCCCAATTTGCTATGATTCGTCTTGCTACTGGGGCGATCGCGAATGCGATATTGCCATGACTGAGTTATTTGGTGGGTTTCAGCCTGAATTCTATCATGGTTACGAAAGCATATTACCCTTAGATTTTGGCTACGGAGAAAGAAAAGATATTTATAACTTGTATCATGTTCTGAATCATTACAATTTATTTGGCGGGCATTACCTTGCCGAGGCAGAAGGTTTGATAAACAACATAAATAGTTATTAGCGAGTCTTTATGCATGATTTTAACCCTCCAACAGCACTCATATAGGCAAACGATCACTACTTTCAAATAGCAGTTTGTTATGACAACCGAAAGTAGTGTGGTTTGCATAATAAAATACAGGCACCCCCTCCATAGTTTTTCCACCTTTCAATTTGCTTAGATTGGTAAAACACAACGTTATTTCTTAGTGATTTAATATGACGCAAGTCAACGAAAGCGAGAGTTGTGGTAATGAACAAGTGATCTCGTTAGAATACGCGCTCAAAAATTATAAGTTAAAAACACTGAGCGGTTTCAAATGAGCAGAAAAATTGAATTATTAGCCCCTGGCGGTGACGTAGAAGCAATAAAAGCGGCTATCGTGGCAGGTGCGAATGCAGTCTATTGCGGTTTAAATACGTTTAACGCGCGAAATAGAGCATCAAACCTATCACTTGATGAACTGAATGGCGTTATACGGTTAGCTCACCAATATGGCTGCGAAGTTTTTCTGACATTGAATATCGTGCTGTTAGAACACGAAATTAAAAGCATTAGTAAACTGCTTAACCAACTCGTCAATACCAAGCTTGACGGTATTATTGTTCAAGACTTAGGGTTATTTGACTTAGTTAAAAAGCACTTTCCATCATTAGATGTGCATGCCTCTACTCAGTTGACGACCCATAACGAAGGTCAAATCAAATTCTTAGCCAAAATTGGGGCAACACGCGTTAACCTCTCTCGAGAACTCAACCTACCTGAAATTAAAATGCTCACTGAAGTCGCTCATGATCACGATGTCTTGACGGAAGTCTTTGTACACGGTGCTTTGTGTATTGCATTTTCGGGTCAATGTTATTCAAGTTCCGTCAGTGTTGGTAATTCCGGAAACCGTGGCCGTTGTAGCCAAGCATGTCGTGATGAATATGAAATCACCGACGCCGGTAATAAGTACCCACTCAACTTAAAAGACAACTCGGCCTACTACGATCTACCCGAACTGGTTGACGCAAAAGTGGATTCGCTCAAAGTTGAAGGGCGCATCAAAGGCGCTCACTATGTGTATACCGTTGTCGATACATGGCGTAAACAAATCGATAGCTTCGTCGAAAAAGGCTTATTGATTGAAGATGACGCTAATCTGCACAAAGTGTTTAATCGTGATTTCACGAACTCGTTCCTCAAAGGTAACCTGACGAAAGACATGTTTATTGATAATCCACGCGACAACAGCGTGAATTATGCGGTCGACAAAGCGACGTCGGAAAACGAGTCGATCTCCGTTGTACAAATTCAAGAAGTAACAGACAACCTCTACACGTCAAAAAATGAAATCGGCGCAGAGATGCGAGAAAAAATTCAATTCCTCGATATCTCTAAGACACAGGTTATGCTTTCATTTGATGCAAAACTGGGACAGCCGTTAACTGTCTCTGTTATTTCAAAAGACGAGACATTTACCGTTCAGTCCTCTTCTGCTCTATCGGTTGCGGGTGAAAAAGCCATTACTCAAGAGTTGTTGACCAAACGTTTTAAAGCGTTAAAAAGCCCTGTACATACATTGGCTGAGTATGATTTTTCTCGTATGGAAGAAGGACTCAGCATTCCATTGAAAGAAATTTCAGCGCTGAAAGAAGAAATTGATTTCATTTTAAATGGTTCTGTCGATGTCATTAAGCATGTCGATGTTCCTGCGCTTGAAAAGCACCCTAAAGTGAACGAAACGCCAACGCTTTCAATGCTAATTGCTGACGTCGCCGATCTGCACATCTGTGACATTACTGATGCGGATGTTTATTTTAAATTACCCGAAAGCTTTAAAAAACGTTGCAATAAATACATCGATATTTTGGCTGAAAACCCTCGTTTGATTCCTTGGTTCCCTGCGGTATTGATTGGTAAAGATTACGATGAAGCAGTGCGTATCTTAGAAGAAGTTAAACCTGAGCGTATCGTCACTAACAATACCGGCATTGCCTATAAAGCCTATGAAATGGGCATTGAATGGGTGGCTGGGCCATTCATGAATACGACCAACTCACACGCGTTAGTTACCCTTAAAGAAGAGCTAAACTGTGCCGGTGCGTTTATTTCAAACGAGATCAATAAAGGCCAAATCCGTCATATCACCCGCCCAGAGAACTTCAAACTGTTCTACAGCATTTACCACCCTATTCTTATGATGACGAGCCGACAGTGCTTTTTCCAAAGAACCGTTGGCTGCAATAAACCGAGTATCGAAGCGGGCTGTATGCTCAAGTGTGAGAAAGCAACAACCATTACCAATGTGAAAGGCATTTCATTTGCGGTTGATAAACAAAAAGGTGGCTACCCGAGTATCTACAATCACGAGCAGTTTTTAAATCATGAGGCTGTGACTGATTTCTCGGATTTGTTTGATGAATTCTTCATTGATCTAACCAATATTGGTGCAGGCTCTAAAGAAGTGCAAGATAAGGCTGAATTGATTAAGCACTTTGAAGGCTTGATCAACGGCGTTAGCGGCTCTCGACAGAATCTAGAACAGCTCGTCACGATTAGAACCAACGACCAATACGTTCAAGGTTTATAATGAAATAGGCGGTTCACTAGAAAGGCCGCTAATTTAGTGGCCTTTTTCATCACAAACAGATGCTGATTCTTTTTTACATTCTAGCTTGAGATTCTTCAACTAAGACATGTGCTTGAACTGTAACTCAACCAATCGTTGATACAACTCACAGCTGTTTAGTAATGATTGGTGATCCCCAACATTGACTAATCGCCCTTGGTCGAGCACTGCTATTTGGTCGGCATGCTTAATTGTCGATAATCGATGAGCAATAATGAGCGTCGTTCTTCCACGCATCAACTCTTTCAACGCTTGCTGCACATGATGCTCACTTTCGCTGTCTAGTGCGCTCGTCGCCTCGTCTAGCAATAGAATGTTAGGATCTTTTAAGATCGCACGCGCAATAGCAATCCGCTGTTTTTGTCCACCCGATAAACGTACTCCTCTTTCACCAAGAAAGCTTTGATACCCCTGAGGCAAATTCATAATAAATTCATGCGCATGGGCTTTTTTCGCCGCGTCGATCACTTGTTCATCAGTGGCATCGGGGTTGCCGTAACGAATATTATGAAATACATCGTGGCTAAATAACGCTGGCTGTTGAGGAACCAGTGCCATTTGTTGACGTAGCTCATAAGGATCAAACTCACGCAGGTCGATACCGCCAAGAGTGACCAGACCTTTCTGTGGATCGTAAAACCGTTGAAGAAGCTCAAACAGCGTGGTTTTACCCGCTCCTGATGGCCCGACAAGCGCTAAAACCTTACCTTCCTCTGCCCTTAGAACAAGGTTATCGGTGGCTGCTTGGTCAGGTCTTGACGGGTAGTGAAAAGTGACATTCTCAAATACCACTTCGGCTGGTAAGCTAGCTGGTGACCGAGTATTACGATTAGGCGCGACAATATTGCTTTCCACTTGAAGCAGTTCGATCAACCTTTCTGTTGCGCCCGCTGCCCGTTGGAGTTCGCCTAGCACTTCTGAGATTGTCCCCAGAGATGAGGCAACCATAATGGCATAAAAGACAAAAGCCCCGAGATCCCCCGCTGACATATTACCGTTGATGACATCACTTCCACCTACCCAAAGCATCCCTGCGATCGCACTGAACACAATCACAATAACGCCCGAAATTAAGATAGCGCGCTGTTTTACTCGTTGGCGACCAATTTCAAATGCTTTTTCCACTTCAATCGAGAACGCTTTCTTTTCTTGCTCTTCGTGGCTGTAGCTTTGAACGGTTTTGATATGTTCAATGGCTTCACCGGCGTAGCTGCCTACGTCCGCCATCGAATCTTGGCTCTTTCTCGACAACGCTCTGACTCTGCGGCCGTACACTAAGATGGGCACGATAATAAACGGCACCGACGTTAATACGATTAAGGTCAGCTTTATATTGGTGGCAAAAAGCATAACCACTGCGCCAATACACATGAGTGCACTGCGCATCGCCATAGAAAACGAGGAGCCGATAATACTTTGTAGCAGTGTGGTATCGGTAGTGATGCGAGACATAATGTCTCCACTGCCATGGGTTTCAAAGTAGCTGGGGTGTAAAGTGATGACATGATTGAACACAGCGAGTCTTATATCTGCACTCACGCGTTCCCCCACTGAGGAGACGAGGTAAAACCGGAAAAATGTACCCACAGAGATAAAAACGGTCACCAGAAGAATAAATTGAATGGCGCGACCAAGATCGTCAATGGATCGCTGAGAAAATCCTTCATCAATTAACATTCTGACGCCATGACCCACCGACAGTGTCAACGAAGCAGTAAACATCAGCGCGAGAAGCGCCGCAATAACACTTACCTTGTAAGGTTTAACGAACTCGACGAGATTAAACAAAATGCTCAGATTTTTATTGTTCTCCCCCTGCTCTTTTTGTTCACTTGCTGGCGACGGATTGAGTGGAGATGAGGTGTTTTTATGTTTCGATTGCATCGTTTACCTTAAAGTTCTCCACTCACACAGTGGATATTAATAACCTTAGACTACCTGATGCTCAGGAGTTGGTAAAAGCATACCTAGAGCGAAACCACAAAAAACATTCATCAAACTCATAATGGTACGAATAACGATTCCCCGATGAAATAACCCTCTTATTTACCGGCAAATAGTATTTATAGAAATCAATGAGCAATATTATATTCGACGCGTTTTTATGGTGTAACTCAAACTTTCCACTTAATTCACGACCATTACTAACTTCGGCCATTAAAATCGTTTTATTGCATAGATGTCATGGAGTACGCAATGAGAATTTATACAGAGAAAAATATCACTTGTCCCAATTGCGATCATACTATTGGAGTCACTCTCGACGCTTCTAGTGAAAGCCAAGAGTTTTACGATGATTGCCCGTTTTGTCACCGTTCTATCCACCTAAATATGCATATCGATCATAGCCAGCAACAAGTTAGCTTGATCGCGAGTATTGAAGACGAACCCTTTAGTTAATAATTGGTTAACGCATAGCTAACGAACTTTTTCCGATAAAAGAATGTCTATAAAAGAAGTACCCTTAAAGGGTGCTTCTTTTATTTGGATACAGAGATACTATACGCGCTGAGCAAGTACACGTTCCACGGTATCCACAATGGCTTGTGTTTGTGGATCAACTTCAACGTTAATTCGATCGCCCGCTTTTCGGCTCCCAAACAAGGTTCGCGCTAACGTCTCTGGAATCAGATGCACGCTAAATCGCCCTTTCTCCACCTCGCCAATCGTTAACGAACAACCATCCAAACCAATATAACCCTTTTCCAAGATATATTTCATGGCCGATTTATCGACGCAAAACCACAGTGTTCTATTATTGGGCGTGTTGATCACTTGATCTATGGTTGCGGTAAAAGCGATGTGCCCAGACATTGAGTGGCCACCAATTTCATCACCAAATTTGGCTGCCCTTTCAATGTTCACTTCATCACCTTCGCTTATCTCGCCAAGATTGGTCAGTTTCAATGTGGCTTGCATTAAATCGAATGTCACCAAATCACCGTTTATTGAAGTAACCGTTAAACAACACCCGTTATGTGCAACTGACGCACCAATAGCTAGGCCGAATCTGAGCTCTTCAGCAAGTGAAAGAGTATGGCTTTGAAAGTCTTCTTTTTTATCGATTTTAACAACACGTGCTGTGCCTTGGACAATTCCAGTAAACATAGTTAAATTCCATGAGTTTTTTATGGAGCTTAGTGTGACATTTCTTTATCATGCCCGACAACACCATTATTGATGATTTTACATCGGTGGACTCTTTTTCTTTCCTCCTTCCTTTGGAGTTCCTGTGCATCGTTACAAATTAGAGGCATCTCACCTCGTTAAGCTTGCTACGCCCGTTTTTATTGCTTCTATCGCGCAAACTGGAATGGGGTTCGTTGATACGATAATGGCCGGTGGCGTCAGCGCGACCGATATGGCCGCAGTGTCTATTGCCTCAAGTATTTGGCTACCCTCGATTCTATTTGGTATTGGTCTGCTCATGGCGCTTGTGCCAATTGTCGCGCAACTCAATGGTTCTGGGCGTCAAAATAAAATTCCTTTTGAAATCCATCAAGGGATTGCTATGGCGCTGCTGATTTCTGTGCCCATTATTATTGTGCTTATGCAGACTCAACGGATTCTGGACATGATGAATGTCGATGCGTTAATGGCTGAAAAAACGAACGGCTATATGTTTGCGGTCATCTTTGCGGTGCCCGCTTTTCTACTTTTTCAGGCTCTGCGTAGCTACACAGATGGATTAGCACTCACCAAACCGGCCATGGTGATTGGTTTTATCGGGCTATTAGTTAACATTCCACTTAACTGGATTTTTGTGTACGGTAAGTTTGGTGCGCCCGCATTAGGCGGTGTGGGCTGTGGCGTCGCCACTGCTATCGTGTACTGGTTAATGCTCGCGATGCTACTTTTCTATGTTGTGACGTCGAAACGCCTCGCCCACATACAGCTATTTGGCCAATTTCATCGACCACAACCGAAAGCACTAATTCGTTTATTTAAACTCGGTTTTCCTGTTGCGGCCGCGATGTTCTTCGAGGTCACCCTGTTTGCCGTTGTTGCACTTTTAGTCGCACCGTTAGGGGCTCTTGTGGTGGCGGCTCATCAAGTCGCTATAAATTTCTCTTCACTGGTGTTTATGCTACCCATGAGTATTGGTGCTGCGGTGAGTATCCGAGTGGGTCATATGTTGGGACAGAAAAACATCGAAGGTGCGATGATCGCATCTCGTGTGGGCATTATTGTAGGACTTGTACTGGCCGTATTTACCGCTGCGCTAACGGTCGTATTTAAAGAGAACATTGCCTATTTGTATACTGATAACAAAGCGGTTATCACGATTGCGATGCAGCTTTTATTGTTTGCGGCTGTTTACCAGTGTACCGATTCAATTCAAGTGGTGGCAGCGGGTGCCCTTCGAGGATATAAAGACATGACGGCTATCTTCAATCGCACATTCATTGCGTATTGGATACTGGGGTTACCCATCGGCTACATTCTGGGGATGACCGATTGGATTGTTGAACCTATGGGGGCTCACGGTTTTTGGGTCGGCTTTATTATCGGTCTTTCTTCGGCGGCCCTAATGTTAGGCATTAGGCTTCAATGGATGCATAAGCAAAGTGTAGAAGATCAATTGGCTTTTGCAGCTAAGTAATTCTGCTTCTAAAGAATTTAGCTTCTGTGTAATTTTGCATCTAAAGAATTTAGATTCTAAGTAATTTTGTTGCTAAACATTTGTTGCTAAACAATAGAGACAAGTGCTATTGCTTGTCATATTTCTGGGTAATAACGCGAACTAATATGGCCCAGTTCTCTGAGGGATTGATCTTATAGTCAGGTTATGGACGTAACCTGACTATTAAAACAGTTTACGCTCACGTAAATAACGAGCAAATTTTGGAATACCATTTTGTGTCCATCCATTATATCTAAACGTGATCGTTGAACCTATTTGGGGTGGGTTACGTCTTTGTTCATCAGTAAACCCGCTACCAATATTAAACTCAGCGCCCGATTCTAGCCTGACCCGCAACGAACCCATCAACCCTCTGTATTTACCCTCTCCAAGCTTATACCCAATAACTAATGCTTCTGTATCCTCATGCTTTTTCAATTTAAGCATGTCATTACTCCGACCCGCCTGATAACGGCTAGTCACTTTACGCAGCATGATACCCTCGCCGTTGTCACTACTGACATTGTCTAAATGTCGAAACAGCTCTTCCTCTGATGCAATCGGCTTGTGTTCTACGTATCTAAGGTGAGGGGCGCTGTTATGTTCAAGCCAGTGTAAAATATTGTAATACCGTTTCTGATAATCACCGGCAGACTGAGGCATATCAAACAGCATGTAATCGATTCTCTCCCATGCAGAGTCAGAAGGTACTTTGTCTAGAACCGTTTGTTGTACAAGATGAAAATTACCACGTCCCGCCCAAAGCTCTCCTTCTAGCGCAAAGTTGGGCAACGCTTCGGTGAACCAATCTGGCGCATTAATTGGGTTGCCCTTTCTGGTTAACAGCGTCTTTCCTGTCCATATCGCGCGAATACCGTCTAACTTTTCACTTTGCCAGTACTCCTCAATATTTATTCCTGACTGATAACTGTGTGCATTCATCACACCCATGTCATACGCAAGCTCTGCGTAACTTGGGCAGCTAAACGCAAGGCAAATTCCTATTGAAATTACAGATAACCGCACGAAACACTCCTTGTCTGTTGAGTTAACGTATTCTTCCAGAGAACGGCTAACTAAGTTCACCACAATCTTGTCAATGCGAGCAGGCTCATAACAATTCACTCACTTTTCCATACAGTTCACACTATCTGTGGGTTGTTACCCGTGTTTATATTTTGATTCTCAAAATGAGAATAAACGATTTCCAAATTGACAAATCCCTAAAAATACAACCTATCCATCTGATATATATAATATTAATTGATGGCACAGAACCTGCTCTATAGAAATAAACCAAACAGGAGTAATTATCATGGAACTACGAACTATTGAAGCAAGTGACACAATTCTGACATTGGAAATTATGGGTAACCTAGATGCTGAGGGAAGCAAAGATGCGCTGCCACATATCGATCAAGTCATTACTCATGATCGCCATAGTGAGATAGAGCTCGACTTTCGCAACGTGGCATTTCTCGACTCGTCGGGAGTTGGCGCGCTGGTTTATCTTTATAAACGTTTGATAGAACGAGAACGTTTTATGCGCATTGAAAATGTTACGGGGCAACCTTTAGAAATCATCAATTTACTGCGTATAGGACAAGCCATACCGGTAAACAAAAATTCTCACTAAATGCAACTATACTAATAATACTTATAATAAAAGGACGTTGGCAATGAAGGGATTTCATAACTCAATAGCTTTGATTGCATCCTTAACGATTTTGTTTGGATGCACTAGCTATCCAGAAGAAGGCCGTGGAGGGTTAGCTGAAAGTTATGCCGGTTCCGAGTTTTCTCCCATCATGCCGAATGAGCCACTGGGCCCAGAGCATGGTCTAAGATTTGACTGGCAACTCGCTAAACTTCAATTGGACTCGTTAATCAGACAAGGGGCCAACTGGTGTTTTCCTGCCGCGGTCGTTCAAGCGACAGAGAAACAAAATAGAATTGCTCGCGAATTAGAAGGTGGACTGCTTCTTGATGCGGCGAACGACCTAGTAATACAAAGAAAACGTTTGAATGAACTGGAATTGCAACTCGATTATGTTACTTCAGAGACAAGATGCTCCCCGCCTTTGAGTCAGTTCAAACTGGACCAACAGCTTGTGGTTATTGATCAGCTGTTCGAGATTTTGAACGTCGATAATCAATTCGCTACAAATTCAGTAGAGATTAACCCTAAATACATGGGCCATTTAGCAAGAGCCGCTAATATTCTGCTCGAAAATCAAGACTTGAAGCTCTCTGTGACCGGCCATGCTGATTCGCAGGGGAACGACATCGAAAATGAAAAGCTTGCCATGGGCCGAGCAAAGCAAGTCAAACGCTACCTTACCATTTTTGGTTTAGCACCAAACAGGATTACCACTCACTCTCTTGGTGCTCAGTTACCCCTATTTGAAGGTGAAAGTCAGGCGGTTATGCTCACCAATCGACGCGTGAGCATCGAAATTGTATCGACACTTGATCATTCAGTGACGGCGTCACAGGGGGGCTTGTATGATTAACCTTATATTTCAGTTTGCGCTTAGGTTAAAGTTAAAATCAGGACGAAAGTGTAAGCGTCTATCTATCGTATTTCTCTCTGTGGCAATGACACTGAGTCTGACTACTGCTTGGGCGACAGAAGAAGTATCGTCCAAAGAAATCGTACAAGTAGGCGATCTCATCCAAGTGAATCTCCCCGGAGAAGGCACCTTGAATAAGGGCTTTCAAGTGAACAAACGCGGAAGAATCACCCTACCCGAAGTTGGCGCGCTTTATGTCGTTGGCTACGATGAGAAACAATTAAAGAACGCTGTTTTAGGGGCGTTAGAATCCGTATTCAGAGACTTATCAAATGCCGATGTCTATATTTCAGAGCAGCAAATTCTCATCTCAGTTCAAGGGTATGTAAACTCACCCGGTGAATACACGCTAGCGAAAAGCGCCGATATTCAAATGGCACTTTACGCAGCAGGGGGGCTTCGCTCGGGCGCCCAGCTTAATAACATGTTACTTAAACGCGGTGGAGACAAACAGACATTCAACTACAAAGCATTTTTAGATTCCGGTGATGAAAAACAGCTTCCAACCCTTCAATCTCTCGATACGCTGTTTGTTCCTGCCTCACCGTTAGTCAGTAATATCGAGCAAGAATTCGACCCTGCTAAGCTCGCTGATTCAGGTGACAGTGCCGACGGACGCAGTGCGATTAAGGTCTTTGGAGAAGTGAATGCACCGGGTTCTTTCTCGTTTAAGGAAGGCAGTGATTTGGTGGATATTTTAATGCGCTCTGGCGGTGTCACACGTTATGCGAGTGTTGAGCAAATTCGGATCATTACCAACAATACGCCAGAGCTGTTTAATCTAAAGCGATACCTTGATAGCGGCGACTCTTCCCTGCTACCTAAACTCAACCCAGGCTCAACTGTTTTTGTTCCTAAGCAAGAAGAAGAAATCAAATCCGGCGCAAATACCGTTTACATCATGGGTGAAGTCGCTTCTCCTGGTGCTTTTGAAGGGAAATTAGGCGCAACCTTTATGGATATTTTGGCTAACGCAGGGGGGCCAACTCGATTTGCAGAATCCCGTCAAATTCGTGTGATTAAAGCCAGTGGACAAGTCATTCCATTCGATCTGACTGCCTACACAGAAGGTCTTCAAGGATCCAAGCCACCCGCTATAGAGCCGGGGGACGCGATTTTCGTACCTGAAAAGACCGATATGAACGAAAAATCGTGGCTAAAGGTATCACCAAACCGAGCCGTCAATGTGATGGGACAAGTCGTCAGACCCGGTCGTATCGAATGGTCGGACGAAATGAATTTGATGGACTTACTTTCCCATGTTGGCGGCCCGACACTTCGAGCCGACACCACTAAGATCGAGGTTATCGATGCAGAGAAACAATTAGTGGTCTTTGATTTAGACGCGTTCATTTTAAATGGTGCGAAGCCGAATGAACTTCCTTCCATCTCTGCCGGTTCGATCGTCCGTATTCATGACTTACCACAAGATCCTTCTGACAATAAATCTCAATGGGTACGTCAAAGCTCAGATGCTTCTATCTATATTTTTGGTCAAGTGAACACGCCTGGACGCTTTAGATTCACTAAAGAAATGCATTTTCTCGACATACTGGCTGCCGCAGATGGCCCGACAAAAGAAGCAGATATACATAATATTAGAGTCACGCACCGAGACAAAACCTACTCCAAAGTCAGTAAGCTCAATCTATCACTCTATTTTGAAACGGGAGACGAAAACTTATTACCGACCGTGACCATGGGCGATACGATTTATATTCCAGAAAAAAACAAGAATTGGTTAGATCGCTCGAAAGAGTCAACCATACGTGTGCTTGGTGCGGTCAATAAACCCGGTCGTTATGTTTTTGACGACAACATGACCATCTTAGATATCCTAGCAGAAGCTGGTGGTCCAAGTGATAACGCTTATGTTGAAAAGATTTCTGTCGTCAATATGTCTTGCTGTCAGGGACAGGCTAGAACATTTGATCTGATTGAGTTCAGCCGTACCGCCAATATAAGACAGCTTCCTGTTTTGCGTGCTGGTGACACCATTTTTATCCCAGACCAGAGTGAAAGCTTCATGGAAAAGGCCCGTGTAGGTCTAACCGATATACTCCGCCTAACCACTACGATTGTACTAATAGGAGCGCTCTAATGGCTATTCCTGCGACCCATGCTGAAATTGAACAAATTTATTTGTCTGCAGAACTTTCTGGGTGTAAATCACTGTGCATCACCGCTTGCCAATCGCTAGATGGCGTCACTTCAGTCGCTAGTGCTTTGACTGAACGATATATGCTAGCAGGACATAACGCATTATTGGTCGACTTAAACATGTTTAATCCCGCCTTTAAAGAGCTCACCATAAGCCCAGAAGGGAATACGCAGTTGATAGAACATGTCGACAGCCATCGATTGTTCACCGGTGTCGCGATACCGAGCGATCAATCCACACAACTTGCGTATAAAGATCCGACCTTTATGAGCCACGCAGTAAAAAAATGGCAGGGTCAATTTGATCGAGTGATCATCGATACCTCTCCGTTATTACAAATTAACCGTGGCAATATACCCGCACAGAGTGTCGCCAGTGCCTGTGACAAAACGATCCTGGTAGTAAAAGGAGGCAGTACCACTTCATCTCATATCAAAAAAGCGGTCGAACTCTTGAGCAGTGATCAAATAGATTTGCTCGGCACCGTGCTCAATGTAAAAGATCAACCGACTTTAAGTGCCGAAATTATTCGCGAGCTAAGACGCATTCCTTTCCTCCCCAAAAAGCTTAGAGTCAAACTCGAAAATTGGCTGAGCCGAAATGAATTTTTGTCATTATCTGCCTGACTTTAATCCTCACTCTATCTCTTCAATCTTTGTTTAGGTTTAATCTAGAATAGTTCGGCGTTACTTTCTTGCTTCTTGCTTCACCCTATCGTTATAAGTGAATAAGTGAATAAGTGAATTTATCGCAGCTTATTGATAAATTGAGCTTATTCACATCACAAAATCGCTATTCATTCACCTCTGCGTTGCCAAAATATCAGAATTTTTTTCATACTGGGCTATCATTTTAATAATGAATAAGTGAATGCTGACCAGAGAGAAATTAACCATTGAGCGTATCAAGTGAACTACCCGAATCTATCTCTAAGTACGTTGATGAATCGATATTGAATCAAATGATTGCTGACACCAGTGCAGACGTCATACCGATCCTAATCGATCATTATGTTGAAGAATCTGCGCTTCGGTTAAGCAACATCACCGAGGCAATGAACAGCAAAAATGTGGAACAGCTTGAGTTTGAAACACACACATTAGGAAGCGCGGCTTTCGCCCTAGGTAACCGCGCACTTGCAGAACTCGCTAGAGAAATTGAAAAGCAGTGCTTACAAAAGCAATTTGACGTTGCGCTTGATCGTATCCCACTACTGCTGTCTTTGGCCAAACGTTCTATTGACGCCTTGGTCATGAGAAAAGATTTAGGATTTATAGACGCTTAGATTATTAGACGACGAGTTTGATTGCCCTTATTCATTTTCCAACTTATAGATGTGTTCATTCTATATAGCGTATTTCTATATTAGTTAAAAGGACGTAGCAGATGAGACCCAAAGTACTACTCGTAGAAGATTCAACATCGCTTGCTGTGCTTTATAAGCAATACGTCAAAGATGAACCTTATGACCTATTTCATGTTGAAACAGGCAAAGAAGCCATCGCGTTTATAGAACGTAATGTGCCAGATCTTATTATTTTGGATTTAAAACTCCCCGATATGTCGGGTGAAGATATACTGGACTGGATTGGTGAAAACCAAATTCAAACCTCCGCTGTCATTGCAACGGCTCATGGTTCGGTTGACATTGCCGTCGGTCTCATTCAGAAAGGGGCGAAAGATTTTCTAGAAAAACCCATCAAAGCCGATCGCTTAAAAACGTCTATTTCACTGCACTTGAAGCAGGCAAAGCTTGAGCACCTTGTTGAAGATATTGAAGCAAGATTCGATCGTAACCGATTCCACGGTTTCTTGGGTGGATGCCTTTCCATGCAAGCGGTTTACAAGATTATCGACTCCGTTGCCCCCACCACGGCAAGTGTTTTTATTCACGGTGAAAGCGGGACCGGGAAAGAAGTTTGCGCAGAAGCGATTCATAAAGAAAGCCAACGTTCAAAAATGCCATTTGTCGCTATTAACTGTGGCGCAATACCTAAAGACTTGATGGAAAGTGAAGTCTTCGGCCATGTTAAAGGCGCCTTCACCGGAGCGACGAGTGATAGAAAAGGCGCGGCGTCAATGGCAGATGGCGGCACACTGTTTCTTGATGAGTTGTGCGAAATGGACTTGGACATGCAGAAGAAGCTTTTGCGCTTTTTGCAAACAGGCACATTTACTCCACTCGGTGCGACAAAGGAGGTCAAAGTTAATGTACGGATCTTATGTGCAACGAATCGAGATCCACTTCTTGAAGTTGAGGAGGGTCGATTCAGAGAAGATCTTTACTACCGAGTGCATGTCGTCCCGATTGAAATGCCGCCTTTGCGTGAGCGTGAAAATGATATCGTTATCCTCGCCAATCATTTCCTGAAAATCTATGCGAAAGAAGACCGTAAAAAGTTTACTGGTATCAACAAAGATGCAGAACTGCTGCTTAAGAAATATCAGTGGCCGGGAAATGTTAGGCAACTGCAGAATATTATTCGTAATATTGTCGTCTTGAACGACGAAGCCAAGTTATCCGTCGCTCACCTACCCGCTCAAATTCTGGCCACTAAACAATTGGCCACTAAACAAACCGCTAAGCATGTTCCCAACCACACACATAAAGACGCCTCATCGCCCAGTCATGAGAGAAGAACAGAGGAGGTAGCTCTAGTATCCGCTCCCTCGCCTGCGCAGGATGCTTTGATGGCGTCCCATGACAGTCAGGAATCGACTGCGTCTAAAGCATCCACCATTAGACCTATGTGGCAAATAGAACGCGAGACCATCCAAAATGCAATAGATTATTGTGATGGAAACGTCCTAAGCGCGGCCGTACTGTTAGAGCTAAGCCCGTCTACGGTCTATCGCAAGAAGCAAGCTTGGGAATCGGATGATGAACACAGCACTGCCTGAACCACTCGACGATAAAAGGGTTTGGCTTATCATCGATAGCCTGACATTTGGCGGTATCGAAACCCATGTTTTTGAACTTGCCAAAGGATTAAAGGTATTCGATGTTAACGTTACCGTGGTGTTTGTTGCCCATTATGGACAGCCCGCTCTTCTCTCTGAAAAGCTAGAGCAAGCGTCGATACCTTTTTTTTACTTAAACCATGCCTTTCCTGCGCGTAGTACATTCCAATCACTGACGTCCGCAATAGTGTTTCACAAACCTATTCTTATCCACGCGCATGGTTACAAAGCAAGTATCTACACTCGACTGGCGCGCTTTGCCACTCCAAAAGTATCATTCAGACACATTTCTACTTATCACGCAGGGGAAACACCAAAGGGTCGAGTGAAAATCTATGACTTTGTTGATCGGTACACCTCGATGTTGTCTCACGCCTGTTTATCAGTCAGTGATTTGATAAAGAAAAAAATCCCAACCCCCACTTTTACTCTCAATAACTTTATCGATACGGCCGATGTCTCACAATCTAAGGGCTCTGAAATCGCGTTTGTTGGACGCATGAGTATTGAAAAAGCCCCCGATCGCTTTTTAGACTTGTCCTATCAAAACCCTCAATATCACTTTCATTGTTATGGCAGCGGCCCGATGGAAACCGAGCTAAAAAGTCGTGCGCCCGCTAATCTTGTCTTTCACGGACACCAGACCAACATGGATTCGATTTGGCAAAACATTGAACTTCTTGTGATTCCATCCCGATATGAAGGATTGCCCATGGCCGCACTAGAAGCCATGGCCCGAGGCATACCTATTCTTTGTACCAATGTGGGAGACTTGAACAAACTGATTGAACACGATATCAATGGGTTCATAACGAATAACGAGGCCGAACTCAATCAGTACCTGGCATTGTGGATCTCAAAGAGCGAGTCCGAAAGAGCATCTATGAAGGTGGCCGCGATACATAAAGTAGCCGATCAATATTCAACCCACAGCGTTCTTCCTCAGATATTAGCCATTTATCAAATATGATTCTCAAATTGAGAAACACGAACCCTCACAACACCATAATATAAAATATAGCTATATATCAATGGCATGTGATGGCATTCTTCATGGCACATCAATTGCAATAACCCCTTGTAAGAGAAAAAGTAACTTCTCGCTGAGATAAGGGGCCGAATATGAAACTAGCAAAAAACATACTCTTTGTTCATTGCGGAAACGATGATCATAAAGGCAATGAAAACAGCCTGCTTGGTATCATCGCAAACATCGATCGCGCTCGTTTTACCCCATTTATTTTGACAAACAGCTCGTTACTTCACGAAAAAATGCGCCAGATGGGTCTTCATAGTGAACTGGAGCCTTTTTCAATACTGCTTGGCTGGTCAAGCCCACGGTTCAACATTCGTCAGTGGTTGACGCAAGTTAAATACGCAAAAGCCTACATCGCTAAAGCTAATATTGATTTAATTCATGTAAACAGCGGAGCGCCTTGTCAGTGGATGTATACGGTTGCCAAAGTCACGAATACGCCAATGATTACTCAATTACACTCTGACTACTCTGCACGCGAACGTATCACGTTAGGTCTCCATCACTCGCCTAGAATCATTGCAGTCAGCAAATCAATCACACACCAACTCATCAAAGAAGGTTACCCGCGAGCGCGTTTATCCATTGTTCCTAACGGAATCGATGTGGATCGGCTTGAAAAACAAGGCGCGGTAGACATAAAAGCCCAACTCGATATTGGTGATGATGCTTTTACCTTTGTCACCGTGTGTTCTCTGGTTCACCGAAAAGGGGTCGACCGCCTACTTCTTGCGATGCGTCACTTGGTTATGGAATACCCACACGTTCACCTGGTTGTTATTGGTAATGGGCCTCAAAGAGAGCAATTAGAGCAACAAACTGACTACTTATACCTGTCGGATAATGTTCATTTTGTTGGCGAGCAACGTTACGTACAAAGTTGGTTAAAAGGTGGCAATGCCTTTGTGAGTGGCGCTCGTAAGGAGGCATTCAGTCTCGCGATTGCTGAAGCTGCTCTTGCTGGGCTTCCTATCATCGCGCCTTATGAAGGGGGTGTTCCTGAAATACTGGAACATAAAAAAACCGCCATTTTTTATAAAAACACCAGTGGCACGTGCCCAATACTGAATGCGATGCGAGCGGTGGTTAAAAATCCCAAAAGTGCACAGGCCATTGGACTTCATGCTAAAGAACACATTTTGAATAACCATACCGCTGTTCAAAATATTAGAGCGATCGAGAAAATATACACAAAAGCGATGGCCGACAATACGAAAGACACAGTAAATCTCGTCGGCCCTAGTTGGGTATCGCTCAACCCAATCAAGACCTTTCTAGCGGATCGTTTTGCATAATAACGTGATGATAAATAAACAGAATAAAAACCAGACAAACACGCATAAAATGAAAATGTTATTTGGCGCACTAAACGCTCTTTTATAAAAAAGAGCGTAATCACAAAGGCGAACATTATGATCATTGATAGACTTCCCAGTTCCCTAAAAAACATGCTGACGTATGCGGTAAGTATTTTTTTAGTCAAAGGCATTTCATTGATCATGCTGCCGATCATGGCTCAGTTTTTGTCTCCAGCACAGCTCGGAAAACTCGAGTTACTGGCGACCACCACGGTATTTCTGAGCTTATTGGTTGGCTTGGCGATGCATGAAAACCTCTATCGTTTCGTCGGCGAACTGAAATGCAAAGTCGAGCAATTTAACAAGGTGAGCCAGCTTTATACGTACGCGGTAATGCTGTCGCTCATGGTCGGTTCTATCGTCACCATTGTTCTATTTTTACTTCCCCCTCTTCAATCGGTGTTTACTGTCCTCGATATTGCGCTTTTGTGCACGGTGCTTGGCTTTGAGAGTGCGCTAGGGATAAGTATGGCGTGGTTGCGTTTTAAAGACCGAGCGACCTCATTCCTAGTGATCAGCGTGGTTAGCACGGTATTTCAAGTGTCAGCCATTGTGGTCGTTCTGTATATTGCCCCGGTTGTTACCTATATTTATGCGGTGGGTGTGTTAACCGGGCTGTTGCAGCTCGTCATACTACACAAGACCAATGGTTTCACTTGGTCTTGGGGTGGCCTGAAAAACCTCAATAAACTGCTCAAGTACTCGTTTCCACTGATGCTTTCTACGCTGGTGGCGTTTGGATTGACTGGTGCGGAAAAATGGATCATTGGGTATTCTTTTTCTATTGAAACCCTTGGTCTATATGCCGTGGCAGCTAAATTTTCTCTGGCTATGTGTATTCTGATCCAACCATTTAGCATGTGGTGGATGCCCAAGCGGTTTAACGCATTGTTGTACCGGGGAAATGAATATACGGCACGCGTTACTCAATGTGGTTTCGTCTATATAACGATTCTTGCTATTAGTGCAGCGAGTGTCAGCCAGTTGTTCATCACATGGTCCTTACCGTCAGACTACTTCCCTGCTGTTGAGTTGTTGACTGGGGTCATTATTGTTGCACTATTTAAAGAGCTTTCTGACTTGTTTAACATCGGAATACTACAACAAAAGAAGACCCAGTTATTGTTGGTGATGAATGTTGTTTGTACTTTGGTTGGGCTTGGGTTGTGTTTAACGCTATCGTCGTACGGCATTTGGGGGATCATCGGCTCAATCGCGTTCGCACAAGGATCACGGGCGGCTGCGCTGCTTTATTTCAGTCAGCGACTGGTAAAACTACCGTTTCAATTTACCGCATTGCTCCTGATCCTCATCAACACTCTTAGCTGTTTAGCACTTGGATTTATCTATACGCACCCTGTATGGCTCATTTTAATTACCTTGTTTGGTGCTATATTCAATTTAGCTATCGCGTACCGATATGAATTTCTGAGTGTTTTCGATTTCCCTCGTTTTTCGAGTGACTTACAAAGAACTGTTCGAGGATCCTAATGACCAGTGAGCACCGATTAAACTATGTGGGACTGGCTACCGTTTTTTGTTTGGTGATTGCCATCGCTTGGTATTTGGTCCCTCACCCGATTATTCCGATTATTATCGCGTTGATCCCGCTTGGTGCTTTGTTCGTACTCAGCCAGACTTTTTGGTTGGTGACACTATTCGTTCTTTTTTCATTTTTCCGGATTCACGAAGCAATACCGGCCCTATACTCCCTTAAAATACCTTTGATACTGTCATTGGGGGCGCTCTCTGCGCTGCTATGGCATACCCTAATCAGTCGGAAAATTCAGGTGTATTGGCACCGTTCACTAACATGGCTATCTGTGTTTTGGATCTTAGTCGTTGTAGGAATTGTATTTGCATCGAATATCGGTATTGCGGTGGCCAACTTCAAATCAATCTATTGGAAAATCATTGTCATGACGCTCGCTATAGCGTGGTTAGTGAACAACGACAAAAACATAGGCCGAATCGCGATTATGATCGTTCTGTCAGGGGGGCTCATCGCTTGTGTTGCATTGTACAACTCTGCCAACGGTATCGATTTGGTCGAAGGAACTCGTGTTTCAATTGGCCGCTCTTTTGGCTCAATGCTGGGTGACCCTAACGATTTGTCGTTGGTTTTACTTTTCCCTCTCGCTTTTTCCATTGGATTATCCACTACCCAACGCGTCCCTATCATCACTCGATTTCTTGCTTTATTGGTCACATTTTTACTTATGAGTGCGATCATTGCTACTCAAAGTCGCGGTGGTCTATTGGGTTCGTTAGCGGTTATCGGAATCTATGCCTTTAAGTTGATCCGTTCAAAAACCCTACTGATTTCATTAGGGGTAATCGGTGCCATTGTCCTATATTTTGTTGCTGGGATTTCGGACCGATCATCAGGGGGGGCGGCCGAGGCAGGTATCGACGAATCAGCCATGGGGCGAATCTACGCTTGGGAAGCCGCTTTTAAAATGGCGGTAAGCAATCCGTTGACCGGTGTGGGCTTAGACAACTTTTTTGCCAACTACTTCTTTTATAGCTCTCATTGGGACGGTCTTAATCATGCGGTACACAGTACCTGGTTTGGTGTTCTCGCTGAAACAGGGTTTCTTGGATTAATCGTATTTTTGGGATTCATTACCTCTCTGATACTTAGCGCCAGAAAGACACTGGCCGCTATTGCCCAAAACCCAAACCAATATTCAGTTCACCTCACTGTCGCTGCAAACGCTGTGTATGCAGGCCTATTAGGCACCATCGTTTCTGGCACCTTTCTGACTCAAGGGTTTAACTGGCCGATTTACATACTGGCTGCACTGACTGTCGCGGTTGCCAATATCGCTCAAAATAGTTCTCAAAATGAGAATCAATAAACAACCACCTCAAAAACCTGACTTAACAACATCTAACCACCTGTAAATTAAGCACTTATTTTATGGCACGTTCTGTGTAATGGCTATAGTCATTGGAACAATTGTCAGGTGAAACTATGCTAGATATCCACACTAATAATTTGAAAACCTGGTTACAATGCCACCCTAACCCGGCTTTTCGTCATGTTTTTTTGATTCTCAAAAAGATTCGCATGTTTGAAATCCCCACGCCTCAAATTTTTAACAAAGCTGTCTACCAAATTTATAAGTTCGTCTCTTCATTTTGGAGTTCGCTGACGCGTGTTTTTTTCCACACTCCAGCGTTCAAAGGTCGACTTAATCACTATGGTCGTGGCTTGTACCTTTATGGAGGAATCCCATTTGTATCAGGTCCACTCAAAATAACGCTAGGCGATGATTGTCGAATCTCAGGGCAAACCACATTAAGTGGACGCTCTCTAAGCCAAAACCCACACCTTAGGGTTGGCAATAATGTCGACATCAGCTGGCAAACCACCATTGCGGTAGGTCGAAACGTCATACTAGAAGACAACGTCCGTATCGCTGGTGGTGGATTTTTATTTGGCTATTCCGGTCATCCGTTAGATGCACGTCGACGAGCGCTTGGAGAGCCTGATGATGAATCTCAAGTTGGCGATATCATTTTGAGAAAAGATGTCTGGCTAGGGACTAATGTGACGGTTCGCCAAGGGGTGACTATTGGAGAAGGCACAGTCGTTGGAGCCGGCAGCGTGGTGATTAGTGACCTTCCGCCTTATGTGATCGCCGCAGGCAATCCAGCGAAAGTCATTAAATCCATCTTACCTGAAACTCATGGAGGAGAAAGTCATGCATGATCTCATCGTATTCGGCGAAGACTTTGGCGGCCTTCCTTCCAGTACCCAACACCTGATTAAGCGTTTAGCGCAACAGCGTAAAGTTGTTTGGATTAATTCCATCGGATTACGCCAACCTAAGCTAAATTTGAACGATGCAAAACGTGTATGGAATAAGCTCTTAGGCCGTTCAAAATCAGGGTTTTCGCCAAAACAACCCCACTCTGTCGACAACGTTGCCTTATTACGCGAGAAAGAACACCAAGACGTAAGCACCCCAAATAACACAATGGATCTAACGATTGTCAATTTGAAAACCATTCCCGCGCCACAATCTCGCGTCGCAAGAAAGATCGCGAAGTCTCTAATGTTACGACAACTGAAACCTATATTGACTAAAGCAACACTTCATCACCCTGTGCTTTGGTGCTCTTTACCCACCGCAGCCGATCTCTGTGGTCACCTAGGCGAATCCGCAGTGGTGTATTATTGTGGCGATGACTTTTCTTCATTGGCCGGTGTTGACCATAAAACCGTGAGTGAACACGAAGCAAAACTGATTTCTAAAGCCGACATGATCTTTGCTGCCAGCGAAGAAATGGTGTCTCGTTTCCCCGAACACAAAACTCACTTTATTCCTCATGGTGTTGATGCTCACCTGTTCGCTACCCCAGCACCTAGAGCCCAAGACCTTCCTAATCGAGGCAGACCAATCGCCGGATTTTATGGAAGCCTCTCAAACTGGCTTGACTACGATATGCTCGAACAGGTCGTTAACCATAATCAGGATTGGGATTTTGTATTCATTGGGCCACAAGAGTTGAGCGATTCTCGACTTCCCAAACATAGCAATGTGTTTTATTTAGGGCCTAAGCCACATGAACAATTGCCTCAATACAGCCAGCACTGGGATGTAAGTCTGCTACCCTTTAAATTGAATGGTCAAATAATCGCATGTAGCCCATTAAAACTCATGGAATATTTAGCATCAGGAAAGCCTATTGTTTCCACCTCATTTCCGGCATTAGAAGCGTATAAACGCTACGTAAATGTGGTTTCAAATAGCGAGGAAATGAGCCAAGCTTTACATCAAGCGAGACAACAAAAGCCACTGCCTTCAGGGATTGTAAATCACCACAGCTGGGATGCGCGCAGCAAATTGGTTGATAGGATGTTGGAGCTACTATGAATGAACTCAAGTACCGATTAATCGTTATTTTTAGTGCCGCCTGGAGAAGGCGTTATCTCATTTGTTTGCCGATTGTTATTCTTCCTTTCGTCGGGGCGATAGTCTCTCAGCTCGCCCCAACCTCATACCGTTCGCACACCAGTATGCTGATTCAAGAAACCGCTAAGATGAATCCCTTCTTGGAAGATCTAGCGGTATCAACCATGTTAAAAGATCGACTAAACGCGCTCAGTACCTTACTCAAAAGTCGCCATGTACTCAATTCGGTTGCTTTTGAGCAAGGGTTAATCGATGAGAATTCGTCGCCAAGTGACATCGATAAAGTCATGTATGACATATCAAAAAGTCTGACGGTGACTCAGTTAGGAAAAGACTTTTTAAAAATTGAGCTTGAGTCTAAAGAAAGTGAAGGCATGAAAGAGTTGCTTCAGTCTATCAGTGACCATTTTATTGAACAGTTACTCGCTCCTGAGCGCTCATCGATTAAAGATTCGAGTGAATTTTTGGCTTTTCATATTGAAAAGAGACAAAACGACCTCGATCTCGCAGAAGATGCCCTTGCTGATTTCAAAAATGATAACTCTTCTGTGAGCCCAGAACTTCAAAGCCAAAGTTTGACGCGATTGGCCGTTCTAAAACAAAGTCTTGCTGAAAAACAAGCCGAACTTGCTGGTGTTAAGAAAAGCTTGGGCAGCCTTGATGACCAGCTTTCAAGAACCAATCCCGTGGTTGGAAAAATCGAAGAGCAGATTATAGAAATACGCAGCGAACTCAGTTCTTTAAAAGCCAGATACACTGAATCGCACAGCGCCGTTCAGGCAAAAAACCGCGAATTGTCTCGTTTGGAAAGTGAACGCTCTGCACTGCTTAATGTCGAACAACCGAACCTTAACAGCGATCAACTTTGGGATATTGCCAGTACATCCACCTTAACCGATCTTTCTACGGTTCAGCCTTTGCTTGTGACTCAACTCCACAGCCTTCAAATGGTTCGCAGTCAATTTGAATCTCTTAGTGAAGAGACCAAAAGCCTGAAACAGATGATCTTTGAGCTTGAACAAAAAGCGAATAATTTTGGTGACAATGCCAAAGCGCTATACCGTCTTCAACGGGACGTTCAAATCAAGCGTCAACTTTACGATGAGTTGGTCGAACGCTATGAAATGGCTCAGCTAACGGGATCTTTAGGGGTCTTTGAGGAAAACAAGCGAGTCAAAATCATTGATTTACCTTATACCCCCAGCCGTCCTTCTAATCTAGCTCCTGTATTCTTTATTCTCGCAGGATTAATAGCGGGTATCGCCCTTGGCTGCGGATTGGCCACCGTTACTGAACTCTTTGACACTTCAATTCGACGTAAAGACCAGCTTGAAGATCTTACCGGAATTCCTGTTATTACCATTATTCCAAAGGTAGGAAGCTAACCATTAGCTTTCTGCCTGTTGACAACCATTCTCTAGCGACGCTTTCCCTCATTATGTTTTTCATATCGATTCTCAATTTGAGAGGGATGATTAAAACACTCACACACACCACCTAAGCCATTAAAAATAATAGAGAAATCAAACTGGCACGCTCCCTGCAAACCTCTGTAATAAGCAAGATAAGTGAATATCAATTACCGATGTGGTTAAAACCAAGGAGCGCATATGAACTCGAAAAATTCCCAATTAGGACAGACCGTTGTCCATGTTGTACAGCACCTTGCGCCAGGCGGACTTGAAAGCCTTGCTCTCGATCTTCTCAGTTTTTCTACGCCATTAAACCGTGTCATGATCGTCAGCTTAGAAGGTGAGAAGAACCAATCGATCACAAACTGGCCACGACTTAAACCTTTTGCGAATCAAGTGTTGTTTCTAGAAAAACAACCTGGAGTAAAACTCGGCACGCTAGCTCAACTGATCAAAGTGTTCCGTCAAATCAAACCTGATGTCGTTCATACTCATCATATTGGTCCGCTTGTTTACGCGGGTCTGGCAGCGCGATTGGCGTCTGTTCCAGTAAGAATTCACACCGAGCATGATGTTTGGCACTTAAACAATGTTAAGCACCGTCGTCTTGAAAGAGTCGCGTTAAACATCTCAAAACCCCAGTTGGTCGCCGATGCGGATCAGGTTAAAAACGCCCTGCTGAACCACTTCTCATACGAAAACACCATCACGATTAAAAATGGAATTGACGGTGATAAGTTCCAGCCAGGGGCAATGGGTGTGGCTCGTAAACACTTCCACCTGCCGAGTGATAAAACACTGATCGGTTGCGCGGGCCGCTTAGAGCACGTTAAAGGCCACGACCTCGCGATTGCTGCACTCTCTTACTTACCACGCAACATTGAACTGGTGATTGCAGGTGATGGCAGCCAGCGTCAAAAACTGGCACAACTTGCTAGACAATACGCAGTGAGTGACCGCGTCACATTTTTAGGGATGGTGGATGACATGCAACGATTCTACCAAGCTCTGGATATATTCTGCATGCCATCACGCTCAGAAGGCTTTCCACTCTCTCCTCTTGAAGCGCAAGCCTGTAACGTACCAACCGCAGTCACGGATGTGGGCGCAAGTAAAGAGACGCTTTGCCCAACCAGCGGACGGTTAATAAAAGCCAATGATGTGCATAATATGGTGGATGTGCTTTTTCAAATGGCTCGTAGACATGCCAATTTAAATTCAAGCCTTCAACCCAATGTCGATGACAAACAGACTCCACGCGAATTTGTTCTAAAACACAATAACATTAGAAACATGGTGAAATCGTACGAGAACCTGGCATTGAAAGCATTGAACACGGAGGCGGCAGTATGAACAGTATCGTTGAGCTGCTTCTTGTCTTAATATCTGCATTGAGTGCGATGCTTATCGTTTACCATCACGTCGGTTACCCGCTATTTTTAAAATGGTATTCAAAGCGTCATACACTTAGCCATGTGTCTGACATCGTGAGAGGTTATCGCGGAAGCGATCTGGACTCGACGCGTCCATCCATCACTATTTTAGTCCCTGCTTATAATGAGGAGCGTTGGATAGCAGAAAAGATTCGTAATCTCGCGAGCTTGGATTACCCGAGAAAACGTTTATCGATCATCATAGCGTGCGATGGTTGCACAGATAACACGGTTGAAATCGCGCAGGACACAATACAAGAATCCATTTGCAGTGATGTTCACTTTGAAATCCGCGACTTTGCTGAAAATAAGGGAAAAGTCGCAGTGATTAATCATCAAATGAAAACGATCACCACTGACGTTACCGCACTTTCTGATGTTTCAGCCTTGATCTCGATTGACGCTTTGTTAGTCGCTGAGCAGCACTTCCTTAACGAATCCACTGGTGTGCTGAACGGTCATTACCAATTGCTGTCAACCAACAACGAAGGGGAAGCGAGCTATTGGAAATATCAGAGTCAACTCAAGCAAAACGAAGCGTCACTAGGCTCAACGCTGGGCGCGCACGGAGCATTCTATCTGTTTAGGACGCATCTATTTGAACCTATTTGCGAAAACACCATTAACGATGATTTCATTTTGCCGATGACCATAGTGAAACAAGGCTACAAGACATTGTACGATGAAAAATTGGTGGCGCTAGAGTTAGAAGAGACGAATCAAAACAACGATTTTAAACGCCGTTTACGTATCTCTGCTGGCAATATGCAACAGGTCATTCAACTATTTGGCCTATTCAACCCAAGATACAAAGGCGTCGCTTTTGCCTTTATATCAGGTAAAGGCTTAAGATTGATGACGCCATACTTAATGCTTGTATGCTTGACAACGTCGATGATGTTGATGCATCACACTCTATTTTTTGCTGCCCTGATCGGTCAGTTGACGATCTACTCAATTGCTGGCTTGAGCCTACTATTCCCAAGCGTATTCAAATGCAAATTATTCACACTTATTACCTACTTAGTATCAGGACATTTCGCTAACTTTGTTGGTGGGTTACGTTACCTACTTGGTTTTGAATCTGGTCGCTGGACGCGTGTAAATCACTAAGGATATTATTATGATGACGAATAAATCTTCCCGTATTTCAATTTGGTTCGCAAAACGCGCTTTTGATTTAGTTGGCTCCGTTGTAGCGTTGTTATTGCTTAGCCCAATCATGCCGTTTATAGCCATCGCGATTAAATTGACATCAACTGGCCCTGTGTTTTACAAGCAGCTGAGAGTTGGAAAATCCACCCCTAGCCACATGGCCTTTTTCGATATTATTAAGTTCCGTACCATGTACGAAGACGCAGAATCACGCTCAGGCGCAGTGTGGGCAACCGAGGGTGACCCGCGCATCACTCCTGTAGGTCGCTTCTTACGTAAAACTCGCCTTGATGAAATCCCACAGTTGTTCAACGTCATCCGTGGTGAAATGTCGTTGATTGGTCCAAGGCCTGAACGCCCTAGTTTTTACAATAAATTAGAAACGGCCATCCCATATTTTGCTGACCGAACCTATGGCGTTATGCCTGGTATTACGGGGCTTGCTCAGGTAAACCAAGGATATGACACTTGTATTGATGATGTTCGTCGTAAGGTCGGGTTCGATCATAGCTACGCACTCTCTTTAGGATCTTTGCGGAACTGGTTGTTGATGGATTTGAGTATCATTTCAAAGACCATTTTAGTCATGGTCGATGGTAGAGGCCGTTAACGCGGCGACCATCCTCATCTGAGATTGTTTACAAACACATTGGCCTTTCGCTTCGTTATGTCTTCTACGCCGCGTTGGGCCAATTCAGTCAGTCATGGGGGGGGGGTTCTATAACGCGATAGAAGTTAGAACAGGATCAATACGAGCACAAGACAGATGTTACAGCAAGATGGATATTAGAACGAGATGGACACTAGAACGAGATAGAAGCTAGCGCTGTGCTTTGGTATCATATTGAGAAATTAACAAGCCTATTTATAACGGACTTTTTCATGCTTTTATCTCAATTGACTCAACCTATCTTTGACCATCTTTATCGCGATATTACCGAGTTTCGTAGTACCTTCGACCTGCCTGTTTCTGATGTCGCGAGCTTAAATGAAAAAGCCGATACATTGCATACGTCTTTAATTATCGAAGAGCTGACCGAACTGGCAGAAGCGGACTCAAAAATTGAACAAGCTGACGCCATTGTCGATAGTGTGTACGTTCTCATGGGGCGCCTTGTTCACCTTGGCCATAGTCAGGTCGACGATAACCTTGCCATTAGCTACCTGATTGATCTGCTGCTTAATGTGGCCATTAACCGTGATATTGAGTTCTTGCCATGCTGGGACGAAGTACACTCAAGCAATATGAGTAAGGTATGCCGCAATGAAGCGGAATACACAGAGACAGAAACATTCTATGCAGAGCAAGGAATCGCATTGATGGCGGTACAAAAAGGCAATTACATTATTGCTAAGTGTGCCGAAGATTTTGTAGCGGAAGGAAAAACCATTCGCCAAGGTAAAGTTCTGAAGTCCGTTTATTACCGCCCTGCCGATTTAACGCCGCTTGTTTAATCTAATGAAAATCTGGGCATATTCAGCGTTTCTCGCACAGGCACAGAAACGACACAGAAACCGTATTGAAACCCATTAGGTATATTAGCCCGATCAAAATAGCGAGCCAGTCGCTCGCTATTTTTGTATTGAGTATTCCGTTTAGTCAAAAATCAAATAAGGTCGCTTGTCTACCTGCACTTTTTTAACTGGAATTTGGAACACCTCAGTGAGTAATCCTGGTTCCAGTACTTCATCGACCTTACCCACTTTCTGCATGATGCCATTACTCATCAGAATCGCACTGTCTGCATGGCGCAACGTTCGATTCAAATCATGGTTAGCCATAATGACACAGAGTCCCCGTTTTGCCACGACATCAATCAATCGATAGAGCAAACTTTCACGCGCAATGTCGAGGGGGGCTGCAGGTTCATCTAGCAGCAGCAGTTTGGCATGAGGGTTAATATCCGGCCATACCTGTAAACAGATAGAGGCGAGTCGCACACGTTGCCATTCTCCGCCAGATAAATGGTGAATAGAACGGTGCATTTTATCCTGTATGCCGACTAACGCTGTGAGTGTCTCTATCGCTTGTTGAACCTTGGGCTCATCAACATGGCAACAGTGCGGCACGGATAACGCAAGATACTGGAATACCTCCAAGTTAAATGCAGGTCGATCACTTTGAGACAGGTAAGCCCGGTGCTCCGCGAGGGTTTCTAATGACGTATTTTCCACTTCAAGTGAATCGATAACCACGCTTCCAGTGAAGGGCAATACTCCTGATATCGCGGAAAGCAGTGTACTTTTACCGCTGCCATTTGGACCAATGATGTGTGTCACCTCACCCGCTTTGCATTCAAACGAGAGAGGAAGAATTCTCGACGCGACGGCAACACTTTTAACGTGAATCATGATTTTTCACCAACATCCAAATGAAGATTGGTGCTCCTATGGTTGTGGTCACCGCGCCCAACGGTAACTCTGCAGAATCAAGAGCTAAACGTGCGATCAAATCGGCCACAACCGCCAGTAAAGCGCCACTTAACGCCGAAACTGGGAGCAAATATTTGTTCTCCGTACCAAATGCTAAACGCAAAAGATGCGGTACCACCAACCCAACAAACCCAATAACGCCACCGAGAGCCACAGAACCACCCACCAAAATTGAAACCGCCACAATCAGCTTCCAACGTATGGCATCAATGTTGAGACCCAGTTGTTTTGCGTGCGCTTCGCCCATCATGAGTCGATCAAGCGTCTTCCCTTGTAAACAGAGATAGATAATCACAGGGATCAGGAAGAGTGTCACCGTATGTTGCTGCCAGGTCGTTCCCCCAATACTCCCCATTAGCCAGTACATTAATTGACGTAAACTTAGGTCATCACTGAAGTAAAATGCCCAAGTTACGACCGCACTGGCTAAAATGCCAAGGGCCACACCGACCAGTAACAGCCGAGCGGTGGTCAATCGCATCGCCTTGGCCATGGTCACTAAAATTAACGTAAACAGCATAGCGCCTGCCATTGCCGCTAACATAAACGCGTAGGTGGATGACGCCATCGGAAACAGAAACAACACCACGACCATCGCGACACTGGCCCCACCAGAGATACCAAGCACCCCCGGCTCTGCCAATACGTTACCTAAAAGGACTTGTAATACCGCGCCAGAAACGGCGAGCGAGGCACCGATCGCCATGGCGGCTAACAATCTCGGAAGACGTAATTGATATAGTAATTGGTACTCTAGCGATGAAATCGGTTCAAAGGGAGAAATCGTCAGTTCGCCGACGAGCAAATACACCGCACTGCTGACGAGTAATAGTGTAAAAAGAAGAAAAGAATAGCGCATCCAACGTCGATGCTTTTTTTGGAGAAGCTGATTAAAATCCATGTTCTTGTCAAACAACAATGTTTGAAGACCTGTGAAAAAATAATGGCCTAACCTTAACGTTAAGCCATTAAAATAGAAAGCAGTAACCGTACTTAATCAAAAGACACCCCGTTAAAAGGTACTTAATTGAAAAATGCGATTAGTCGTAAACCGCTTGCTCATTGTCGTAACGTATGGAAACTTCGCAAACCATCAATGCCGCACGTTGACCTATGACGACGTGGCGATTAGGAAAAACAATGGCTTCATCTTCATTTTTTGCCATCAAGGGTTTTTCACCGTCATAACCGAACACTTCACCGTGTTTAAAGCTCGTAAAGTTTTCTACGTCATCATCGAACAAAAAGTTAAACTCATTGTGCATTCTGACCAGTGTTCGACTAACACGATACATCACTGGTTTTCTAGGGAGATGTTCCGGTTCGCTTCTCGCGACCAAATCACGCAATGCCAGATCGAAAGCCACAAGCTTCTCTAAATCATTCTCACCAATTCGTGCCACCTGACCAAGCTCAATCGTCAAGGCCTGAGCTGAAAAGTTTTCAGCACTAAACCAGCTGAACGTATTGGCTGGTGAATTGGAAAATAACACGGCTTCAATATGTGCTTGTTCGACAAAATTGAGTAACGCACGGCCTCTCACCGGGTATCTCGTCTTAGGGCTCACAGCGAACGAATAGTGCTTAGACGTACGAATGGCACAATGGAGATCAAGGTGCCAACGCGTTTCTACTTTGGTGCCGCTGTAAAAACGAGTCACTGTACGCTTTAAATTATCAGCAATGGTGACTTCTCGACTCGGCTCGTGGTGTTTATCATCAAACAGTCGGTTTAAATTTTCTTCAATAAAACGCGTGTGCTGATTGGTCGCTTCAGGGTGAGCGATGATGAATAAACAACGTTCAGAGACGGTTTGAAAACCTGATAATACATCAGAAATAATTTTATCGATGATTTCCATTGGTGACGTTTCATCACCATGGATACCACACGAAATAATAATATTTTTTGTTTTGTCGTCGTAGTCAGCTGGTATCACTTCCAGCACGCCACGTTCATGCAGCTTTAGAGTCACTCCGGATGGCGCGGTAAGATCCGACGCTTCTACTTCTTGATTGATATCTAAGCTGTCTAAAAGAAATGATTGGCGAAAGATAGTTTTCGTCATGTGGTACTCCTTTATTTCACAGCGGTATGTTAATGAATTGAGTGCGCAATTTATGTTGAAAGGATCCCACTTATTAATAGTAATTCGAGTATAAATCGCAAAAACGGCATCGGAATGGGTTACTCGGTGCTTATTGGTGTTCGAAGTAACCCTAAAGAATCCTCAGCGATGGAAGAAATAACAATAACTTAGTACGACATTTATCGACAAGATTAATGGCATCCTATGAGTCATCTTCGGCTAGTTTTCATCGTTTCTTATCGCCAGTAACGCTTCGAATTCTTCCACTTTCTCATTGACCAGATCAATACTCTGTTGCCAAAATTCAGACCCCGTTAACGTCATGCCTAAGTGCTTTTCTACAACTTGTTCAGCGTTCATACTTCCTGTGTCACGCAACAATGACAAATAGTCTTGGTAGAAATGGGCCCCTTTGGCTTCCCTTTGAGCATAAACACCCTTACTAAACAAATAACCAAATAGGTAAGGATAATTGTAAAAGCTAACGTCAGAGATACTAAAATGCAGCTTACTCGCCCAGAAGTACGGGTCTGGCTGTGACATCGAATCCCCATACCACTCTTGCCAGTGTTTACTCATCAACGCACACAGTTTGGCCGCCGAGAGCTCACCATTTTTCCGTTGAAGGTAGAATTCTCTTTCAAATTCAAATCGAACTGGAATGTTGATCATCAATGCGTAACATGACGACAATTCTTCCCACAGCATTTCTAGCTTTTCATCCGTCGTTTTTGCTTGGTTAAGTAGATAGTCTCGAACGATATTCTCAGCAAAGATTGAGGCAGTTTCTGCCAATGTCATAGGGTAACGAGTTTGACACAAGGGCATCCCCTTCATGACCCAGTTATGGAATGCGTGGCCAAGTTCATGGGCAAGAGTAAGAAGATCCGATCGGCTTCCGCCCCAGGTCATAAAGACAAGCGGTGAACGTGTCGCCGCCAGTTTCGTACAATAAGCGCCCAAACGGCGTTGTTGGGTCGGCGCGGCATCTATCCAGCCATTTTCGACCATAACATCGACAAACTCAGCCATTTCGACATCAACGTCCGAAAACGCATTTCGAATGATTTCGATTGCCTCGTCAAAAGTATACTGTGTGGCCTCGCCTTCCCCGAGTACAGGCATAGCTGCTAAGTGGTTCCATGGCTGCATTTGATCGAGTTCATGCACTTTCGCCATCAGTGATCCCGCTTTTTGCCCCACGTGACGATTCAACTTCGTAACGGATATCATAGAATCGAGTGTTTGTTCCGAGATTCGGCTTCCGTGTAAGCTTGATTCCAGAAAATGGATGTCGCGGGTGTGCGAACGTTTGTCTGCCTCTGTATGACGCCACCCTGCTAACGCATTGAGTATGGAAGCAAAGCTCTCTTGATGCAGTGACATAGCGTCTTGAATGGCTTGCCATGCGGCTGGTTGTTTCTCAAAATCACAGCCATAAAGCAAACTTGCCGCTTGAGATAACCCCATCATTTCTTTGGAACCATCTGGGTACTTAAGCGTAACCTCTAGGGTTCCAGTCAGGTTGTCATACATTCTGCCCCAAGCGTCTTTTCCATCAACTTCTAGTGCCGTAATCAATTGCTCCTCCGTCACTGAGAGCCGGCTATCAGCCAGTTGTCGTAAACAATCAAACTGGAACGCTTGCCCCGAAACATCCGGGCTAGGATGAGCCAAAACCTGCTCAATATACGCTTCGTCAGCATGAGTAATGGTATCGCGGTAAGGACTAAAGGCTTGGTTAAGTTCTGAGTTAAGTTTTGCGACTCTCCCCATGAGTGATTTGGCGACATCATTCGATGAATCAACGGAGGCGTAGCAAGTCGCTACGGTATTGATGGTTGCCATCAGTGTGCCCGCCGCTTCAGAGGTTTGCACCGCGTTTTGCATTACGTTCACTTGAGTACGATTTTCGACATGTACTTTGAGGGCTTGGATGCACTGTTCAATTAATTGGATATCTTGTTCAATTTTTGGATCGTCTAAATGTTGATACGCAATAGAGAGATCCCAACTTGGTGCAGTCATCGTTTTTTCCTTAAATGGATAGCAGCCGCTATATTTGTGAGCGTCTATTAGGGCGTGTTGATCTTTCGCGGTTAAATTTTGTTCGAGATAAAATCGTTTTAGGCGCGGCGAGAAGTATGACGACCAGTTATTCTAAGCAAATACTTCTCAACACTTGCTTCTCAACAAAGCATAAAACGATTGTAGCCGAACCCTTCGGGCAGCCCTTGTTGGGTATTGATACTGCGTTAGCGGC